>NZ_JBFAWF010000028.1:0-113554 GCF_040680195.1 Streptomyces sp. NPDC052109 | reverse complement strand
CCGACGGCCGACTCTTCGGACAAGTCACTTCCCGGACCCGCCGAAACCGAGCCTACGCCACCGCACCAGACACCTTGACAAACACAGAGGCACCCAAGGGCACCGACCTCGCGGTCCACACCCGCGAGCACCCGGACGCCGTCGCTGCCGAGCTGAACGGCCGACCACGCAAAACGCTCGGCTGGGAAACCCCGGCCGAGCGCCTGCATAAGCTGCTCGCGGCCTGATCAACACGACCACGTATTGCGACGACCTCTAGAAATCGCCGGGAGACGCGGGCCTTCAACCCTGGTATCTGGCGGCTCAATGCCGTCCCGTCCGCCGACTGCCGGAGTCAGTACTTGATGATCCACATCATCTTCGGAGAATAGCTGTGGCCGTGGTTGATCAAGATGCGTGCGCCACACATGACATTGCCGTTGACGACCTTGAAGTAGCCGCACTGCAGAGCGCCGATGGTGGTCTGCGCGTTCGGGTTCAGGCTGGAGTAGAAGAGCTGAGGTGCGTCGGAGTACTGCCGGCCGTATACGGGCTTCTCGCGACCGGCGTCACCCAGGCAGTAATCACCACCGGGGGAGACGTAATTGCACAACTTCGCGGACTTGTAGTTCCACCACTGCCACTGGGTGTTCTTGCACTTCTCCTGGGTGATCTTCTTGTTGTAGCCGTTCCATTCCAGGCACTTGCCCGTGTCCTTGTTGACGATGTAGAAGGTGTGGCCTGGGGCGGCCTGGGCCGCCGAGGCCGGGCCCAGGAACGAGAAGGCAAGCGCCAGGATGGCTACAACGAGCCCCGATTTCTTGATGTACTTCACAGATATGTCTCCAACTTTCAGTGACTGGTCACTCACTGTCAGTTTGATCATTCCTGTCATGTAGGCGTACAGTCAAGAAAGTTGAGCAAGAACTGAGACATGCGATCAAAGTGTGGCAGGTTTCCGGCAGACGAGGAAGAAGGCCCGCGCCTGGAGCGGCGCGGGCCTTTTTCCCTGGAGCGGACGTTCATGGGCTCGGGTCAATGGGCCGGTGAAGTCCGTTCCGCAAGGAGACGGCTGACGAAAAGGGGTGTGTCAGGCCGCCGCCTCGGGGTCCTTGGCGAGGCGCGGGGCGGGAATCGCGTCCGCCGTCTCAGGATAGTGGCACGCCGTGAGGTGGCCCGGCTTGTTGCCCTCCACCTGCACCAGCGGCGGAGCTTCCGACGCGCACTTCTCCGTCGCCTTCCAGCAGCGGGTGCGGAAGCGGCAGCCGGAGGGCGGGTTGATGGGGGAGGGCACGTCGCCGACCAGGCGGATGCGCTCGCGCGGCTCCGCGTCCACCGTGGCCTCGGGCACGGCGGAGAGCAGGGCCCGCGTGTACGGGTGGCGCGGGTTGCCGTACAGGTCGTCGCGGTCGGCGATCTCGACGATCTTGCCGAGGTACATGACCGCGACGCGCTGCGAGAAGTGCCGGACGATCGCGAGGTCGTGGGCGATGAAGACGAACGCGATGCCCAGTTCCTTCTGCACCTTCTGCAGCAGGTTGACGACCTGGGCCTGGATGGAGACGTCCAGGGCCGAGACCGGCTCGTCGGCGACGATCAGCTTCGGCTCCAGGGCCAGCGCGCGGGCCACGCCGATGCGCTGGCGCTGGCCGCCGGAGAACTCGTGCGGGAAGCGGTTGAAGTGCTCCGGGTTGAGACCGACGATCTCCAGCAGTTCACGGACCCGCTTCTCGCGGCCGCCGGCCGGGTTGATGTCGTTGATCTCCATCGGGCCCGAGATGATCTTGCCGACCGTCTGCCGCGGGTTCAGCGAGGCGTAGGGGTCCTGGAAGATCATCTGGATCTCGGAGCGGATCGGCGCCAGGTCCCTGCGGCCCGCGTGCGTGATGTCCTGCCCGCGGTAGGTGATCTTTCCGCCGGTCGGCTCCAGCAGGCGGGTGATCAGCCGGCCCGTGGTCGACTTGCCGCAGCCCGACTCACCGACGAGGCCCAGGCTCTCGCCCTCGGCCACCTGGAAGTCCAGCCCGTCCACGGCCTGCACCGCGCCGACGGTCCGCCGGATCGGGAAGCCGCCCTTGATCGGGAAGTGCTTCGTGAGCCCGGAGACGTCCAGGAGGGGGTTCGTGTTGCTCATGGTCGTGAAGTCCCGTCTGGTGTCCGTCAGTGGTGCCGGGTCGCGGCGAAGTCGGAGAAGAGTTCCCGCTTCTGCTCCGAGGTCAGGTGGCAGGCGGAGCCACGGCCGTCGACCACGTCGAGCTGCGGCCGCTCGGTCGAGCACAGGCCGCCCGCGACCTTCTCGGCGAACGCGCAGCGCGGGTGGAAGCGGCAGCCGGAGGGCGGGTTGAGCAGCGAGGGCGGGGAGCCGGGGATGGGCGAGAGCGGCACGTCGACCGGACCGTCCAGGCTCGGCATGGAACCGAGCAGACCCAGCGTGTAGGGGTGCTGCGGGTTGCTCAGCACCTCGCTCTTGGTGCCCCGCTCCACGCACCGGCCGCCGTACATCACGAGCACGTCGTCCGCGATGTCGGCGATGACACCGAGGTCGTGCGTGATGAAGATGATCGCGGTGCCGAACTCCTGCTGGAGGTCCTTCAGCAGGTCCATGATCTGGGCCTGCACCGTCACGTCGAGGGCCGTCGTCGGCTCGTCGGCGATCAGGAGCTCGGGGTCGCAGACCAGCGCCATGGCGATCATCGCGCGCTGGCGCATACCGCCGGAGAACTGGTGCGGGTAGTCGTCCACGCGGGTGTCGGGCTGGGGGATGCCGACACGGCGGAGCATCTCGATCGCACGGGCCCGGGCTTCCTTCTTGGAGACGCCGGTGTGCTTGCGGTACGTCTCGGCGATCTGCGCGCCGATGGTGTGGTACGGCGAGAGCGAGGCCAGCGCGTCCTGGAAGATCATGGACATCTTGTTGCCGCGCAGCTTTTCCAGCTCGGACTCGGTGGCGCTGATCAGCTCCTTGCCGTCGAGCAGGATCTCGCCGTCCATCGTGGTGTTGCGCGGGTCGTGCAGGCCCAGGATTGCCATGTTGGTGACGGACTTGCCGGAGCCGGACTCGCCGACGATGCCGAGGGTCTTGCCCTTCTCCAGGTCGAACGACAGCCCGTCGACGGCCTTGACGATGCCGTCCTCGGTGGAGAAGTGGACCTTCAGGTCGCGCAGGGAGAGGAAGGGGGTGCTCATGGTTCGCTCTCCTTACGCGAGGCGCACGCGCGGGTCGATGAGGGCGTACACGGCGTCGACGATGATGTTGAAGATGACGATCGCGGCCGCGGCGACCAGGATGACACCGAGCAGCATCGGCAGGTCGTTGGTGCTGACCGCCTTCACCGAGAGCATGCCGATGCCCTGCAGGCTGAAGGTCGACTCCGTGATGATCGCGCCGCCGAGCAGCGTGCCGAGGTCGAGGCCGAAGATGGTGATGATCGGGCCCATCGCGCCGCGCCAGGCGAAACGGAAGAACACCGTCCGCCGCGAGAGGCCCTTGGCGCGGGCCGTGCGGACGTAGTCCTCGCTGAGCGCCTCGACCATCTGGGAGCGCGTCATACGGGTGTAGTTGGCGGTGAAGATCAGGGACAGCACCAGCCAGGGCACCAGCAGACCCATGAACCACTTGCCCGGGTCGTCGGTGATCGGCGTGTAGTTGGCACGGTCGAGCAGGTGCCACTGGTCCACGAGGAGGTACGTGGCGAAGACGCCGACGACGTAGATCTGCATCGAGGACGCGATCAGCGAGGCAGAGCTGGCGATCTTGTCGAGGGGCTTGCCCTGCTTGACTGCGGCCAGCATGCCGGTGCCGACACCGAAGAGGAGGAAGACCGCGGCGCTGCCGAGGGCCAGGGAGATCGTGGTCGGGAAGCGGTCCTCGATGGTGGAGAGGACCGGCTCGCGGCTCTGGAAGGAGTAGCCGAGGCACGGCGCGTCGCAGTGCCCGAAGGAGGTGTAGTCACGCCCCACGAACAGGCCCTTGAGCCAGTCCCAGTACTGCACGGGGAGCGAGTGGTCGATCCCCAGGTTCTTCTTCACCAGGGCCAGGGTCTCGGGGGTGCAGACCTTGCCGCACGCGATGCGGGCGGGGTCGCGCGGAGCGGCGTAGAACAGGACGAACACCAGGGCGCTGATGATCAGCAGGATCACAGCGGCGCCGAGGGTCCGGCGGATGAGGAAGCGGAGCATGGCAGTTGGGTTTTCCTGACGGATGCCGTAGGGGGTGAGACGGCGGGGCGGCACCTAGGCCGCCCCGCCAGGGGGCCGTACGTCAGGCCTTCACGAAGGTCTTGTACAGCAGGGTGGCGGAGAAGTTCGGGTCGAACTGGGCACCGCCCACCTTCGAGCCGTACACGTAGAAGCGGCGGGTGAACGTCTCGGGGATGATCGGCGCCACCTCCTGCATGATCTTCTTGTCCAGGGCGGCCCAGGCCTTGCCGGCCTCGGTCTGGTCCGCGATCACCGCGTTCTTCTTGATCGCGTCGTTGATCCAGCCGATGTTCGTCTGGGAGACGTTGTTCTGGCCGTTGCCGATGGCGGCGCCGTCGAACAGCGGCTCGATCATCGTGTAGGCGGTGGGCCAGTCCGGGGACCAGCCGAACCACATCACGTCGTACTGGTTGTTGATCTGCTGGATCTGGTCGTAGTACGACGTGGAGTCGACCGGCTTCATGACCGGGGTGAAGCCCGCCGCCTTCAGCGCGTTCTCGATGACGACCTTGGTCTTGAGGTAGGTCGGGTCCTGCGGGAAGGCGTAGACGATCTTCATACCCAGCTTGCCGGCCTCCTTCAGCAGCGCCTTGGCCTTGGCCGGGTCGCCCTGCGGCTTGGTCAGCTTGCCGTAGAGGTCGTACTTCTCGTAGCCGATGATGTCCGGGCTGAGGATCGAGGTCGCGATGTCACCGGCGGACGGGCCGCCGTAGATCTGCCGGATCTGCTGCAGCGGCCAGGCGTGGATGAGGGCCTGACGGACCTTCAGGTCAGTGACGCGCTTGGTGTTGATCGGGTAGTAATAGGTGCCGGTGAGCAGGCCGTTGAAGGTGCGCTTCTTCAGCTCCGGGTCGGTGAGCACCTTCTGGATGCGCTCGGCCGGGACACCCTTGTAGATCGACACCGCGTACTGGTCGTTGCCCTGGTCGGCGATCAGGCGGTCGGTGCTGTCGAGGATCTGGATACCGAAGTCGAACTCGAATCCGTCCGGGTAGGCGTTGCGGATCGAGTCGGTGGCCGGGTCCCAGTACTTGTTGCGGGTGAGCACCATCGACTTGTCTGTGGTGTGTGCCTTGATCTTGTACGGACCACAGGCGGCCGGCTGCTTGTCGTACTTCTCCTTGGTGTCCAGCTTCGGGGACGTGGCGGCGTACGAGTGCATCGCCAGGGTGAAGTTGAAGTCCGGCTTCGGCTCGGCCAGGTGGAAGGTGATGGTCCGCTTGGCCTTGTCGGTGACGATCGAGTCCAGGTGCTTACCCTTGTACGGACCCTCATAGGCGTCACGCCACTTGGCGCCCTTGCCGGTCAGCGCCATCTGGACGTAGGTGCCGGACTCGGTGATGAACGGAGCCCACAGGCGCTCGATGCCGTGGCGGACGTCGTCGACGGTCAGCTCGCTGCCGTCCTCCCACTTCAGACCCTCCTTCAGCGTGAAGGTCCAGGTCTTGTTGTCCTTGGAGGCGGTGCCGGTGTCGGTGGCCAGGTCGCCGACGAGCTTCTGGTGACCGGAAGAGTCGATCTTGTAACCGGTCAGGCAGCGGTGCAGGAGCAGCGCGACCGTGGAGTTGTACGCGTAGTAGATGCGCTGCGGGTCCAGGTGCGAGAAGTCGTCCGGCGCCAGGCCGTAGATCGTGCCGCCCTTCTTCGCACCAGGGATCTCGGGAGCGGGGCCGGTGGAGTCGGCCTTCGTGCCGACGGTGACCTTGGCCCCCGTGTAGCTGGTGGCGCCGGCGCTCGGGGTGCCGTTGCCGCCCCCGCCGCCGCTGCTGCACGCGGACAGGAGCGTCGAGCCCGCGGCCGCGACAGTGGTGGCGATGACGAAGTTTCTGCGGGAGAGAGACATGGCTGACCCGTTCGTAGTAAATGACAGGAGGTGCTTGACCCCGGCCGGGCCCCGTCGCCGGGCCGGGGCGGAACTCAGCGCTTGGTCTTCGGGTCCAGGGCGTCGCGGACCGAGTCGCCGAGCAGGTTGAAGGCGACGACGAAGATCACCATGGACAGGCCCGGGAAGAGCATGAAGGTGATGTCGTTCTGGTAGACGTTGGCGCCGTTCTGGATCATCACGCCCCAGTCGGGGGTGGGGTTCTGCAGACCGACGCCGAGGAAGGCCAGACCCGCTTCCGCGGTGACATAGGTCGGGAGGAGGAGCGTTGCCTGGATGAGGATCGGCGTCCACAGGTTGGGCAGCAGTTCCTTGAAGATGATCCGGGCCGGCGAGGCCCCGGTGACCTTGGCCGCTTCCACGAACTCCCGCTCACGCAGGGCGAGCACCTCGCCGCGCAGCAGACGGGCGATGGAGGCCCAGCCGAAGACCGTCATCACGATGATCAGGCTGGCGACGGTCAGCCACACCGGAGTGTTGTCCGTGGGCTTGACGAAGATCAGCATGACCACGGGCCAGAAGGCGATGAAGAACAGCGTCTGCGGGAACGCCAGCAGGATGTCGATGACCCGGCCGACGAGGTAGTCCGTCTTGCCGCCCAGGTAGCCGGCGGTGATGCCGATGACGACGCCGAGGAGGGTCGTCAGCAGGGCGGCAGCGGTGGCGATCAGCAGTGAGTTGCGGATGCCGTAGAGCAGGAAGGTGAAGACGTCCCGCCCCAGCTGCGGCTCGATGCCGAACCAGAAGTCGGAGCTGATGCCACCGTTGGGCTTGACCGGGTAGTTGAACTCGTTGAACAGGCCCGGGATGTTCATGCCGTACGTGGTGTACGGGTCCTTCCCGTACAGCTTGGCGATCAGCGGTGCGCCGATGCCCACGACGAAGAAGAAGATCACCACAAAGGCGGATATGACGCCCGTCCGGTCACGCTTGAAGCGGGTCCAGGCCAGCCGTCCCGGAGAGCGGCTCTCGGCGCCCTTCGGGTTGACGGGCTTCGCCGATGCGGCGCTGTCCTCTTTGGTCACCTCGAGTGGGGCGGCTGAGGAAGGGGTTGGGGGGGTCATGATGCTCCGTGCCTTGTGGGTCAAGGCTCCGCAGGGCGCTCCCCTACGGGCTACGCCGGACTTTTTCAACGCAATTCATGCAGGGTCAATAAATTCTGGTCCGCCTTGGCTGCGTCTTTACGTTCTTTACCTCGTCTTGATACTTCTGTAGCTACGCGGGTAGCGTGCTGTAATCAATCCGTGCTTTATGTCGGACTAATCGGATTAATCGGTCAGAGGGTTCGTTATGCGGACGCCGAGGTGCCGAAATGCGTACATCGGAACGTCCCAATCCAACGTTTCGGCATCGTTCCGTGAAGATCTGTTGCGCTCTCCGTGCAAGATCGTCGGAGCCTGCCGCGGCAGGTGCCTGCATTCGGATGACGCGTCCCCCGAAAGGCGCCCCAATCTCATGGCGGGCGTGCGGGATGCGTCATATCAGCAGATATTTGCCGGTATCGCATCAGTGATCGCGGAGGAGGCGGCCATGCGGGGAGTCACGCACGCCCGATGGGCCGCCTGCGCGATCGCCGCGGGCCTGTTGGCGAGCGGTTGCGGGGACAGCGGGGGATTCGGCGGTGCCGGGGTGCTGACCTCCTCCTGGGGCGACCCGCAGAACCCGCTGGAGCCCGCCAACACCAACGAGGTCCAGGGCGGCAAGGTCCTCGACATGATCTTCCGGGGGCTGAAGAAGTACGACCCGAGGACCGGCAAGGCCCAGAACTGGCTCGCCGAGCGCATCCACACCTCGGACTCCCGGCACTTCGACGTCACCGTCAGAAACGGCTGGAAGTTCAGCAACGGCGAACCGGTCACCGCCCGGTCGTTCGTGGACGCCTGGAACTACGGGGCGAGCCTGCGGAACAACCAGAAGAACGCGTACTTCTTCGGCTACATCGAGGGCTACGACAAGGTCCACCCCGACAGCGGCGAGCAGACGGCCGACACCCTGTCCGGGCTCCGGGTGACCGGTCCCAGGACGTTCACCGTCACCCTCAACCAGAAGTTCTCCAGCTTCCCCGACACCCTGGGCTACGCGGCCTACGCCCCGCTGCCCCGCGCCTTCTTCACCGACCACGCCGCCTGGCTGAAGAAACCGGTCGGCAACGGGCCCTACCTCATCGACTCGTACACCAAGGGCTCCGCCATGGCCCTGAAGAAGTGGGACGCCTATCCCGGCCCGGACAAGGCCCGGAACGCCGGCGTGACCCTCCTGGTGTACACGGACAACAACACCGCGTACACCGACGTGCTGGCCGGCAACCTCGACCTGGTCGACGACGTGCCGGCCAGCCAGCTCAAGAACGTCGAGACCGACCTGAACGGCCGCTACATCAACACCCCGGCCGGCATCCTGCAGACCCTGGCCTTCCCCTACTACGACCCGATGTGGAACACCAGCGGGGCACGGAAGGTCCGCACGGGCCTGTCCATGGCGATCAACCGCAAGCAGATCACCGAGACCATCTTCCGGAACACCCGCACCCCCGCCACCGACTGGACCTCCCCCGTCCTCGGCGTGGCCGGCGGCTACCAGGCCGGGCTGTGCGGCCACGTCTGCGCGTACGACCCCGCCCAGGCCAAGAAGCTCATCGGGGAGGGCGGCGGGATCCCCGGCGGCCAGCTGAAGATCACCTACAACGCGGACACCGGCTCGCACAAGCAATGGGTGGACGCCGTGTGCAACTCCATCAACAACGCGCTCGGCAACGACAAGGCCTGCGTGGGCAACCCGGTCGGCACCTTCGCCGACTTCCGCAACCAGATCGGGCAGCACAAGATGACCGGTCCCTTCCGGGCCGGCTGGCAGATGGACTACCCGTTGATCCAGAACTTCCTGCAGCCGCTGTACTACACGGACGCCTCCTCCAACGACGGCAAGTGGTCCAACCGGCAGTTCGACCGGCTCGTCGACCGGGCCAACGCCGAGACCGAGCGGACCAGGGCCATCCGCCTCTTCCAGCAGGCCGAGGGTGTCGTCCGCGACAACATGGCGGCCATTCCGCTCTGGTACCAGAACGGCAGCGCCGGCTACGCCTCCCGGCTCTCCCATGTGGCGCTCGACCCCTTCAGCGTGCCGGTCTACAACGAGATCAAGGTCGGCTGATCCCCATGGGGCGCTATGTCGCGCGGCGGCTGCTCCAGATGATCCCGGTGTTCATCGGGTCGACGCTGCTGATCTTCCTGATGGTGAACGTGATGGGCGACCCCATCGCCGGCCTGTGCGGCGAGCGGGCCTGCGACCCCGCCACGGCCGCCCAGCTGAAGCGGGAGTTCGGCTTGGACAAGCCGCTCTGGCAGCAGTACGCGACCTACATGGGCAACCTGTTCACCGGCGACTTCGGCACCGCCTTCAACGGCCAGAAGGTCACCGAGCTGATGGGAGCGTCGTTCCCCGTCACGATCCGGCTCACGATCGTCGCCATCCTCTTCGAGATCGTCGTCGGCGTGTCGCTGGGGGTGCTGACGGGCATGCGGCGCGGCCGGCCCGCCGACACCGGCGTCCTGCTGGCCACCCTGGTGGTGATCTCCGTGCCCACCTTCGTCACCGGTCTGCTGCTCCAGCTGCTGCTCGGCATCAGGTGGCAGTGGATCAGTCCGTCCGTGCGCTACGGAAGCTACGACGAGCTGATCGTGCCCGGCCTGGTCCTCGCCTCCGTCTCCCTCGCCTACGTCACCCGGCTCACCCGCACCGCCATCGCGGAGAACAGGCGGGCCGACTACGTCCGCACCGCGATCGCCAAGGGCCTGCCCCGGCGCCGGGTGATCGTCCGGCACCTGCTGCGCAACTCGCTCATCCCCGTGGTCACCTTCATCGGCGCCGACATCGGCGCGCTGATGGGCGGCGCGATCGCCACCGAGCGGATCTTCAACATCCACGGCGTCGGCTTCCAGCTCTACCAGGGCATCCTGCGCCAGAACACCCAGACGGTCGTCGGCTTCGTGACCGTCCTCGTCCTGGTCTTCCTCGTCGCCAACCTCCTCGTCGACCTCCTGTACGCCGTACTCGACCCGAGGATCCGCTATGCCTGAACAGCCGTACAAGAACCAGGGCGCGATCGCCGGGACCGGCATGGGCGGCGCGATGGACCTCGGAGCGAGCGAGGCCGCCACGCTGGACCGGACGCCCGGCGGCCCCGGGGGCACGGGACCGGTGGGCAGGCCGCGCTCCCTCTGGTCCGACGCCTGGCGTGACCTGCGCCGCAACCCGGTCTTCCTGATCTCCGCCGTGGTCATCCTCTTCCTGGTCCTCATCTCCCTGTGGCCCTCGGCGATCGCCTCCGGCAGCCCTCTGAAGTGCGACCTGGCCAGGGCCCAGGACGGTCCGGGGGCGGGAGCGCCGTTCGGCTACGACGGCCAGGGCTGCAACGTCTACACCCGCACGGTGTACGGCGCCCGTACGTCCGTCACGGTGGGTGTGCTCGCGACGCTCGGCGTGGCCGTGCTCGGGTCGGTGCTGGGCTCCCTGGCAGGTTACTTCGGCGGCGTCTGGGACTCGATCCTGTCCCGGATCACCGACATCTTCTTCGCCATCCCGGTCGTCCTGGGCGGTCTGGTCCTGCTCTCCGTGGTGACCAGCAACACCGTCTGGCCGGTCATCGGCTTCATGGTGCTGCTCGGCTGGCCGCAGATCGCCCGCATCGCGCGCGGCTCGGTCATCACCGCCAAGCAGAACGACTACGTCCAGGCCGCCCGCGCCCTCGGCGCCTCGGACTCCCGCATCCTGCTGCGCCACATCGCGCCCAACGCCGTGGCACCGGTGATCGTGGTGGCGACCATCGCCCTCGGCACCTACATCGCCCTGGAGGCGACGCTGTCGTACCTCGGCGTGGGACTGAAACCGCCCAGCGTCTCCTGGGGCATCGACATCTCCGCCGCCTCCCCGTACATCCGCAACGCCCCCCACGCCCTGCTGTGGCCCTCGGGCGCCCTGGCCGTCACGGTGCTGGCCTTCATCATGCTCGGCGACGCGGTCCGCGACGCCCTGGACCCGAAGTTGAGGTGAGGGCGGCGTGCTGCTCGAAGTGCGGGACCTGCACGTGGAGTTCCGGACCCGGGACGGGTTCGCGCATGCCGTCAACGGGGTGAGTTACGAGGTCGACGCGGGGGAGACGCTCGCCGTGCTCGGGGAGTCGGGCTCGGGCAAGTCGGTGACCGCGCAGGCCGTGATGGGGATCCTCGACATGCCGCCCGGGCGGATCGCCGGCGGGCAGATCCTGTTCCAAGGGCGGGACCTGCTGAAGCTGAAGGAAGAGGAACGGCGGAAGATCCGGGGCGCCGGGATGGCGATGATCTTCCAGGACGCCCTGTCGGCCCTCAACCCCGTCCTCTCCGTGGGAGACCAGCTGGGCGAGATGTTCGTCGTGCACCGCGGGATGTCGAAGAAGGACGCGCGGGGCAGGGCCGTGGAGCTGATGGAGCGGGTGCGCATCCCGGCCGCCGCCCAGCGGGTGCGGGACTATCCCCACCAGTTCTCCGGCGGCATGCGCCAGCGCATCATGATCGCCATGGCGCTGGCCCTGGAACCGGCGCTGATCATCGCCGACGAACCCACCACCGCCCTCGACGTCACCGTGCAGGCCCAGGTCATGGACCTGCTCGCGGAGTTGCAGCGCGAGTACCACATGGGGCTCATCCTCATCACCCACGATCTCGGGGTCGTCGCCGATGTCGCCGACCGGATCGCCGTGATGTACGCCGGGAAGATCGTCGAGTCGGCCCCGGTGCACGACATCTACAAGGCGCCCGCCCACCCCTACACCCGCGGCCTGCTGGACTCCATCCCGCGACTGGACCAGAAGGGACAGGAGCTCTACGCCATCCAGGGCCTGCCGCCGAACCCGATGAACATCCCGCCGGGCTGCTCCTTCCACCCCCGCTGCCCGATGGCGAAGGCCGTCTGCCGCACCGACGAACCTCCGCTGTACGAGGTCTCCGGCACCCGCGGCAGCGCCTGCCACTTCTGGAGGGAGTGCCTTGATGACCGCGACCGCTGAGCCGATCCTTGAGGTCGGCGGGCTCGTCAAGCACTACCCGCTGACCCGGGGCATCCTCTTCAAGAAGCAGATCGGCTCGGTGAAGGCCGTGGACGGCGTCGACTTCACCCTCGGCCGGGGCGAAACCCTCGGCATCGTCGGCGAGTCGGGCTGCGGCAAGTCGACGGTCGCCAAGATGCTCTGCAATCTGGAACGGCCGACGGCCGGGTTCATCCGGTTCAAGGGCGAGGACATCACCAAGCTGTCCGGCAGGGCCCTGAAGGCGGTGCGCCGCAACATCCAGATGGTCTTCCAGGACCCGTACACCTCCCTCAACCCCCGGATGACGGTCGGCGACATCGTCGGGGAGCCGTACGACATCCACCCCGAGGCCGCGCCCCGGGGCGACCGCCGCCGCAGGGTCCAGGAGCTGCTCGACGTGGTCGGCCTGAACCCGGAGTACGTCAACCGCTATCCGCACCAGTTCTCCGGCGGCCAGCGCCAACGCATCGGCATCGCCAGGGGGTTGGCGCTGCGCCCGGAGGTGATCGTCGCCGACGAACCGGTGTCCGCGCTGGACGTCTCGGTCCAGGCCCAGGTGATCAACCTGCTGGACCGCCTCCAGTCGGAGTTCGACCTCTCCTACGTCTTCATCGCGCACGACCTGTCCATCGTCCGGCACATCTCCGACCGGGTCGGCGTCATGTACCTCGGCCGGATCGTGGAGACGGGCCGGGACGCCGAGATCTACGACCATCCCACGCACCCCTACACCCAGGCTCTCCTCTCGGCGGTCCCGGTTCCGGACCCCCGGGTCCGCGAACACCGTGAGCGGATCATCCTCAGCGGAGACGTGCCGTCGCCGACGAACATCCCCTCCGGCTGCCGCTTCCGCACCCGCTGCTGGAAGGCGCAGGAGCGCTGCGCCCGCGAGGTGCCGGCCCTCGCCGTGCCGGCCGTCTTCCGCGACACGTCCGGGCCCGCGGCCCACCCCTCGGCCTGTCACTTCGCTGAGGAGATGCGGGTGGTTCCGGTGGAGGGGGAGTACGGCAACGGGCCGGGATGACATGGCGCACCCCGGCCCGTTCACGGCACCCGCACGGCCGTACGCCGATCAGCCTCGCGTGTCCGTATATCGGTACCGCTTCCACGAAGTTGCCTGCGTGTTAACGCGGTTGACGGTCATTTGTGCCGGTGTGGCAGTGCACGCCGGAGGAAGTCGAGCTGCAGTCGCAGCAGGTTCTCCGCGACGGTCTCCTGCGGGGTCATGTGCGTCACCCCGGACAGCGGCAGGACCTCGTGCGGGCGGCCCGCGGCGAGCAGGGCGGAGGACAGCCGCAGGGAGTGGGCGACGACCACGTTGTCGTCCGCCAGCCCGTGGATGATCATCATCGGGCGGTGCGGCTCGGCAGGGTCGACCAGACCCGCGTCGTCGATCACCGAGTTGCGGCGGTAGACCTCCGGCTGCTCCTCCGGATGACCGAGGTAGCGCTCCTGGTAGTGGGTGTCGTACAGCCGCAGGTCGGTCACCGGGGCGCCGACCACCGCCGCGTGGAAGACGTCAGGGCGGCGCAGCACTGCGAGCGCCGCCAGATAACCGCCGAACGACCAGCCGCGGATGGCCACCCGGTCCAGGTCCAGCGGGTGCTCCCCGGCGAGCGCGTGCAGCGCGTCCACCTGGTCCTCCAGTACGGTGGCCGCCAGGTCGTCCCGAACGGACTTCTCCCAGGCCGGCGAGTGCCCCGGGGTGCCCCGGCCGTCGGCCACGATCACCGCGAACCCCTGGTCGGCGAACCACTGGGAGGTGAGGTGGGCGTTGTGGGCGGCGAGCACCCGCTGACCGTGCGGGCCGCCGTAGGGGTCCATGAGCACGGGCAGGGGAGTGTCACCGGGGTAGTCCCGCGGCATAAGCACGGCGCACGGAATTCGGCGTGCGCCCCCCAGGGTGAGGGTCACCCGAGGGGACATACCGGGATCTTCGGCGTGCGAGCGGACAGTCGCCGCCTGTTTTCCGTCATGCAGCACCTGGACACGGGTGCCCGGGCTGTCCGGCGTCGCGGACACGAGCACCGTCACGCTCCCCGCGCGCACCGCCGTGTGCACGCCGGGCTCCCGCGACACTCGTTCCACGCCCAGCTCGTTCACCCGGTACACGTGGACCTCGCCGATCTCCGGATCCTGCGCCTCCGTGCCTGCCGAGGCGGAAACCAGCACGTCGTCAGCGCCCACGTCCAGCACCGCCCGGATGTGCAACTGACCGCTGGTCAAAGGCCGTTCGCCGACCGTGAGGACCCGTGCGCCGCCCTCGTCCGCGATGCGCACAAGCTGCCCGGAGGGACTCCAGCAGGGCACTCCGGCGAACAGTTCAAGCCAACTTGGATCTTCGTCCGCGTGTACCATGCGGGTCGCCCCGGTGTCCGGGTCCACCGCCAGGAACAGCTGGCTGCGCTGGTCCCGCGCCTGCACCAGCAACAGCGGCGCACCCGCCGCTGACCAGTGCACACGGGCCAGATACGGATAGCGGTCCCGGTCCCACGCCACCTCCGTGCGCGCCCCGTCGAGGCCGAGCAGGAACAGCCGTACCTCCGCGTTCGGCGTGCCCGCCGCCGGATACGCGATGTTGAGTGGCTCACGCTCCGGGCGGGCCGGGTCCGCGATCCACCACCGCCGCACCGGCGTGTCGTCCACGCGCGCCACGAGCAGCCGGCTCCCGTCCGGCGCCCACCAGAAGCCCCGCGAACGCGCCATCTCCTCGGCCGCGATGAACTCGGCCAGGCCATAGGTCACCTGCCCCGGTCCTGCCGTGGGCTCCGGCTCCGCGAGCGCCCGGTCGTCCTCGCCCTCGGCGCCCGCGACCCGCAGCGCGCCCCGTGAGACGTACGCGATGTGCCGGCCGTCGGGGGAGGGGCGCGGGTCGATCACCGGCCCCGGGACGCGGAGTTCACGCGTGGTGCCGGCCCGCAACTCGGCCGTGAAAAGCCGCCCTGACAAGGCGAAAGCCGCCAACTCCAGGGCCGCGTCGGTGGCATAGCCGACGATGCCGGCGCCTCCCTCCCGGCTGCGCTCGCGGCGCGCCCGCTCCTCGGTCGAGAGTTCTTCGCGGGCGCCGCCGAGGAGGGCGTCCGGACTGGCCGCCAGGCGCTCTTCGCCCCCTGGGAGATCCATGACCCACAGGGAGTTGGCCCGGTCGCTGCCGGAGCCGGAGCGCAGGAACGCGACACGGGAGCCGTCGGGTGCCACGGTGAACGCGCGCGGCGCGCCGAGCGTGAACCGCTGCGTCCGGGCGTGCCGACGGGGGAAGGAGTCAGACTCGGTCGTCATACCCCGACCATATTGGCCATGCGCCCCCTTGTGCGGCTGTGCGCCGCGCGATGCGCGAGCACGGATAGTTATGATCACTACCGCTGTGTGGGTATGAACCTGCCGGCGTCTGCATTGATTTGCTCTTCCGATCTACGACCGAGTCACAACCCCCATAGTCCGAACCCCCCGCGTCCTTGGGATCTTTGGAGGTGAGCCGCCGTGGCACTCTCGATTTCGGCGGTGGTGCTGCTGGCGATCATCGTCTTCCTGTTGATCAGGAAGTCAGGGCTGAAGGGCGGCCACGCGGTCGTCTGCATCCTGCTCGGCTTCTATCTCGCCTCCTCGACCATCGCTCCCACCATCAGTCAGCTGACGACCAACGTCGCGAGCATGATCGGCAGCATCAAGTTCTGACGGCGGACGTGCTCGACGCCGCCCCGCAGGCCGCCGTCGCCTGGGTGGCGGCCGGCGCCTTCCCGGGCCCGGCCTGCGCTCCGCGGTCGCCGGGGCGGACCTGATCCACCGTGACCTCGAGCCGTCCGAGGTGCTCGTCGCCGTGGACGGCCCCCGCGTCATCGACCTCGGCACCGCACGGGCGAGGGGCGCCCTTTGCGGGGGACAGCCTGCGCACCCGCACCGGCATGCCGATCGACTCCCCGGGTCTCCCGCCGCCGGAGCAGGCCTGCGGCCTCGAACTCCCCCCTCCGCCGACCACGTGTTCTGCCTCGACGCCGTTCTCGTCCACGCCGCCCTCGGCGCCTCCTCGTCCCACCCCGCAGCGGGTGGCCGAGCGCATCGCGCCGGAGCGGGCAAGGGAGGGGCTGCCGGGTGCGGTGCCGACCCAACTCGGTGGCCACGCCGCCCGGTTGCCGTGCCGCGCCCCCACGCCCGGCCGCGGCCGGTCCGGCCCCCGTGGACACCCCCGGCGGTCCAGCCCACGCCCCACGCATCACGCTCACGCAGACCAGCCCCCCGCACCCGCCGCAGCTTCGGTTCCAGCTCCAGCCCCAGGCGCCGGCTCCGTCACCCCCGGTGGCGGCTCGCGCACCGTGCAGGGCACCGGCGGACCCGGACCCTCGTGATCCGCGTCGCGGTCGGCTTCGGCGGTGTGGCCTTCGCGATGCCGCCCACCGGACTTCTGCCCCGCCCGCGCCCGGCGCCTGTGCCTGTCCGCCGCCCTTCCCCGCTTCCCGGCCTGCTCCCCACCGGACTCGGCCCCGGCACCGCCTTCGTGCCGGTCTTCGTCATCGCGACCGGCGGCATCGCCCCGCAGCACTCCGGCGGGAGGTCGGCGGCCCTCGCCGCGACCCGGCACCTGGGCGTGGCGATCGGCTCGGCGCTGCTGCGCGCTGCCGGCCGGCCCCGCTCCCCGTGGTGCGCGGCCGCCACCTCCCTGCTCACGGCCCTGCCCGCCGGGCCGATGTCAGCCTTGGGACGCGAGGAGAGGCCTCGTAGGGTGTTCCCATGACGGAACTGCCAGCCCGGCGTCTGCTGCTGGTGCACGCGCACCCGGACGACGAGTCGATCAACAACGGCGCGACCATGGCCCGGTACGCGGCCGAGGGTGCCCATGTGACCCTGGTCACCTGCACCCTCGGGGAGCGGGGGGAGGTCATCCCGCCCGGGCTGCGGCATCTGACGGGGCCCGCCCTGGGTGCGCACCGGCGCGGCGAGCTGACCGAGGCCGTCCGCGCGCTGGGCGTGAGCGACGCCCGGCTGCTCGGCGGGGCGGGACGGTACGGCGACTCCGGGATGATGGGCATTCCGGACAACGACGACCCCGGCTGCTTCTGGCAGGCCGACGTGGACGAGGCCGCCGGCCACCTGGTCGAGGTGATCCTCCAGATCCGCCCCCAGGTCCTCGTGACGTACGACGACCACGGCGGCTACGGCCACCCGGACCACATCCAGGCCCACCGCGTCGCCATGCGCGCCGTCGACCTCGCGGCCGAACGCGGCCACCGGATCGCCAAGGTCTACTGGAACCGCGTCCCGCGCTCCGTCGCCGAGTCCGCCTTCGCCCGCCTCCAGGACGAACTGGCCGCACTGCCGTTCGGCAAGAGCGCGTCCGTGGACGACGTACCCGGCGTGGTGGACGACGAGCGGATCACCACCACCGTCGACGGCGGCGCGCACGCCCGTGCCAAGGCCGCCGCTATGCGCGCCCACGCCACCCAGATCGAGGTGGCCGAGCCGTACTTCGCGCTCTCCAACGAACTGGCCCAGCCGCTGTTCACCACCGAGTACTACGAGTTGGTGCGGGGCACGGCGCGGCCTGGGGAGACCGACCTGTTCGCCGGCCTGGACCTTCGGGAGACGTCATGAGCAACCCGGGACAGGGCCCGCTGCTCGCCCAGCCACTGCAACGGCCCTCGGTCGGCCGGATCGCCGCCTATGCCGGCCTCTTCCTGCTCGGCGTCGTCGTCGCCCTCGCCGGGACCCTCGTGCAGGCCGCCTGGTTCCCCGGCGGGCTGCTCCTCGCCCTCGCGGGCGCCGCCGGACTCTTCCTCGGCGGGGCGTACGCCACCGGCGGCCGGGGCGGGGCCGTCGCGCCCGTGGTCGGCTGGATCGTCACCGTCATCCTGCTCACCACGTCACGTCCGGAAGGCGACTTCCTGTTCGGCGCGGGAGGCGGTTCCTACCTCTTCCTGCTCGGCGGTATGGCTCTCGCTGTGATCTGCGCCACCCTTGGTGCCGGGCGGCAACCCCGCGGCGGTCCCGCCCGACTTGGCAAGTGACGTACCACTTCGCCATGCGACGCACGTGCGAGTCCCGTGTGGGTTTCCTCAGCGGTCATGGGATAAGCGCCAGAGGTGGCCAGTATGGTGGTGCGCGCCGCCGAGTCGCCCGAGGTGCGTAACGGGCGGCGGAGCCAACTGGGAGAACCTGCCTTGAGTCGTGAAACTGACACTCCGTCCTCCGGGCCCAACGGGCGCGGCGGAGCCGCATACCCCTCCGGCACGCCGCCGTACGGAACCCCCATGGCTGCCGGCGACGGCACGGACGCGGGCCGCTCGGCCGCGCGGCCGGAGGAGAAGAAGACCGAGACCACGCTGACGACCCGGATCCGGATCAACATTCCCGGGTCCAGGCCCATTCCGCCGGTCGTCGTGCGCAAGCCGGTCGGGGACGCCGACAGCGCCGTGGACGACACGCCCGCCGAGCCGCGGCCCACGGCCGACCGGACGCCTCCCGGCCCCGCCGAGCCCGCCGTCGAGCCCGGGGCCCAGGCCGAGGACAAGACCAGCGACTGGTTCGCGCCCCGCAAGTCCGCCCCCGGCAAGGGCGGTCCGGGCGGCGGCGCGACGAACGGAGCCGGTATCCCCGGGGGTTCCGCCCCCGCCCCCGGTGCACCGGGCACCCGGACGGGTGGTCCGGGAGCATCCGGCGCGGCCGGTACCACCGGCGCGCGCCCCGGTGGCGGCCGTCCCGGCGGTGTGGTCGGCTCCATGAGTGTCCCGGGCGCCTCCCGCTCCGGCACCACCAACGGCAAGGGACTGCCCGGCGCCACCGGCGGCCCGGTCGCCCCCGGACACGGCGGCGGCACCGGCTCCTTCGACGTGACCGAGGCGCTGGCCGCGGGCCCGCTGGGCCCCCGTCCCGGCGCGTCCGGCGGCGAACGCCGCCGCGACGACCTGCCGTACTTCTCGGAGAACGGCGGGCAGGACGGCCTCGGCGGCGGCACCCCGGGTGCGAACGGCCAGAACGGCTTCGCCGGAGCCGGCGCGTCCGGCCCGAACGGACTCGACGGCTTCGGCGGCACGGCGGGCGGAAACGCGGCGAACGGACCCGGCGGTCTGGGCGGGCCCGGTGGCCCCAGCGGCTTCAACGGCCCGCACGGCCACGGCGGTCCCGGCGGTCCGCAGGGCCCGGCCGGCCCCACCAGCGGTCCGGTCACCGGTGACGGCCCCCTCGTCCCGTCGGCCGGCGAACCCTTCGACGCCCCGCCCGGCCCGGGCGGTTCGCTCGGCATGGACGGCTACGGCGCTCCCGGCGGCCGCGGCACCCAGGCGCCCCGCAGCGCCCTCTCCGACTTCGCCGACCTCGAAGGTCCCCCCGGCGGCCCGGGCACCGGCCCCGGCGGAGCCCCCACCGGCCTCGGCCCGGGGGGCGGGCTCAGCGACGACACCGCGATCCTCACTCCCCAGAAGCCGGCCCCCGCACCTGGCACGCCCGGCTACCGCCCCGACAACGTCTCCGGACACACCGTCACCAGCGGTATCCCGGTCGTCCCCGGGGCCGGCGGCTCCCCCTTCGGCGGCGCCTCCGCCGACGGCCCGGCCGCGCCGGCGCGGTCGAAGCCGGAGCCGGCCGCCGCGCCCAAGGCGCAGGCCAAGCCGAAGAAGAAGGGCCGCAGCAAGCTGGTGCTGCTCGGCGTCGGCGTGGTCGTCGTCGCGGGCGGTGCCTACGGCGCCGGACTGCTGATGAACCACACCGACGTGCCCAAGGGCACCACGGTGCTGGGCGTGGACATCGGCGGCGGCACCCGCGACGACGCCGTCAAGAAGCTCGACGACGCCTTCGGCAGCCGGGTGAACAAGCCGCTGAAGTTGTCCGTCGGCGGGAAGACGGTCACCCTCACCCCGGAGAACGCCGGCCTCCAGTTCGACTTCCAGGACACCGTCAGCAAGGCCGCGACCAGCGACTACAACCCGGTCCACGTCATCGGCTCGCTCTTCGGCCAGAAGCGCGTGATCGAGCCCCAGATGCCGGTCGACGAGGAGAAGCTGCAGGCCGCACTCCAGCAGGCCGGCGGCGGCTCCGGCTCGGTCGTCGAGGGCGGCATCGACTTCCGGCCCGGCAAGGCGGTCGCCGTCTACGGCAAGGCGGGCAAGGCCATCGACGCCGGCCAGTCGACCCAGGCGGTCGAACAGGCCTACCGCACGCTGGTGGAGACGAGCGCGGCGGCCCCGGTCACCGTCCCGACGACCACCAAGCAGCCGACGGTCTCGAACGCGGCGGTCGACCAGGAGATGAAGGCGTTCGCGGAGCCGGCGATGTCGGGCAACGTGACGGTGAGCGCGGGCGCGGGGCACGTGGTGCTGATGAGCCCGGGCAAGTCCCTCTGGAAGTTCCTCAGGGTGGTGCCCACGGCGGACGGGAAGCTGGTCGACAAGCCCGACCTGAACGCCCTGAAGCAGCTCTACGGCAAGACCTTCGACGGCGTGCTCATCACCCGCGCCGACAACAAGAAGACGCCGGTCACCCCGCAGGACGTCTATGTCGCCCTGCGCCAGGCGCTGCTGAGCAGGACCAACCGGGTCGCGGTCATCGAGACCAACCCGAGCTAGCCGGGACACGGTCGAAGGGGGGCGCCCACCGTTCGGGGGCGTCCCCTTCGCCATGCCCGTCACCCGAACCGCATGACATCTGTCATCCGGCAGTCAGGATCCCCGACACTGCCCGGCACCAGGCCCTCGCCGCGAGCATGGACGCCATGACGACAACTGCGGCACCGGCCACCACCACCCCGGTGGTCGGCTTCGACCAGGTGACCAAGACGTATGGGAGCGTGCGGGCCGTCGACGGGCTGACGCTCCGGCTGTACCCCGGCGAGACCGTCGCCCTCCTCGGTCCGAACGGGGCCGGCAAGTCCACCACCCTCGACCTGCTCCTCGGCCTGAAGCACCCCGACAGCGGCACGGTGAGTCTCTTCGGCGGCGCCCCCCGCGACGCGATCGTCGCCGGCCGGGTCGGTGCCATGCTGCAGAGCGGCGGCCTGATGGACGAGGTCACGGTGGCCGAGCTGGTGAAGCTGGGCTGCTCGCTCCACCCCAAGCCGTACAAGGCCGCGGACGTCATGGCCCGCGCGGGCATCGCGCAGATCGCCGACCGCAAGGTCAACAAGCTCTCCGGCGGCCAGGCCCAGCGCGTCCGCTTCGCCCTGGCCACCGCCGGCGACAGCGACCTGATCATCCTGGACGAGCCGACCACCGGCATGGACGTCTCCGCCCGCCAGGCCTTCTGGGCCACCATGCGCGAGCAGGCCGACCAGGGCCGTACCGTCCTCTTCGCCACCCACTACCTCGAGGAGGCCGACGCCATCGCCGACCGGGTCCTGGTGCTGCACCGCGGCCGCCTCCTCGCCGACGGCACCGCCGCCGAGATCAAGGCCAAGGCGGGCGCCCGGCGGGTCTCCTTCGACCTGGAGGGCACCATCGACGAGGCGGCCCTGGGCGCCCTGCCCTTCCTCACCTCCCTCGACGTGTCGGGCCAGACCGTCCGCATCCAGTCGTCCGACGCCGACGCCACCGTCCACGCCCTGTACGGCCTCGGTGTCTACCCCCGCAATCTCGAAGTAGCCGGCCTCGGTCTGGAGCAGGCCTTCGTCGCCATCACGGAGGCCGAGGAGGCCAAGCAGTCGTGAACGCCCTGATCAAGCTGGAACTGACCCGCGCGTTCCGCAACAGGAGGTTCCTGTTCTTCTCGGTGCTCTACCCGGCGATCCTCTTCCTGATCTTCGCCAGCAGCTCCGGCTCCACCGACAAGGTCGACGGCACCGGCCTGACCGTCGCCACCTATCTGATGGTCTCCATGGCCTCCTTCGGCGCCCTGACGGCCGTCCTGATGGGCAACAGCGAGCGCATCGCCAAGGAGCGCGAGAACGGCTGGGTACGGCAGCTGCGGCTGACCCCGCTGCCCGGGCGCGGCTATGTCCTCGCCAAGACCGCCAGCGCCGCCGTGGTGAGCCTGCCGTCGATCGTGGTGGTGTTCATCGCCGCCGCCGCGATCAAGCACGTCCACCTCGACGCCTGGCAGTGGCTCGCCCTCACCGGGGTCATCTGGGCCGGCAGCCTCGTCTTCGCCGCGCTGGGCGTCGCCCTCGGCTACCTCGCCTCCGGTGACGCGGTCCGCCCGATCACGATGATCATCTACTTCGGCCTGTCGATCCTCGGCGGCCTGTGGATGCCCTCCACCAGCTTCCCGAAGATCCTGCAGGACATCGCGAAGTGGCTGCCCACACACGCGTACGCTGCTCTGGGACGGTCGATCGAGCAGAGCCAGGCCCCGAGCGCGACGGACGTGGCCGTCCTCGCCGTCTACTTCGTCATCTTCGCGGGCGGCGCGGCCTGGCTGTACCGGAAGGACACGCTGAAGGCGTGAGCACCATGACGGAAGACCCTCGGGCCGGCGAGCGCCTGCCGGAGACCCGGGTGCGGATCGGCCAGGTCCCCCGCAACCGGCGCGAGCTGATGGCCAAGCTGCTGTGGATCGGTGTCTGGCTGATCTTTCTCGGCTCCCCGATCCACGACCTGACGAGCGGCCGGCACACCACGGGCGCCGTCGTGGCCGGCGCGCTGGGCCTCATCGCCTTCGTCGTCACCTACCTGTCGCTGGTCTTCCGGAACATGGGCCGGCCCTTCACGCCGGGCATCGTCGTGTCGATGCTCGGCGTCCTCGCCGTCTTCGCCCCTCTGCTGAACTACTCCCTCGGCCCAGCCTGGCAAGGTCTGTTCGTCTACCTCTCCGTCGCCTGCGGGGCCACGCTGCCGCTGCGGGGCGCGTACTGGGCGATCCCGGGGACGGCCGTGGTGATGTACCTTGTCGGGCTGCGCTGGCACGAGAAGGTGGACGACACCCTCCTGCTCGTCGTCCTCATCGGCTTCGCCATGGTCGGCGTCGGCCAGCTCGTCCGTACGACCGTCGAGTTGCGCAGGGCCCGGGCCACGGTCGCCCAGCTCGCCGCCAACGAGGAGCGCCTGCGCCTCGCCCGCGACCTGCACGACCTGCTCGGCCACTCGCTCTCCCTGATCACGCTGAAGAGCGAGCTGGCCGGCCGGATGCTGCCCGACCAGCCCGACCGGGCGGCCCAGCAGGTCGCCGACATCGAACAGGTCAGCCGGCAGGCCCTGGTCGACGTCCGGGAGGCCGTCACCGGCTACCGGCGCCCCCGGCTCGCCGCCGAACTCGCCGGTGCCCAGGTCGCGCTGACCGCCGCCGGCGTCACCGCCGAGGTGTCCGCCGAGCCCGACCTCACCGGCGTACCGGAGGAGGCCGAGGCCGCGCTCGCCTGGGCCCTGCGCGAGGCCGTCACCAACGTGGTCCGGCACAGCGGCGCCGAGAAGTGCCTCGTCCAGCTCGCGCACCGGCAGACCCTGGACGGTCCGATGCTCGAACTCCGCGTCGAGGACAACGGCGCCGGCGGCAGCGGCAGCGGGCCCGGCAACGGTCTGACCGGTCTCACGGAGCGGCTGGAGAAGGCCGGCGGCTGCCTGGAGGCGGGCCGGATCAAGCACGGGTTCCGGCTGGTCGCCCGCGTCCCCGCAACTTCCCGGGGGGACGTAGGATCCGGGGCATGACGAGCACGATCAAGGTCCTCCTCGCCGAGGACCAGTCGATGGTTCGCGAGGCCCTGGCCGCACTGCTCGGCCTGGAGGACGACATCGAGGTCGTGGCCCAGGTCGCCCGCGGGGACCAGGTGCCGGCGGCCGTCGGCGCCCACGGCGTGGACGTGGCGCTGCTCGACATCGAGATGCCCGGCTGCACCGGCATCGAGGCGGCCGCCGCGGTGCGCCGGGAGTTTCCGCGGGTCAAACTGATCGTCCTCACGACCTTCGGCCGCCCCGGCTATCTGCGCAGCGCCATGGAGGCGGGCGCCGACGCCTTCCTCGTCAAGGACGCCCCGGCCGCCCAGCTCGCGGAGGCGATCCGCAAGGTGCTCTCCGGCGAGCGGGTCATCGACCCCACGCTCGCCGCCGCCGCGCTCGCGGACGGGGCCAACCCGCTCACCGAGCGCGAACGCGAGGTGCTGCGCGCCGCGGCCGACGGCTCCACCAACGCCGAGCTGGCGAAGGCCCTGCACCTCTCCCAGGGCACGGTCCGCAACTACCTCTCCACGGCCATCCAGAAGCTGGCGGTACGCAACCGGGCGGAGGCGGTGCGGACGGCACGGGAGAAGGGGTGGCTCTGACGGGTCAGTTGAGCATCGACCGTGCCGTGTGCGCCTGTTGCCGTACCTTCTCGGCGGTCGGTTCGTCGACGACCTCGATCAGATCGGCGTAGGCGTCCAGCTCCTCGGCGCCCGGGCTGAACTGCCCCCGCTGCACCAGCAGTTGCCCGCGCTCGTAGCGCAGCCGCGCCGGATGCGAGGGCACGAGCAGCGCCAACTCCACGGCGCGCAGGGCGACGTCCGACTGCTCCGGACGGGCTGCTGCCCACGCGCGGATGTTGTTCAGGATCCGCTGGACGACCTCCAGCGGTGTCGCGGGCTCCAGCATCGAGGCATCCAGCGGCGCGCCCGTGGCCCCCACCACGAGCATCTCCGTGTCGGTCCCGGTCAGCACCCGGCCCCCGTCGAACGGATCGGCCAGCGTCTGCTCCTCGGCGGGGCCGAAGCCCACCACGAAGTGCCCCGGCAGCGCGACGCCGTACACCGGCGCCCCGGCCCGCCGCGCGACCTCCAGCCACACGACCGACAGCAGGATCGGCAGCCCGCGCCGCCGGCGCAGCACCTCGTGCAGCAGCGAGGACTCCAGGCGGTCGTAGTCGCCGGGCGTGCCGTGGAAGTCGTAGCGGGCCCCGAGCACCCCTCGCACGGCGTCCGCCCACGCCTGTGGCCCGCCCGGCCGGTACGGCAGCTCGCCGGCGAGCCGGTCCAGCTCCAGCTGCGCGGCATCGATCCCGGCCTCGTCCAGCGAGCCGTCCGCCTCGGCGCCGATCAGCAGACACAGCGCCGACAGATCCGGCCGCTCGGACCGCGCCTCCTCGGCGAACCTCCGGCGCAACTCGGCCGACCGCTCCGGCGGGGGCGGATACGGCGGCGGCAGATACGGACGACGCATGCCAGGCTCATGCCCTTTCACAGCGCTTCTACCACCGACGACGGACCGCCCGGTCCCACGCCGGCCGACGGCACGCCGACCGCTGTCAGGGCAGCCGGACCCAGGCTGACCGGCTTCACGACGGCTGATCCGAGGCCGGCCGGTCCCACGTGGGCCGACCGCGTGCAGGACGGTCCGAGGACGGCTGCACCCAGGCCGGCCGACCCTGACGCCCGGTCCCGCCCCGGCCCTGCGCCGCCCGCTTCCGCTTCCCGGCCCGGGCCCTCCGGCGGGCTCGATTCCGCTGCACCTGCCCGGCGCCCGGCCTCACCCGATTCCCCGGCGTCGGACCCGCCATGGGTCCCGCTCGTCCGCCGGTTCCGGGCGTCGGATGCCGTCGCGGTCGGGCGTTGCGGCCGGTCCTCCTCCGGGGCCCGGTAATGGTGGTACGCGTGGTGCGGAGTGAAGCCCAGCGCGGCGTAGAGCGCGCGGGCGCCCTCGTTGTCCGTCTCGACCTGCAGCCAGGCCGCCGACGCGCCCTCCTCCAGCGCCCTGCGGGCCAGCGCGGCCATCACCTCCGTGGCGAGCCCCTGCCGGCGCCGCCCGGGATCCACCTCGACCGCCGCGAAACCGGCCCACCGCCCGTCCACGACACACCGCCCGATCGCCGCCGGAGCCTCACCCTCGGCGCCGGGTACGGTCGCGAACCACACCGACGGTCCGCCACTGAGCACCCGCAGGGCCACCTCGCTCACCCCCTTGCGCCGGTACCGGGCGAGCCACGCCTCGTCCGCCCGCCGGGACAGAACCACACCCGTGCCCTCGGCCCGGTCCGCGACCGGCGCCAGCGCACCGGTCCACACCTCGGCGGTCACCTCCCGCACCCAGCCGCGCCGCTCCAGCTCCGCGCACAGCAGCTCCTGCGTCCCCTCGGCCCCGGTGGCCGTCTGGACGTAGGCGGAAAGGCCACGCTCTCCGTACCAGCGTCGTACGGCAGCGAGGGCCGCGTCGAGCGGAAGGCCGGGATCACCGAGTGGCAGGACGCTGTTGGCCCGCCGGGTGAACCCCTCCGCGGCCCGCAGCTCCCACTCGCCGAGCCGCTCGGTCACGAGCGGCCGCCAGCCGCGGGAGGCGACCCGCGCGAGTTCCTCGTAGGAGGCGGCGGGCCCACGGCGGCGGGCCGGGGCGGCCGGCACCACCTTGCCCGCGACCAGGGCGGACTCGGCGATCCGGACACTTCGCCCGTCCCGCTGTGTGATCATGAGCACGCCATCATCCCATGATGTGAGAACACCCACCGTGTCGGTGAACTTCTCCCGCGTTGCCCCAGGTTCGCTCAAGCGCCGTACGGAGACACGTTTTCCCACGTCAGAGGGGTTGATGCGGACTTCCAGACGTCCTGCCGCCGAGATTTCCACTGGTCAGTTCACCCCTCCTGTTCGGATCATGCTCCGGAACGGAGATACTAGGGGCGGGCATCGACGACGCCGCGCTCCCGCGCGCCAGGCGGCGGAGCCTGAGGAGGCCCGCCAGCGCCCTATCGAGGAGGAACGACAGCGTGACCTACGTCATCGCGCAGCCTTGTGTCGACGTCAAGGACAAGGCGTGCATCGAGGAGTGCCCGGTCGACTGCATCTACGAGGGCCAGCGGTCCTTGTACATCCACCCGGACGAATGCGTCGACTGTGGTGCCTGTGAGCCGGTCTGCCCGGTCGAGGCGATCTTCTACGAGGACGACACTCCGGAGGAGTGGAAGGACTACTACAAGGCCAACGTCGAGTTCTTCGACGAGCTCGGCTCTCCCGGCGGCGCCAGCAAGCTGGGGCTGATCGAGCGCGACCATCCCTTCGTCGCCGCGCTGCCGCCGCAGGGCGAGTGACCGTTTAGCGCCAAGCGGCCGCCACGCCCGGCCGCCTCGGTCCCGTACGGCCCGATCGTCCCGATCACCGCCGTACGGGACCGAGGCGTTTGCCGCACCGTACGAAAGTGAGCCTGATTCCCGTGTCCGCAGTCTCCGACCGGCTCCCCACCTTCCCCTGGGACAAGCTGGAGCCGTACAAGAAGACGGCCGCCGCGCATCCCGACGGGATCGTCGACCTGTCCGTGGGCACCCCGGTCGACCCGGTGCCCGAACTGATCCAGAAGGCCCTGATCGACGCGGCCGACTCCCCGGGCTACCCCACCGTCTGGGGCACCCCCGCGCTGCGCGACGCGATCACCGGCTGGCTGGAGCGCCGACTGGGCGCCCGCGGGGTCACGCACCGCCATGTCCTGCCGGTCGTCGGCTCCAAGGAACTGGTGGCCTGGCTGCCGACCCAGCTGGGCCTCGGCCCCGGCGACAGGGTGGCCTACCCGCGCCTCGCCTACCCCACCTACGAGGTCGGCGCCCGCCTCGCCCGCGCCGACTACGAGGCCTACGACGACCCGCGCGAGCTGGACCCCGCCGGCCTGAAGCTCCTCTGGCTGAACTCCCCGTCCAACCCCACCGGCAAGGTCGTCCCTAAGCAGGAGCTGACCGAGATCGTCGCCTGGGCCCGCGCCCACGGCGTCCTGCTGGTCTCCGACGAGTGCTACCTGGAGCTGGGCTGGGAGGCCGACCCGGTCTCGGTCCTGCACCCGGACGTCAACGGCGGCTCCTACGACGGCATCGTGGCCGTCCACAGCCTCTCCAAGCGCTCCAACCTGGCGGGCTACCGCGCGGCCTTCGTCGCCGGCGACCCGGCCGTCCTCGGCCCGCTGCTGGAGATCCGCAAGCACGGCGGCATGATGACCTCGGCGCCCACGCAGGCGGCCGTGGTGGCGGCCCTGGGCGACGACGAGCACGTCCGCGTCCAGCGCGAGCGCTACGCCGCCCGCCGCGAGGCCCTGCGCGCCGCCTTGCTGGGCCACGGCTTCCGCATCGAGCACAGCGAGGCGAGCCTCTACCTCTGGGCCACCCGCGACGAGTCCTGCTGGACCACCGTCGCCCACCTGGCCGGCCTCGGCATCCTGGTCGCACCGGGCGACTTCTACGGCGAGGCGGGCGAGACGTTCGTACGCGTGGCCCTGACGGCGACGGACGAGCGGGTGCGGGCCGCGGTGTCCCGCCTGACGGCCTGACGGCCGCCAGGCACGGGCGCCGCCCGGCCCTGCCCGCCTGGAGGCGGCGGCACACGGCACAAAGGCGAACGGGGCCCGGGGAACTCCCCGGGCCCCGTCGCGGCTCAGCTCAGCGGCGGCGAACCGTCAGCCACCGACCGGCAGCCCCTTGACCGGAAGGTTGGACGTCGGCAGGCCGGACGTCGGCAGTCCGCCCTTCGTGACGCTGGACGCGGCGCCCCCGAGGACGTTCCCCGCGGCCCCGGCGGTGTCACCGGCGGCCTTCTGCGCCACCGGCGCGGTCTTCTTCAGGGCACCGCCGCCGGCCTGGCCCGCGGCCGGCACCGTCTGCTCGATCGCCTTGCCGCCCGTGTGGCCCGCGAGAGTGGTGACGTTGGTCGCGGCGCCGTCGACGGTGTTGGCGACGTTCGCCGTGTCCAGGGAGGTCAGACCGCCCAGGTTCGGGGTCGCCGCCGGAAGGTTCGTGGCCGCACCGGCGGAGCCGGCCGCACCGACCCCGGCTGCCGCTCCCGCTGCGACGAGCAGCGCGGCACGGGCGATCCGGCGGGTCAGAGGGAGGGACATGATGCTCCATTCGACGGGAGAGAACGGTGTGTGTGTCCGGGCTCGGGTCCGTGCTCGGACGCCGTGACTACCGCTCGAAGCCCGCGAAGGTTGCGGACGCCCCCGGTAAAGAATGGATAACGCATCGCATTATCAGGTGTGGATAAAAACGGGCAAAGAACGTCTCCCGGAAATCCCGCAGAATCCTTACGGCCCTTGTGTTCCAAGGGATTCCGAAGCTGGTGCGCGGCGCGCCCGGACGGGGGGCCGAACCGGCGCCGCGCAACCCGCCGGAGTGATCACTCGTACTACTGTCCGGTCACGATCCGGACGGCGTCCACGGACTTCTCCGCGCCGGCGGTCCCGGCCGTTGCGCCCGGCTTCCACCGGCCGTCGTCGCTCCCGGCGGTCCACTCCCGCCCCGCGTACGACACCCGCTGGATGTGCAGCGCGGAGGAGTTGGCCACGGCCCACTGCGCCAGCTGCCAGCCCCGCTGCCGCTCGCCACGTCCGGTCGCGTCCACCTTCGTGCCCTGCGGCACCGGCACGGTCACGGTCCGGCCCTGCGCGGTCGCGGTCACGCTCGGCGAGGGGGACGGCGACGGCACGGGCGTGCCGCCCACCTCCGCACCGGTCTCCTGCAGCGCGTCCCGCCCGAAGTCCCGTACCAGCGCGGCCCGTACGGCGTCCGGGCCGGTCGCCGTGGCCGTGGCGTCAGGGCGGCCGTCGCAGGTCAGCGTGGCCGCGGCGCGTCCGGTCAGCGCCGCCGCCAGCAGCGTCGCGTCCGGCTCGTGCTTGGCGTAGGCCTCCGGATAGCCGCTGCGCTGCACCTCCTGGGCCGCCTTGGTCAGCGGCAGACCGGTGTAGTCCGGCACCTCGGCCAGGTGCGCGTAGAAGATGCCCGCGGCGTACGCGGGGTCCATGATCTGCTGCTCGGTGCCCCAGCCCTGCGACGGCCGCTGCTGGAACAGGCCCAGCGAGTCCCGGTCGCCGTGCTCGATGTTGCGCAGCCCCGACTCCTGCAAGGCGGTCGCCAGCGCGATCGCCACGGCCCGCTCGGGCATCCCGCGCCCGGTGCCCACGGCCGCGATGGTCGCCGCGTTCACCGCCTGCTCCGGCGTGAACTCGTACGACGTCGCGTCACCGTCGTCCGAGACCACTCTGCAGCCGCGCGCCCCGCCGCCTCCGGTGACGTACTGCACCACGAGATACGCGGCGACACCGCACAGGACCAGCAGGGCCGCGGCGAAACGGAAGCGGCGGCCGCGACGCTTGGGACGGGTGGGGGACGGCTCTGACACGCGTACAAGGTACTGGAGGGCCCGCCGGCCCTCACGGGGGGTCAGCTGACAGCGCTTGCACCGGCCTCCGCGGACGGCGCGCTAGGGTCGAGCCATGGCCGACACCTCGCTTGACCTCACGCTCGACGCCGCCGCGCTCACCGCGCAGCTCGTGGACTTCCCCTCCGAGAGCGGCACCGAGAGGCCCCTGGCGGACGCGATCGAGGCCGCCCTGCGCGCCCTGCCGCACCTGACGGTCGACCGCTACGGCAACAACGTGATCGCCCGCACCCACCTGGGCCGCGCCGAGCGCGTGATCCTGGCCGGCCACATCGACACGGTGCCGATCGCGGACAACGTGCCCTCGCGTCTGGACGAGGACGGTGTGCTGTGGGGCTGCGGCACCTGCGACATGAAGTCGGGCGTCGCGGTGCAGCTGCGGATCGCGGCCACGGTCCCCGCCCCCAACCGCGACCTGACCTTCGTCTTCTACGACAACGAGGAGGTCGCCGCCGAGCTCAACGGCCTCAAGCAGGTCGCCGAGGCCCACCCGGACTGGCTGGAGGGCGACTTCGCGGTCCTGCTGGAGCCCTCCGACGGCGAGGTCGAGGGCGGCTGCCAGGGCACCCTACGGGTGCTGCTGAGGACGAAGGGCGAGCGGGCCCATTCGGCCCGCGGCTGGATGGGCTCCAACGCCATCCACGCGGCGGCCCCGATCCTGGCCCGCCTGGCGTCCTACGAACCGCGCCGGCCGCTGATCGACGGGCTGGAGTACCGCGAGGGCCTGAACGCGGTCGGCATCGGCGGCGGCGTCGCCGGCAACGTCATCCCCGACGAGTGCGTGGTGACGGTCAACTTCCGCTACGCCCCCGACCGCACGGAGGAGGAGGCGATCGCGCACGTCCGTGAGGTGTTCGCGGACTGCGGTGTGGAGGAGTTCGTGGTCGACGACCACAGCGGCGGCGCGCTGCCCGGCCTCTCCCACCCGGCCGCGGCCGCCTTCATCGAGGCGGTGGGCGGCACCCCGCAGCCCAAGTACGGCTGGACGGACGTCTCACGCTTCTCCGCGCTCGGCGTCCCCGCCGTCAACTACGGCCCGGGCAACCCGCATTTGGCGCACAAGCGGGACGAGCGGGTCGCGACGGCCAGGATCCTCGCGGGCGAGGAGCGGCTGCGCAGCTGGCTCACCGCGTAGACCGGGTGCCGTCCGGCGCTCCATGCCGGACATGCTCGCGTCCCCCCTCCGTAACCGGCAGGGATCTACGCTGAGGTGGAACCACCCTTCCCCGGCTAGCGGCTTCGCCCGATCCGGGGGAGACCCCAACCGCGGAGGGAGCGCACATGCCTACCGGCAACCCCGAGGGGAAGAAGATCCCGCCGGACGAGCAGCGGCTCGGACCGGTCCTCCGACGGCGAGGGCAGGTGACGGCCAGTACGACCGACCAGCGGCTGCTGGACGCCGGCGGCCCCTCGGACTGGGTCCACACCGACCCCTGGCGCGTGCTCCGCATCCAGTCGGAGTTCATCGAGGGCTTCGGCACGCTCGCCGAACTCCCGCCCGCCATCAGCGTGTTCGGCTCGGCACGTACGGCGGTGGACTCGGCGGAGTACGACGCCGGGGTGCGGCTCGGCCGGGGCCTGGTGGAGGCGGGCTGGGCGGTGATCACGGGGGGCGGCCCCGGGGCGATGGAGGCGGCCAACAGGGGTGCGTGCGAGGCGGGCGGCGTGTCGGTGGGCCTCGGCATCGAACTGCCCTTCGAGCAGGGCCTGAACCCCTACGTCGACATCGGCCTGAACTTCCGCTACTTCTTCGTCCGCAAGATGATGTTCGTGAAGTACGCCCAGGGCTTCGTGGTACTGCCGGGCGGCCTGGGCACCCTGGACGAACTCTTCGAGGCCCTGACCCTGGTCCAGACCCAGAAGGTCACCCGCTTCCCGATCGTCCTCTTCGGCAGCGAGTACTGGGGCGGCCTGGTCTCCTGGCTGAAGAACACCCTGGTGGCCCAGGGCAAGGCGACCGAGAAGGACCTTCTCCTGTTCCACGTGACGGACGACGTGGCGGAAGCGGTGGCCCTGGTGTCGAAGGAGGCGGGCCGCTAGGCCCTGTCGTCGACCTCCCGTCGTCCGTCCGGGGGCTTCGACCGGTCCGCGTTCCCCCCTGCGCACCGCCCCACTCGCCCCAGCCCCTCGCGTCGGCCCCGCGGCCGACCGAGACGGCTGGGCCGGTGGGCAGGAGAGGGGTCCGGGGAGGAGCCCCGGTGCCTAGGCCAGGCCCCGGCGGGCCACCGCGGGGACCCGGTGGCCGGCGATGGACGCCACCATGTCCAGCACCTGCCGGGTCTCGGCCACCTCGTGCACCCGGTAGACCTGCGCCCCGAGCCACGCCGACACCGCGGTCGTCGCCAACGTGCCGAGCAGCCGCTCCTTCACCGGCCGATCCAGCGTCTCGCCGACGAAGTCCTTGTTGGACAGCGACACCAGCACCGGCCACCCCGTGGCGACCATCTCGTCCAGCCGCCGCGTCGCCTCCAGACTGTGCCGCGTGTTCTTCCCGAAGTCGTGCCCGGGATCGATCAGCACCGACTCCCGCGGCACCCCGAGCGCCACCGCACGCTCGGCCAGCCCCAGCGTCACCTTCAGGATGTCGGCCACCACGTCGTCGTACGTCACCCGGTGCGGACGGGTCCGCGGCCGCACGCCCCCCGCGTGCGTGCACACCAGCCCCGCCCCGTACCGCGCCGCGACCTCCGCGAGCCCCGGATCGACGCCGCCCCACGCGTCGTTCAGCAGATCCGCCCCCGCCTCGCACACCGCCTCGCCGACCTCGGCCCGCCAGGTGTCCACGCTGATGATCACGTCCGGGAAGCGGCGCCGTACCTCCGCCACGAAGCCGACCGTGCGCCGCACCTCCTCCTCGGCCGTGACCTCCTCGCCCGGCCCGGCCTTCACCCCGCCGATGTCGATGATCTCGGCGCCTTCGGCCACGGCCTGCTCCACGCGTGCGAGGGCGGGCTCGTCGCGGAACGTCGCCCCCTGGTCGTAGAAGGAGTCCGGAGTCCGGTTCACGATCGCCATGATCACCGGCTCCCGGGGCCCGAATTCCCGCCTGCCCAGCCTGAGCATCCGCTGTGACCTCTCCTAGTACGTCCCGCAGTACGGCCGCCTGTGACCCTAACTGTCAGATTCGCATGGCACGATCGGACCCAGACAGATTCAACGTCCGGCACAACGTCCGGCACGGAGCGTGGGGACCCTAAGGCGATGGTGATGTTCTTGTTCCTGGTCGTCGCGCTGGCCGTCGTGGTCGCCGCGGTGACACTCGCCGTGGTGGGTGGCGGCGGGAACGGCCCGCTGCCCGAGGCGGCACCGGAGCGGCTGCAGGACCCGCTGCCCCCCGACCGTCCGGTGGACCGCGCGGACGTGGACAGCCTGCGCTTCCCGGTCGCCCCGCGCGGCTACCGCATGGCGGACGTCGACGACGCCCTCGGCCGTATCGCCGCCGAACTCGCCGAGCGGGACGCCCGTATCGCCGACCTGGAGTCGGCGCTGGCCGGGGCCAGAGCCGCGGCGGCGCACGTCCGCATGGCCAAGCCCGATCACCCGGGGGACCAGCGATGACCGACGGAGCCGCCCTCGCCGGACCCGACGGCGCCCTGCGCTGCCCGTGGGCGCTGTCCACCGAGGACTACGTGTCGTACCACGACGAGGAGTGGGGCCGCCCGGTCCACGGCGACGACGCCCTCTTCGAGCGGATCAGCCTGGAGGCCTTCCAGTCGGGCCTGTCCTGGATCACGATCCTGCGCCGCCGCCCGGGTTTCCGCGCGGCCTTCGCCGGCTTCCGCATCGAGAAGGTCGCCGCCTTCAGCGAGGAGGACCGCGAACGGCTGCTGGCGGATCCCGGCATCATCCGCAACCGCGCCAAGATCGACGCCACGCTCGCCAACGCGCGCGTGCTCGCCGACTGGTCCGAGGGCGAGCTGGACGAGCTGATCTGGTCCCACGCCCCCGACCCGGCCGGCCGGCCGGCCCCGAGGACCCTCACCGACGTCCCGGCCGTGACCCCCGAGTCCACGGCGCTGTCCAAGACACTGAAGAAACGGGGCCTCAGATTCGTCGGCCCCACGACCGCGTACGCGCTGATGCAGGCATGCGGCCTGGTCAACGACCACCTGGAGACGTGCGTGGCGAGAACGGCGGGGGTCTGACGTGCCGTCCCGGACCCTGGCCGACCTCCTGGACGCGGCGGCCCGCGGCCGCTTCCCGGCACCCGACGGCGGTACGACCGTGGTGCCGCAGCCCAGCCATCGCGACGCCGGAGTGATCGCCTTCACCGCGCACTCGGTCGTCTTCACCGACGAGGACCCGCAGTGGGTGCGCGGCACGCTCGCGTCCCTCGACTGCGACGAACTGGCGGCGACGCTGCACCCCCGCTTCCTGGCCGCGTTCCTGGACCGCACGGGCCGGTCGACCGGCACCGTCGACCTGCTCACGGTGGCCGGCTCGCTGCCCGGCGAGCCTCCGCTGATGCTGCGGGAACTCGCCGACCCGGACCATCCGCGCGTGCACGCCGCCCGCGAGCCCGGGACGACGTCCGGGTCTGGGCGACCGACGGCGGGGTGCTCGTCCTGGGCCGGGGCGTGGCGGGCCGCTGGGAGACGTCGATCGAGGTGGACGAGGACGTACGCCACCGGGGCCTGGGCCGGGCACTGGCCACGGCCGCCCGGCACCTCGTCCCGCCCGGCCGGTGGGTCTGGTCGCAACAGGCCCCCGGCAACGCCCGCAGCGTGCGCGCCTTCCAGGCGGCCGGCTACCGGCCCGTGGGCGCGGAGGCCCTGTTCACCGCGCCCCGGTTCGACGACAGGCCATAGGGCCGCGCGCCGGTCCTACCGGCCGAGGTACTTCGGCTTCTCCTTGTTCACGAAGGCCTGTACGGCGATGGCGTGGTCCTCGGACCGACCGGCCCGGGTCTGCAGTTCGTCCTCCTTCTCCAGGGTGTCGGCGAGGGAGTGCGTGAGGCCGTGGGCCACCGCCTCCTTGATCGCCGCGTACGCCACCGTCGGCCCCCCGGCCAGCGCCCGCGCCGTCTTCTCGGCCTCGGCACGCAGCTCGGCGGCGGGTACGACCCGGTTGGCGATGCCCAGCTCCAGCGCGTCCTGGGCGCTGATGCTGCGCGGGAAGAGCAGCAGATCGGTGGCGCGGCTCGGGCCGATCACCCTGGGCAGGGTCCAGGAGACCCCGGAGTCGGCGGTCAGGGCCACGCCCGCGAACGACGTGTTGAAGGCGGCCGTGTCGGCGACCACCCGGTAGTCCGCGGCGAGCGCGAAGCCGAAACCGGCCCCGGCGGCGACCCCGTTCACCCCGGCGACGACCGGCTTGGGCGCACCGGCGAGGGCCTTCACGATCGGGTTGTAGTGCTCCCTGACCGTGCTCATCGTCTGTCCGGAGCCGGTCTCCCGGTCGGACGCGAGCAGCCCGATGTGCTCCTTGAGGTCCTGGCCGACACAGAACGCCCGGTCCCCGGCGGCGGTCAGCAGGATCGCCCGTACGGCCGTGTCCCCGGCCGCGGATTCCGCCGCCTCCCGGAGGGCGACCTTGGTCGCGACGTTCAGCGCGTTCATCGCCTCGGGGCGGTTCAGCGTGATCGTCGCGAGTCCGTCGCTCACCTCGTAGAGCACGGTGTCGGCCATGGCGCATCCCCTCGGGTTCGCGGATGACGTACCGCTCAGTACGTCCCTGTACGAAGGACAGCATGGCGGAGCTCGCCGTCCAAGAGCCGGACCGGACGTGTGACCTGCATCAAAGAAAACAGGAGGGGGGCCGGCCGACGGATGTCCGTGCGGCGGTGCAGTATCGCAGCCACATCCCCGAATTGGGTGGTTTTGCTCGCGCGCGTTGCCCAAGCGATGCCGACTGATGTTGGTCATCGGGTCCTGCGATGCGGGATAATGGCCAAGAAGCAATGTGTTCGATGCCGGTGTCGCGTGTCCGTTCCGGAACCGCGGATGCCCTCCCAGGGCTCTCGGCAGACGATGAGCTGGTTTCAGGAAGGGGAACGAGCATGGCGGCCATGAAGCCGCGGACGGGTGATGGCCCGCTCGAGGTGACCAAGGAGGGGCGGGGCATCGTCATGCGCGTTCCGCTCGAAGGCGGCGGTCGACTCGTCGTCGAGCTAACCCCTGACGAGGCCAAGGCGCTCGGCGACGCCCTCCAGGACGTTGCCGGCTGACGTCCCGGCGATCGAAGCACTTCCGGCTGCCCCGGCATCGTACGCGGTGCCGGGGCAGCCGCGTGTCCCGCCCCCGGCGGGGCGGTCAGCGCTTCACGGCGCACAGCAGTCCGTCGCCCACCGGCAGCAGCGACGGGACCAGCTCCTGGCTCTCGCGCACGGCACGCAGCAGCTCGCGCAGCCGCAGCACCTCCGTCGGCTGCGGTCCGGAGTCGACCGTACGGCCGTTGGCGAAGACGCCCTCGAAGACGACGAGGCCGCCCGGCCGCAGCAGACGCAACGATTCAGCGAGGTAGTCCAGGTACTCCAGCCGGTCGCCGTCGCAGAAGACGAGGTCGTAGCCGGCGTCCGCGAGCCGGGGCAGTACCTCCAGGGCGCGGCCGGGGATGAAGCGGGCCCTGTTGCTGGCGAAACCGCAGGCGCGGAACGCCTGCCGGGCGAACTGCTGGTGCTCCGGTTCCGGGTCGACGGTCGTGAGCACCCCGTCCGGGCGCATGCCGTGCAGCAGATGAATTCCGGACACCCCGCAGCCCGTGCCGATCTCCGCGACCGCCTTCGCGTCCACGGAGGCGGCGAGCAGTCGCAGCGCGGCGCCCGTGCCGGGCGACACCGAGCGCAGCCCTGCCTCGCGGGCCCGGTCGCGGGCCCACCGCAGCGCTTCGTCCTCGGCGACAAAGGCGTCGGCGAACGCCCAGCTCGTCTGCCGGTTGCCGGTAATGACCCTCTCCCGTCCCCGTGAATTCCTGGGCGTGACTGTATCCGTTGGCGTCGGGAACCCGCAGATGGGACTGGACGTTTACACGGTTGAGACGGTGCCCGGATGCGCGACGGGGGGTAAGCGGTGGACCAGGACGCCGAGCAACTGCTGACGCAGCCGCATGAGCCGTATCAGCGTGTATCAAATTCTCGTAAAACCGCTTATCCGGAGCTAACGGGCGAGGTGGCTATGGTAGGGGCTCCACTGGACACCACCAGAGCCGACAGGGGAGGTGCGGCTGCGCCCGGAGACCGGGGCGGAGTGCTGCGGCGCTTCCTCGGGTCGGCGGGCAGGCCGAAATCCGTGACCGACACCGCTGCTGACCACCACGCCGGATTCGCCGCAGGCGAGACCCAGACCGCGACCTTCTCCACCGACGCGGACGGGCAGGCGTGGGCTCCGCCCACATGGGAGGAGATCGTCAGCACCCACAGCGCGCGTGTCTACCGCCTCGCCTACCGCCTGACCGGTAATCAGCACGACGCCGAGGACCTCACGCAGGAGGTCTTCGTCCGTGTCTTCCGCTCCCTGTCGACGTACTCGCCAGGCACCTTCGAGGGCTGGCTGCACCGCATCACCACCAACCTGTTCCTGGACATGGTGCGGCGCAAGCAGCGCATCCGCTTCGACGCCCTCGGCGAGGACGCGGCCGAGCGCCTGGCCAGCCGCGAGCCCACCCCCCAGCAGCTCTTCAACGACGCGCACTTCGACGCCGACGTCCAGCAGGCCCTGGACACCCTCGCGCCCGAGTTCCGCGCCGCCGTCGTCCTGTGCGACATCGAGGGACTGTCCTACGAGGAGATCGCCGCGACCCTCGGCGTGAAGCTCGGCACGGTCCGCTCCCGTATCCACCGTGGCCGCTCCCAGCTCCGCAAGGCCCTCGCGCACCGCTCCCCCGAGGCCCGCGCGGCCGAGCGGCGCTCGTTCCTGGCCCGTGTCCCCGCTCTGGGGGGAGGGGGCGCGACGGCGTGAGTGGATCTCGACCCAACCCCGTGGGGGCGCGTCTCGCCGAGCAGCACCTGGGAGACCGGCTCTCCGCCCTGGTGGACGGTGAGCTCGGTCATGAGTCGCGTGAGCGGGTCCTCGCGCACCTGGCCACCTGCGCCCGGTGCAAGGCGGAGGCGGACGCCCAGCGCCGGCTGAAGAACGTGTTCGCGGAGGCGGCCCCCCCGCCGCCCTCGGCGAGCCTGCTGGCCCGCCTCCAGGGCCTGCCCGGAGGAGGTGACCCGGACGGCGACGGCATGTCGCCGCCGGGGGGAGCCCTCTTCGGACGGGGCATCGACGACGACACCGCCGGAACCGCCGCGGCCTCCGGTGTCTTCGGAGTGAGGCGCGGCGAGCGCTTCGCGTTCGGGTACGTCCCCGCCCGCCCGCACGGCTCCGTCCCGGTACCCGAGGAGCGCGGCTTCCGCATCCATCCCGTCGGGCGCCCGGACGACGGCCGTTCCGCCTGGCGCGGTCTGCGGTTCGCGGTCGCCGCCGCCGGCGCGGTGTCGCTGGCCGCGGTCGCCCTCGGTGGCGTGGCCCCCGGTATCCCCGGCGACACCGCCGCGGACGCCCGGGGCGGCTCCGGCACCGGTAACAACGTGGTTCCGGCACGCTCGGCCGGCACGGGTGCGGGCGCCGCAACGCCCGACAGCCAGCGTCGTCGCGCGGTGGGGCCGCTGCCCGCCCAGGGCGGCGGCAGCCAGCTCGGAGCGATCACGGCGGCACCGACCTCGATGTCCGCGCCGCTGGTTCCCGGACTGCCGGCGCCCAGCGCCGGCCAGGTCCAGAGCGATGCCCTGCGCAGCCTGACCGCGCCGGTGCTGGCCGGTGCGGCCGCCGTCTCCCCGCTGATACGTCCGCTCGACGACACCGTGGTCTACCCCCTCACCGCCTGGTCCGCCGTCCCCGGGGTGACCGGCTCCGGCCTGCTGACCGCCACCGTCCCCGACACCACCCCAGCCGCCACACCGTCCCCCTCCACACCTCACCCGACCCCCTGACCGGCCACTACGCCCCGGCCCGTGAACCTGGTTGAATCCGGTGAGGGCCGTTCCCGCGGCGATGACCCGGGGGCGTAGTCGACGTTCCGCTGCCGCCGCCGAAGCGCGCGGCCGCGGCCAGCCGTGGGGAGAGCATGAACGAGGGCAACCCTGTCCCGCCGGAGATAGGGCCGGAGGGACCGGCGGGGGCGACGCCGACCGACGCTGCGCCGCGGAAGCCCGCGGGGCGGACCGAGGCGCAGGACACGGGCGAGCGGGCCGGCGGCGAGCGCACTGGGGTCGGATCGGCGGAATTCGCCTCGGCCGACTTCGAGTTGGCACGCCCGGCCGGCACGCCGTCGCCGACGCAGGCCCCCGAAGCGGAGCCGGCCGGTGCACCGGCCGAGGCCGGCGGCGACTTCGTGCTGGCCGAGCCGGCGCCGGCGGTGGGACCGACGGGTGGCGGTGAGGCGGACGGCACCGCGGGGACCGTCGTCTCACCGGAGCCCGGGGAAACCGCCTGGGCGGCTCCCACCGACCGGCCCAGGCCCTTGCACGACCCGGACCCCTACGGCACCCCGCCGTACGGCGAGCCGGGCCCCTGGGCGCCCGCACCGCCCGTACAGCACCCGGCGGCCCCCCAGGCCCGGACAGCCCCCTCCGCGCCGGCGCCACCACCGGCAGTAGCACCCCTGGCATCCGCACCCGGGACTGCAGCCCCTGAGCCGGGGCCGTCCACACCCGCACCAGGCACCCCCACGCCCGGCGCTCCCGTCCCCGGAGCCCCCGCCGTCATCCACCCACCCACGCCCGGCACACCCGCCCCGGGAGCGCCCGCCAGCGGCACCTCCCTCCCGCCCTCCGGCTCATCCGCAGCCGCCCCTCCCACTGCGGGACCTCCAGCCCCAGGTGTTACGGCCGCCGATATCCCCTCCACCGGCTCCCCCGCCCCCGGCATCCCCACTCCCACCGGAGCCCCAGCCCCTGGTATCCCACCCACCGGCGCACCTGCCCCCGGTATCGCTTCCACCGGCGCGCCCGGCGCGGACATCCCCATGGCCGCGAGCGAAGCCCCTGGCGCCCCCGCCCCCGGTATCTCCACCCCCGCCCCCGCAGTGGGCACTCTCGCGCCCGGCGCCATCCCCGGCACCCCCACCCCCACAGACCCCTCGGCGGCCCCCGGCGCGGTGGGGGGCGCTGCCGGGCGTTATGACCCCTGGGGTGTCGGGTCTCCGGCGGAGCAGGTGTTCGGGCCGGGGGCGTTGCAGCAGACCGGTGCCGGGGTGCTGTCGAAGGAGCAGCGCGGTCGGCGGGCGAAGCGGCTCGTCGTGGTGTGGAGCCTCATGGTCGCCTTCGTCTCCGCCGGCATCGGTGGGGTCGCCGGCGCCTGGGTCGAGCGGGAGGGCCTGGGCGGTGGCGTCCGGCTGCCGCAGGCCGGACGCGTGCCCGCCGGGCGCGCGCCGGACAGCGTGGCCGGAATAGCGGCACGCGCCCTGCCCAGTGTCGTCACCCTGCACGTCACCGGGACCGACCAGGCGGACACCGGCACCGGCTTCGTGCTCGACACCCAGGGCCACATCCTCACCAACAACCACGTCGTCGCGCCCGCCGGCTCGGACGGCTCGATATCCGTGACGTTCAGCAGTGGTGACACCGTCAAGGCCACGGTGGTGGGTCACGACAGCGGCTACGACCTCGCCGTCGTACAGGTCCACGGCGTGCACGGGCTCACCCCGCTGCCCCTCGGCAACTCCGACGATGTGCGAGTCGGAGATCCCGTGGTCGCCATCGGTGCCCCCTTCGACCTCGCCAACACCGTCACCTCCGGCATCATCAGCGCCAAGGAGCGGCCCATCACGGCCGGCGGGGAGAAGGGCGACGGGAGTGACGTCTCGTACGTCGACGCGCTGCAGACCGACGCCCCCATCAATCCGGGCAACTCCGGCGGCCCGCTCCTCGACTCGCGCGCGCAGGTGATCGGCATCAACTCCGCCATCCGGTCCGCCGACGGCGGCTCCGACTCGGACAGCGGCCAGGCCGGATCCATCGGACTCGGCTTCGCCATACCGGTGAACCAGGCCAAGCGCGTCGCCGAGGAACTGATCAACGACGGCCGTGCCACCCACCCGGTGATGGGCGTCACCCTCGACATGGCGTACACCGGCGACGGCGCCCGTATCGACGGCAAGAGCGCGGACGGCGGCCCCGCCGTGACCCGCGGCGGTCCGGGTGAGCGGGCCGGTCTCAAGGCCGGCGACGTCATCACCGAGGTCGACGGACAGCGCGTGCACTCGGCCGAGGAGCTGATCGTCAAGATCCGCGCCCACCGGCCCGGCGACCGGCTGCGGCTGACGGTCCGACGCGACGGCACCGACCGCCAGGTCCCGCTCCGGCTGGGCGCAGCGGAGCAGGACTGACAGAAGTCTCACCTCGGGACGGTACCGGTCGGACAGCAACGCCGGGTACCGTTGAGCGACCGAGGACATCGCAAGGAGCGTCAGGTGTTCAATGACATAGGACCACTGGAGCTGGTGACGATCATCGTGCTCGCCGTGCTCGTCTTCGGTCCGGACAAGCTCCCGAAGGTCATCCAGGACGTCATGCGCACGATCCGGAAGATCCGCGAGTTCTCGGAGAGTGCCAAGCAGGACATCCGCAGCGAACTGGGCCCGGAGTTCAAGGACTTCGAGTTCGAGGACCTCAACCCCAAGACGTTCATCCGCAAGCAGCTGGACAACGACGATCTGGGGCTGAAGGAGATCCGCAACGGCTTCGACCTGAAGAAGGAGATGGCCGAGGTCACGGACGCGGTCAAGAGCTACGACACCGAGGCCTCCGCGTCGTCGTCCTCGTCCTCGGCCTCCTCGGGGCGCGTGGACATGATCAAGAAGCCCGAGGACCCCGAGCAGGACGAGCGGCCGCCGTTCGACGCGGACGCCACCTAGGCGCACACCCGACGCCGACACGCGCACGCGGGCGCACCCCGCGCACGTGACGCGTTTCATAGCACGCGCCCGTCGCATACGGCCTGAACAGGTCGTTCGTGCGACCCACGCATCCAGCGCCTGCCCTGCGGCTCTCACCGGTGTGGCTATGCTGCCGAGTTGTTGTGCGGACCGGCGAGTACGCCCGATGGGGGGCGGGCCACCCCGGTCCGACGAGAGCGAGGAGGCGTCCGGGCAGATGGAGACGACGAGTCGGGTGGGCGCGCAGACGCCGGCCGCGGAGGGTGCTCAGCAGCTCCCCTCCGCCCGGCGTACGGTCGACGGTTACCTGCGGGCGCCCTTCCCGTGGTATGGCCTCGACGAGGCGTTCACCGGGCCACGCTGGCTGATGCAGGTCGGTACGGCGGCCGACGGTGCCGTCGAGCACGGTTCGATCGGGCACGGTGACGAGCCGTCCGTGCGGGGCGAGGCCGGTTCCGCCGGTGAGCCGCGGGAGAAGTTCGCGGTGGTCGTCACGGTCGCCGCGCAGCCGTCCCGCAGGAGCGCCGACGGCACGGGGCTGCTGGAGGCGACGTCGGTGTCCTCGGCGGCGTGGCTGGCCGGGGTGGGGCTGCTGTCGTTCACCTGGCCCGGGCAGATGGACCACAGCCTGCGGGACGACTGGCTGGACCAGCAGACGGAGACCGCGTGGGCCCTGGCCGACGATCTGGAGGGCCCGGAGTGGTCCAGGCTCTCTCTTCCGGTGGACGGGGTCGCGGCCTCCTTCCACTACCGGGAGTCCGAGTTCGGCTGGGTGCTGGCCGGTACGACCGAGGCCGGGGTCCACTTGGGGGCGTACGGGCGGGGCATGAGCGCGTACGGGCTGGGATTCGCCGTGGTGAAGGACGTTTCCGCTTACGCGTGACAAGAGGGCGCCGGTCGTTTTCGGCGCCCTTTCGCCGCAGTGCCTCAGGTACGTGTGCGGGTGCGGGTGCGTGCCTCAGAACTTGTTCTTCGGCGTGATCCCCAGGGACAGCCCCGACAGGCCCCGCTGGCGGCCGCCCAGCTTGCCGGCGATGGCCTTCAGGGCGCTGCCCGCCGGGGAGTCGGGGTCGGTCAGGACGACCGGCTTGCCCTCGTCGCCGCCCTCGCGGAGGCGGACGTCGATCGGGATCGACCCCAGCACCGGCACCGTCGTACCGGTCGTACGCGTCAGGCCGTCGGCGACCGTCTGGCCGCCGCCCGTGCCGAAAACGTCGACCATCTCGCCGCAGTGCGGGCAGGGCAGGCCGGACATGTTCTCGACCACGCCGACGATCTTCTGGTGGGTCTGGACCGCGATGGAGCCGGCCCGCTCGGCCACCTCGGCCGCCGCCTGCTGAGGCGTCGTCACGACCAGGATCTCGGCGTTCGGGATCAGCTGGGCGATGGAGATCGCGATGTCACCGGTGCCCGGCGGGAGGTCGAGCAGCAGGACGTCCAGGTCACCCCAGTAGACGTCCGCGAGGAACTGCTGGAGCGCGCGGTGCAGCATCGGGCCGCGCCAGACGACCGGGGCGTTGCCCGGGGTGAACATGCCGATGGAGATGACCTTCACACCGTTCGCGGACGGCGGCATGATCATGTTCTCGACCTGGGTGGGACGGCCGTCGGCGCCCAGCATGCGCGGCACGCTGTGGCCGTAGATGTCGGCGTCGACCACACCCACCTTGAGGCCGTCGGCGGCCATGGCGGCGGCCAGGTTCACGGTGACCGAGGACTTGCCGACGCCGCCCTTGCCGGAGGCGACAGCGTAGACGCGGGTGAGGTTGCCCGGCTTGGCGAAGGGGACCTCGCGCTCGGCCTGACCGCCGCGCAGGGCGGAGGCCAGCTCCTTGCGCTGCTCGTCGCTCATGACGTCCAGCGTGACGTCGACCCGGGTGACGCCCTCGACCCCGGAGACCGCCTCGGTGACGCGCTGGGTGATGGTCTCGCGCATGGGGCAGCCGGAGACCGTCAGGTACACGGTGACCGCGACCGCTCCGTCCGCGCCGATCTCCACCGATTTGACCATCCCCAGTTCGGTGATGGGTCGGTTGATCTCGGGGTCGTTCACCGTCGCCAGTGCCTCGCGCACCGCGTCTTCCGTAGCCATAAGGACGATGGTACGGCGCGCCGAGGGGCCTGAGGGATGCCCCTCAGCGGTCGTCTGTGTCACGTCCCGGAGACCGCTCTGCCCGTTCCGCCGGGAATACGACATGCCCGTCGTGGCGCCGTCTGCCCTCCAGCTCCTTGACCAGGTCCTGCAGCTCCGAGCGGATCCAGTCGCGGGTCGCGACCTCGCCCAGGCCCATCCGCAGCGCGGCGATCTCCCGGGTCAGGTACTCGGTGTCGGCGATGGACCGCTCGTTCTGCTTGCGGTCCTGCTCCAGGTTGACCCGGTCGCGGTCGTCCTGCCTGTTCTGCGCGAGCAGGATCAGCGGGGCCGCGTAGGAGGCCTGCAGGGACAGCGCCAGGGTCAGGAAGATGAACGGGTACTGGTCGAAGCGCAGGGCGACGGGTGCGGCGATGTTCCACAGCACCCACACGATGATCACGCCCGTCATCCAGACGATGAAGCGTCCCGTGCCCAGGAACCGGGCGATCTTCTCCGACAGCCGGCCGAAGGCCTCCGGGTCCCACTCGGGCAGGAACCGGTGGCGCGGCGGGCGCGGCTGGTCCAGGCGGGGCGCACGCGGCCGGGTGGCGGCCGTGGCGCCCGCCGGGGTGCGCTCGCGGGTGCTCTCGCGCTCAGGAGCCATGCGTGGCCGCCTCCTCTCCCTCGTCCAGATGGAACTCCGTCTCCCGCCAGTCCTCGGGCAGCATGTGGTCCAGTACGTCGTCCACGGTCACCGCGCCGAGCAGCGCCCCGGCCTCGTCCACCACGGGCGCGGCCACCATGTCGTACGTGGCGAAGAACCCGGCGATGACGGGCAGCGCGGCGTCCGGGGACAGGACCTGCAGATCGTCGTCGACGAGCGAGCTGACCAGCGTGTACGGGGGGTCGCGCAGGAGCCGCTGGAAGTGGACCGTGCCCAGGTACTTTCCGGTCGGGGTCTCGTCGGGCGGGCGGCAGACGTAGACCTGGGCGGCGAGCGCGGGGGAGAGGTCGGGGTTGCGGACGCGGGCGAGCGCGTCGGCGACCGTGGCGTCCGGGCGCAGCACGATCGGCTCGGTGGTCATCAGACCGCCGGCCGTGTGCTCCTCGTACGACATCAGGCGGCGCATGTCGGCCGCGTCGGCCGGCTGCATCAGGCTCAGCAGCCGCTCCTTGTCGTCCTCGGGCAGCTCGGAGAGCAGGTCGGCCGCGTCGTCGGGGTCCATGGCCTCCAGGACGTCCGCCGCGCGCTCCTCCTTCAACTTGCCGAGGATCTCGATCTGGTCGTCCTCCGGCAGCTCCTCCAGGACGTCGGCGAGGCGGTCGTCGTCCAGCGCGGCGGCGACCTCGGCGCGCCGCTTGGCGGAGAGGTGGTGCAGGACGTTGGCGAGGTCGGCGGGGCGCAGCTGCTCGAAGGTGGCGAGCAGGCTCTCGGCGCCCTGGCCGTGCTCCTCCAGGGAGAAGCCGGTGACGGCCGACCACTCGGCGGTCAGCGTCTCGCCCTTGGCCCGCCGGAAGGCGCTCGCCTTCTTCCCCTTGCGCACGAAGACGCGGTCGACCTCCCACACGCGGCGGGCCGGCAGCTGCTGCACGGAGACGTCGAGGACGGTGACCTCCTCGCCGGTCTCCACCAGCGTCACCCGCCGGTCCAGCAGCTCGCCGAAGACCAGCCGCTCGGTGGGCCGCTGCTCGAAGCGCCGGACGTTCATCACACCGGTGGTGATGACCTGCCCGGACTCGACACCGGTGACCCGGGTCATGGGCAGGAAGATACGGCGCCGGGTGGACAGCTCGACGACGAGTCCTAGGACGCGCGGGGGCCTGCGGCCCACGCGCAGCATGACGACCAGGTCGCGCACACGGCCGACCTGATCGCCGTTCGGGTCGAAGACGGGGACCCCGGCGAGGTGCGAGACGAAGATCCGGGGGGCGCCGGCTGCCATGGCTCTGCTTCCTCTGCTGATGTGGCCTGGGAATCGCCCTTTACTGGGGTGTTCCGCTTTGCTTGTGAATTGCTCGGATTTGCCCGCTCGGGTGCGCTTCAGGCTAGCCCGTACCGGTCGGATACGCCCCGGTGGGGGGTCCGGACGGACTCGCTCCGCCCGGCGGCCGAGGCACCGGTACGCTGCGGTACGCCGCTCAGGAACCGTCAGAAAGGCGACCCCACCTGTGACTGCGATTCCCCAGGGCCGTACCCGCCGGGCCGCGCTGGTGACCGCGCTCTGCGCACTCGCCGTGACGGGTTCGGCGGTGCTGACCGGGTGCGGCGCGGACGATCCGGACGCGGGGACGAACGGTGTAGGCAAGCTGCCCGCCGACAGGATCCAGGCGAAGACCCGGGCCGCCGCCCAGGGGGCGTCGGCGGTACGGCTGTCCGGGACCGTGGTCACCAGCGGCCGGACGTACCAGCTGGACATGCGGCTGAAGGACGACGGCGGGACGGGCTCGGTGACCTCGAAGGGGGCGACCTTCAAGCTGCTGCGGGTCGGCAGGCAGCTGTACCTGAAGGCCGACGCGGACTTCTGGAACCAGGCCGGCGGCAAGGGCGACGGCGCGGCCGGCAAGCTGAACGGCAAGTACGTCAAGGTCCCGCAGGGCGACCCCGCGTACAAGAAGTTCAGCGGCTTCACGGACAAGGACCTCCTCCTCGACGGACTGCTGACCCTGCACGGGACGCTGGCGACGGACGGCCATCATGACGAGGCGGGTACCCGCACCATCCGCATCAGCGCGGACAAGGGCTCCGGAGGCAGCCTCGACGTCTCCCTGGAGGGCACCCCCTACCCCCTCCGCCTGGTCCGCGCCGGCGGGGCCGGGACCCTCAGCTTCGCCGACTGGGGTAAGGACTTCGCCGTGGCCGAGCCCGCAAAGGGTGAGACCGTCGATTACGGCCGGCAGCTGCCGGCGTCCTAGGAGAGCCGACGGGACCAGGCGGCGCCGACACCGGCTCCACGCAACCCCGGCGACTCTCCTCCGCCGCAACGGCGCTCGGCCCCTGCTGTGCCTCCGGGCGGTACCGGACCTTCCCGGGCCTCGGCGCTACTTCCTTCTCCGGCGTTTCGAGAGCAGCCTCGGCAGCCCCGCCGGGATCGGCATCCGCGTGGTCGCCGCGGTGGGCACCGGCGCCTCCGCCAAGCTGCCGGACGGCAACGGCATGACAGACCCGGCCGGAGCCAGACGCAGCACCCGGCACTCGCGCGCCCAGCGGGCCGGCATCTCCTCGCCGTCGGGGGCGTTCAGGCGCTTGCCCTTCAGCTCGGCGACGGCCGCCTCCCACTCCTCGGAGCCGGGGGCCGGCTCCGACACGGTCACCGGGAACGTCACCAGCCGGCCACCCTTGTCCTTGCTGCGCGCGGTCACCTCGGCGGTGCCCCCGTCGACCAGCCCCTCCAGCGGCTGTTCGCCGGGCCCGCCGCCGACCAGCCACACCGCGCCCTCGTGCCACACGTGCCACAGCGCACGGGCGGCGGGGCTGCCCGCGCCCCTGACCCAGATGAGGCCGGACTTCTTCGAGGCCTCCTCGATGAGGGCCCGGTCGAGCAGCTCGCTTGTCATGGGCTCAGCCTATCCAGGTCCGCTCAGAGCCAGCCGTTGCGCTTGAGCGTGCGGTGGATGCCGACACAGATGACCACCGTGATGCCCATGATCACCGGGTAGCCGTACTTCCAGTGCAGCTCCGGCATGTACTTGAAGTTCATGCCGTACACCCCGCACACCATCGTCGGCACGGCGATGATCGCGGCCCAGGCAGTGATCTTGCGCATGTCCTCGTTCTGGGCGACGGACGCCTGCGCGAGGTTGGCCTGGAGGATGGAGTTGAGGAGTTCGTCGAAGCCCAGCACCTGCTCCTGGACCCGGGCGAGGTGGTCGGCGACGTCCCGGAAGTACTTCTGGATGTCGGGGTCGACCAGCCGCATCGGCCGCTCGCTCAGCAGCTGCATCGGGCGCAGCAGAGGTGCCACCGCCCGCTTGAACTCCAGCACCTCGCGCTTGAGTTGGTAGATCCGCGCCGAGTCCACACCGCGGGACACCCCGCCCCGGCCCGGCGAGAAGACCTCGGTCTCCACGTCGTCGATGTCGTCCTGCACCGCGTCGGCGACCGCGATGTAGCCGTCGACGACATGGTCGGCGATGGCGTGCAGCACGGCCGAGGGGCCCTTGGCGAGCAGCTCCGGGTCGTCCTGCAGCCGGTGCCTGAGCGCCCGCAGCGAGCCCTGGCCGCCGTGCCGGACCGTGATGAAGAAGTCCCGGCCGGTGAAGCACATGACCTCGCCGGTCTCGACGACCTCGCTGTTGGCGGTGAGCCGGTCGTGCTCGACGTAGTGGATGGTCTTGAAGACGGTGAAGAGCGAGTCGTCGTACCGCTCCAGCTTGGGCCGCTGGTGGGCCTGCACCGCGTCCTCGACGGCCAGCGGATGCAGCCCGAACTCGCTCGCGATACCGGCGAATTCGGCCTCGGTCGGCTCGTGCAGCCCGATCCACACGAAGCCGCCGTCGCGCCGCACCAGCCGCATCGCCTCGTGCGGGCTGAGCGGCCCCGCGCTCGCGACCCGGGCGCCGTCGCGGTAGACGGCGCAGTCGACGACGGCCGACGGGGTGGCGGGGTCACGCGTGGTGTCGTACGAGGCGTTCGACGTGCTCGTGTCCTTGCGCAGCGAGACGCGGGACGGACGGACCACGGCGCGCAGGTCGCGGATCATCGACATGGGCAGGCTCCTTCGCGACAGGCAACGAAAGACCGCCGGCGACGGGTGGAACTACCCGGAATGGGGACGTCCTGACTGTGGGATGTTTGGCACGTCCACAAAGCGGGGAGCACCGCACCGTCGCGGTGGCGACTTCGCTACTGATGCAGAACTGATGCGATCAGACAGATCGGGTGATCAGACGATCAGGCAAAGCGAAACGAAGTGCTCTTCCGAAGGGCAACGCGCACAGGAAGGCGGCAGACAGCCGGAAACCAGCCAGTGACTACATCAGCGGGCGGAAGAGCGAGTGGTACTGCACGGTCGACTTCGATCCATGACAGCCCCACCTCCTCCGGCCGGTCCCTCGTAAGGGAGTGTCCTCGGCGTCGGGACTCGATGGCGACGCTTCTACGTGCTGTCCCGAACCACCGGCTCAGCGTAGCAGCCGCCCGAACTGTCAAGGCGCCGCTTTGCCCGCCACTGACGAGTTCTATGCTCGCCGCATGGCTGATGTTCTTCCTCTGGTCGAGGCACGGTTGACCACCGCCCTGGGCGAGCCGGACGCGCGCGCGGCCGTCACCTTCCTCGGCACGGACCGCATCGAGGTGCTCCGGTTCCAGGAGGGGGACGTCGTGCGGTACGCCACCCTCGGCATGTCCGCGCACCCCATGACCGACCCCAACGCGATGGTCGCCGACCCGGTCGAGGGCCCCCGCGCCGAGCTGGTCCTGTCCGTCCGCGCGGGCCTCGCCGACACCGACAAGGTGTTGCGCCCGCTCGCCGTACTGGCCGCGTCCCCACAGGTGGAGGGCCTGATCGTGGCGCCCGGTGCCTCGCTGGACGTCGGTGACCCGCTGTGGCCGGCCGCCCCCTTCACCTCGGTCCTGGTGGGCGAGCCCGGCGGTCTGGTGGAGGACCTGGAGCTGGACGACCCGATGGAGCCCGTACGGTTCCTGCCGCTGCTGCCGATGACCCCGAACGAGGCCGCCTGGAAGCGGGTGCACGGAGCCCAGGCCCTCCAGGAGCGCTGGCTCGCGAACGGGACGGACCTGAGGGATCCGGCCCGCGGGTCCGTCACGCTCGACTGAACCGGCAGTGACCGATCTCACCAACGCAAGCCCGGAATCGGTCAGTTGGCAAAGGCGGTGACACCGTCCTCGGCGGCGTGCCGCGGCTCCAGCTCCTCCGCCTCCTGGGTCAGCGCCCGGCGCCGCACGGCGACCACGGCCGCGCCCAGCACCGCGGTGACCGCCGCCACCACGAACGGGATGTGGATGTCGGTCCACTCCTCGATCTTCGGCGCGAAGTAGGGCGCGGCGGCGGCCGCGAACCAGCGGACGAAGTTGTAGCCCGCGCTCGCCACCGGGCGCGGCGCGTCCGAGACGCCGAGGGCCAGCTCGGTGTAGACGGTGTTGTTCACGCCGATGAACGCGCCGGACAGAATCGTGCAGACGATCGCGACGGTGTGGTTGCCGTAGCCGAGCGCCAGGACGTCCGCGGCGAGCAGCACCAGCGAGCCGCCGAGCACCTTCGGCGAGCCGAGGCGCGCCTGCATGCGCGGCGCCACGACCACGGAGAAGACCGCCAGCAGCACGCCCCAGGCGAAGAACACCGCGCCCGACCGGTACGGGGACATGTTCAGCACGAACGGCGTGAAGGCCAGCACCGTGAAGAACGTGTAGTTGTAGAAGAAGGCGGAGACCGCCGCCGAGGCGAGGCCGCCGTGGCCGAGCGCCCTGATCGGGTCCAGGACCGAGGTCTTGCGGGCCGGCTTCGGCTGCTCCTTCAGGAACGCCGCGATGCACAGGAAGCCGATCGCCATCAGCGTGGCCGTGCCGAAGAACGGGTAGCGCCAGCTGACGTCGCCGAGGACGGCGCCGAGCAGCGGGCCGCAGGCCATGCCGAGGCCGAGCGCGGACTCGTACAGCAGGATCGCCGCCGCGCTGCCGCCGGCCGCCGCGCCGACGATGACCGCGAGGGCGGTCGAGACGAAGAGCGCGTTGCCGAGGCCCCAGCCCGCCCGGAAGCCGACGAGCTGCGCGACCGAGCCGGAGGTGCCGGCCAGGCCCGCGAAGACGACCACGAAGGCGAGGCCGAGCAGCAGGGTCTTGCGGCCGCCGATGCGGCTGGAGACGAAGCCGGTCAGCAGCATCGCCACAGCGGTGATCAGGAAGTACGAGGTGAAGAGCAGGGAGACCTGGCCGGCGGTGGCGTCGAGGCCCCGTGCGATGGACGGCAGGATCGGGTCGACCAGGCCGATGCCCATGAAGGCCACGACGGAGGCGCCGGCCGTGGCCCAGACCGCCTTGGGCTGTCGCAGGATGCCGCCGGCTCCGGCATCGAAGGAGTCCATCCGCTTTCTCCCGTCCCGCAGAGATGGTTGGTTTATACACATAGTAAGTTAGTGCATCTAATTAATGCAAGATGCATCTAGTTCTGCCTGGCCGGCGGCGCCCGGTCGGGGTCTTCGGTCCGGACGGGTGATCGTCCTTGACGTGGGCGGGCCGGGGTAGGACCGTGGAGCCCTATGAGGGGCGAACCCAGTTGCCCGAGGTGTGGTGGCCGGGTCAGGGCGCCCGGTCTCTTCGCCGATTCGTGGCAGTGTGATGTGCACGGCACGGTGTATCCGCTGCAGCCCGTGATCCCGCCCAGTGTCGAAGCCCTCGGTGCCGTCGTGCACCGCACGCACGTCCCGCTGTGGATGCCCTGGCCGATCCCGGTCGGCTGGCTCTTCACGGGCGTGGCCTACGCCGGCGACGACCGCAGCGGCGGCCGCGCGACCGCCGTCGCCTGTTCCGGACCCGGCCCGCTCGGCGGCCCCGGTGAACTCATCCTGGTCGCGGAGGAACTGGGCGTCGGTCTCGGCGCGCGGTATGCGGGCATCGACGGTCCGGACCCGGGGTCGTACATGAACATCGAGAAGCCGCCGCAGACCAAGGTCCTGGCCGCCGGCCGCCCCACCCCGCTCTGGCACGTCTACCGCACCCCCGACGACCGCGCGGTCTTCGCCGGCGAGGCGCTCGGGATGTGGCTCTGGGCGGTGATGTGGCCGGAGCAGTCCGGCCTGCTCATGTACGACGAGTTGGTGCTCACCGATCTGCGGGACGTGGGCGCGGAGGTGGACCTGGTGCCGTGCGGCGCGTTGTCGCCGCGCTTGCTCCGGCCGTGACGCCCACAGGGGTGGCGTGCGTCGGCGGCGTGCGGGTCGGTAGTGGTTGCTCGCGCGGTTCCGTGCGTCCCTTGAGGTGGGGCCAGTAGGGGGTGCTCAGCGGCTGCGGGTGTGACAGCCGGACTTCAAAACCCCGCTATCCTTAGGTGTCCCCTTCCGTAGCCGTCCCCGTCTGGAGTCACCGTGCGCATCGATCTGCACTGTCACTCCACGGCTTCCGACGGTACGGACACCCCGGCCGAGCTGGTGCTGGGCGCCGCCGCTGCCGGGCTGGACGTCGTCGCGCTGACCGATCACGACACCACCCGTGGGCACGCCGGGGCGATCGCCGCGCTGCCCGAGGGGCTCACCCTGGTCACCGGCGCCGAGCTGTCCTGCCGCATCGACGGCATCTCGATGCACATGCTGGCCTACCTGTTCGACCCCGAGGAGCCCGCGCTGCTCGCCGAGCGCGAGCTGGTGCGGGACGACCGGGTGCCGCGGGCCAAGGGCATGGTCGCCAAGCTCAACGCGCTGGGCGTACCGGTCACCTGGGAGCAGGTCGAGCGGATCGCGGCCGGCGGTTCCGTGGGGCGCCCGCATGTCGCGACGGCGCTGGTCGAGCTGGGCGTCGTACCGACGGTGAGCGACGCGTTCACCGAGGAGTGGCTCGCCGACGGCGGCCGGGCCTTCGTGGAGAAGCACGAGACCGACCCCTTCGAGGCGATCCGGCTGGTCAAGAACGCGGGCGGGGTCTGTGTGTTCGCGCACCCGGCCGCCGCCAAGCGTGGGCGTACGGTCCCCGAGGCGCGGATCGCGGAGATGGCCGAGGCCGGGCTCGACGGCGTCGAGGTCGACCACATGGACCACGACGCCGACGCCCGCGACCGGCTGCGGGCCCTGGCGAAGGACCTGGACCTGCTGGTCACGGGCTCCTCGGACTATCACGGCAGCCGCAAGACCGTGACGCTGGGCGCGTACACGACCGACCCCGAGGTGTACGGGGAGATCACGCGACGGGCCACCGGGGCGTTCCCGGTCCCGGGGGCCGGCGGAGCCTGAGGCCGGACCGCCTCACCGACTCACGCCCGTATCACTTCTTCTGCAAGGCCTGCTGCCCCACCATGTTCGACATCGCTGTCTTCGGCTCACTGTTTCTGACCCTTTTTGTCATCATGGATCCCCCTGGGATCACCCCGATCTTCCTCGCCCTGACCGCCGGCCGTCCGGCCAAGGTGCAGAAGCGCATGGCCTTCCAGGCCGTGTGCGTGGCCGGTGGGGTCATCGCCACGTTCGGCGTCCTGGGCCACCAGATCCTGAACTACCTGCACGTCTCCGTCCCGGCGCTGATGATCTCGGGCGGTCTGCTGCTCCTGCTGATCGCGCTCGACCTGCTCACCGGCAAGACCGACGAGCCGAAGCAGACCAAGGACGTGAACGTGGCGCTCGTACCGCTGGGCATGCCGCTGCTGGCCGGTCCCGTTGCGATCGTGTCCGTCATCCTGGCCGTGCAGAAGGCCGGCAGCATGGCCTCGCAGATCTCGGTGTGGTCCGCGATCCTCGCGATCCATGTCGTGCTGTGGCTGGTGATGCGTTACTCGCTGCTGATCATCCGGGTCATCAAGGACGGCGGTGTCGTGCTGGTGACACGGCTCGCGGGCATGATGCTCTCCGCGATCGCCGTGCAGCAGATCATCAACGGGATCACTCAGGTCATCCGGGGGAGCTGAGCCCTCGTCGGCTCGGCTCCCCCGGACAGCTTGAGTGGGCTGCCCGTTACGAGGCCTGGGTCTCGGCCGGGCGGATCCACAGTCGCTGCCCGATGGCGGCGGCCTGCTGAACGATCCGGTTGACGGAGGCGGCGTCCACGACGGTGCTGTCCACGGTGGTGCCGTCGACCTCGTCGAGTCGCATGATCTCGAAGCGCATGGGCTTCTCCCTTCGTCTGGTCATCCTCCTGCGGAGAACTACTCGGAGCACCGGATGTGTATCCGGTCTCGTTCATAGTCAACGTGCTGCTCGTTACAAACATTCCCTTCTCTAAAGAAATTTTTCGAACGCCTAATTACCGACGGGTAAGCGTACGGTTGTGTTCGCAGCGTGACCACCGGGACAATGGAGGCGATGAACGACGACCTCGCGGCCCTGGGCGGGCGCATCGACCGCACGAACGAGCTGCTGCAGCGCATGCTCGCCGAGGTGGCGAAGACGCCCTCGACCCACGCGATCTTCGTCGACGCCGGTTACCTCTACGCGGCCGCGGGCCGCCTGGTCACCGGTACGGAGGACCGCCGGGCCTTCGACCTCGACGCCGAGGGCCTGATCGACGCGCTGATCGACAAGGCCCGCACGATCTTCGCGGACAGCCGGCTGCTGCGCGTCTACTGGTACGACGGCGCCCGGCGCCGTATCCACACCGCGGAACAGCAGTCCATCGCCGAACTCCCCGACGTCAAGGTCCGCCTGGGCAACCTCAACGCCAACAACCAGCAGAAGGGCGTGGATTCCCTGATCCGTACGGATCTGGAGTCACTGGCCCGCCACCGAGCCATCAGCGACGCGGCCCTGCTCGGCGGCGACGAGGACCTGGTCTCGGCGGTCGAGGCGGCGCAGGGGTACGGCGCCCGCGTCCACCTGTGGGGCATCGAGGCCCCCGAAGGCCGCAACCAGGCCGAGCCCCTGCTCTGGGAGGTCGACAGCCAGCGCACCCTCGACCTCGAGTTCTTCAAGCCCTACGTCTCCCGGCGCACGGCCGCCTATGAGGCCACCGGCGGCGTCCGCCCCACCCGCGAGGACGTCCGTTTCGTCGGTGCCCAGATCGCGGCGATGTGGCTGGTCGCCCGGGGCCGCGAGGCGCTGGCCGAGCTCCTCCCGGGCCACCCCTACCTCCCCGGCTCCGTCGACCAGGACCTGCTGGTGGAGGCCGAGGGTCTGCTCCAGTACTCCCTGCGCGGCCAGGCCGACCTGCGCCGCGCCCTCCGGGACGGCTTCTGGGGGCACCTGCAGGCGCAGTACTAGGCCCGGGCGGCGAGAGTGCGTGCGGCGCGGGGCAGGCGGGAGTCGGACGACGGGTCCTAGGGTCGTTGGCGCGACCCCGCCTCGTCCCAGAAGTCGGCGAGCGCGTGCGCCGTGGCGAGGGGCTGGTCGGTGTTCGGGGAGTGCTCGGCGTCCTCGATCACCGTCCGCCGTGCGTTCAGCCGCAGCGCCATGTCGTCCAGCAGGGGCAGCGGCCAGGTGTCGTCCCGCGAGCCGGACAGGACGTGGAACGGCAGCGGTACGGCGGCCAGTTCCGCTACGCGGTCCGGTTCCGTGCACAACTGGCGCCCAGTGGCGAGGAGTTGGGCGGGCCGGGTGCCCAGCCAGCGGCGCCGCAGGTCGTCCCGCTCGTCGAGACCGCCGTCGAGCGCCGCCGTCTCGGTGTCCTCCGGCGTCTCCATCGCCTGGATCGCGTCCCAGACCTCCGCCATGTCCATCACCGCGAGGGCGTCCCGCAGCAGCTTCACGCGCTGCTGCTGGGACTCCGAGATCTGCGCGGGGCCGGAGGCCATGAGGGTGAGCGACCGGAAGGGCCTGTGGTCGGTGAGCACGGCCGCACGGGAGATCTGGCCGCCGAGGGAATGGCCCAGCAGATGCACCGGCGGTCCGAGCGCCTCGGCCTGCGCCAGCGCGTCGAGCGCCAACTCCCGCTGGGCGTACGCGGATTCGTCGGTCTCGGGCCCGTCCGACTCGTACTGCCCGCGCCCGTCCACGGCCACCGTCCGGTACCCGCGCCGCGCGAGCGGAACGTGCAGCGGATTGAAGTCCTCCTTGCTCCCGGTGAACCCCGGCAGCAGCAGCGCGATCCCGCGGGGCTCGACGCCGTCGGCCACGGGAGCGTCGACGACGGCGAACTCACCGCGCGCGGTCCGCAACGCGTACGCACGGGCACCGGGCGGCGGGAGGAAGGTGGCGGGCCTGCTCATGGGGAGAGGCTACCGGGGCGGTGCCGGCAGCGGACGGGCGCCCTGCGCCGCGGCCGGGCGCCGACGGGGCCGCCGTCGGCGCAGGCGGGGCACCGCACGCCGATCCGTGCGCCCCCGACGGCAGGCTGCCCGCAGCCGCGTGGCGCGCGGTCCGTGGGGTGCTGCGGGTGGGGCAGCCGTCCGCGCCGGGTGGCGAGGCGGGCGGATGCGGCGTCGGGCGTGGGGGCGGATGCGCGACGGCCCGGTCCACATGTGTGGACCGGGCCGTCTGTGTACGGGGTACGCGTGCCGGATCAGGCTTCGCCGACCTCGACGGCAGCCGTGGCCTTGCGGGTACGGCGGCGCGGCTTGGCCTCCGGCTCAGCGGTGGCCTGCGCCGGAATCTCCGCGGCGGCCGCCTTGCGGGTGCGGCGCGGTTTGGCCTCCGGCTCCGTGTCCGCCGGTGCTGCCTCGGTGACGGTGGCGGCGGTCTTGCGGGTGCGGCGGGGTTTGGCCTCGGCTTCGGGGGCCTCGGTCGTCTCCGGCGCGGTGGCGGCCGTCTTGCGGGTGCGGCGCGGCTTGGTCTCCGGCTCCGTGTCCGCCGGTGCTGCCTCGGTGACGGTGGCGGCGGTCTTGCGGGTGCGGCGGGGCTTGGCCTCGGCTTCGGGGGCCTCGGTCGTCTCCGGCGCGGTGGCGGCCGTCTTGCGGGTGCGGCGCGGCTTGGCCTCCGTGCCTTCCGCGGTGTCGGCGGTGGCCTCGGCGGTGACGGCCGCCTTGCGGGTGCGGCGGGGTTTGGCCTCCGGCTCCGTGTCCGCCGGTGCTGCCTCGGTGACGGTGGCGGCGGTCTTGCGGGTGCGGCGGGGCTTGGCCTCGGCTTCGGGGGCCTCGGTCGTCTCCGGCGCGGTGGCGGCCGTCTTGCGGGTGCGGCGCGGCTTGGCCTCCGTGCCCTCGGCCGTGGTGACCGCCGTCTCGGCGGCGGGCTCCGCCGTCTTGCGCGTACGGCGGCGCGGCTTGGCCTCCGGTGCTTCCACCGGCGCGGTCTCGGCCTGGGACTCGGCGGCCACAGGCGTCGCCTCCGCCGCGGGCGCGGCGATCTCGGGTGCCGTCTCGGTCACGGCCGGCTCCGCCGACTTGCGGGTACGGCGGCGGCGCGGCTTCTCCGTGATCTCCGGCTGAGGGGTATCCAGCTCCGCCGGGCCCTCCGCCGTGTCCACCGTCTCGACGGCGGCCTCGGCAGCGGCAACCGGCTGCTCCGGCGCCCCGCCGCGGGTACGGCGACGGCGGCGCAGGCTACGGGGAGCCCTTGACTCCTCCGCGCCGGTGGCCTCGGAGGCGCCGGACTCGGCGGCGGGCACCGCGGTGGTCGTCGCGGCGTCGACCGGTGCTCCGCCGCGGGTGCGACGGCGACGGCGCGGAGTACGGCTCGTACGCTCGCGCTCGGCGGTGCCGGGCTCGGGACGGTCACCGCGCTCACCCCGGCCACCACGGCCACGGCCACGTGCGCCACGCCCGCCGGTCTCGCCGAGGTCCTCGAGCTCCTCCGCGTCCAGACCGGCGCGGGTCCGCTCCGAGCGCGGCAGGGTGCCCTTCGTCCCCTCGGGGATGCCGAGGTCGGAGAACAGGTGCGGGGAGCTCGAGTACGTCTCCACCGGGTCGTTGAAGTCCAGCTCCAGCGCCTTGTTGATCAGCTGCCAGCGCGGGATGTCGTCCCAGTCGACGAACGTGATCGCCGTACCCTTGGCGCCCGCGCGGCCCGTGCGGCCGACCCGGTGCAGGTACGTCTTCTCGTCCTCGGGGGACTGGTAGTTGATGACGTGGGTCACGCCCTCGACGTCGATGCCGCGTGCGGCGACGTCGGTGCAGACGAGGACGTCGACCTTGCCGTTGCGGAAGGCGCGCAGCGCCTGCTCGCGGGCGCCCTGGCCGAGGTCGCCGTGGACCGCGCCGGAGGCGAAGCCGCGGCGCTGCAGCTGCTCGGCGATGTCGGCGGCCGTGCGCTTGGTACGGCAGAAGATCATCGCCAGTCCGCGGCCCTCGGCCTGCAGGATGCGGGCGACCATCTCCGGCTTGTCCATGTTGTGCGCGCGGTAGACGAACTGCTTGATGTTCGCGACCGTCGCGCCCTCGTCGTCCGGCGCGGTGGCGCGGATGTGCGTGGGCCGCGCCATGTAGCGGCGCGCGAGGCCGATGACCGCGCCCGGCATGGTCGCCGAGAACAGCATCGTCTGGCGCTTGACCGGCAGCATGTCGATGATCTTCTCGACGTCGGGCAGGAAGCCCAGGTCGAGCATCTCGTCGGCCTCGTCGAGGACCAGGCACTTGACGTGCTTGAGGTTCAGCTTCTTCTGGCCCGCGAGGTCGAGCAGGCGGCCCGGGGTGCCGACGACCACGTCGACGCCCCTCTTCAGCGCCTCCACCTGGGGCTCGTAGGCCCGGCCGCCGTAGATAGCGGTCACGCGCACGTTACGGACCTTGCCGGCCGTCAGCAGGTCGTTGGTGACCTGGGTGCACAGCTCGCGCGTGGGGACGACGACGAGCGCCTGCGGGGCGTCGGTGAGGGCCTCGGGGGCGGCGCGTCCGGCCTCCACGTCGGCGGGTACGGTGACGCGCTCCAGGAGCGGAAGACCGAAGCCCAGCGTCTTGCCGGTGCCGGTCTTGGCCTGGCCGATGACGTCCGTGCCCGAGAGGGCGACGGGAAGCGTCATCTCCTGGATGGGGAAGGGAGTGATGATGCCGACGGCCTCCAGGGCCTCGGCGGTCTCGGGAAGGATTCCGAGTTCTCGAAACGTCGTAGTCAGGGTCATGCCTCTTCTGTGTGTGCGGCGCGAGGCGAGCGCGGGGGTCATGTCTGACCGTGCCGGGGTACGTCGGCTGCCGTACGGACGAACCACTCAAGGCAAGCCGTATGACACGGGACCTCTGCCGACGCTCTAGCGCTCGTACCGCTGAGGGTGTCCCTCCGGTCGTCGTACGTACTGTGCCGTACGGCCAGGGAGGGCTGTCGGGTCGGAGCCGATCGGGCCACCGACCGGGCATCCTCATGCGTGCGGCCTGTCGCGAGACGTCGAACACCGTCGGCGCACTCAGGCAGGCGCATTACCACCATACCCCGGATCCGCGCACATGTGATGGCCGATTTGGTCACGTCATGGTGGTCACACTGATCGGGCGGGACCTTCCGACGCCACGCGAGCGGGCTATTGTGCGCCTCATGACTAGCTCTGACAAGCCTGAGAACGACTCCGCAGTGCCCACGGGCGTCGCCGCCCAGGACTGGGCGCAGGCCTCCGCCGACCCGCAGTACCACGCCGCCGTCGTGGACCTGCTCGGCGCGCTCGCGTACGGGGAGCTGGCGGCGTTCGAGCGGCTCGCGGAGGACGCGAAGCTCGCGCCGACCCTCGCGGACAAGGCGGAGCTGGCGAAGATGGCCTCGGCCGAGTTCCACCACTTCGAGCGGCTGCGGGACCGGCTGACCGAGATCGGCGAGGAGCCGACCGCCGCGATGGACCCGTTCGTCGCCGCACTCGACGGCTTCCACCGGCAGACGGCGCCCTCGGACTGGCTGGAGGGCCTGGTCAAGGCGTACGTCGGCGACTCGATCGCGAGCGACTTCTACCGGGAGGTCGCGGCGCGGCTCGACACCGACACCCGTGAGCTCGTCCTCGCCGTCCTCGACGACACCGGGCACGCCGGGTTCGCGGTGGAGAAGGTGCGGGCCGCCATCGACGCCGACCCGCGCGTGGGCGGCCGGCTGGCGCTGTGGGCGCGGCGGCTGATGGGCGAGGCGCTGTCGCAGTCCCAGCGGGTCGTCGCCGACCGGGATGCGCTGTCGACGATGCTCGTGGGCGGGGTGGCCGACGGGTTCGATCTCGCGGAGGTCGGGAGGATGTTCTCGCGGATCACCGAGGCGCACACCAAGCGGATGGCCGCGCTGGGCCTCGCTGCCTGAGAACGGGTACGTCCCGTCGGGCGGGTGCCGCTGTCGCGGCTGCGGGGCGCGTCTGGTCGCGCCCCGCGGGGGAGCCGGACGGCCCACACAGCCCCGCCCCTTCGGGACGCGACTTCCGCCGCCTTCCGACAAGTGCGGCTTTCTACGCCACCAATGATCGTCGGCGCAGGCGCCCCGCCGGGCGCAGGAGCAGGGACAGGGATGCCGCCGAGATGATCGCTGCGCCCACGAGGCTCAGCCAGGCGGTGCCGGGGCCGAGGGCGGTGTGGGTGACGAAGTCGCCGAAGAGGGCTCCGGTGACGCCCGTGCACAGGACCAGCGGGCGCGCCGGCAGCCGGTGGGACAGACGGTGTGCCGCCGCCCAGGCGAGGATCAGACCGAGCACTGCGGACGCGAGTGCTTCCAGGATCATGTCGGGGTCCCTCCCACGGCCGGGCTGTCCACATGCGCTCGTAGCCCGTCATACCCGTGACCTGCGGAGTGCAATCCTCCGCTGTGCAGGAGTTGTGCTCCGACTGTGTGCACTCCCCATGTGGAAGGGCCCGGCGGCACACGGCCGCCGGGCCCTTCCCACGACGTCGGCCTACAGGGTGCCGAAGCCCACCTTGCGCACGGTCGGCTCGCCGATCTCCACGTACGCCAGACGGTCCGTCGGCACCAAGACCTTGCGGCCCTTCTCGTCCTGCAGGCTCAGCAGCTGCGTCTTTCCGGCCAGCGCGTCGCTCACCAGGCGCTCGACCTCCTCGACGCTCTGACCGCTCTCCAGAACGATCTCGCGGGGCGCGTACTGCACGCCGATCTTGACCTCCACGGCTATGTCCCTCCGACGGTCAGTGATGTGCGCGATCTTCCGCGCCGTACCCAGCACACATTAGCCCGGTGAGGGGACGTACAGGCTGCGGGTCGGCACGCCAACAGCGAACAGCCGCCGGGAACAAACGGCGGTCAGTGGTGTTCGCTGCCGTGCAGCGGGAAGCCGGCGATGCCCCGCCAGGCCAGCGAGGTCAGCAGCTGCACCGCCTGGTCGCGCGGCACGCTGCGGTCGCTGTGCAGCCAGGAACGGGCCACCACCTGGGCGAGACCGCCGAGGCCGGAGGCGAGCAGCATCGACTCCGCGCGCGACAGGCCCGTGTCCTCGGCGATGACGTCGCAGATCGCCTCGGCGCAGTCGTTCGTGACCTTGTCGACACGCTCGCGCACCGCGGGCTCGTTCGTCAGGTCCGACTCGAAGACCAGCCGGAAGGCGCCGCCGTCGTCCTCGACGTACGCGAAGTAGGCGTCCATGGTCGCCCGGACGCGCTGCTTGTTGTCGGTCGTCGAGGCCAGCGCGCTGCGCACGGCCTGGATCAGCGACTCGCAGTGCTGGTCCAGCAGGGCGAGGTAGAGGTCGAGCTTGCCGGGGAAGTGCTGGTAGAGCACCGGCTTGCTCACGCCGGCCCGTTCGGCGATGTCGTCCATCGCCGCCGCGTGATAGCCCTGCGCGACGAAAACCTCCTGGGCGGCGCCCAGCAGCTGGTTCCGTCGGGCTCGGCGCGGCAGACGCGTGCCACGCGGGCGTGCTGCCTCAGTTTGCTCGATGGCTGTCACGCCGCCTCCCAAGGTCGTCCATATCGCGGTGTAGGCCGCGCGGCCATCGTACTTTTCGGTAACCGTGGTGTGCGCGGTGCGAGCGCAGAATTTCACGTACCGGACGGTGGCGAAAGCCGCAGCGGACACCTCGTGCGGCCGCAGAAGTCGGCGGAGGTCAGCGGTAGTCGTCCTCGTCGAGCGAGACCACACGCGCCTGTTCGACCAGATCGCCCTCGCTCGCGCGGTCCGCGTCCATGCCCGTCAGGGGGTCGTCACGGTCCGGGGCGAGGTCGGCGTGCTGCTCGGCGGCGTCCACCTCGTTGGCTTCGACGTCGATCTCCGGGGCCGCGTCGGTCTCCAGGTCCTCGATCATGTCGGGCTCGGTGGGGTCATAGGCCATGGTGGGCTCCCTTCCTACGAATGTCCCTGAAGCAGCAGGGGCCACATGCGGGTGCCCTCTGTACGAGCCTAGGAGACAGCTGATCCGGACGCCATGCCGTCTCGTCCGTTTGTTGCCCGTGTTCACCGGTGTTCACCAGTGGCGTAAGGTCCGCCGGCAGTCGTCGGGTTCACCCGTCGCCCACGGTCCAGTCTGTGACGGCCACCACATGAACCTCGGTGTGATCACCTCGTAACATTGCCGCATGTCTTCGACCGAGTCGCCATCCGTGCCGGCCGCCAGCAGTGCGCTTCCGAGGGTGGCGCCCGTCCGGGTCGGCGAGGGCGAGCGGCTGCGGTCCGTGGGACTGCCCGGGGTCACCCTGTCGATCCGTTCCCGCCCTCCCACGCGCGAGGGCCTGCCGCCCGCGCTGTACGTCCACGGGCTCGGCGGTTCCTCGCAGAACTGGTCGGCGCTCATGGCCGAGCTGGACGGCGTCGTCGACAGCGAGGCGGTCGACCTGCCCGGTTTCGGCGACTCGCCGCCCCCGGACGACGGGAACTACTCGGTCACCGGGCACGCGCGCGCGGTGATCCGCCATCTCGACGCGGCAGGGCGCGGACCGGTCCACCTGTTCGGCAACTCGCTGGGCGGCGCCGTCGCCACCCGCGTCGCCGCCGTACGGCCCGATCTCGTCCGTACGCTCACCCTGGTGTCACCCGCCCTGCCGGAGCTGCGCATCCAGCGCAGCGCGGCCCCGACCGCGCTGCTCGGCGTGCCCGGTGTCGCCGCCCTGTTCACCCGGTTCACCAAGGAGTGGACGGCGGAGCAGCGGGTCCGCGGCGTCCTGGGGCTCTGCTACGGCGACCCCGGCCGGGTGTCGGCCGAGGCGTTCCAGCACGCCGTGGAGGAGCTCGAACGGCGGCTGCAGCTGCCGTACTTCTGGGACGCGATGGCCCGTTCCGCCCGCGGGATCGTCAACGCCTACACGCTCGGTGGGCAGCACGGGCTGTGGCGCCAGGCCGAGCGCGTCCTCGCGCCGACCCTGCTGATCTACGGCGGCCGTGACCAGCTCGTCGGCTTCCGCATGGCCCACCGGGCCGCCCGCGCCTTCCGCGACTCCCGCCTGCTGTCCCTGCCGGACGCCGGACACGTGGCGATGATGGAGTACCCGGACGTGGTGGCCACGGCGTTCCGGGAACTCCTCGCGGAGACCGGGGACGGCACCGCCGGCTCGGGCGCGGGGAGCTGAGGCCGGCGTGGGACGCCACAGCCGCCGCGGCCCGGCCCCCAAGGGCGACGCCGCGGACATAAAGGGAGGGCGCACGGAACAGGCGGCCGTCCGTCCGGGCAACAGTCGGGACCTCCCGGACCGGAGCAGCGGTCCGGGCGCGCCGTACGGGGGAGGTGCTGAGGGCGTTCAAGGGGCCGAGGGTGTTCCGGGGCCGCCGGACGCGCCGGGCCGGGCCGGCCTTCCGGGCGGACTCGGTGTGGCTGCCGCGGGCGGCGGGCGGCCGGTGCTGCCCGGGCAGCGACAGGCACCCACGGGTGGCGCCGCTCCTGCCGGTCATCCGCGGCAAGGACCGCCGGCCCGCCCCGACGGCACGCCCGCGCAGGGCGTCCCGAGGCTTCCCGATGGCACGCCCGGGCACGGCGTCCCGAGGTTTGCGGACGGTACGCCTGCGCACGGGGTGCCGCGTTTCGGTGGCGGTGCGCCGGTGCGGGGTGTGCCGCGTCTGCCCGATGGCACTCCGGGGCAGGGTGCGCCTCGGCTTCCGGAGGGCACGCCCGCGCAGGGCGTCCCGAGGCTTCCCGATGGCACGCCCGGGCACGGCGTCCCGAGGTTTGCGGACGGTACGCCTGCGCGGGGGGTGCCGCGTTTCGGTGGCGGTGCGCCGGTGCGGGGTGTGCCGCGTCTGCCCGATGGCACTCCCGGGCAGGGTGCGCCTCGGCTTCCGGACGGCACGCCCGCGCAGGACGTCCCGAGGCTTTCGGACGGTACCCCCGCGCACGGCGTGCCCCGGCTGCGGGAGGGTGCTTCCGCTCGTGGTGGGCACCCCGAGCAGCGGGAAGCCGGCGGCGGATGGGGGGAGCATGCGGGGGCGGCCGGCCCCGGCGTCTCGCTTCCGCGGCAGCGGCCGGCCGCGCCGCGGCAGGAATACCTCGACGCCTTCGCCGAGGGGCGCGACGGACGCCACGGCGGTGTCGGCCTGGAGGACGACGTCGACGTCTTCGCGCCTCGTCCAGGCAAGCCCGTCCCCCGCCCCGCCGAGGAGCACCCGGCCGACGCGCCGGAGGCGCACGGCGGTGACGCGCCCCCCGTCGGCCGGGCCGCCCCGGGCCCCGTCGGCCTGCCCGCGCAGCGTTCCCGCAAGGGGCGGACCTTCACCGGCGTCGCCGCGGCCGCCGTGACCACCGTGCTCGCGGTGGTCGTCGCCGGCCAGGTGACCGGGAAGCACGACGGTGGCGCCGTACAGTCGCAGTCCGCCACCGACCAGGCCCGCGACGCACGCCCCCCGGGTGCGACGCCTTCTGCCTCGCCGGGCGCGGTGTCGCTGTCGTACGAGCAGAAGATGGACCGGACGTACCCGCTGAGCGCCACACTGAAGGGCTCGGGGAAGTTCGCGACGGTGCGCGGTTTCGCCAAGGCACCCGGCAAGGGGCAGAAGTACACCTACCGCGTGGACGTCGAGCAGGGGCTGGGCCTGGACGGCGAGCTGTTCGCCGAGGCCGTGCAGAAGACCCTGAACGACGACCGCAGCTGGGCCCACGGCGGCGCCCGCACCTTCGAGCGGATCTCTTCCGGCAAGCCCGACTTCGTCATCACGCTGGCCAGCCCCGGCACGACCGCCAAGTGGTGCGCCAAGTCCGGGCTGGACACCACGGAGGACAACGTATCCTGCGACTCGGCCGCCACCGAACGAGTGATGATCAATGCATACAGGTGGGCCCAGGGCAGTAAGACATATGGGAACAAAATCCACGCCTATCGGCAGATGTTGATCAACCATGAGGTCGGTCACCGGCTCGGCCACGGCCACGTGACGTGCCAGAAGAACGGTGATCTCGCCCCTGTCATGCAGCAGCAGACCAAGTTCCTGGATCATGACGGGATCCACTGTCTGCCCAACCCCTGGCCGTATCCCGGGAGTTGACAGGCATCGCTTATGTCACATTGACATGAGCTGCAAGGTCGTTCATATTTCTGCGCATGTGGTCTAGTCATGCCGTCCGTGAGAGCGCAGCCATCGAGCTGGCGCTCATCGGCGTGACCGCACTCTGCGTGGCCGACATCGCCTGTCGCTGACGCCGCCCCCCGGCGCTCGCGTCGCGACCTTTCTCTCTCCTTTCGTCCGTGACCGTGTCACGGCGTTTTTCGACGACCCGGCGCCGGGGTCGACGTCTGCTCGCAGTCGTCTCACTCCTTGTCCACATGTCTCACATTTCGAGAAGTCCTCGATCAACCCCGTCACGTCACCGCGAGAGGTCGTCATTCCGATGCGTCAACCGTCCGTCATAGCGCGCCGCGTGGCAGCGGCATCCGTCAGCCTGGTCGTGGCAGCGGGCGCCGCCGCCTGCGGCCCCAAGGACCACGATGCCAAGGGCTCCGGTGGTGACTCCACGCCCCACAAGGGCGGCACCCTCACCGTGCTGAACTCCGAGCCGCAGACCGACTTCGACCCCGCCCGCCTCTACACCTCCGGCGGCGGAAACGTCCCTTCGCTGGTCTTCCGCACCCTCACCACGCGCAACCGCGAGAACGGCACGGCCGGATCCAAGGTCGTCCCCGACCTCGCCACCGACACCGGGCGCCCCAACAAGGACGCGACCGTGTGGACGTACACCCTGAAGAAGGGCCTCAGGTACGAGGACGGCACCCCGATCACCTCGGCCGACATCAAGTACGGCATCGAGCGCTCCTTCGCCCCCGAGCTCTCCGGCGGCGCGCCCTACCTGCGGGACTGGCTGGTCGGCGCGGCCGACTACCAAGGGCCGTACAAGGACAAGAAGGGGCTCTCGGCGATCGAGACGCCGAACGCGCGGACCATCGTCTTCCATCTCGACAAGCCCGAGGGCGAATTCCCGTACCTCGCCACGCAGACGCAGTTCACCCCGGTGCCCAGGAGCAAGGACGACGGCACCAAGTACGAGGAGCACCCGATCTCGTCCGGCCCCTACAAGGTCGTCAGGAACGAGAACGACGGCGAGCACCTCGTCCTCACCCGCAACACGTACTGGTCGGCGGCCACCGACGACGAGCGCAAGGCCTACCCGGACACGATCGACGTCCGCTCCGGCCTCGACTCCTCCGTGATCAACCAGCGGCTGTCCGCGTCCCAGGGCGCGGACGCGGCGGCGGTCACCACGGACACCAACCTCGGCCCGGCCGAACTCGCCAAGGTGAGCGGCGACGAGGAGCTCGCCTCACGCGTGGGCACCGGCCACTTCGGCTACACGAACTACATCGCGTTCAACCCGACCGTGAAGCCGTTCGACAACCCGAAGGTGCGGCAGGCGATCGCCTACGCCGTCGACCGGTCCTCGGTGGTCAACGCGGCCGGCGGCAGCGCGCTCGCCGAGCCCGCGACCACCTTCCTGCCCAACCAGAAGTCGTTCGGCTACACGTCGTACGACCCGTTCCCGGCGGGCGCCTCCGGCAACCCGGCCAAGGCCAAGGAACTGCTCGCGCAGGCCGGTTACAAGAACGGGCTCACCGTCACGCTGACCCACTCCAACGCCAAGGACTTCGAGACCAGCCCGGAGATCGCGACCGCCGTCCAGGACGCGCTGAAGAAGGCCGGCATCACCGTCAAGCTCCAGGGGCTGGAGGACAACGACTACCGGGACAAGATCCACAGCGTGAAGACCGAGCCCGGTTTCTTCCTCGCGCACTGGGGTGCCGACTGGCCCTCCGGCGGTCCCTTCCTCGCCCCGATCTTCGATGGCCGGCAGATCGTCAAGGACGGCGCGAACTTCAACACGGGCCTGCTCAACGACAAGTCGGTCAATGACGAGATTGACGCAATCAACAAGTTGACCGACCTTGACGCCGCTGCCAAGCGATGGGGCGCGCTGGACCGGAAGATCGGTGAGAAGGCCCTCGTCGTGCCGCTGTTCCACCCGGTCTACAAGCGGCTGTACGGCAAGGACGTCAAGAACATCGTCATCAGCGACTGGACCGGTGTGCTGGACATCTCCCAGGTCGCGGTGAAGTAGCGCCGTGAGCGAGGCACTTGTCGCCGTCGAGGCCGCCGGGACGGAGTCGTCCGTCCCGGCCGCCTCGGGGGCCCGTCAGTTCTGGCGGCGGCTGCTGGCGCAGCGCGCCGCCCTGGTCGCCGCCGCCGTCGTCGCGCTGCTCGTGCTGACCGCGCTCGCCGCGCCGCTGCTCACCGCTCTGGAGGGCCAGGACCCCACCACGTACCACCCGTCCCTGATCGACTCCGCGCGCGGAGGCGTGCCCATCGGCTCCTTGGGCGGCATGAGCGCCGACCACTGGCTGGGCGTGGAACCGCAGACCGGACGCGACCTGTTCGCCCGCCTGGTCTACGGGGCGAGGGTGTCCCTGGGGGTCGCGCTCGCGGCCACGGTGGTGCAGGTCGCCATCGGGGTCGCGGTCGGCGTGGCCTCCGCGCTGGGCAACCGATGGGTTGATCAACTGTTGAGCCGCGCCACGGACATCATCGTGTCGATGCCGCTCATGATCATGTCGTTGGCCCTGCTGGCGATCGTGCCGTCGAGCTTCCCGCGGCCGGTCCTGGTCACCCTCGTCATCGGGCTGATCGCCTGGGGCAACATCGCGAAGATCGTGCGGGCCCAGACACTCTCCCTGAAGGGGCTCGACCACGTCTCCGCCGCCCGGCTCAGCGGCTGGGGTTCCTGGCGGGTCGCCCGCCGCGAACTGCTGCCCGGCCTGGCCGCCCCCATCATCACGTACGCCGCGCTACTGGTGCCCACGAACATCTCCGTCGAGGCCGCGCTGTCCTTCCTCGGCGTCGGTGTGAAGCCGCCCACCCCGTCCTGGGGACAGATGCTGACCGCGGCGGACGTCTGGTACCAGGCCGCGCCGCAGTACCTGCTGCTGCCGGCCGGCGCCCTGTTCGTCACCGTTCTCGCCCTCACCGTCCTCGGCGACGGCGTGCGCACCGCCCTCGACCCGCGCGCCGCCTCCCGCCTGCGCGTCGGCACCGGCCGCAAGAAGTCCACCGCGACCGAGGACACCGGCCGGCAGGGCGCGACCGACAAGGAGGCAACCGCATGAGCGGCCTCGGCGGATTCCTGCTGCGCCGCGCCCTGGGCGTGGTGGTCACCCTGCTCGCCATCTCGGTGATCGTGTACGTCGTCTTCTACGTCACCCCCGGCAACGTCGCCCAGATCACCTGCGGCCCGCGCTGCTCCCCGGAACAGGTGCACCAGGTCGCCGAGCAGCTGAAGCTGGGCGACCCCCTCTACCTGCGCTACTGGCACTTCCTGGAAGGGCTCCTCGTCGGCCAGGACTTCTCCACGGGCACCTCGGTCGTGCACTGCGCGGCGCCCTGCCTGGGAGAGTCGTACCAGACCGACCAGCAGGTCCTGGACATCATCATGACCAAGCTGCCGGTCAGCCTGTCGCTGGTCCTCGGCGGCATGGTGGTGTGGCTCGTCCTCGGCGTCGGCACCGGTGTGCTGTCCGCGTGGCGGCGCGGCCGCGTCTCCGAGCGCGTGCTGACCGCGATCACCCTCGCGGGCACGGCCACGCCCGTCTTCGTCATCGGCCTGGTCCTGATGATCGTCGTCTGCGGCGAGCTGCAGCTGCTGCCGTTCCCGCAGTACGTGAACTTCTCGGACGATCCCGAACAGTGGGCGTGGAACCTGCTGCTGCCCTGGCTCTCGCTCGCCCTGATCGAGGCGGCGGCCTTCGCCCGCCTCACCCGTGCCGCCATGCTGGAGACCCTCGCCGAGGACCACATCCGCACCTTCCGGGCTTACGGCGTCGCGGAGCGTTCCATCGTCGGCCGGCACGCCCTGCGCGGCGCCCTGGCGCCCGTGATCGCGCTGAACGCCAACAACGTCGGCTCGGCCGTCGGCGGTGCCGTCCTCACCGAGACCCTCTTCGGGCTGCCCGGCATCGGCCAGGAGCTGGTGCACGCGGTGAACGTCGTCGACCTGCCGGTGGTCGTCGGCATGGTCCTGGTCATCGGCTTCTTCGTGGTCCTCGCCAACGCCGTCGCGGACGTCCTGTACGCGGTGGCCGACCGACGGGTGGTACTCCAATGAGCCTGGTGGAAGTCACGGACCTGACCGTCGAGTTCGGGTCGCTGCGGGCCGTGGACGGACTCTCCTTCAGCCTGGCGAAGGGCGCCGCGCTGGCCCTCGTCGGCGAGTCCGGCTCCGGCAAGTCCACGGTCGCGGGCGCCCTGCTGGGCCTGCACCGGGGCACCGGAGCCCGGGTGGGCGGCTCGGTCCGCGTCGCCGGCACGGACGTACGGACGGCCTCCGACGAGGAGCTGCGGCGGCTACGCGGCGCCAAGGCCGCCATGGTCTTCCAGGACCCGTTGTCGTCGCTGGATCCGTACTACGCGATCGGCGACCAGATCGCCGAGGTCTATCGCGTGCACGCGCGCGTGTCGCGTCGCAGCGCACGCGCGCGTGCCGTGGACGTGCTGGAGCGGGTTGGAATTCCGGACGCGGTGCGGCGGTCCCGGTCCCGCCCGCACGAGTTCAGCGGCGGCATGCGTCAGCGTGCCCTCATCGCCATGGCCCTGGCCTGCGAACCGGACCTGCTGATCGCAGACGAGCCGACCACCGCCCTCGACGTCACCGTCCAGGCCCAGATCCTCGATCTGCTGCACACGCTGCGCGAGGAGACCGGCATGGGCCTGCTGCTCGTCACCCATGACGTGGGCGTCGCCGCCGAGAGCGTGGACGACGTCCTCGTCATGCGGCACGGCAGGGCTGTCGAGCGCGGCCCGGTCGGCACGGTCCTCGCGGCGCCGGCCGAGGCCTACACCCGCGAACTCCTCGACGCCGTCCCGCGCGTGGACGCCCGCCGCACCGGCTCCCGGGCCTCCGGCCAGGTCGTGCTGGAGGCCACCGGAGTACGGCGCGAGTTCGGCCGCGGCCGGCGGGCGTTCGCGGCCGTGGACGGCGTCTCGCTGACCGTCCGCCGCGGCGAGACCCTCGGCGTGGTCGGAGAGAGCGGCAGCGGCAAGACCACACTCGGCCGGATGCTCGTCGGGCTGCTGGAGCCGACCGCCGGCACGATCCGCTACGAGGACCGTCCGCACACCGGCGTGAACCCGGCCGTGCAGATGGTCTTCCAGGACCCCGTCTCCTCCCTCAACCCCCGCCGCAGCGTCGGCGAATCGATCGCCGACCCGCTTCGCGCGCGTGGGGAACGCGACGAGGAGCGCATCCGGGGGCGCGTGACGGAACTGCTGGAACGCGTGGGGCTCGAAAGAGCGCACTACGACCGTTACCCGCATGAGTTCAGCGGTGGGCAGCGGCAGCGCATCGGCATCGCCCGGGCGCTCGCCGCCGAACCGCGCGTCATCGTGTGCGACGAGCCGGTCTCCGCGCTCGACGTGACCACACAGGCCCGGGTGGTTCAGCTGCTCGGCGAACTCCAGCGGGAACTCGGCCTCGCGCTGGTCTTCATCGCGCACGACCTCGCCGTCGTGCGCCAGGTCAGCGACCGGGTCGCGGTGATGCGCCGGGGCCGGGTCGTCGAGCACGGGCCGGCGGACGAGGTCTACGACAGTCCGCGCGAGCCGTACACCCGGCAGCTCCTGGCCGCCGTGCCCGCGCTCGATCCCGAGCTGGCGGCCCAGCGGCGCGTGGCCCGGGGTGAACCGGCCGTGGCGTAACGTTTCGTGCATGAGCGATGACGCGCTGAAACCCTAGCGCGACGGAACGCGACCCGCACGTGAAAGTTACGGCCGTTCACCCCTTTTGGTGGCGCGATGGACAACCGTCCGTCGCGCCACCGTCTTGTCCCCTTACGTTCGTCCCGCTGCGAGCCGCCGGGACGAACGGCGGCTCCCCAGACGGGAGATCGGGGGTGCACACGTGCGCATCGGACTGCTTACGGAGGGTGGCTACCCGTATGTGAGCGGTGACGCCGGACTCTGGTGCGACCGGCTCGTGCGCGGGCTCGAGCAGCACGAGTTCGACATCTACGCGCTCAGTCGCAGCCGACGCCAGGAGGACGACGGCTGGGTCGCGCTCCCGCCGCACGTCGGCCGGGTGCGTACGGCGCCGCTGTGGACGGCCGAGGACGACGGGGTCGTGTACGGGCGGCGCACGCGCCGGCGCTTCGCCGAGCACTACGCGGAACTGGTCGAAGCGCTGTGCGCCGGGACAGGGGCGGACACCGCCCCCGAGGGCGGTCCGGCGGATCTGCCGGACCGTTTCGGCAGCGCGCTGTACGGACTGGCCGAACTCGCCCGGGAGGAGCGCGGACTCGTCGGTGCGCTGCGCTCGGACGCCGCCGTACGCACCCTCGAACGCGCCTGTCGCGCCCCCGGCGCGCTGCGCACGGCGCGCGAGGCGCGCGTACCCGACCTGCTCACCGTCGCCGCGCACCTCGAGCGCGCCCTACGCCCCCTCTCCCTCGACTGGTACGGCGACGACGAACTCGGTGCCGTCGACCTCTGCCACGCCGCGGCCGGCGGACCCGCCGCCCTTCCCGGGCTGCTCGCGCGGCACTTCTCCGGCGTACCGCTGCTCGTCACCGAATACGGCGTGCAGCTGCGCTCCCACTACCTGACGCTCGGCCCCGACACCGCCGCCCCCGCCGTACGGGCGCTGCTCGGCGCCTTCCACGTCCGGCTCGCCGCCGAGGTCTACGGACGGGCCGAGATCCTCACCCCCGGCAACGCGCACGCCCGCCGCTGGCAGGAACGGTGCGGCGCCGAGCGGGCCCGGATCCGGACGGTCCACCCGGGCATGGACGCCGCCCGCTTCGCGGAGGTCGGCGAGGCCCCCGACCGCGCCGACCCGGACACGCTGGTCTGGGTGGGGCGCGTCGAACCCGCCAAGGACCTGATCTCGCTGCTGCACGCCTTCGCGGAGGTGCGCAGGGAGGAGCCCAAGGCACGCCTGAGGATCGTCGGCGCGCCCTCCGGCCCCGAGGGCGCGGCCTATCTCGGCCACTGCCGGGCGCTGGCCGCGCAGCTCTTCCCGGACGAGGCGGAGGGCGTGCACGCCGTCGGCGACAACCCGGTCTCCTTCGAGGAGATCGGCGACCCGGAGGCCCCTGCCCTGCCCGAGGTGTACGCCGCCGGCGCGATCGTCGTGCTGTCCAGCGTGGTCGAGGGCTTCCCCATCGGTCTCATCGAGGCCATGTTCTGCGGCCGGGCCACGGTGTCCACCGACGTCGGGGCGGTGGTGGAGGTCATCGGGGGCACCGGACTCGTCGTGCCGCCGCGCAATCCGCGGGCGCTCGCCGAAGCCTGTGTGGCGCTGCTGCGCGACCCCGAGCGCCGTGAGCGGCTCGGCGCCGCCGCGCGCGCCCGGGCGCTCGAACTATTCACCGTCGAGCAGAACATCGCGGCATTTCACGGCATTTACCTGCGGATCGTCTCGCACTGTCCGGTCCGCCGCGTCGTCCTCGACGAGGCCGGCGAGCCACTGCCGTTCGCCGCCCCGGCCGAGTCCCACGTCCCCGGCCGCTGGACCGGCCACACGGCCCGCGTCCTGCCCCGCGCCCTTCCCGGCTGGGCCACGGCCCCACCGGTACGCGCGACACCACTGGCTGCTGCGGAGGGGGCGTGATGGGCGAACGGGACGACCGCGCCGACGGGCACCGCGAAGGGACGGTGGGCGAGTTGAGCGAACGGGGCACGAGGAGGGAACCGGACGGGCTCGGCGCGCTGGGCGCCGGGATGTCGGACGGGGCCGGCGGCCCGGGTCCGGCTGCTGTTCCGGAGGTCTGGGCTGACGGCCGTCGGGTGGCGAGTGCGCCGGCCGCGCCGGACCTGCCCGGGATGCCGAGCACTGCCGAACCCTGGGACTCGCGGTCACAGGAGTGGACCCACGACTCCGACCACGGGAGGCCGGTCGGCTCACGGTCCGGCAACGCCTCTGCGGGCGGCCCGGAGCCGGGCGAGCGGCGCGTCGCCGCCCCCCGGCGCGGAGCCGCCGACCCCGTGAAAGCCCTGCTGCACCGGCACCGTGAGCTGTGCGAGCGGGCCGTGGACCCGCTGGAGATCGCCGCCGGGCTGGAGGCGCACGGCGTCACCGACCGGACCGCCGCCCGATTCCGCCACCGCGACGTCTTCTCGCTCGCCGAGGAGCTGTACGCGCGCGTGCCGCGCAGCGGTGGGCAAAGCCCGGACACCGAGCTCCTGCCCGCACCCCGGGTGCGCCCGGACTGGATCCTGCTGACCCTGCTGCCCGGTGTCCTGGGCGCGGCCACGGTGACCGGACTGCGCCTCGCGCACGGCCGTCCTCGCCTCCTGGCCGCGGCCGCCGGCATCCTCGCCGTCGCCCTCGCCGCACGTGCCGCACTGCGCCACGGTCCCCTCGCCGGCCTGCCCGGCACGCGCGCGTGGCACACGGCGAACGGCACGCGCGCGTGGACACTCTGGCTGCTCGGGTACGCCCTCCTCGGCGACGGTCTCCTGGGCGCCGTCCTGGAGGGAGGCCCCGACGCCCTGCCGAACGGCGCCGTGGACGGCCCTTGGCCCACGGCAACCGCGCCCGCCCTGGCCCTCACCCTGGCCTGCGCTCCCGCGGCCTGGTGCGCCCATCTGCTCACCGCGGGCGCCCGCCGCAGGCTCGCGGGGAGCAGGGGGCTGGAGGATTTCACGGCGGCCGCCAAACCGCTGCTGTTCGGCGTCTTCACCCTGTTCCTGGGCGCGCTGACCGCCCTGCTCCTGGTGTCCGGCAGCGCCCTGCACGAACCCGCGGCCTACCCGCAGGCCCTCGCCCTGGGCGCCCTGCTGCTGCTCGCCCGCCTGCTCACCGTGCACCACCACCAGCACGCCCCGGCCGTGGCGCTCGGTGCCGCGGCGGCCACGGAGGCGGCGGCCCTCGCGCTGCCGCTGGCCGCGAGGCTGCCCGGTTGCGCCGTCCTGGCAGCCCCCGTCCGCTCCCTCGTGAACGCCTGGGGGGAGGCCGCCGTCCCGGCTCTGGCCTGCGGCCTCGCGGCGCTGGCCCTGCTGCTCCACGCCGGGCGCACCCTCACCCAGGCCTCGGCGCACGCGCCGACGGGAGCCCCCGAGTGATCCGCCTCAGGCCCGCACCGGCGCCGGAGGCGACCCGCACCACCCTGTTTGAAGGAGACCACCTCATGACCACCTCCCGACCCCGAGCGTCCGGAGCCCCCGGAATCACCGGCGCGTCCGGAACAGCCACAGGCGCGGAAGCCGCCGGGACCGCTGGAGCCGGAGTCCGGGGAACCACCGGATCCGCCTGCACGGCGAGAGCGTGCGGACCGACCGCAGCCTCCTGGGCCGCCGGGCCTTCGCTGCCCGCCGGACCGTCCGGGCACGCGGCCCTCGTCAGCCGCACCGAACCCTTCCGGCGCCTGAGCCGCGGCAGTCACACCAGCCGCGTCCACAGCGCCGTCGGTCACGCCCGCCCGCACACCCCGGGGGCCGTCCGATGAGGGTTCTGCTGATCGGAGCCAACGGGTACATCGGCCGCTTCGTCGCCGACCGCCTGCTCGCCGACCCGGCCGTCCAGCTCACCGCGCTCGGCCGCGGCGACGACGCCGACGTCCGCTTCGACCTCGCCAGCGGCAGCCCCGGCGCACTCACCCGCTTCCTCGACGCCGTGCACCCCGGAGTGGTCGTCAACTGCGCCGGCGCCATCCGTGGCGGTGCCCGCGAACTCACCCGGCACAACACCGTGGCCGTCGCCACCGTCTGCGAGGCCCTGCGCCGCAGCGGCTGCGGCGCCCGGCTGGTCCAGATCGGGTGCAGCGCCGAGTACGGGCCGAGCCAGCCCGGCTCCTCCACGGCCGAGGACGCCGTACCACGCCCCGGCGGCCCGTACGGCGTCAGCAAGCTCGCCGCGACCGAACTGGTCCTCGGCTCCGGCCTGGACGCCGTCGTGCTGCGCATCTTCTCCCCGGCCGGCCCCGGCACCCCCGCCGGCTCCCCGCTGGGGCGCCTCGCCGAGGCGATGCGGCGGGCCATGCAGTCCGGCGACGGCGAACTCAAACTCGGCGGTCTCGGCGTCCAGCGCGACTTCGTCGACGTACGCGACGTCGCCCGCGCCGTGCACGCGGCCTCGCTCTCCGCCGCGCAGGGCGTCATCAACATCGGCTCGGGCCGCGCCGTCCGTCTGCGCGACGCCGCCGCCGTCCTCGCCCGCGTGGCCGGATACGGCGGCGCGCTGCACGAACTCGACGCCCCGCCCGGTCCGCTGCGCAGCGCCATCGGCCACCCCCGCGCCGACTCCGACCACGCGGCCCCGATGGCGTACCCGTACCCGGACGGCTGCGGCAGCTGGCAGCAGGCCGATGTGCGCACCGCGCGCGACCGGCTCGGCTGGCGGCCCCGTATCAACCTCGAAGAATCCCTGGCCGACATCTGGATGGAGGCGGCATGCCGCATCTGACCAGCACCACAGCAGGCGCCACGAGCACCGGCCTGCGCACCGCCCTCGGCGTCCCCGGTTACGCCCACCCGCTGGTCGCCCCCGCCCAGTGGGCCGAACTCGCCCGCCCAGGCACCCCACTGGACTGGGTGGTCCTCGACGTGGCCGCCGGCCCCGGCGCCCGCCCGGACCCGCACTGTCTGGAGGCCGCGGGCCGGCTGCGGGGCGCGGGCGTCCGCGTCCTCGGTCACCTGGACCTCACCCACGGCGCCCGTGCCTTCGCCGACCTGCTCTCCGACGCCCACCGCTACCTCGACTGGTACCGGGTCGACGGCTTCCTGCTGGACCGCTGCCCCACCGACCGCACCGAGCTCCCCGAGGTTCGCCGTGCGATCACCACACTCCGGGCGATCAGTGACCCGGCCCACATCGTCCTCGGCCACGGCAGCCATCCGCATCCCGGGTACGCGGAGAACGCCGACCAACTGGTGACCTTCTCCGGTCCCTGGTCCGAATACCGCTGGTCGCAGGTCGCCGAGTGGACCGCCGACTATCCGCCGGACCGCTTTTGCCACTTCGTGCACGGCGTGCCCCGTGGGCACCTGGAGGAGGCGCTGCGCATCGCCCGCTGGCAGGGGGCCGCGACGATCTACTTCACCGACCGCACGGACCGCGGCGGGCGCGCCGACCCGTGGGAGACCATGCCCGGCTACTGGGACGACCTCGTCTCGAGTATCGGAACAGGTGTCTCGGAATGAAGAAGGCCGTGGCAGTGTTACAGGGAGAACAACTGTAGTGATTGACCGACCAACGGAGTCCCCGTGTCGCTGCCACCCCTGGTTGAGCCAGCATCTGAGCTCACCGTAGACGAGGTCCGCAGGTACTCCCGCCACCTGATCATCCCCGACGTGGGCATGGACGGGCAGAAGCGGCTGAAGAACGCCAAGGTGCTCTGCGTGGGCGCCGGCGGCCTGGGCTCGCCGGCGCTGATGTACCTGGCCGCCGCGGGCGTGGGCACCCTCGGCATCGTGGAGTTCGACGAGGTCGACGAGTCGAACCTGCAGCGCCAGATCATCCACAGCCAGTCCGACATCGGCCGCTCCAAGGCCGAGTCCGCCCGTGACACCGTCAAGGGCATCAACCCGTACGTGAACGTGATCCTTCACGAGGAGCGGCTGGAAGCCGACAACGTGATGGACATCTTCAGCCAGTACGACCTGATCGTCGACGGCACGGACAACTTCGCGACCCGCTACCTGGTCAACGACGCGTGCGTGCTGCTGAACAAGCCGTACGTGTGGGGTTCGATCTACCGCTTCGACGGCCAGGCCTCCGTCTTCTGGTCGGAGCACGGCCCCTGCTACCGGTGCCTGTACCCGGAGCCCCCGCCCCCCGGCATGGTTCCCTCCTGCGCCGAGGGCGGCGTCCTGGGCGTGCTGTGCGCGTCCATCGGCTCCATCCAGGTCAACGAGGCCATCAAGCTCCTCGCGGGCATCGGCGAGCCCCTGGTCGGCCGCCTGATGATCTACGACGCCCTGGAGATGACGTACCGTCAGGTCAAGGTCCGCAAGGACCCGAACTGCGCGGTCTGCGGCGAGAACCCGACCGTCACCGAGCTCATCGACTACGAGGCGTTCTGCGGCGTCGTGTCCGAGGAGGCCCAGGCGGCGGCCGCCGACTCCACGATCACTCCGAAGCAGCTCAAGGAGTGGATCGACGACGGCGAGAACATCGAGATCATCGACGTCCGCGAGCCGAACGAGTACGAGATCGTCTCCATCCCGGGCGCCAGGCTGATCCCGAAGAACGAGTTCCTCATGGGCACCGCCCTGGAGGGCCTCCCGCAGGACAAGAAGATCGTCCTGCACTGCAAGACGGGTGTCCGCAGTGCGGAAGTCCTCGCCGTTCTGAAGTCCGCCGGCTTCGCCGACGCCGTGCACGTCGGCGGCGGCGTCATCGGCTGGGTCAACCAGATCGAACCGCACAAGCCGGTCTACTGATCACCGGTCCGGCTGACCAGCTGGACCGCAGAGGCCCACGGCTCTGAGCTGCTCGGATGCCGTGGGCTTCGTTCGTCGTCGGTCGGCGTCGGGTGATCTCGGACGGCCTGGAGTCAGGGCGGGCAGGCCCGTCGTCGGAGCCGGCGGGGGAGCCGCCCTCGTCCCCTTAGCCTCGCCGCCCCCGTGCCCCCTCCCGCGGCCGCACAGGAATCCCCTCATACGTGCCCCCCTGACAGGCCCGTCGCGTCGTGCCGCGCCGGGCGTTCAGGCCATGGTAGGGACTCCGAGCCGCGCCCGTGACAGCCTGTGGATAACCATCTGACCAGCGGTTTCTTCGAGGTCGCGGGGGTTTTCGGGACGCGCCTTCGGGTGTTTCAGGAGCACACCGTGTCGACCTTCGGCTCCGTCCCGTCCAGCAGGTAGCCGTTCACCGCGCCCTGCACGCACTTGTTCTTGCTGTCGTACGCGCCGTGCCCCTGGCCCTTGTACGTCAGCTCGACGGCGACGCCCTTGCCGAGCGCGTCCACCATCTTCTTCGCCCCTTCGTACGGCGTGGCCGGGTCGCCGGTGTTGCCGACGACGAGGATGGGCGCCGAGCCGGGGGCGCTGACGTCGGGGTGGTCGGCGGCGCCCGCCACGGGCCAGTCGGTACAGCTGACCATGCCCCAGGCCAGGTAGTCCCCGAACAGTGGAGAGGCGGCACGGAACTCGGGCAGCTTCCCCAGGACGTAGTCGACCGTGTACCGCGGCTTCTCGTCGGCGCAGTTGATGGCGATGTTCGCCGCGGTGATGTTGCTGTACTGGCCGTCCTCGCTGCGGCCGTTCATCGAGTCGGACAACAGCATGAGGACCCTGCCGTCGCCGGCGTACGCCTGCTCGAGGCCCTCGGTGAGGTACTCCCAGAAGTCCTTGGAGTACAGGGACTGGGCGATGCCGTTCGTCGCGACGGTCTGGGTGAGCTGACGCGGTGCGATGCCGGGGATCGGCTTCTTCTCCAGGTCGTTCAGCAGTTTCGCGATGCGGTTCTTCACGTCCTGCGCGGTGTTGCCGATCGGGCATTCCGTGGTCTTCGAGGTGCAGTCCTCGGCGAAGTTGTCGAGGGCCAGCTGGAATCCCTTGGCCTGCCCGAGTGCGCTTTCTTCGGGATTCTGCGTGGGGTCGACGACGGCGTCGAACACGGCCCGGCCGACGTTCTTCGGGAACAGGTGGGCGTACACGCCGCCGAGTTGGGTGCCGTACGAGATGCCGAAGTAGTGCAGCTTGTCGTCGCCGAGGACCTGGCGCATCAGGTCCATGTCGCGGGCCGCGTCCGTGGTCGCCACGTACGGCAGGATCTTCTTGGAGTTCTTCTCGCAGGCCTCGTTGAACTGCTTGGTGCGGTTCAGCAACTGGGCGCGCTCGGGGCTGTCGTCGGGTGTCGCGTCCTGCTGGAAGTACGAGTCCAGCTCCGAGTCGCTCTCGCACTTCACCGGCGCGCTGCGGCCGACCCCGCGCGGGTCGAAGCTCACCAGGTCGTAGCGGGTGCGCAGGGCGGCGTAGTCCGAGCCGAAGGCGGGCAGCGTGTTCACGCCGCTGCCGCCGGGGCCGCCGAAGTTGAACACGAGCGAGCCGATCCGCTTGCTCGCGGGGCCGCTGGCCCTGGCGCGGATCAGGGCGATGCCGATGGTGTCGCCCTTGGGTTTGCTCCAGTCCAGGGGCGCCTTCATGGTGGCGCACTGCCATGTGCCGCCGTTGGGCAGCGGCGAGGGGGCGCTGCCGCCGCCCTCGGCCTGGGACGGAGCCGGGCAGTCCTTCCAGTCCAGCTTCTGCGTCGTGAGGTCGCCGTCCTTGGTGCCGTCGCTGCACCCGGCCAGCGGAGCGGCCAGCAGCACGGCAGTGGTCGCCAGGGCGGCGGCGCGCAGCCGGGAGGGGTTCGCCATGCTCCCATCGTGGGGGCGTGCACGCCGGTGCGCGCGGGGCGCGGGCCGTACGAGGTATGCGCAGCCCGAGTCCTTACAGCGCCCCCTTGCGGGTGAGGTGGTTGAAGGCCAGCCAGCCCGGCAGCACCGGTAGCCACAGCGTCAGCAGGCGGTACAGCAGGACGGCCGGGGCGGCGACCTCTTTGGGCAGGCCGAAGGCGATCAGACCGAGGGTGAGGCTCGCCTCCACCGCGCCCACGCCGCCCGGGGTGGGCGCCGCGGACCCGAGCGCGTTGCCGGCGAGGAAGACGACGGCGACGCTGGCGATGCTCAGCGAGGCCGTGCCGCCGCCGAACGCCCGGACGGAGGCGTCCAGGCACATCACGAAGCAGGCCGTCAGCAGGAGCATGCCGCCGATACCGGTGACGAGCTTCTGCGGCCGCTGCAGCACGTCGAGCATGCGGGGCACGACACCGGCGAACAGCGACCTCACGCGCGTGACGACGAATTTCCGCAGGAACGGCACCGAGGTCACCACGAGCACCAGCACCGCCACGGTCAGCAGACCCGCGATGACCGTCCGGGACGGCGACAGCGACGGTGTCTTCTCGGTGCCGGTCAGATAGCCGAAGGACAGCAGCATCAGGATGTGGCAGCCGAGCCCGAACAGCTGCGACGCTCCGACGCTCGCCACCGCGAGGCCGGCGCGTACACCGGCGCGCTGCAGGAAGCGCGTGTTGAGGGCGACACCGCCGACCGCGGCCGGCGCCACGATCTTCACGAAGGACCCGGCGACCTGTGCCGCCACCGCCCTCAGGAACGGCACCCGCTCCGGCACGAACCCCAGCAGCGCCATCGCGGCGGCGACGTAGCTGAGTGCGGAGAACGCCACCGCGGCGACCACCCAGCCCCACTGGGCCTGGGCGAACAGCGTGCCGAACTCGATGTGGGTGAGCTGCGTCAGCAGGTAGTACGCGCCGATCGCACCCGCGATGAAGCTGATGAGGGTGCGCGGCCTCACCCGCTCCAGGCGGGCGGGCTCCACGGGGGCCTGTGGCCTGATCCGCAGCACCTGGTGCCGGATCTGGGTGAGCAGGTCCTCCTCGCGGGCCTCGTCGACCGCTTCGTCGATGGCCCGCCGCTCCGCGCGCTGCTCGGCGCGGACGGTCTTCTTGTCGGGCTTTTCGAGAGCGGGGCGGCCGGTCTCGGGGGCCTCCTCCAGGCGGGCCTGCTTGGCCAGCCGGGACGCCTCCAGGACCGCTTCCCGTTCCCGTTCGGCGCGCTCGCGGGCCAGCCTGCGAAGCGTCGCGCGCGTGGAGCGTGTCAGGGCGATCGGCTGGAGCATCGGCAGACAGTCGGCGACGGCGTCCGGACCGAGCACGCCGACCGCCGAGGCCACGGCCCGCTCGGCGCCCACCCGCAGACCGAGCGTCGTGACCAGCTGCGCCACGTCCATGCGCAGCAGCAGCTCGCCGGCCGCGATCTCGCCGCCGCGCAACTCGGCGAGGATCACCCTGCCGGAACGATCCACCAGAATCGCGTCACCCGCGAGCCTGCGGTGCGCGATGCGCCGCGACTGCAGCGCCTGCACCTGGTGCCAGGTGTTGCGCAGCAGCTCGTCGGTGATCTCCTCGTCGTCCAGCGAGTCCAGCGTGCGCCCGCCGGTGTGCTCGTAGACGAGTATGACGGCGTCGGGGCCGAGTTCGGAGGTCGCGATCAGCTTGGGCGCGTTGGCGCCGGCCGCGATCGCCGCGTACGCCAGGAGGGCCTCCTGCTCCAGCGCCTGGCGCAGCGACTGGAGGCTGGAGCGGGTGGCGAAGCCGCGCAGGGTGAGATTGCGCCACGCCCGGTAGAAGAAGCCCTGTGCCTGCTGTTCCCGGTCCACGACCGTGACGTCCAGCGGGGGGCCGTCCTCCAGGGTGACGAAGTAGCGCCTGCCGCGGTCGCCGTTCTCCGACTCCACGACCTCCTCACGGGCCGCGCTCACGGGATGGAAGCCCACGTGCCTCAGGCCGGCCATGAGCGTCTGCCCGGTGGGGCGGACGTTGGGGGAGCCGACCGCGTACAGCGTGCCGTAGGCGATCGTCCAGCCGATCAGCACCGTCAGGATGATCGAGAACGGGGTCGTGTAGCCCGTGACCAGCATCGAGAACGCGTCGAGCAGCAGCACGATCCACAGCACCGCGCGCCATCTGGGTCTGCGGGACATGCCGACGGCCGTCATATAGGCGATGACGGGGGCCAGATAGCCGTGCACGGGGTCGGTCAGGGCGTGGATGTCGCCCGGTGAGGGCTGGGTGAGCGCCTCCTGGATCGAGCCCGGGGCGGCCCTCGCGACCCACAGGTCGGTCGCGAGGGTCACTCCGTGCGCGAGGACGGCCGCGAGGACGCCGTCGGCGATGCGCAGCCCGTCCCGCTTGATCAGCCGCTCGATCGCGAAGGCGACCGGGACGAGCAGGATCGCGATGCTGGAGGCCAGTCCCGCGAACCTGATCAGGAGGTCGGGGGCCTGCCCGGTGCCCTTGTGGATGTCCTGTTCGAGGCCCGAGGTGGTGCCGTGCGCGAACGCGGCGACGGCGAGCAGTACGACGATGGCGAGCACGCCCACCAGGCACCGCATGAGGTCGGACGGGCGGTGCACGCGCGCGGGGAGCAGCGGTTCGTCGCCCTCCACGGCCTCGGCGTGCGGATCGTCGTCTGCGTCCTGGCCGTGACCGGGAGGCGTGTTCTCCGGGATGTGCGCCCCCTCGGTCCCTGCGCGGTCGTTCTCATGCGTGGGTGGGTCTTCCGCGGGTCCTGCGGCATCGTGCCCACGCGCGCGCGGGCCGTCGTCCTTGCGCGGACCGGACTCTTGCGTGCCGTCGCTCTCGCGCGGACCGGTGTCCGTCCGCCCCGCGCCGCTGTCCTCGCCCGGGCTGCCGGCGGTGTCGGGGCGTGCGGCGGCGTCAGGGGTGCCCGCCGCGCCTTCGGGGTGCACGCCCTGCTGATTCATGGTCTCTTCTTGGTCTCGTATCACCGGTCACCGCCCGCACGATGGTGGCATGCCCCACCGACACCCGCGGGCATCAGGGTGCGGATGCGCGGGCGCACAGTCTGCCGGAAGCGCCGTCCGGGGGCGAGAGGGCCGTGGCGCGCGGTCCGCGCGGCGATGTCGGTGGGGTGCGGCAGGATGGGACGAATGAGCGAGCAGAGCCCTGCCGAGGACACCCGCGAGGAGTACGCGGATGCGCTGCCCGAGTACGCGGAGCGGGTCCTCGAGGTCGCCGAGCGGATTCCGCCGGGACGGGTGATGACGTACGGCGATGTCGCGGAGTGGCTCGAAGAAGGCGGACCGCGCCAGGTCGGACGGGTGATGTCCCTCTACGGGGGAGCCGTCCCGTGGTGGCGTGTGGTGCGTGCCGACGGCGTGCTGCTGCCCGGCCACGAACTGAGCGCGCTCGGCCACTACCGCGCGGAGGGCACGCCGCTGAAGGAGGCGGCCAGGAGTGCCGAGGGGCATCTGCCGCGGCTCGACATGCGGCGGGCCCGATGGGACGGCGGGGCGGGCGCAGGGGGTCACACCTGACAGCTTCCGCCATCGGGCGCCGTCGGGGAGAGCCTGTTGCACGTTCGGGTGACGCGGGGGACATCCGTGGCATGACGTACGTTCGAGAGATGTGGGACTCGCGTGGCGCGAGCGCCGTGAGGGAAGAAGCGGAAGCTCTGCTTCCGCCCGATGCGGCGGCGTAGCGTCAGCTGCACGTGTCCCGTTCACCCCGCGGCCACCGCCTCGCACGCGTGACCGCCCGCCCGCCAGCACAACCACCAGGACCGGCCCATCACGTGAGTTCCTCTTCCTCCACCAGGCGCCTGCCGCACCTTCAGGTGCGGCAGGGAGGTCGTGGCGCTTACCGACTGGTGCGTACCCCGCCGGCCGCCGTGGACCCCCCTCGTCTGGACGCGGCACAGCGCGCCGTGGTTGACCACCGGAGCGGACCCCTCCTCGTCCTCGCCGGCCCAGGCACCGGCAAGACCACCACCCTCGTCGAGTCCGTGGCCGCGCGGATCGCCCGGGGCGCCGACCCGGAGCGCATCCTGGTGCTGACGTTCAGCCGCAAGGCCGCGGTGGACCTGCGCGACCGCATGGCCCTGCGCATCGGCGCCGCCCGCGCGCCCCGGGCCACCACCTTCCACTCGTACTGCTACGCCCTGGTGCGCGCCCACCAGGACAGCGGCCTCTTCACCGAGCCGCTGCGCCTGCTCTCCGGCCCCGAGCAGGACGTCACCGTCCGCGAGCTGCTCGCCGGGCAGCCCGAGCTGGAGCGACTCGGGCTCGCCCATGTGAGCTGGCCCGACGAACTGCGCGCCTGCCTGACCACGCGCGGCTTCGCCGACGAGGTCCGCGCGGTCCTCGCCCGCAGCCGCGAGCTGGGCCTCGCACCCCGGGCGCTGGACGCCTTCGCCCGCCGTACCGGCCGCCCCGACTGGCGCGCCGCCGCCGCGTTCCTCGCCGAGTACCTGGACGTGCTCGACATGCAGGGCGTGATCGACTACACGGAACTGGTCCACCGCGCGGTCCTGCTCGCCCGCCGCCCCGAGAACGCGGCACGGCTCGCCGCCCAGTACGACGCCGTGTACGTCGACGAGTACCAGGACACCGACCCCGCCCAGGTACGCCTGCTGGACGCGCTGGCCGGCGGCGGACACACCCTCGTCGCCTTCGGCGACCCCGACCAGTCGATCTACGCCTTCCGGGGCGCCGACGTGAACGGCATTCTCGACTTCCCGGCGGCCTTCCCCCGCGCGGACGGCCGCCCCGCGCCCGTCGAGGTGCTGCGCGCCTCCCGCCGCTCCGGCGCCGTCCTCCTGGCCGCCACCCGGCTGATCACCCGGCGCATGCCGCTGCCCCGGCTGCCCGCCGACAAGGTGCGCGCCCACCGCGAGCCCACCGCCGCACGGGACGGCGGCCGCGTCGAGGTCTACACGTACCCGACGGCCGGCACGGAACTGGACAACATCGCGGACATCCTGCGCCGCGCGCATCTGGAGGACGGCGTCGCCTGGAGCGACATGGCCGTCCTGGTCCGGGCCGGCTCCCGCGCCCTGCCGACCCTCCGCCGCGCCCTCACCGCGGCCGGCGTCCCGCTGGACATCGACGGCGACGACCTCCCCCTGCGCCATGAACCGGCGGTGGCCCCCCTGCTCACGGCGCTGCGCGCGGTCGCCACGGCGGAAACCCGGCGCCAGGAGGAGAACCCGGCCGCGGGGGCCGAGTCGCCCGCCGCCACGAAAGGAGCCGACGCTCCGGAAGCCGGGGCCGAAGCGGAAGGCCCTGAGGACGCCGGGGAGCAGACCGCGGACGCTGCCGAGCAGATCACCGACGCCACCTCCTGGCTCGACACCGAGACCGCGCTCACCCTGCTCGCCTCCCCCCTCGCCGGCATGGACCCGGCCGACCTGCGCCGCCTCGGGCGCGCCCTGCGCGAGGAGGAGCGGGCGGCCGGCACCCCCGTGCCGCCCCCCTCCGACGTCCTGCTCGCCCGCGCACTCGCCGAACCCGAGCGCCTCGCCGTGCACGACCCGGCGTACGCGCGCGGGGCGCAGCGCCTCGGCGCGCTGCTCCGCGAGGCCCGCGAGCGTCTCGCGGGCGGCGGTACGGCCGAGGAGGCGCTGTGGGACCTGTGGGAGGGCACCCCGTGGCCCGCCCGCCTGGAGCGTGCCGCCCGGCGCGGCGGCGCGGCCGGCCGCAACGCCGACCGGGACCTCGACGCCGTGTGCGCGCTCTTCGCCACGGCCGCGCGCGCCGAGGAGCGCACCGGAGGCCGGGGCGCCCTGAACTTCCTCGAGGAGATCGAGGCCGAGGACATCGCCGCCGACACGCTCACCCGCCGCGCGGTACGCCCCGACGCCGTCCGCCTGATGACCGCGCACCGTTCCAAGGGCCTGGAGTGGCGGCTGGTCGTCGTCGCCGGCGTCCAGGAGGGCCTGTGGCCCGACCTGCGCCGCCGCGGCTCCCTGCTGGAGGCCGACCGCATCGGCCGCGACGGACTCGCCGAACCGCTCACCCCGGGCGCACTGCTCGCCGAGGAACGCCGGCTCTTCTACGTGGCCGCCACGCGCGCGCGTGAGCGCCTCGTCGTCACCGCCGTGAAGGCACCGGCCGACGACGGCGACCAGCCCTCCCGCTTCCTGACCGAACTCGGCGTGGAGCCCCGCGACGTCACCGGACGCCCCCGCCGCCCGCTGTCCGTGGCCGCGCTTGTCGCCGAGCTGCGCGCCACCACGGTCGACCCGCGCGTGTCCGCCGCCCTGCGCGAGGCCGCCGCCCGCCGTCTGGCCCGGCTCGCCGCCCTCGCCGACGAGGACGGCCGTCCGCTGGTGCCCTCGGCGCACCCCTACCGCTGGTGGGGCATGTACGACCCGACCGAGAGCAAGGTGCCGCTGCGCCACCGCGACCGGCCGGTCGTGCTCTCCGGCAGCGCCCTCGACCAGCTCGCCCACACCTGTGCCCTCCAGTGGTTCCTCGGCCGCGAGGTGAAGGCCGACGCCCCGGCCACCACCGCGCAGGGCTTCGGCAACGTCGTCCACGTCCTCGCCGACGAGGTCGCCTCCGGCACCACCGCGGCCGACCTCGACGTCCTCATGGAGCGTCTGGACTCGGTGTGGAACGCGCTCGCCTTCGACGCGCCCTGGAAGTCGCGTCAGGAGAGGGACAACGCGCGCGTGGCGCTCGAACGGTTCCTGAACTGGCATGTGCTGGACCGCACCGGGCGCACCCCGGTGACCAGCGAGCAGGACTTCGACGTCACCCTCGAAGCGGGCGACTACCAGGTCCGCATCCGCGGCCAGATGGACCGCGTGGAGACGGACGGCGAGGGCCGCGCCTACGTGGTGGACTTCAAGACCGGCAAACAGGCACCCAGCGCCGCCGAGGTGGCCCGCCATCCCCAGCTCGCCGTCTACCAGCTCGCCGTCCAGGAAGGCGCCGTCGACGAGGCCTTCGACGGCGTGCGCCCCGAACCCGGCGGCGCCGAACTGGTGCACCTCAGGCAGGGCGCCGCCAGGCGCGACGGCGGCGACGACCTGCCCAAGGTGCAGTCGCAGGAGCCGCTGTCGGGGGAGTGGGTCGGAGAGCTGCTGGCCACCGCCGCGGGCAAGGTCCTCGACGAGCGGTTCGCGCCGACCACCGGCCAGCACTGCACGCACTGCGCGTTCCGCGCGTCGTGCAGCGCCCGGCCCGAGGGGCGGCACGTGGTCGACTGAGCCGGACGCCCGGGAGTGACGTACCGCACCACAGGCGCTGACCTGCGTCTCTTCCTCCCCGGAGGGCCGATCGGCGCTCGACTGTCAGTGCTCGCCGCTAGCCTTGCCCGACATGCCCGCCCGTATCACAGACCCCGCGCAGCTCAAAGAGCTCCTCGGCATCCCGTTCACCCCGGAGCAGACGGCCTGCATCACCGCGCCGCCCGCCCCGCAGGTGATCGTGGCCGGCGCCGGGTCGGGCAAGACCACCGTGATGGCCGCCCGCGTGGTCTGGCTGGTCGGCACCGGCCAGGTCGCCCCCGAACAGGTCCTCGGGCTGACCTTCACCAACAAGGCCGCAGGCGAGCTGGCCGAACGCGTCCGCAAGGCGCTGATCAAGGCCGGCGTCACCGACCCGGACGTCATCGACCCGGACAACCCGCCGGGCGAGCCGGTGATCTCGACGTACCACGCCTTCGCCGGCCGCCTCCTCACCGACCACGGCCTGCGCCTCGGCCTGGAACCCACCTCCCGGCTGCTCGCCGACGCCACCCGCTACCAGCTCGCCGCGCGCGTGCTCCGCGAGGCCCCCGGCCCCTACCCCGCGCTGACCCGGTCCTTCGCCGACCTCGTCAGCGATCTGCTCGCCCTCGACTCCGAGCTCGCCGAACACCTCGTAGCCCCCGAGGAACTGCGCGCCTGGGACGCGGACCTGCTGCGCACCCTCCACGACGCCAAGCTCACCAACGCCGATCTGCGCAAGGTCCCCGAGACGGCCGCCGCCCGCCGCGAACTGGCCGACCTCGTCGGGCGCTACCGGGCCGCCAAGCGCGAGCGCGACCTGCTCGACTTCGGCGACCAGATCGCCCTGTCCGCCCGCCTCGCCCGCATCCCCGAGGTGGGCCGGCTGCTGCGCGAGGAGTTCCGCGTGGTGCTCCTGGACGAGTACCAGGACACCTCCGTGGCCCAGCGAGTCCTGCTCGCGGGCCTGTTCGGTGAAGGCACGGGCCACCCGGTCACCGCGGTCGGCGACCCCTGCCAGGCCATCTACGGCTGGCGCGGCGCCTCCGTCGCCAACCTGGACGACTTCCCCGCGCACTTCGCGCACGCCGACGGCCGCCCCGCCACCCGGCAGGCGCTCAGCGAGAACCGCCGCAGCGGCGGCCGCCTCCTCGACCTCGCCAACGGCCTCGCCGAGCCGCTGCGCGCCATGCACGCGGGCGTGGAGGCCCTCCGCCCCGCCCCCGGCGCCGAGTACGACGGGACGGTCCGCTGCGCCCTGCTGCCGACGCACGCGGCGGAGATCGACTGGATCGCCGACTCGATCGCCCATCTCGTGCTCACCGGCACGGCCCCCGGCGAGATCGCCGTACTGTGCCGTACCGCGACCGACTTCGCCGAGATCCAGGGCGCTCTCGTGGCCCGGGACGTCCCCGTCGAGGTGGTCGGCCTGTCCGGACTGCTGCACCTGCCCGAGGTCGCCGACCTCGTCGCCGTCTGCGAGGTCCTGCAGGACCCCGGCGCCAACGCCTCCCTGGTGCGCCTGCTGACCGGACCGCGCTGGCGCATCGGCCCCCGCGATCTCGCTCTGCTGGGCCGCCGCGCCCGCCTGCTCGTGGCCCACGCACGCGTGGACGACCCCGACGACCCCGACCGCCGGCTCGCCGCGGCCGTCGAAGGCGTCGACCCGGCCGAGGTGACCTCGCTCGCGGACGCCCTCGACAGTTTCCTCGAATCACCGATGGAAGGAGACGTCGAGGAGGGCGCTGACGACGGGCTGCCGTTCTCGCCGGACGCGCGCGTGCGCTTCGCGCGCCTGGCCGCCGAACTGCGCGATCTGCGCCGCTCGCTGTCCGACCCGCTGATGGACGTCCTGCACCGCGTCCTCGCCGTCACCGGTCTGGAGGTGGAGCTGTCGGCGTCCCCGCACGCGCTGGCCGCCCGCCGCCGCGAGACCCTGTCCAACTTCCTGGACACAGCCGCCTCCTTCGCGGCGAGCGACGGCGAGGCCACCCTGCTCGCCTTCCTCGCCTTCCTGCGCACCGCCGCGCAGTACGAGAAGGGCCTCGACAACGCCCTGCCGGGCGGCGAGAACACCGTCAAGGTGCTCACCGCCCACAAGTCCAAGGGCCTGGAATGGGACGTCGTGGCCGTGCCCGGGCTCGTCAGGGGCACCTTCCCCAGCGCACAGGGGCGCGAGAAGTGGACGGCGCAGGCCAAGGTGGTGCCGCACGCCCTGCGCGGCGACACCGACACCCTGCCCGACATCGACAGCTGGGACGCGCGCGGCATGAAGGCCTTCCACGAGGCCATGAAGGACCACCAGCACACCGAGGAGCTCCGCCTCGGCTACGTCACCTTCACCCGCCCCCGCTCCCTGCTGCTCGGCTCCGGCCACTGGTGGGGACCCAGCCAGAAGAGGAAACGCGGCCCCTCCGACTTCCTCCGGGCCCTCCACGACCACTGCGCCGCCGGACACGGCGAGATCGAGGCATGGGCGGAGGAGCCCGCCGAGGACGAGGAGAACCCCGTGCTGCACACGGCCGGCGCCGACCAGGTGTGGCCGCTTCCCCTCGACGCCGCCGCCCTGGCCCGCCGCCGCGCGGCCGCCGAGACCGTCCTCGCCCACCTGGACACCCTCGCCGCCCAGGACACCGGCCGGCCGCCGGCCGTCCACGACCCCGCCGCCCCCGACGACCCGGACTGGCCCCCGCCCCCGGACGACGACCCCTTCGGCGACGAGGAACCGCCGTACGACGCGGACGCCGCCTTCGCGGACGACCCCGCCGACCGGGATGTCCGGGACACCGACCGAGCCGAGGGGCGCGCCGGCCGGCGGCCCACGGTCCCGCACCAGGCGCCCGCCCCGCAGCACCGCCCCGCCGAGCCGCAGCGCTCCAGCGATCTCACCCCCGAGGAGGCCCGCACCATCGCCTCCTGGGACCGCGATCTGGACGCACTCACCGGAGAGCTGCTGCGCGCCCGGCGGGCCGTCACCGACGTCCCGCTGCCCGCCACGCTCACCGCCTCCCAGCTGCTGCGCCTGGCCGAGGACCCGGACGGGCTCGCGCAGGAACTCGCGCGCCCCATGCCGCGCCCCCCGCAACCTGCCGCGCGCCGGGGCACCCGGTTCCACGCATGGGTGGAAGCCCGCTTCGAGGAGCTGACGCTGCCCCTGCTGGAACCGGACGAGCTGCCCGGCACCGACGCGGAGATCGCCGACGAGAACGATCTGGAAGCGCTCAAGGAGGCCTTCGAACGCAGCGAGTACGCCCGCCGCACCCCCTACCGGGTCGAGGCCCCCTTCCAGCTCACCCTCGCCGGCCGCGTCGTACGCGGCCGCATCGACGCCGTCTACAAGCACGGCGACGGCGACGGGGCGACGTACGAGATCGTCGACTGGAAGACCAGCCGCACCCGCACCGCCGACCCGCTGCAACTCGCCGTGTACCGGCTGGCCTGGGCCGAGCAGCAGGGCGTGCCCCCCGAAGCGGTCACGGCCGCCTTCCTGTACGTGCGCAGCGGCGAGGTCGTACGGCCGCGGGACCTGCCGGACCGGGCCGCACTGGAACGCCTCCTCACGGAAGACGCCGAAGTGGCGCAGGAGACGACCTGAGTGTGACCAACCGCCCGCCGAGGTTGTCGGTGCGGGCCGATAGGCTCGTGAGCATGAGCCAGACCCCGGACAGCGCCGTCCGCACGTACATCGAGCAGCACCGCGCCGCCTTCCTCGACGACCTCGCCGCATGGCTGCGCATCCCCTCCGTGTCGGCCCAGCCCGTCCACGCGGCCGACGTACGGCGCAGCGCCGACTGGCTCGCCGCCAAACTGAAGGAGACCGGCTTCCCGACCGCCGAGGTCTGGCCGACCCCCGGTGCCCCCGCCGTCTTCGCCGAGTGGCCCTCGGGCGACCCCGAGGCCCCCACCGTGCTCGTCTACGGCCACCACGACGTGCAGCCCGCCGCCCGCGAGGACGGCTGGGACAGCGACCCCTTCGAGCCGGTCGTCCGCGGAAACCGGCTCCACGCGCGCGGAGCGGCCGACGACAAGGGCCAGGTGTTCTTCCACACACTCGGCGTCCGCGCCCACCTCGCCGCCACCGGCCGCACCGCCCCCGCGGTCAACCTGAAGCTGCTGATCGAGGGCGAGGAGGAGTCCGGCTCCCCGCACTTCCGGGCCCTGGTCGAGGAACACGCGGGGCGACTCGCCGCCGACGCCGTGATCGTCTCTGACACCGGCATGTGGTCCGAGGACACCCCCACCGTCTGCACGGGCATGCGCGGCCTCGCCGAGTGCGAGATCCGGCTGTACGGCCCCGACCAGGACATCCACTCCGGTTCCTTCGGCGGCGCCGTGCCCAACCCGGCCACCGCGGCCGCCCGCCTGGTCGCCGCCCTGCACGACGAGGACGCGCGCGTGGCGATCCCCGGCTTCTACGACGGCATCGTGGAGCTGGCCGACCACGAGCGCGAGCTGTTCGCCGAGCTGCCCTTCGACGAGCGGCGCTGGCTGGACACCGCCAAGTCCCGCGCCCCCCACGGCGAGGCGGGCTACAGCACCCTCGAACGCATCTGGGCCCGCCCGACCGCCGAGGTCAACGGCATCGGCGGCGGCTACCAGGGCCCCGGCAGCAAGACGATCATCCCGTCCTCGGCCATGGTGAAGCTGTCCTTCCGGATGGTCGCCGGCCAGGACCCCGACCACATCGAGAAGGCCGTGCGGGCTTGGGCCGAGACACAGGTGCCCGCCGGAATCCGGCACGAGATCGGCTTCGGCGCGGCCACGCGCCCGTGCCTGACCCCGCTCGACCACCCCGCGCTGCAGTCCGTGGTCCGCGCCATGGGCCGGGCCTTCGAGAAGCCCATCCGCTTCACCCGTGAGGGCGGCTCCGGACCCGCCGCCGACCTGCAGGAAGTCCTCGGCGCCCCGGTGCTCTTCCTGGGCATCTCAGTCCCCTCCGACGGCTGGCACGCCCCGAACGAGAAGGTCGAGCTGGACCTTCTCCTCAAGGGCGTCGAGACCAGCGCCTATCTGTGGGGTGACCTGGCCGAGCACTGGCGCCCCACGACCTGACCGGCGGGCGCCGTACGGAAGGGCGCGGCGCGCGGGGCACACTGGAGGAACCGCCCCGCCCGCCCCGCCCGCGCCCGACCCGGTGCCTCCGCCGTACGCCCCGCCGAACCGCCCGTCGAACGAACCGCTGCACTGGGGGAGTTGGAAGCACCCGTGACCACCTGGACCGACGACACAGCCGATCGACCCATCTCGCTCACCGCGCCGAGCGGCATCGACCGCGCCGCCCACCACCGGCTCGACGAGGCCTGGCTCGCGGCGGCGTGGAGCCACCCCACGACCCGCTGCTTCGTGGTCTCCGGCGGCCAGGTCCTCATCGACGAGACGCCGGACGGCCGGACCGAGCTCGTCATGACCCCCTCCTTCGAGGCCCCGCTCACCGAGGCGCACCGCTACTTCCTCGGCATCGACGAGGACGGAGTGAGCTACTTCGCGCTCCAGAAGGACGCGCTCCCGGGCCGTATCGACCAGTCCGCGCGTCCCGCGGGGCTGCGGGAGGCCGGCCTGCTGCTCTCACCGCGCGACGTCGGGCTCATGGTGCACGCGGTCGGGCTGGAGAACTGGCAGCGCACCCACCGCTTCTGCTCCCGCTGCGGCGAACGCACGGTCATCGCCGCCGCCGGCCACATCCGCCGCTGCCCGGCCTGCGGCGCCGAGCACTACCCGCGCACCGACCCTGCCGTGATCATGGCCGTGACCGATGCGGAGGACCGCATCCTGCTGGGCCGCCAGGTCCACTGGCCCGAGGGCCGCTTCTCCACGCTCGCCGGCTTCGTCGAACCAGGCGAGTCCATCGAGCAGGCGGTGCGCCGCGAGGTGTCCGAGGAGGTCGGGGTCACCGTCGGCCCCGTGGAGTACGTGGCCAGCCAGCCCTGGCCCTTCCCGTCCAGCCTGATGCTCGGTTTCATGGCCCGCGCCACCTCGACCGAGATCGACGTCGACGGCGACGAGATCCATGAGGCCCGCTGGTTCTCCCGCGAGGAACTCCACGACGCCTTCGAGTCCGGCGAGGTGCTGCCGCCCTACGGCATCTCCATCGCGGCCCGCCTGATCGAGATGTGGTACGGCAAGCCGCTGCCGACGCGCAGCTTCGTCTGAGGTCTCCCCGGTGGCGGGCGACCCGCACTGAAACCGCAACGTCCACCCCACACGTCCGTACCGGCCGCCGTGCCCGACGGCTGCCGTACGGCTCTGTGCTCGGCTGCGGCGACGGCCTGCCGGCCCGCGGCCCGGGCGCAGGCCGTGACCGGTGAGGACCGCTCGCCGGAGATGGTCCGGCGGGCCCGCGCACGGCGGATGGCGCACATCGCCTTCGTCGAGGCCGACCACCTGGAGCCGGACCGGCGGACGACCACACGTTGCTGGACCGGTTGACCAGCGGCAGCGGGCCGTCGGTGAGCCGCCTGGTACGCGTGGCGGCCGGCGCCGCCCGGTCGGCATGCCCACGGAGTACCCGTCCATGGGCTGGGGCGAGGTCCGCGAGGCCCGCCCACCGCCTGCTGCCGCCACCGGCGCCGCCCGGTCTGGCGCTACGTCGTGCTCTGGGACAAGACACGGCGGGGCGGCCCCTGAAGGAAGGATCAGGGGCCGCCCCTTGCCGTCGTCACCGCGGAAACCCGCGGAGCCTCACGCGGCGAGCTTCTGCTTCACCTGGGCGAGTGACGGGTTCGTCAGCGTCGTACCGTCCGCGAAGAGCACGGTCGGGACCGTCTGGTTTCCGCCATTGGCCTTCTCCACGAAAACGGCGGACTCGGGGTCCTGCTCGATGTTGATCTCGGTGTAGACGATGCCCTCGCGGTCCAGCTGGCTCTTCAGCCGCCGGCAGTAGCCGCACCAAGTCGTGCTGTACATCGTCACAGTGCCCTGCATGTCTCTCGCGCTCCTCAGGCAGCTCGGGAAGTCGTCCAGGGTGGGAACGCACGCGAGCCGCGGGCCATTCCCGCCGGGGGTATCCACAGGTGGCTGTGACGCCTGCCGCATTCATACGACAATCGGTGCCCGCCTGTGGACAACCGGCACGGCAGTCCCGGGCAACCTGGCAGCATGGCGGTGTGACAGCAGCAACGCACTCCACCCTCTTCCCGCAGGCACCGGACTCTGCCGACGCGGTGCTCGAAGGACTCGACCCCGAGCAGCGCGCGGTGGCCACCGCCCTGCACGGCCCGGTGTGCGTCCTGGCCGGAGCGGGCACGGGCAAGACCCGGGCGATCACCCACCGCATCGCCTACGGAGTGCGCGCAGGCATCCTCCAGCCGTCCAGCGTGCTCGCCGTCACCTTCACCAACCGCGCCGCCGGCGAGATGCGCGGCCGACTGCGCCAGCTGGGCGCCCACGGTGTCCAGGCCCGCACCTTCCACTCGGCCGCGCTGCGCCAGCTCCAGTACTTCTGGCCGAAAGCGATCGGTGGCGGCATGCCCCGGCTCGTCGACCGCAAGATCCAACTCGTCGCCGACGCGGCCGCAAGCCTGGGCACCCGGCTCGACCGGGGCGAGCTGCGGGACGTCACCGCCGAGATCGAATGGTCCAAGGTCACCCAGACCATCCCCGCCGACTATCCGTACGCGGCCGCGAAGGCCGGCCGCGAGGCGCCGCGCGACCCCGCCGAGATCGCCCACATCTACGCGGCCTACGAAGACCTCAAACGCGACCGCGCCGTGATCGACTTCGAGGACGTCCTGCTGCTCACCGTCGCCATCCTCCAGGACCGGCACGACATCGCCGACCAGGTCCGAGCCCAGTACCAGCACTTCGTCGTCGACGAATACCAGGACGTCAGCCCCCTGCAGCAGCGGCTGCTGGAGCTGTGGCTCGGCGACCGCGACAACCTGTGCGTGGTCGGCGACGCCAGCCAGACCATCTACTCGTTCACCGGAGCAACCCCCGATCACCTCCTCGACTTCCGCACCCGGCACCCCGGCGCCACGGTCGTCAAACTCGTCCGCGACTACCGCTCCACCCCCCAGGTGGTCCACCTTGCCAACGGCCTGCTCGCCCAGGCCCACGGCCGCGCCGCCGACCACCGGCTGGAACTGGTCTCCCAGCGCGCCCCCGGCCCCGAGCCGGTTCACACCGAGTACACCGACGAGCCCGCCGAGGCCGAAGGTGCCGCCCGCCGCATCCGCGAGCTGATCGACGCTGGCGTCCCCGCCGCCGAGATCGCCGTCCTGTTCCGTACGAACGCCCAGTCCGAGATCTACGAGCAGGCCCTCGCCGACGCCGGCGTCCCCTACCAGCTGCGCGGCGCCGAGCGCTTCTTCGACCGCCCCGAGGTGCGCAAGGCCGGCATCGCCCTGCGCGGCGCTGCCCGCTTCGGCGGCAACGACTCCCTGCTGGACGACGCCGTGGACCTGCCCTCCCAGGTGCGTGCGGTCCTGTCCGGAGAGGGCTGGACCACCCAGCCACCGGCCGGCTCCGGCGCCGTCAGAGAGCGCTGGGAGTCCCTCGCCGCCCTGGTCAACCTCGCCCAGGACCTCGCCGCCGCACGACCCGGCGCCACCCTCGCCGACTTCGTCGCGGAACTCGACGAACGGGCGAACGCCCAGCACGCCCCGACCGTCCAGGGCGTCACCCTCGCCTCCCTGCACGCCGCCAAGGGCCTGGAGTGGGACGTCGTCTTCCTGGTCGGCGTCGCCGAGGGCATGCTGCCCATCACGTACGCCAGAACCGACGACCAGATCGAGGAGGAACGCCGGCTGCTCTACGTCGGCGTCACCCGTGCGCGGGAACGGCTCCACGTTTCCTGGGCCCTGTCCCGCTCCCCGGGCGGCCGCCCGAACCGCCGTCCGAGCCGCTTCCTCGACGGACTGCGTCCCGGCACCACCGCCACCGTCGGCCACCGCGGCACCGGCGGCACCGGAGGCGTCGAGCAGGGGACGGCCGCGGGCACCGCCGTCACTCCCCGGCGCGCCACGCGCACCCCCGCCCGCTGCCGGGTCTGCGGCCGCACGCTCACCGAAGCGGGCGAGATGAAGCTGATGCGCTGCGAGGACTGCCCCTCGGACATGGACGAAGGGCTCTACGAACGACTGCGGGAGTGGCGGTCGGTCCAGGCCACGTGCAGCGGGCAGCCGGACTTCTGCGTCTTCACCGACCGCACCCTCATGGCCATCGCCGAAGCCCGGCCGGAGAGCCCCGCCGAGCTCTCCCGCATCCCCGGCGTCCTCAGCCGCAAGCTGCGCAGCTACGGAACCGACGTTCTGGCCATCTGCGCAGGCCACGACGTCGGGGAAGTCGACGAGAACGACTGATGCGAACTCGTCGGAAAAATAGTTTGCGCATGCCCCGGCAATCCCCATAGGTTCTAGGCACGGAAGCAGCGGCCTTCTCCAAGGCCCCGACTCCGTGATGTACTTGCATATCCGAACGGACTGGCTCACCCCAGTCCCATGAGACGCCGAGAGGAGGCGAGTCCAGTGATCAGCATCAACACCAGCACCATCAGCACGGCCAAACTGACCGATCGCTCGGCCGTCTCCCTGTGCATGCTCGGCGCCTCCCACCAGGGCACCGGTCTGTCCGGCATTCGTGCCGCCCGTCCGGCGTCCTCCCTCGCTCTCGCGGGCCTCCCTGTCCGTGAGAGCAATGAGCGACCGACCAAGGCACTGGAAGCGGTAGCGGCACAGGCGCATGCCTATGCCTTTGCGGCGGCCGGTGCCGGATTCCGGAAGCAGACGACGCAGCACCACCTGATGTGGGCCTTCCGTGGGCCAAAACCCTGGAGTGATCCAGCCTGATCCGATCAGGCCGGCGCCTTCAGGGCCGCGGAACCCCATCCGGGATCCGCGGCCCTTCTGTTTTCCCCGAACGGGGACGACGGAGCGAGGGGGCCTCGGGAAAAGAGAACCCGGTACCAAGCCGACACCCGGTCAACCGGCCGGAACGACCAGACGAGGAAAACCAACCGTGCAACTCGAAGCGCACGCCCCGTCCGTACCGCCTTCGCAAACGATCCCCCCGCCCGGCCTCACGGAGGACTCCACCTTGATCCCCCTCACCGCGCTCACCGCGCTCGACGACGCCATCGAGAACCTCGGCGTACCCGTCCCCTGCCGCTCCTACGACCCGGAGGTCTTCTTCGCCGAGTCGCCCGCGGACGTCGAGTACGCCAAGTCCCTCTGCCGCACCTGCCCGCTGATCGAGGCCTGCCTCGCCGGCGCCAAGGAGCGGCGTGAGCCCTGGGGCGTCTGGGGTGGCGAGCTGTTCGTCCAGGGTGTCGTCGTCGCCCGCAAGCGGCCGCGTGGTCGCCCGCGGAAGAACCCGGTCACGGCATGAACACCGCAGGAACGATCGATCGCCCCCTCACGCACGACCCCAAGAAGCAGGCCCCGATGAAGCCGTCCACCAGCGAGCCCGCAGGCTCCGCGACCTCAGACGTCACCAGCACCGGCGCCACCGAAGCGCGCCAGGACAGGACCCGAGAGATGCAACTCATGCAAGAAGCCCTGGCTCGTGCGCATATGCACGAGCGACTCCATGACGCCGTGCGGGAACGCCGGGCCCTGCGCCTGGTGGTCGCCCAGCGGATGCAGCGCCGGGCCGAGCGTGCCTCGCTGCGCGCCCGCCGGGCGCTCGCCATGGCGGTCATGCAGTAACGATCACACCTGCTGAAGCGGTGGCCTCCCGGCCCGGGGAGGCGAAGTCTTTGGCGCGGGGGCCGGTCCGGCCGAACGGACCGGCCCCCGCGGTGCGTTGTGCACGGCGATCCGCCGCCGGCGGAGTTATCGTCACCGGGTGACGAGTCTTCCCGGAGGAAGTGATCAGGGCGGCTCCACTCCGGAGCGCCGCGCGCTCGTGTGCGCCCGCTGCGGCACCCCCGCCGACGGGCCCCCGCCGGCCACCTGGACCTGCTCCATGGAGAACGGCGTCCGTCGGTACTTTTGCGACACCTGCTCGAGGGAGAATCTGAGGGCGATCGAGGGGAGGCTGGACTCGTCCTGGTGGTGAGCCCCTTCTCGGGGGCCCTCCCCCCTCCCCCCTAGATCAACCCTCCGCCGCAGGCTCCTCCTCGTTCGGCTCGTCGTCGAGGACGTCCTCGGCGAAGCCCGGCAGCCACTCCTCCAGTTCATCCCGGAGCCGTACCGTGGCACTCAGCTGGCACAGGACGCCGATCGTGCTGAGGGTCACCCGGTGGATCAGCAGATAGGCCGGCGGCAGGTTGAGCCGCTTGCCCAGCTGGTAGGCGGGGGAGCGGGGGTCGGCGATGCGGGCGGCCTGATTGCGCATCCAGCTGCGGGTGAAGGTGAACGCCTCGACCCGGGCCGGTTCGATGATCGGCAGCAGGTAGTCGAGCACCGCGTCGGGGTCCAGCTCTATGGACTCCTTCACGAACCCTTCGGCGCAGAGCATCTCGTACACCGACTCGGCATCGCCGTCCAGCGTCATGCGGAGGGAGACGCCGATCGGCGATGGCAGTCCGCCCGGCAGCCGGTCGACCGTGCCGAAGTCCAGGACGCCGAGGCGCCAGTCGTCCTCTCCGGCCGGGCCGCCCGGCAGCAGCCGGAAGTTGCCCGGGTGCGGATCGGCGTGCAGCAGGCCGGTGCGCACCGGGCCCGAGAAGAGGAACCGGGCCAGGAGCTGGCCGGCCCGGTCGCGCTGTTCCTGGGTGCCGTCCGAGATCACCTCCGACAGCGGGATGCCGTCGATCCACTCGGTCACCAGGACCTGGTCGCACTGGTGCACCACCGCCGGGACCACCACGTCGGGGTCGTCGGCGAACTCCTCCGCGTGGGCCGTCTGGGCCTGTGCCTCCAGGCCGTAGTCCAGCTCCTCGGAGACGCGGTCCTTCAGCTCCGCGATGAGCGGCTTGATGTCCATGCCGGGAATCAGCGGCCCCAAGAGACGAGCGAAGCGGCTCAGTTGTCCGAGGTCGGAAAGGAGCGCCTCGCCGGCGCCCGGGTACTGCACCTTGACCGCCACCTCGCGGCCGTCGTGCCACATGGCGCGGTGCACCTGCCCGATCGAGGCCGCGGCGGCCGGCTTGTCCTCGAACTCCTCGAACAGGTCGCGCCAGTCCGGACCCAGCCGGTCCTCGAGCACGGTGTGCACCGTGCGGGTGGGCATCGGCGGCGCCGCCTCCTGGAGCTTGGTCAGGGCGGCGCGGTAGGGCCCGGCGATCTCCTCGGGCAGCGCGGACTCGAAGACGGACAGGGCCTGCCCGAATTTCATGGCCCCGCCCTTCAGCTCCCCGAGTACCCGGAACAGTTGCTCCGCCGTGCGCTGTTGGAGTTCCCGCCCGACGATCTCCGCGGACTCGCCCACGATCCGCTTGCCCAGCCCCCAGGTCGCCCGGCCGGCGAAGCCGAGCGGGAGCGCGGCGAGCTTGGCGGTACGGGTGACCGCCTTGCGGGGAAGATCAGACATGCGCCCTCCAAGTCCCAGTCGGCCGTGCCGCGCCTGTCATGCGTCGTGGCTCCGTCGACGGCCGTTGCACCGCCATTGTCGCGCGCGGTGCGCCGCCGGTTGAGGAGTGCTCCCCCTTCTTACCTCTCTCCGTCGCGCCGCACCCGCATGCCGGATGCGCCGGGACCGGTCGGGCCTGCCAGTCCAGACCGGGCAGGGAGACCTCCCAGCGGGTGCCCGTGGCGGACGGCGACCCCCCGTCGAGGAAGGCCAGCGCGTGTGCCGCGGCGAGTCCGGCGACCGCCGTGGCCAGCGTCAGATCGCAGGCGCCGACCCGGTGGGCCCTGGGGCACCGCCACTGGGCGGTCAGCCGGGGCCAGGCCGGATCCCGGTCCGTGCGGCCGAGGTGCAGGCAGCGGGCGCAGCCCGACTCGCCCGGCAGCACGAGCGGGCCGACGACACCGGTGCCCTCGACGACCCCGGCGTACAGATGTGGCGTTCCGGAGGCCATGAGCGGCTCGGCGGCCGCCGGGTCGGGTGTGTGCACGGCGACGTCGTCCCGGGGCGTGAGGACCACCAGGGTGAGCCCCGGGCCGTTGCCGCCGGTGCCGGGGGAGTGTGCGTGGCGCGGTGGGCGGTCGGGTGCCGCCCGGCGGACGGCGGCCCGCGCCGCCGCGTCACGGCGCTCGCCGACCGACTCCGCGGGCAGGCCGCCCGGTGCCACGTCCCACGGCTCCACGGGCCCCGTGTCGCGCACGTCGATCTCCCCGACTCCGGCGCCCGCCAGCACCGACGCCAGCACGGCGCCGACCCGTCCCGCGCCGCGCACCTGCACGCGCAGCGCACGGCGGGCGGCGAGCCGGGCGAGCGCACCGCCCGGCTCGGCCGTGGTCAGGGACAGTGCGGCGAGGTCGGGGCGCAGCCGCTGCAGGACGTCCCCCTTCCCACGCAGCGCGTCCGCGGCCGGTCCGCCGCCGCGTGCGTCGTCGACCAGGCCGACGTGGGTCAGCCGCTCCAGCAGGGTGTCGACATGTTCGGCCGGGAGGTCGATGCGGCGGCCCTCCTCGCGCAGCAGCGGCAGGCCGCGCGTGCCGTTGAGCAGGTCCAGGAGGGCGTGCGTCGCCGGATCCACCGGCCCCAGCGTCAGCGCGTGCGCCGGGGTCATCCCGAACTGCACGGTGTCGCGATCACGCCAGCCGCGCCGCAGCGCGGGCTTGAGCATCGGATGCATGACTGACCCCCCGTATCCGTTGAAAACAACTCGTGACGGCTAGGTGCCGGTGGAGCCGGTCACGCTCCGCCGACACCTGCCAGCATGCCGCGTCCGTCTGCCGGACGCCGAGAGTTGTCCACAGGGTGGGGATGTTTGTCATATGAACCGATCGAGTGAAGCTCGGCGAGCCGATCGGATGAAAACGACCGAACCGGCGGGGCGAAGTCCGGCAAAGCCGGACACCCGGAGCCGGGTAAACCGGATGTGCGGATCAGTCGTAGGAATCATAGGAATCAAACGCATGGTGGGGGATCGGCACGGAACCGTTCCGGAGCCGGGACTTCGGCCATGCCCAGCGGGTAACGTCGGGGCGTGCCCGCCGACCCCCTGCACCGCGCCCGAATGCCACAGCGCAGCACGACGAGCCAGCCGCCCGGCGGCTCGGGGGCGAGCGCGATCGAGGTCCGCAGGAGTTCCCGGCGCCGCCGGACGGTCTCCGCGTACCGCGAGGGCGATCGCACCGTCGTACTGATCCCCGCCCGGATGTCGAAGGCGGAGGAACAGCGCTGGATCACCGTCATGCTCGACAAACTCGCCGCCCAGGAGAGCAAGCGGGTGCTCGGCGACGCCGAACTGGCCGAGCGTGCCGAGCGGCTGTCTGCCCAGTACTTCGACGGCCGGGCGCGGGCCGCCTCCGTGCGCTGGGTCACCAACCAGAACACGCGCTGGGGTTCGTGCACCCCGGCCGAGGGCAGCATCCGGCTCTCGCACCGGCTGCAGGGCATGCCGGAATACGTCGTCGACTACGTGCTCTGCCATGAGCTGGCACATCTGCTCGTGCCCGGTCACGGGCCCGACTTCTGGCGGCTGCTGGACCCGTACCCGCGCACCGAGCGGGCTCGCGGCTACCTCGAAGGCGTGGTCGCCGCGGAACGGCTGCCGCACGTGCCCGGGGCGCGCGGCGAGTGAGCCGGGCGTCCTCCGTCCGCCTCCGGGCGCGGTTGTGTACCGGGTCTGTACCGGCAGCGTCCGGTCTCGGACTTTGCCGTTAGCCTGGCGCGACGCACTCACATTCGGGATGGGGGACGGTCGTAACGCATGGCCAGGGAATTCCAACGCGGCCACAAGGCCAGGATCAGTGACCTCACGGCGGGCACGGATCTGTACGTAGGCGTGCAGATCTCCGCCCCCGGACTGACCTTCGACATCAGCTGCTTCGGTCTGGACGCCGACGAGCGCCTCTCGGACGACCGGTACTTCGTCTTCTTCAACCAGCCGAAGTCCCCGGAGGAGTCCATCCAGCTGCTGGGTGCCCAGGCGGGCGACACCGAGTCGTTCCGGGTCACGCTGGACCGCGTCCCGGCGCACATCCGCAAGCTGTCCTTCACGGCGACCATCGACGGCACCGGCCAGATGTCGCAGGTCGCCCCCGGCTATCTGCGTATCGTGGCGGGCGGCGAGGAGGTCGCGCGGTACTCCTTCAACGGCGCGGAGTTCTCCACCGAACGGGCCGTGATGCTCGGTGACTTCTACTTCAAGGACGGCTGGCGGTTCGCCGCGGTGGGACAGGGCTTCGACGGCGGTCTGGAGGCGCTGCTGAAGAACTTCGGCGGCGAGGTGCTGGAGGAGGAGGCGCCCGCCGCCCCGCAGCCACCGCAGACCGGCGCCGCTCCCGCCTTCGCCCCGCCCCCGCAGGCCGCGACCCCGCCCGCGTTCGCCGCCCCGCCCGCGCCCGCCCCGGCACCTGCTCCGGCCCCCGCGCCGCAGCCCGCCGCCCAGAGCTTCGCGCCGCCCGCCGGTGGCACGCCGCCACAGGGCCTCACGCCGCCGCCCGGCCACACCCCGCCCCCGGCGCCGGCGCCCGCGCCCGACGTGCACGGTGCGCCGACGGTCATCGCCCCCCTGACCCCGCCCGCCGGCGGCACCGTCCCGCCGCCGGCCCCGGCCCCCGCGCCGTACGGCCGGCCGCAGCAGCCCTACGGCCAGCCGCCCCAGCAGCCGTCCTTCGGTGGTCAGCCCACCGCGCCGATGCCCCCGGGCTACGGCCCGCAGCCGCCCTCGTACGGCGGCCAGCCCGCCGCGCCCATGCCCCCGGGCTACGGGCAGGTCCCCGGGCAGCCCGGCGGCTACGGAGCGCCGCAGGGCGCCCCGCAGGGCGGTGCCGGTGTGACGGCCGCGCTGCAGATGTACAAGGAGACGCCGACCGGGCAGCGCTGGACCCAGCAGAACAAGAAGCTCATCCGCGTCGACCTCGGCATCGGCGGGCAGCCGGTGCTGGCCAAGCAGGGCAGCATGGTGCTCTACCAGGGCAAGGTCGACTTCAGCTACAAGGGCGCAGGGTTCGCCGGGCGGATCGTCGGCAACGCCACCGGCCAGGAGATGCAGCTGATGCGCTGCACCGGCAACGGCCAGGTGTTCCTCGCCGAGAACTCCACCCACGTGCACCCCGTGGAGCTGCAGGGCGACGCGATCTGCGTGTCCGCGGAGAACGTCCTCGCCTTCGACGAGAGCCTGCAGTACGAGGTCCGCCGCATCGAGGGCCACGGCATTCCGGGCGGCGCGCTGTTCACCATGCAGTTCCAGGGCACCGGCACGATCGTGGTCAAGACGCACGGCACGCCCGTGGTCCTGCCGGTCACGCCGACCACCTTCGCCGACTGCAACGCCGTCGTCGCCTGGTCCGCCGCCTCCCAGGTGATCGTCTCCAGCCAGGTCCGCATGCGCCGCAACGCCTACCCGGGCGACACCGGCGAGAGCGTCAATCTCCAGTTCCGGGGCGCACCCGGCAACTTCATCGTCGTTCAGCCGTACGAGGTCTGAGGGAGCCCGTCATGAACCAGCCGCTCGCGGGCTTCGCTCCCGCACCCGTCACCGCCCGCATGGAGAACCACGGCCAGCACATGCTGAAGGTCGCCATGCAGACCGGGAACGACCTCCTCGCGCGCGTGGGGTCGATGGTCGCCTACGAAGGGTTCGTCACGTACGAGCCCAACCCGCCCGCCGTCCGCCAGATCGCCCGCGACTGGATCACCGGCGAGGGCGCGCCGCTGATGAAGTGCTCCGGCGACGGGCTGCTCTACCTGGCCGACTACGGCGCCAACGTCGTCGTCATCAACCTCAACGGGGACGGCATCTCCGTCAACGCCACCAACCTGCTCGCCTTCGACGCCCACCTCAGCTGGGGCGTGGAACGGGTCAAGGGGCTCGCCAAGTTCGCCGGGCAGGGCCTGTGGAACACGCGGATCTCCGGGCAGGGCTGGGTCGCGCTGACCTCCCGGGGCGAGCCGATCGTGGTCGACTGCGGCGGAGGCGAGGACGAGACGTACGTCGACCCGGACGCGCTCGTCGCCTGGTCGCCGAACCTGAAGGTGAAGGGCAAGCGCAGCTTCAAGGCGCAGTCGCTGATCGGCCGGGGCAGCGGCGAGGCCTACCAGATGGCCTTCTCCGGTCAGGGCATCGTCGTCGTCCAGCCCAGCGAGGACAGCACCGACCGCATCCGGGTCCGGGGCTGAGGGGGAGCCAGAAAACCATGCAGAGCCCGCTTTTCGCGCACAACGACCTCCAGACCCAGGAGCGCTGGAGCCTGCAGAACTCGCAGCTGCTCCGCGTCACCCTGGAGGGCCACGACGACATCCTCGCCCGCAAGGGCACCATGGTCGCCTACCAGGGGCTGGTCGAGTTCGACGCCGAGTACCGCAGCAACAACCAGGCACGCGCGCGTGCGTACACCGGCGAGGGCCTGGACCTGATGCGCTGTCACGGGCAGGGCACGGTGTACCTCGCCAACCTCGCCCAGCACGTGCACATCATGGACGTCGAGCAGGACGGGCTGACCGTCGACAGCTCCTACGTCCTCGCCATGGACTCCTCGCTGCACTACGAGGTCATCGCCGTCGACAGCCTCTACGGCATCTCCGGTTCCGGGAAGTACCAGCTCAACATCACCGGGCGCGGCCGGGTCGCCCTGATGACCTCGGGGGCGCCGCTGCTGATGCAGGTCACACCCGACAGGTACGTCAACTGCGACGCGGACGCGATCGTCGCATGGTCCACGGGGCTGCGCGTGCAGATGCAGGCCCAGACGCACTCCTCCGGGGTGTGGCGCCGGCGCGGCAACACCGGTGAGGGCTGGGAGCTGAGCTTCATGGGTTCCGGATTCGCGCTGGTCCAGCCGAGCGAGCTGCTGCCGCCGCAGAACGCGGTGATCGGGCAGGGCCTCGCCGCCCAGTTCGGCATGGGCCAGCACGGGGCGCGCGGGCAGAACCAGGGGAACGTTTGGAGCTAGTCGAGCGTCCGGTAAGCAGACGTAAGGGGCGCTCCTCCTTGGCGAGCGCCCCTTACTCGTGCCTCGGGTTCACAGACGCCCGCGGGTCGCCTCCAGCAGGCGTACGACCGACTCGTCGGCCACGTCCGCCACCTCGTCGTAGGCGAACCAGCGCAGGTCCAGTGACTCGTCGCTGATCACCTGCTCGGCGCCGGCCGGGGCCAGGGCCGCGTACTGGACGTCGTAGTGCCAGTGGCACGGCGCCGGGATGGGATGCCGGTCCAGGCGCACCGGGCCGCCGGGCAGCAGGGCCAGCCCGGGGACGCCGGACTCCTCGGTGGCCTCGCGCAGGGCCGCCGCCGCGAGCGAGGCGTCGCCCGGCTCGCAGTGGCCGCCCATCTGCAGCCACATCCGCAGCTTCTTGTGCAGGGTGAGCAGCACCCGGCCGCGCTCAGGATCGACCACCAGGGCACTCGCCGTGACATGGCCCGCCCGGCAGGCCTTCCACATGCCGTCCGCATGGGCGGCCAGATGGTCCAGGTAGGCCTGGCGCAGCTCGTCCTGGCCCTCGTACTCCTTCAGCACGAGGACCGCGTCGTCGTACAGGCTCACTCGGTGTCGTCGCCCTCGGTGTCGTCGCCCTTCTTGTGCAGGTCGGGCTTGCCCTGGGAGCCGCCGTGTGCCGCCTCGCCCAGCATCTTGTCCAGCTCGGAGAAGTCCAGCTGCTCGCGGTGCACGAAGCCGTCCGGGTCGTCCAGGTCGGTCGCGGTCGGCAGCATGTCCGGGTGGGCCCACAGGCCGTCCCGGCCGTCGACCCCGCGCGCGTCCGTGAGCGAGGCCCACAGGCGGGAGGCGTCGCGCAGCCGGCGCGGGCGCAGCTCCAGGCCGATCAGCGTGGCGAAGGTCTGCTCGGCGGGGCCACCGGTGGCGCGGCGGCGGCGCAGAGTCTCCCGCAGGGCGTCGGCGGACGCCAGGCGCGGCTTCGCGGCCGCGTGGACCACCGCGTCCACCCAGCCCTCGACGAGCGCCAGAGCGGTCTCCAGCCGGGCCAGGGCGGCCTTCTGCTCGGGCGTGTCCTCTGGCTGGAACATGCCCTGCTGGAGCGCGTCCTGCAGCTGCTCGGGGTTCTGCGGGTCGAACTGGCCGACCACGTCCTCCAGCTTGGCCGTGTCGACCTTGATGCCGCGCGCGTACCCGTCGACCGCGCCGAAAAGGTGCGAGCGCAGCCACGGCACATGCGCGAACAGGCGCTGGTGGGCCGCCTCGCGCAGGGCCAGATACAGCCGCACCTCCTCCTGCGACACGCCGAGGTCCTTGCCGAACGCCTCCACGTTGGCCGGGAGCAGCGCGGCCTTGCCGGCCGGGCCGAGCGGCAGGCCGATGTCCGTCGAGCCGACGACCTCGCCCGCGAGCACGCCCACGGCCTGCCCGATCTGCGTGCCGAACATCGCGCCGCCCATGGAGCGCATCATGCCGATCAGCGGGCCCGCCATGGCCTGCATCTCCTCCGGCAGGACGTCGCCCATGGCCGCGCCGACCCGCTCGGCGACCGGGTCGACCAGCTCCTGCCAGGCGGGCAGGGTCGCCTCGACCCACTCCGCGCGGGACCAGGCCACCGCCGAGGCCGAACCCGACGGCAGGGACGTCACGTCGTCCAGCCACAGGTCGGCCAGCCGGACGGCCTCCTCGACCGCCTTGCGCTCGGCCGGGCCCACGCTGGCGTCCTTCGTGCCGTCCGGGGTGCCCTGGGCGACCGTCTGGCGGGCGATCTGCTTGGCCATGTCCCAGTTCACCGGACCGCCCTCGTAGGAGAGCATCTGGCCCAGCTGCTGGAACGCGGCGCCCAGATCGGTGGGGTTCAGGGACCCGAACATGGCTGCGAGCGGATTGTCGGCGCCGGGGCCGTCAAAGCCCCCGGCTCCGGGCAGGCCGCCGAAGCCGAACGGGTTGGCCGGTCCCTGCCCACCACCGCTCTGCTGGTCCTTCTTCTTGCCCTCGTCGCCGTCCTCCGGCTCCTCCGGCGGAAGGCCGAAACCGAATGGGGTGTCACTCACGGGATTCCTCGGCTGGTAAGGCCGCCGGTTCTCTCCGGCGGCGCGGCTGCCCGACAACACCACCCAGCGTAGACACCCGGAACCGATCGGGCCTCGGTGCTTCGCCCACGGAAGGGCTGCGGCAGGATGGATGCACCTGGTACGTACGCGTCACTCGCGCTCGTATTGAAGACAACCGCTGGAGACGCCCGGTGAGTTCCCCAGATCCGCAGGTTCGCGCAGCGCGAAACCCCGCAACCTCTCCCGCCGTGCGCGGCCCCGTCGTAGCGGTCACCGGCGCCGCCACCGGGGTCGGCGCCCTGCTCACCGAGCGGCTCGCCGCCTCCGAGGAGATCAAGCAGGTCGTCGCCATCGACGAGCGGCGCGGGGAGTGCGCCGGGGCGCAGTGGCACATCCTCGACGTGCGCGACCCCGCCATCGCGGACAAGCTGCGGGGTGCCGACGTGGTCGTCCATCTCGCGCTGGACCTCGATCTGGAGACCGATCCGGCGGCTCGCACCGCTTACAACGTCCGGGGGACGCAGACCGTCCTCACGGCCGCTGCGGCGGCCGGGGTGCACCGGGTCGTGCTCTGTACCTCGGCGATGGTGTACGGCGCGCTGCCCGACAACGAGCTGCCTCTTTCGGAGGACGCCGAGTTGCGTGCGACCGCCGAGGCCACCGGGGTCGGCGACCTGCTGGAGATCGAGCGGCTCGCACGGCGCGCGCCGCGGGCGCATCCGGGGCTGAACGTCACCGTCGTACGGCCCGCCGTGCTGGTCGGAGGCACGGACACCGCGCTGACCCGGTACTTCGAGTCGCCGCGGCTGCTCGTCGTCGCCGGGTCGCGGCCCGCGTGGCAGTTCTGCCACGTCGAGGACCTGTGCAGCGCTCTGGAGTACACCGTGCTGGAGAAGGTCGACGGGGAGCTGGCCGTCGGCTGCGACGGGTGGCTGGAGCAGGAGGAGGTCGAGGAGCTGAGCGGGATCCGGCGTATGGAGCTGCCGTCGGCGGTCGCGCTGGGCGCGGCGGCCCGGCTGCACCGGATCGGGCTCACGCCGTCCCCGGCCGGCGATCTCGCCTACACGATGTACCCGTGGGTGATCAGCGGGAGCCGGTTGCACGACGCCGGGTGGCGGCCGCGGTGGACCAACGAGGAGGTGCTCGCGGAACTGCTGGAGGAGGTCTCCGGGCGGCACACCGTGGCCGGGCGGCGGCTGGGGCGCAAGGACGCGACGGCCGCGGGCGCCGCCGGAGCGACGGTCGCTCTGCTGGGCGCGGCTGCCGTCGTACGGCGGGCCCGCAAGGCCCGGCGGCGCGTGTGAGGGCGCCGCTGGGCGCAGCCACGTCGTAGGACACTCCAAAGGCGCACGCGCGCGTGCCTGGTGAATCTCGTATTCCCCGCTGTCACGGGCGTGCGGCACGATGGGGGCATGGCACACGCGAACGAGCACCCCGGTGAGCAGGCGGCGCAGGACCCCATCAAACTGATCGGTGTCCGGGAGACCCCGCTCTCCGTGGACGAGGTGTTCCAGGCCGTCGGGGACGCCGCGGCCGGAGGAATCGCGCTGTTCGTGGGGACCGTGCGCAACCACGACGGAGGCGCCGACGTGGACGCGCTGGGCTACTCCTGCCACCCCAGCGCCGAGGCCGAGATGCGGCGGATCGCCGAGAAGGTGGTGGCCGGGTATCCGGTGCGGGCGCTGGCCGCCGTGCACCGGGTGGGGGACCTCGGGGTCGGGGACCTCGCCGTGGTCGTCGCTGTGGCGTGCCCTCATCGGGCCGAGGCCTTCGACGCCTGCCGCAAGCTGATCGACGACCTCAAGCACGAGGTGCCGATCTGGAAACACCAGAAGTTCTCCGATGGTACGGAAGAATGGGTGGGGGCCTGCTGAGTTCCGTCACTTGGAGTACTTCCGCCGCTCAAGTTGCGTAACCGGCCCCCTCGCGTGAGCGTTGTCGGTGCGGATGGTTAATCTGCTCATCAGTCAGTTGCGGACGCTCATGGCGTTGGGAGGTCGGCATGGGGGCGCTTGTCTGGCTGCTGATTCCGCTCTTGGCCGCGATCGGCGGAGGGCTCTGGGGCAGTTGGGCCAACCGGACTCGTAAGGCGCGGGGCGACGGCCCCGAGCTGGACGGGTATGCCCGGTTCCGCGAGGCCATGGAGAAGTCCCACACGGGTGCCGGCGGCGCGTGACGGGGGTGCCCTGACGGTGCGCTGACAGAGGCGTCCCGTACTGTCGTGGCATGCCACGCCGCACCGCGACGATGCTCGCCTCGACCCTGATGCTGATCGCGCTCCTGTGCGCGGGAGTGCTCATCCCCGTGCCGTACTCGGAGATGTCTCCCGGCCCGACCGTGAACACACTGGGCGACCACGACGGCGAGCCGGTGCTGCAGATCTCCGGGCACAAGACGTATCCGACCGACGGCAACCTGAACATGACGACCGTCCGGGTGACCAGCGCGGACTTCCGCATGAACCTGGTGGAGGCCGTCTACGGCTGGCTGGACCACGACACCAAGGTCGTCCCGCACGACACGCTCTACCCGGAAGGCACGACCGAGGAGCAGTCCACGCAGCAGAACGCCGAGGAGTTCAGCCAGTCCCAGGAGAGCGCCAAGGTCGCCGCCCTGAAGGAGCTGGGCATCCCGGTCAGGTCCTGGGTGATCGTCTCCACCGTGGTCAAGGGCTCGCCCGCCCAGGGCAGGCTGCACGCCGGTGACGTGATCAAGGCCGTCGACGGCACGGCCGTGAAGCAGCCCTCCGACGTCGCCAAGTTCGTCACCAGGCACAAGCCCGGTCAGAAGGTCGTCTTCACCGTCGTCCCCGCCAAGGAGCAGGCCGCCGCCGAGAAGGCCCACGGGACGGCGACGAAGACCCAGGACGTCACCCTCACCACGGCCACCTCCGACGACAGCGGCGCCAAGAGGGCCATCGTCGGGATCTCCGCCGGGACCGACCACACCTTCCCGTTCAGCATCGACATCAAGCTCGCCGACGTCGGCGGGCCCAGCGCGGGTCTGATGTTCTCGCTCGGCATCTACGACAAGCTGACCCCGGGCAGCCTGACCGGCGGCAAGTTCGTCGCCGGCACGGGCACCATCGACGACAACGGCACGGTCGGGCCGATCGGCGGCGTCGAGATGAAGACCGTCGGAGCGCGGGAGAAGGGAGCCCAGTACTTCCTGACGCCGGCCGACAACTGCGCGGCCGCCGCCAAGGACACCCCGAGCGGGCTCAGGCTGGTGAAGGTCAGGACGATCGGGGACGCGCTCGGCGCGCTGAAGGACATCCGCACCGGGAACACCGCGGCACTGCCCAAGTGCACCACCAAGGGCTGAGCGGCACGCGCGCGTGACACGCCTGGGGCGCCCGATGAGCACAAGGGGCGCCCCACCGCCGCTCCGTCGGTACGTCAGTCCTCGAACGTCGCGGCAAGGGCCTGCGCAAGACCGGGGACCAGGTCCGGGCCGGTCAGGACCTCCGTCGGAGAGTCCTTCTCACGCAGCCGCAGCGCCGACTCGCGGCCGCCGTCGCGCAGCACCGCGACCGTCATGCGCACCTCCTGACGCTCGGGGTGCTCGGCGACCCACTTGGCCAGCTTCGCCTCGCCGAGGTTCTGCGGGACCTGCGCCTCGGCGGACGGCGGCAGCATCAGGCGCTCCACCGAGAGCGCGCAGCCGGCCACCGCGTCGGGCCAGGCGATGGTGCCGAGGAACTCGTCCAGCGGCTTGCCGGTCGGGATCTCGTCCTGCTCGATAGGCGTGAGACCGGCGGACTCGGACCCGTCCTCAAGGCCCAGCTGGGCCGCGAGCGCGGGTTCCTGAGACCGCAGCCGTGCGGTGTCGACAAGGGCGAAGAGGCGAGCGGGCTGGTCCCAGCCGAGGCCGGAGACGTACTCGTCGATCTCGAGTACGGCCCGGGTGAGCGGGCTCGCTGCCATGGGAGTGTTGGACATGGTCACAATCCTGCCTCGTTACCCACCCGAATCGGGAACCGAGCAAACCGTGAGTAAGTTGCATAGGTGTGGGTCCGCGATCACGGGGGGCCACGGAGGGTCCGCGAACACGAGGGCCTGACGGATCGACAGCGAACTTCGAGGTGCGCACCTTGGCTTTCCAGATGCCGGACCGCGGCGGAGGCCCGACGGGGCCACGGATCAGAGCGGGCCGCCCGACCCGGGGTGTCCGGACCCTGCTGATGACACTGGGCGTCCTGGCCGTGCTCGGCATGGCGTTCACCATGTTCGCGGGCTTCTGGACGGACTGGCTCTGGTACCGGTCGGTGCACTACTCCTCCGTGTTCACGACGACGCTGTGGACCAAGATCGGTCTCTTCTTCGTCTTCGGTGTGCTGATGGCGGTCGCGGTCGGGGTCAACATCTGGCTGGCGCACCGCCTGCGGCCCCCGCTGAGCGCCATGTCCATGGAGCAGCAGAGCCTCGACCGCTACCGGATGGGCATCGCGCCGTACAAGAAGTGGCTGCTGCTCGCGGTCACCGCGCTCGTCGGGCTGATCGCCGGCGCCTCGGCGGCCGGCCAGTGGCGGACCTGGCTCATGTGGGTCAACGGCGTGCCCTTCCACCAGAAGGACCCCCAGTTCCACCTCGACGTCTCCTTCTACGCCTTCGATCTGCCCTGGTACCGCTTCCTGCTGGGCTTCGGCTTCGCCGCCGCCATCCTCTGCCTGATCGCCGCCGCGCTCACGCACTACCTGTACGGCGGGCTGCGCGTCACCAGCCCCGGCGCGCGGGCCACCGGCGCCGCGACCGGGCACCTGTCGGTGCTGCTCGGCATCTTCGTCGCGCTGAAGGCGGTCGCCTACTGGCTCGACCGGTACGGACTGGCCGTCAAGTCCAGCGACTTCAAGGCGACCGGCAACTGGACCGGCCTGCGGTACACGGACGCCAACGCCTATCTGCCGGCGAAGACGATCCTGTTCTGCATCGCCGTCATCTGCGCACTGCTGTTCTTCGCCACGCTGTGGCGGCGCACCTGGCAGCTGCCGGTCATCGGCTTCGGCCTGATGGTCCTGTCGGCGATCCTCATCGGCGGCCTGTACCCCGCGATCGTGCAGAAGTTCCAGGTCCAGCCCAACGAGCAGGCCAAGGAGGCGCCGTACGTCCAGAAGAACCTCACGGCGACCCGTGAGGCGTACGGCATCGACGCCACCAAGGTCACCGAGTACGACGGCAAGCCCACGACCTCGGACAAGGCCAAGCTGCGCAACGACGCGGACGACGCGGCGAGCATCCGCATCATGGACCCGAACATCGTGTCGCCGACGTTCCAGCAGGCGCAGCAGATGAAGAAGTACTACGCCTTCCCGACCAACCTGGACGTCGACCGGTACCCCGCGAAGGACGGCGCGGACACCAAGGAGCAGGACACGGTCATCGGGCTGCGCGAGCTGAACCTGGACGGCGTCCCGAGCAACAACTGGATCAACGACCACTTCCGCTACACGCACGGTTACGGCGTGGTCGCCGCCAAGGGCACCGAGGCCGACGACCGGGGCCAGCCGGTCTTCAACGAGTCCGGCCTGCCGTCCAAGGGCGACCTCGGCACGTACCAGCAGCGCGTCTACTACGGCGAGAAGACCACCACCTACTCGATCGTCGGCGGACCGCAGAAGGAGGTCGACTACTCGGCGGACAACGGCGACGAGAAGACCACCAGCTACACCGGCAAGAGCGGCGTCAACCTCGACAACCCGATCAACCGGGCCGCGTACGCGGTGGCGTTCAACGAGCCGCAGATCCTCTACTCCGGCGCGATCGGCAAGGGCTCGCGGATTCTGTACAACCGCACGCCCAAGGAGCGCGTGGAGGCGGTCGCCCCCTGGCTGACCATCGACGGGGACACCTACCCGGCGGTCGTGGACGGCCACATCCAATGGATCGTCGACGCGTACACGACGTCGAACGGCTACCCGTACTCCTCCCGCACGACCCTCGGCGATACGACGGCCGACTCGCTGACCGCCGCCAACAACACCCGCGCGGTGGTGGCCCAGCAGAACCAGGTCAACTACATCCGCAACTCGGTGAAGGCGACCGTCGACGCCTACACCGGCGAGGTCAGGCTGTACCAGTGGGACACCCAGGACCCGGTGCTGAAGACCTGGATGAAGGCGTTCCCGGGCACGGTGCGGCCGAAGAGCGCCATCTCCAGGGACCTGCTGGCCCATCTGCGCTATCCGCAGGACCTGTTCAAGGTCCAGCGCGAGCTGCTCACCCGCTACCACGTGACGGACGCGCAGACGTTCCTCACCGGCAGCGAGGTCTGGCAGGTGCCCGACGACCCGACCAACGACTCGGGCAGCGCGGTGCCGCCGTACTACCTGAGCATGAAGATGCCGGACCAGAGCGAGCGGGCGTTCTCGCTGACGACGACGTTCACGCCGAACGGACGGGACAACCTCGCCGCGTTCATGGCGGTCGACTCCGACCCGGGAACCAGCGACTACGGCAAGATCAGACTCCTGAAGCTGCCGACCAGCACGACGGCCGACGGCCCGAGACAGGTGCAGAGCCAGTTCAACTCCCGGCCGGACATCGCGGAGACGATCAGCCTGCTGACCCGCGGACATTCCAAGGTCGAGTACGGCAATCTGCTGACCGTGCCGCTGGACGGCGGACTGCTGTATGTGGAGCCGGTCTACGTCCTCGGCGGTAACAAGCTGAAGTACCCGTTGCTGGGCAAGGTGCTGGTCACCTACAACGGCAAGCCGGCCTTCGAGGACACCCTCGACGAGGCGCTCAACAAGGTGTTCGGCGTTGCGGGTTCGACCAGCACACCGCCGGCTACCGGCACCACGAGCCCGCCGCCGTCCGGCAACCCGACCGTCCAACAGGCCCTGGGCGACGCCCAGAAGGCGTTCGACGCCGGACAGAAGGCCCTGCAGTCGCCGAACGGCCCGGACTGGACCGCGTACGACAAGGCCCAGAAGGATCTGAAGGCCGCGCTGAAGCGGGCCGAGGACGCGCAGGCCAAGGCCGGCAAGAACGGGACCGGAAGCAAGAATTGATCAAGAGCGCCCCGCGCCGTGGTACTGTTACCAGGCAAACGGCGCGGGGTGGAGCAGCTCGGTAGCTCGCTGGGCTCATAACCCAGAGGTCGCAGGTTCAAATCCTGTCCCCGCTACTGCAGTCGAAGGCCCTTCCGATCTCCCCTACCACACTCTAGCTAGCCCGTATCGACTGCAGACCCGAGGTTAAGCCTCGGGCTTTCACAATCGACGTGACAAGCCGCCTA
>NZ_JBFAWF010000027.1:0-118854 GCF_040680195.1 Streptomyces sp. NPDC052109 | reverse complement strand
CGGACCGCCAAGACCAGGACCTCACGGATCGCACAGCCCTCAGGGACCGTGCGGAGCCCAGGGATCGCACGGGACGTACGCGGCCGGAGCCGGCGGACGCCCGCCCCGGGCCGAGAGCGCGGTGCGCCCTGTTGGTTCATGCCGCGTAACCGCCGTCCACGGCAAGCTCCGCACCCGTCACGTACACCGTCTCCGGCCCGGCCAGGTAGGCCACCGCTGACGCCACCTCCTCGGCCGTGCCGAACCGGCCGAGGGCGGTCATGGCCGCCTGGCCGGACGCGAAGGGACCGTCGGCGGGGTTCATGTCGGTGTCGATCGGGCCGGGATGCACGACGTTGGCCGTGATCCCGCGCTCGCCCAGTTCGCGGGCCAGCGCCTTCGTCAGCCCGACAACGGCCGACTTGCTCATCGCGTACAACGTGGCGCCGGGACCGGGCGTGTGGTGGGTGACGCAGCTGCCGACGGTGATGATCCGCCCGCCGGACGCCATGACCGCGGCGGCGGCCTGGGCGGCCAGGAACGCCCCGCGCACATTCACGGAGATCAGCCGGTCCACGTCGGCGAGCGACAGGCTCTCCAGCGGCTGCATCAGTCCGACGGCCGCGTTGTTCACGAGGACGTCCAGCCCTCCGAGCGCCTCGGCCGCACGGCCGACCGCGCCCGCCGCCTCCTGGCCGTCCGCGGCATCCGCGCGCAGGACGACCGCCCGCCGTCCCAGCGCCTCCACCGCCCGCACCACATCCTCGGCCGCCTCCTTCCCGTGCACATAGGTCACGGCCACATCGGCGCCCTCCCGCGCCAGTCGCAGTGCCGTCGCCGCACCGATGCCCCGGCTGCCGCCGGTGACCAGGGCCTTCTTGCCGTCAAGGGTCGCCTGTGAAGTCATGCGTCCATCTCACCGGCGAGCCACGGGGAGCGCTGGCGGCGAACGGACCTCGACCTGGCGGCCGGAGCATGGGACACCTGCCGGTTGCGACAGCTCGACCGGCGTGAGCGCGGCACGACACCTCGTCAGAAGACGAAGGGAACCAGACGCTACGTCCTGGCTCCGGACACCGAGTAATCAGGGCCGAAGGCGGCTATGAGCCATCGCCCCTCCGCGCTGATGCGCCAGACGTAGGCGGCCGTCAGCAGCGCTGCCGTGATCGATGTAGTACTGGGCCAGGGTGCGCATGCCCCAGGCGCGCAGCGCCGACCCGCCGGCCAGTACGGCGACACCGAGCCGGCGCACCGCCACGGGGAGCGGGCGCGCGGTCGCTTCCCTCAGGCGGTGTGGAGGGCCGAGCGGAGGGTGCGGGCGGCGAGGTCGATCGCGGTTCGGGCCGCGTGGGTGTCGCGCAGGGCGTTGAGCATCACGAAGTCGTGGATGATGCCCTGGAAGCGTACGGCGGTGACCGGGACGCCGGCCGCGCGGAGCTTGTCGGCATACGCCTCGCCCTCGTCGCGCAGGACGTCGGCCTCGCCGGTGACGACCAGTGCCGGCGGCAGACCCGCGAGCTGCTCGCTGGTCGCACGCAACGGCGAGGCGGTGATGCGCGCGCGCTCCTCGGCGTCGGTGGTGTACTGGTCCCAGAACCACTGCATGCCGTCACGGCGCAGGGAGTAGCCGGTGGCGAACTGCCGGTAGGACGGTGTGTCGAAGTTGGCGTCGGTGACGGGGTAGAACAGCACCTGCTGCACCAGAGCGGGGCCGCCGCGTTCCTTGGCCATCAGCGTCAGCGCCGCCGTCATGTTCCCGCCCACCGAGTCACCGGCCACGGCCAGCCGCGAGCCGTCCAGGTTCTTGGTGGCACCCTGCTCGACGACCCACCGGGCGACCGTGTGGTTCTGCTCGACGGCGACCGGGTAGCGGGCCTCGGGCGAGAGGTCGTACTCGGGGAAGACCACGGCGGCCTCCGCGCCGACCGCCAGTTCCCGCACCAGACGGTCGTGGGTGTGGGCGTTGCCGAAGACCCAGCCGGCGCCATGGATGTACAGGACCACGGGGAGGGTCTTCTCGGTTCCGGCGGGTTTGACGATGCGGGCCCGGACGCTGCCCGTGGGACCGCCGGAGACGGTGATCCACTCCTCGTCCACGGCCGGCATCTCGATCTCGCCGGACTGCACCTCGTCGAGCGCCTTGCGGCCCTCCGCCGGCGGCAGGTCGAAGAGGTAGGGCGGGTTGGCGGTGGCCTCCACGAAGGCCTGTGCGGCGGGCTCCAGGACCGGACGGACCGGCCCCACGACATCGGACATGGATTCTCCTCGTAGTCACGGGGTGCGGCGGATCCGGCGAACGTTGCCGAACCCTTCGCCGGGGTATCCGGCGTCGCTGGTCGCCACCGTCCGTCCGCCGGGCGCAGGGGAACGCCCCCCGGGTGTGCTGCCGGCCGTGTAACCACACTGCATGGGTTCGTCCCGTTTCGCATGCGGTGCGCCGGTGGACAACGACCGGTGAGCGGAGAGCGGACATGAAGGAAGCCGGTGTACCGGTCGCGGCCGGATCGCGCATACCCTTTCGTCCGGGGCGCGGCACCACGTGCCCCCGCTGTTCCGGTGCCGCCATGCCCGCCGCCCATGCACCCATGTCGCTCCACCACGACAGCCCAAGGAGAACCGTGAGTTCGTCGCGGCCGCGATCGCCGCACCGGAGCGTACCGGCATCTCTTCGCCGGCCGTCGTCCTCGGGCTCGGCCGGCTCCCGTTCGCCGTCACCGCCCTGATCGCCGTACTGACCGGGCTGCCGGGTCCCGCGCTGTCGGGCGGCTGGACGGGGCGGCTGCCGCGGGTGGCGGCGGGGGAGCGGCTGCCACGGGCGAACGCGCTCGATGCCATGACCTTCGCCGAGGCGAGCCTGGCCGGCCCTGTTCCCGCCGGTGACGTGGGCGAGGTCGGGTGCGTCGACGGCCGTCGTGAAGTCGGCTGGGCTCGTCGGCTCGTCGGCTCGTCGGCTCGTCGGCTCGTCGGCTCGGCGGCGCCCGCGGCGTGGACCCTGCCGGGGCTTCCCGCACCGGTGCGGGAACCACGGCGGACCTCGCTGATCGGGGCCCTGGCCGCCGGAATGCGGTCATCGTCCTTATGGCTCTGCCCCCTGCGTCCTCATCGTGCCGGTGAGATCCGCAAGGCTGCGCGGATATGACAGACCGGGGCGGCCGGAGAGCTGTGTCTCACCGACGACGGCGAATCCCGAACGGGTCAGGGCGGCACGCGATGCCGCGTTGTCGAGGGTGGTCGCGGCACGCGGCACGGCCACCCGTGACGACACGCGGCAGGGCCGCAGATCTCGCGCACGGCCCAGGTGGCCAGCCCACGGCCCGCGGCATGCTGGGCGATCCGACACCCGAGCTCGGCGCCGCAGTCCGCCACGTCCACGAGATTGATCCGCCCCCACACCTCGCCCTCGGCACCGACCAGCGCGCGGAAGAGGCAGACCCCGGCCGCCTGCTCGGCGAGCAGGGCACGGTGCCGCTCGTCGAACCGGGCGAAGCAGTCATCACCGCGACGGGGAGTGGACGCGGCGAAGCAGGCCCGGTTCTCCCGCTCGAAGGCGAGCAGCGCGGGCGCGTGAGGCGGACGGAGGAGCTGGATCTCGGCCTGGTACGGAACGTAGGCAATGCGACCACCGCACGCGGAGGTCTTCGACGGCCGGACAGACGCCTGCTGATTCGTGTAAACCATAACGATCTCGGCCCAGCCCTTGTGCGCCCGCCGATCCGCCCTAATCTCCGGCCATGGCATTTCTTTCAAGTCGCCGCAAAAGGGCTCGCCTTGCTCCGGAACTCGACGACCAGGACCTGGGCAGGCTGCTGAAGACACTCGTGGCGACCACCAGGACCGGCACCATCGCGACCACCGACCTGTGTGTGGCGCAGATGTCCCGCCTCCTGGAGCAGGACCCGGGCGACTGGGACCGCCGCTCGCACCGCCTGGACGTCCTGGCGGGGTACCTCGCCGGATCGCATCTGCCACGGGCCTGGGCGACACGTGAGCCGCGCAGTGCGAACGCGCTCGTCCTGCACGCCTGGACCCAGATCGCGCAGGCCCGCGCCCAGGGACACCTGGAGGACCCGGACGGCGTCGGCTCGGCCTGTCTGCGGGCCGCCGAACTCGCCCCCGAAGACCCCACTCCCTGGGTGGCGCTCCTCGCGGTGGCACGGCTCGACCGCCGGGACCAGTCCCAGGTCTTCGGGGTGTGGAACGAGGTGCTCGCACGCGATCGCTGGAACCGCGAGGCCTACCTGAGCATGCTGGCCTACCTGAGTCCGGAGGAGGCGGGGTCCCGCATCCAGGTCCTGGAGTTCGTGGACACCCTGCGGGCCCGCATGCCCGCCAACGCGCCGTGCGTGGCGACCGAACTCACCGCGCAGGTCCTGCAGTACCACGCCATCCTCGAGCGCGGCGGATTCGAGGCGCTGGTCGCGCGCAACCACTGGTCCCAGGCGATGGCCACGCAGGCACTCGACCGCGCGGCGCAGACATGGGGGCGGCCGGGATTTCTCCACCACGCCAAGGCGCTCGCCGACCTCAACGTCCTCGCCTACGCGCTGACGGCCGCGGACCGGCGCGCCGAGGCGCGTGTCGTCTTCGAGGCGGTCGGTGGCATCGTCACCGCATGGCCCTGGCGTACCGGCGGCGATCCGGTGGCCGAGTTCGAGCAGACGCGGCAGAGGGCCACCGGCGGCGTATGAGTCTCGGTGCTCCGGCTCGGCTCGCATGCTTCGTCAACCCAATTGGCTTCACACGGTGATGACCGGCGATCCCGTCACCCCGGGCCCGCCCCCGCCCGGGACTCGGCGACACCCCCCCGGCGCCTTCCGGGACCGGTCCCGAGGGGGCCGGGACACACCTCCGGCGCCCAGGCGCGGTCAGGGCAGGGCGATGTGGTCACGGCTCACTCGGCCGGTTCGGGCCGGGAATCCCCCGTGTTCGCCGCCGTCGGCTCCGCCCCGTCCTGGAGGGTGTAGAACACGGACGAGCCCTGCTTGGTGCGCTGCGCGCTGTTGCGGGCCACGAGGTTCTCCAGAGTGGTGCGGATGACCTTCGTCTGGATCTGCCGGTCGGGATGTGCCGAGCCGAGCGCCTCGGAGACCTCCGCCGCGGACCGGGGCTCCTGCTGTTCCGCCAGAAGGCGGCGGACCAGTTCGACGAGAGTGGGCTGCGCAGTCTGACCGGCCGTCTTCTTCGCAGCCGTCTTCTTCGGTGCGGGCTTCGTCACCGCAGACTTGTCGGCCGCGGGCTTCTTCGCGGGCTGCTTCTCGCGCTCCGACCGCTCATCGGTCGTCTTCTTCGGCGCGCGGCGCGTCCCGGACCCGGTGGTGGACTTGGTGCGTGGGGCGGGCACCACAGCGGCGTCGGCGGTGGCAGGCGCACTCGGCCGGGACGCGACACCGAGCGCCTGCCGCATGCTCACCAGCACGGTGTGGTCGTGTTCCAGAGCCGCCAACTGCTCCTGCAGGCCCGCGATTTCAGCGGTGATGCGCTCCTGTTCCTTGACATTGTTGTCGAGATCGTTGGTCACCTGACTGACGTACTGAGAGGTCAACTCGGTGACGGGTGTGGTGGGCTCGGGCATCGGTCGCTCCAATCGTGACTGTGGTGCGCTCCTCGGCCTCCGTATGTGGCGAGCGGGGAACGGAAGTTGTGGTGCGGGTTCCCCGGCAGAGCCGAATGTGTCCTGCCGGACGTCCCCGACACATGGATGATACGGATGCGTCGACCTGTTCTACCTTGTTCTTGCGCAGCGCATAGCCCATTAGGGTAGTGGTGAAGCGCATGTGCGCAGCAGTCGGGTGGGAACGCCATGCGGGAGTTGACCAGCTTGGGCGGCGGGGCCTTGATGAACTCTTCGCCGTGCGTCAAAGGAAAGCCGGCCGTGGCCCTGTGCCGGTGCTGCGCCCCGACCATGGCTCTGCGCGCTGCGCCGGCCGGGCATTCGGCTGTGCGCGGGGGGACGTCGACGACGCACCGCGGGACGGCCTCGCTCCAAGTCCGGGGTGGACACAGGTCCGTCCCTCGGTGACCGTCATCAAGGGTGCGGCGGGCCGTCACCTCGCCTTGTCCGTGGGGGAGATGAGCCGCAAGAGGTCTCTCTCTGCCGGTGCGTCGGGCGGCGGATCGCCATGCCGGCTCGGGATGCGGGAAGAACCGTCGCCCCCGCAGGATGCCGCCATGGGATCTTCCATCTCGTACGACGGTGCCGAACTCGCCTACCGCGTCGCGGGGGAGGGCGAGACGGAGGTGTGTCTGCCCGGTGGGCCGCAGCAGTCGACCTACCTGGGTGACCTGGGCGGCCTGTCCGCACACCGGAAGCTGATCAGGCTGGAGCTGCGTGGCACCGGGCGGTCGGCCGTGTCCCAGGACCTCGCCGCCTGCGGCGATGAGGCCGCCGAGGGGCCGCCGCCGTAGCCCGGCTCCGTGACCTCCAGCGTGCTGCGTCCCGGCTGTTTTCGGCTCGCCACGGGCATCGGGGGCGCGCTGGAGTCTCGCTGGGGCCTACTGAGGGTTCTCGCGCAGCCAGGTCAGGACCTGCCGGGCATGCTCGTTGGGGGGGAAGACCGGGTAGAAGACGTGCTCGATCACGCTGGCGCGGATCACGAGCGTCAGGCGCTTGAACAGCCGCATCCCGTCGACCTCGAAGGTGGGCAGACCGAGTGTGTCGGCCAGGCCGAGAGCGGGGTCGGAGAGCATGTCGAAGGGCAGCCCGAGGCGCTCCACGACCTCGCGTTGGTAGGCGGTGTCCTGGCTGGACACCCCGTAGACACGGCCGGCGCCGGCTTCGAGCAGGTCCTGGAAGTGGTCGCGGAAGCCGCATGACTCGGGTGTGCAGCCGCGGGCTCCGGGAATGGAGTTCCAGCCCTCCGGCAGGTCGGTGCCGGGGCGGCCGGTGAGGGGGTAGACATAGACGACCGTGCGCCGGGGGCCGAGCGAGTCCAGGCGAACGGCGCGGCCCGCCGTGTCGGGCAGGGTGAGGCCCGGCGCCTGCAGCCCCCGCAGATGGTCCGCTGCGCCGTCGTCCTCGGGGACGGGCAGGTCGGCCGGCAGCGTCAGATAGTCCATGGCTCCGGTGCCTTTCTTTTCGGGCGGTACGACGCCGCTGCCGCGGTGGGCGGCGACGTTCAGGTGGGTGATCAGCGTCGCGCGGCGGGCGGTCAGGGCCTCGATGCGCTCGGTGAGTTCGTCGATGGCGTCGCGGTAGCTCGCGAGCGAGGCCGGGCAGTCGTCCGCGTGGGCGCGTCCGGCCGCCAGGCACGCGAGGAAAGGGCGTGTGCGCTCGACCGGGATCCCCAGCCGCTGGAGCGCCCTGATCTCCCGCACGAGGCGTACGTCGTCCTGGTCGTACTCCCGGTAGCCGTTGGCGAGGCGCCCGGGTGTGATCAACCCCAGCGATTCGTAGTACCGCACCGCTTTGGTCGTCACGCCGGCCAGGCGCGCCAGCTCACCGATCCGCATGCCGTTCACCTCGCTCACACGCTAAACCCTGCCCCCGGGGGCAAGGTCAAGAGGCGCCTGCCGGCGGACGACCAGGAAGACGTTCTCCTGCGGGCCGTCGGCGCACGACCCGCATCCGTCAGCCGCGGCGAGCCCGCACCAACTGGACGATCACGGGGTTGTCCGGATCGGGAGCGGTGAGCAGGTCGACTGCTTCCACCGTGAACCCGTGGGCGGCCAGCAGGCCCTCCCACAGCCGCGGGGACAACACCCACATCCGCGTGGGGATGGGCTCCTCGTCACGGAGCCGGATGTACTCCCGGCGCGGTGCCACCACCTCGGACGGCCTCTGTCCGTCGGCGTCCGTGTGCAGGGCCGAGAACACGAGCGGCGCGCCTGCCAGCAGTCCGTCCCGCAGCGCCGGCAGCAGACGGCCGGGGTCCACACAGGCGAACGAGCGGAGCGCGTAGGCGGCCTCGTACGGCTGGGCGTGCCGCAGATGCTCCGCAACGTCCGCGCACACGAAACGGACGCCGGGTTCGGCGCCGTGATCGTTCAGCGCACGCCGGTGCTGGGTGGGAGACAGGTCGACTCCGTCCACGAGGGCACCGTACGCGCGGGCCAGGTGGACCGCGTGGTGTCCGGGACCGGAGCCGATGTCGAGCACCCGTTTGCCGCGGATGTCCCCGAGGACGTCGGCACCCGGACCCACGCCCGCCCAGAACCCCCAGTCGAGGCGGTCCGGTACCGGGGGCGAGTAACCGCGATCGAGCTGACGTCGGCCGTACACGGTCCAAGCGTGCTCGTCAGCCGGGTGCGCCGTCACGGATGTGTCTCCTCGGGTGGTACGAATCCAGGACGTGGCCGCTCATGTCCTGGGTCACGGTTCCCGGTACGGTGTCGTTCGACCCCCCGCGCCATGCCGTCGGCGGCGTCGGCGGAGGCCGCTCGCAGCCGTCATCGGGAGGCCAGGAGCGCGATCGCGGCCACAGGGCGCAGGCAACGCTGGTGCTACTGCGACGGTCAGGCCCTGTGCCACGGGGTGGCGGGTGTGCCGGCGGTCGCCGACGCCTTCGACCACCACGCCCGCCTGCCGGGTGCGGCCGCGCTCAAGGCACGGCTGCCGGGGCACCTGTTGCAGCACCTGCCCGAGGTACCAGCCCCCGGTGCCGAAGGGTTGGGGCTCCTCGGCCGAGCGGCGGGCGTGTGGTGTGCCCTGCCGACGGCCGCGCACGGAGCTCGCGGGAGTGGCTGGCCTGCCTCGGGCTGCGCTGGTCCGTGCTCAGGGCGGCAGCTCAGGAGGCGTCGCGGGCCAGTTGCCGCAGGACGTCGACGGCCCGCTCGGCGTGCTCGTACGGCACGAAGAGGTGGTCGTGGTGGAAACCGGCCACGACATTGCAGCTCAGGCCCGCGTCGGCGAGGGCGCGGGAGACCGCGGCCGTCAGTCCGACCGCGGCCAGCGCGGAGTGGACCCGCAAGGTGATCCATCCGGCCACGTAGTCGTACGCCATCCCCGCCGCGTCCGCCTCCGCCTGAGGCACGACGAGGGTCAGGCCCTCCGGCTCGGCGACCGTCACCACGGGGGTGACGCCGGAAGGTACGCCGCCCTCCGCCATCGTGAAGACATAGTGGCCCGGATTCAGCTCCGGACGCATGCCGCTGAGCAGTGTCTGCAGATCAGTCTCGCCGGTCACGGGCCCACCCTACGGGCCGAACCCCCGCCCGGCAGGCAGGCGAGCGGTGCCCGTCATGCCGACGGCCGTCCCTCATCACCGAGTGGCGAGCCGCCCCCCACGCGGCACCAGCAGGCCCCCGGCACCTGATTCTGCCGGGCTCCCGTACGCCGGCGAGGCTGCCGGGGAGACCGGGCAGGCTCCTGTGTGCGCCGGATCCACGGACGCCGTAGGGACGGCTGGATGATTCCCGCCGGTGCGTGACAGCTTGGGCCGCGCCAGCCGGCGACGGCCCGCCGGCGAGCGGCATCCACGGCCGGGACGCCGTGCCGAGCGCGCGCTTCTCGTCGTAGACCACGACTTCCCGCCCGGGAGGGACGCGCCCGGCCGGACCGCGGGGCCCTCAGGCGCCGGTGGCGGGGGTGTGGAAGTAGTGCCCCTTGTCGAGGTCATCGAGGAGGTCCGGTTGGGTCGGCTGCCAGCCCAGCAGTTCGCGGGTGAGGGCGCTCGACGCGGGGACGTCGAGGCCGAGGAAACCGGCCAGCCAGCCGAAGTGCCCGGCCGCGGCCTCGGGCGCCACGGACCTCACCGGCACCTCGAGGTGCCGGCCGATCACCTCGGCGACGTCACGGATCGCGACGCCCTCCTCCGCGACCCCATGCAGCACCGATCCCGCCGGAGCCTTCTCCACGGCCAGGCGGAACAGGCGCGCGGCGTCGAGGCGGTGGGCGGCGGGCCAGCGGTTGGCGCCGTCGCCGATGTAGCCGGAGACGCCCTTTTCGCGGGCGACGGCGACCAGCGTCGCCATGAACCCGTTGTCTCCGTCGCCGTGGCAGGTCGGCGAGAGTCGTACCACGGAGGAGCGGATGCCGCGCGAGGCGAATCCGAGCACTTCCTGTGCCGTGACTCCCCGAAGGGAGACCGGCGAGTCGTCGAGCGTGGGCATGTCCCGCTCGGTCGCCACCCGACCGTGCGTCAGGCCGGCCAGGCCGGAGGCGAGGACGAAGGGCCGGTCGCTGCCGGCGAGCACGTCGCCGAAGACGTCGACGGCGCGGCGGTCGGCCTCGGCGGCGCCCTTGAAGTCGCCGCTGAAGGCGATGTCGTGCTTGAAGGCCAGATGGATCACCCCGTCCGACGCGGCGGCCGCGTCCCTCAGCACGTCGAGGTCGTCGACGGTGCCGCGGACGACCTCGGCGCCCGCCGCGGTGAGCGCGGCGGCGGAGGCTTCGGAGCGGGCGAGCCCGACGACCTGGTGTCCCGCTCCGAGGAGGTCGGGTACGAGGGCGGATCCGATCCAGCCGGAGGCGCCGGTGACGAAGATGCGCATGGGAGACCCCAAACAGTCGATGTCAGTGACTGACATAGACGGTACACCTGATGTCAGGCTCTGTCATCACGTAAGATCTCGGCCATGGGTAGATGGGAGCCGGACGCGCGCGGACGCCTGGCGAAGGCCGCGCTGGCGCTCTATGCCGAGCGTGGGTACGAGCAGACCACCGTGGCGGAGATCGCCAAGCGGGCCGGGCTCACGGAACGGACCTTCTTCCGGCACTACGCCGACAAGCGTGAGGTGCTCTTCGCCGGTGCGGGTGAGCTGGAGGAATTGTTCGTCCGGGCGGTCGCCGGCGCTCCGCAGGCCGCCGTCACGCTCGACGCCCTGCGGGTCGGGCTCGACGCCGTCGCCGAGATGTTCGCCGACCGACGCGAGTTCGCGCGCCGGCGGCACGCCGTGATCACGGCGAACGCGGAACTGCAGGAGCGCGAGCTGATCAAGCTCGCGTCGTTGGCGGCCGCGCTCGCGGACACCCTGCGCGGCCGCGGCGTCGCGGAGCCCACCGCGAGCCTGGCCGCCGAGGCTGCGGTCGCCGTCTTCAAGGTGGCCTTCGAACGCTGGATCGCACCGGCCGAGGAACGCTCGATGCACCTGCTGATCCGGGAGTCGCTGACCGAACTCAAGGCCGTGACCTCGGGCGCGTAAGCGATCGCGGCGCAGCCGAAGGTTTTCGAGCCGGTCGGGAGACGCCGCCGAACGGCCGGCCGCAGCAGGGCGGCTGGGCCGCACGGGCGAACGTGCTGTCGGGATTCCGCTGGACCGAGCACCGTCCCGTCCCGAATCGCTACGGCAGGCTCCCCGCCGGGCCCGGGTCGCTGATGGCGACGGGCGCTATCGAGAGGTCGGGCCGGGATCCGGAGTGGACCGGCAGCTCGCGGTCGTTGGGCAGCTCGATGGCGCGGGTGCCGTCGCCCAGGTCCCTGGTGCGGTCCGGGGTGCCGTCGTCCAGCAGCACGGTGAGGGTTCCGCTCGGTCCGTGCCGCAGCACGAGGGGTCCGCCAGGCGCCCCGCGTGCGGAAGTTGTGCAGGGTGACGTGTGTCCAGGCGGTCGGCACGGCAGGGAACACCCGGACGGCACCTGCCCGGAGTCGGGGTTCACCTGTGCCGTGGCAACGCCGCTGCACCCTCATCGCCGCACCCGGCCCTGGCGCCTGACGTTCCGATAACGATCCACTGACGATCGGCACGGGTATTCATGGAACGTACATACGATTCGTCACATGAACAGAGCTGTGAAGATCGGCCTCGCCGGTACCTGCACCGCGCTGCTCGCCCTCGGGGGACTCGGCACCTACAACATCCTGCACAGCCTGACTTCCGGGTCGGCGGATGACGGCTCCTCCCAGGACGCGCGCGCTTTCGACCCCTCCGCACTGTCCAGTACGCCCCCTTCGGACGCCGAGGCCGTGAAGCTGGCCCGCGCCTTCCTGGACAGCTGGTCCCAGCGGCACCTGGACGGCGCGGCGAGCGACACCGACGTACCGGACACCGCCGCACGGGCGCTGCGGGACTACGCCGACGGCCTCCGCGTGAAGAAGCTGTCCTTCGACCACGTCCTGTCCGGGGGGCCGTCGTCGGTGACGTCGGGAGCCACGAAGGTCACCTTTGATGTCACCGCACAGGTCGCGGGCGGCACCTGGAACTACTCGAGCGCGCTGGCCGTGCAGAAGAGCACGAACGGACTGCTGGCGGTCCACTGGAACAACTCGGTGCTGTACCCGGGCCTCGGCGACGACCAGACGCTGACCGCGGGGAGGCTGCCCGCCGGTGCGGGCGGTATCAAGGTCGTCGCGAGCGACGGCAGGACAGACCTGTCCCGCTTCGTCTCGCTGCGGGAGATCGCGACCGCGATCGGCAAGAACGCGAAGCCCACCGGCGGCAATCCTGGAACGGGCGTGGCCGTGGTCGACGCCGATGGCACGGGTGTCAAGACGCTGAAGGTCTTCTCCAAGGGCCGCCCGGCCACCGTCCGGACGACCGTCGACGCCGGCCTCCAGGCGGTGGCCGAGCAGGCCGTGAAGGACGCCCACCTTCAGCAGAAGCCCGCCGGCACCGTGGCACTCGACTGGCGCACCGGTCACATCCTCGCGATCGCGCACACCGGCGACGACGGCGACATCGCCATCAACGGCATCAAGTCCCCCGGCTCCACGATGAAGATCATCACCGCGGCCGCCCTCTTCGACAAGGCGGGCCTCACCCCGAACAGCTCGGCGCCGTGTACGGACTCGCTGATGGCCAACAGCCAGCTGTTCCACAACGACTCCGGCGTGCGCGCCAACCCCGGCGCCTCTCTCGCCCAGGCGTTCACGGTCTCCTGCAACACCTCCTTCATCAAGGACGGGTTCCATCACCTCGTGCAAAACGGGGACGCCTCCGCGCTGCACGAAGAGGCGGTGAACGTCTTCGGCATGGGCAGCTGGTCCATCGGCGGCGGGGTCGCCACCACCGACCCGAGCATCCCGCCGGACGTCCAGGGCGGCGACCAGGCGGCCCAGTTCATCGGCCAGGGCAAGGTCACCGCCACGCCCCTGTTCATGGCCTCCGTGGCGGCCACCGTCCGCAACACCGGCTTCAAGCAGCCCGTCATCCTGCCCGGGCAGCACCAGAACACCGCGCCCCGGACCATCTCCGCCCGGACGGCCGGCTATCTGCAGTCCATGATGCGCAGCGTCGCCACCAGCGGCACGGCCGCTCCGCGACTCGGTGGACTGGTGGGCGTCGGCGCCAAGACCGGCACCGCCGAGGAGGGGGACCACACCAACGGGTGGCTGACCGCCTACAACTCCCGTATCTCGGTCGCGGCCCTCGTCGAGGGCGGCACCTCCGGCGTCGACTCCGCCGGATACGTCGTACGGCGGCTGCTGACCGGCAGCTGACCTCCGGGCGCCTCGGCGAGCGGACCGACCCTGCTGCCCGGCGCGGTCGCGCCCCGGGCGGCAGGGCTGCCGTCACCGGCGGGGTTGTGTGGTCCCGCCGGTCGCCCGCTCGGTCAGTCCGTGACCAGGGCGAGGGTGAAGCCGTCGTAGCCCTTGGTGCCGACGGTCTGGAGGGTGGTGGCGGTCAACCGGGGGTGCTCGGCGATGAGTTCGGTGAAGCGGCGTACGCCCTGGACGCGCGGGTCGTCGCTGGACGGGTCGGTGACCGCGCCGTCGCGGACCACGTTGTCGCCGACGATGACGCTCCCCGGCCGGGTGAGCTCCAGGGACCACTCCAGGTACTCCGGGTTGGAGGGTTTGTCCGCGTCGATGAAGACCAGGTCGAACGGGCCGGCCTCCTCGGCCGCGAGCAGGGGCAGCGAGTCCAGTGCCTTGCCGATGCGGATGTCGACGACCTGCTCCAGCCCCGCACGGGCGACGTTGGCCGCGGCGACGGCCGCGTAGTGCGGGTCGCTCTCCAGCGTGACCAGGCGTCCGTCGTCCGGCAGGGCCCGGGCGAGCCAGATGGTGCTGTAGCCGCCCAGGGTGCCGATCCCCAGGATGCGGCGGGCGCCCCGGATGCGGGCGAGCAGGTTGAGCAGCTTGCCCTGGTTGGGGGCCACCCGTTGAAGTAGTCGTCGACAGCGGTCCACGTCTGCTGAGACACAGTGAGTTCCCTTTCGATACCTACTAAGTTCCGTATGGGAACTCAGTAGGCGGGTCAGGGGCCTGCCAGTGGCTTTCCTGGGCGGGTGACCGCCGATGGGTTCGGAGCGGCGGTGCCCGGACCGCAACCCTCGCCGTCTCGCCACACTTCAAAAGCGGTTGAGGTACCCACTCCCGGTCCGGAAGGGTCTGCGCCCATGGAGTTCTTCTGCTACCACCGCGACCGGCTCGGCTCCCTCCCCCTGCGTGACGAGTTGCTGGAACGGCACTGGGCCTACATGGACCAGCACGCCAAGGAGATGATCGCCCGCGGCCCGACCCTGGCCGCCGACGACGAGACGCCCACCGGCAGCGTGCACATCCTCGACCTGCCGGACTCCGCGGCCGCGAGGGCCTTCGCCTTCGACGAACCCAACTACCAGGCCGGCGTGTACCGGGACGTGCTGCTGCGTCGTTGGCGCAACATGCTGGGACGCACCATGTGGGACTTCCCCGGCGGCCGGACCGGTGGCAACCGGTACCTGGTGCTGGGCCTCGGCGCCGCGCGGAGGGCCGACGCCCGCCTCGACGTGCCCCCGCCGGACCGGGACGAACTGATCGCGTACGGCCCGCTGCTCTCCGACGACGGCACCACCTGGCTCGGCACAGCCGCATTGCTCCGCGCGCCGGACCCGGGCACGGCACGAGCCGTCCTGAACGCAGACCGGTACGCGGAGGTCGAGGTACACACCTGGATGTTCGGCGGCCGCCAGTGACCAGGCCCGGCTGAGAGGCGACCGGCTTCCGCCGTCTGCCGGTTGCGATGTCCGTGGCCACCGGAGCAGCGCTCTCTCACCAGAACCGGATCGACACCACGGTGCGGCCTGCCCGGGAGGCCCATGAGGCCGGACGCGTTCGGCGTGGCTCGGGCAGACCTTCTCCTGCGACCCCCCGACGCCGGCTGCGATCGTCGGCCGCGAGGCGCCCGGCCTGCAGGTCGGGCACCTCGGTGATGGCGGTGACGGCCGGGACCAGGTGGTCGGCCAGGGCGCGGGGGCCGGCCAGGAGCGGAAGGATGCCGTCCGTGAGGGCGCCGGAGACGCGCAGGGCCTGCGGCCCCATGGCCGCGACCAGGATCTCGCACCGGCGGTTCTGCGCCCGGCACCGCGGTGGGCAACGGGATGGTGGCCGTCGGCAACTCGCCGCGGAAGTCGTCACCGCCGCGCCCGAGGCCGCGGGCCGGCCGGCGCCGAGGATCGTCGCCTTCGTGCCCGGCTCGGTCACCGCCGACGTCGAGGCGGTGCGCCGGACGGCGACCGAGACACTCTCCTTCGCCGAGCGCTTTCCCTCCTACCAGCACGTCATCGAGCTGTCCGGCGGCGCCCGGGCCGCCGACCTCGCCGTCATCGAGGACGAGGAGACCGTGGCCGCCGAGGTACGCCGCTACAGCGACGGCGGCGTGAGCCGGTCGGCGGGTTCTTGCCGCCTGGGCTATGCATGGGCATGCGGCATGTTGCATACTCTTCCTATGTCCAAGGTCCTCACTTCCCTTCCGGTCGGCGAGCGCGTCGGCATCGCCTTCTCCGGCGGCCTCGACACGTCGGTCGCCGTCGCCTGGATGCGCGACAAGGGCGCCATCCCGTGCACCTACACCGCCGACATCGGCCAGTACGACGAGCCCGACATCGCGTCGGTGCCCGGCCGTGCGACGACCTACGGCGCCGAGATCGCGCGCCTGCTCGACTGCCGCGCGGCCCTGGTCGAGGAAGGGCTGGCCGCGCTCGCCTGCGGTGCGTTCCACATCCGCTCGGGCGGGCGCGCCTACTTCAACACCACGCCCCTCGGCCGCGCCGTCACCGGCACCCTCCTGGTCCGGGCGATGCTCGAGGACGACGTGCAGATCTGGGGCGACGGCTCCACCTTCAAGGGCAACGACATCGAGCGGTTCTACCGCTACGGTCTGCTCGCCAACCCCCACCTGCGGATCTACAAGCCCTGGCTGGACTCCGACTTCGTGACCGAGCTCGGCGGCCGCAAGGAGATGTCCGAGTGGCTGCTCGCGCACGGGCTGCCGTACCGCGACAGCACGGAGAAGGCGTACTCGACCGACGCCAACATCTGGGGCGCCACCCACGAGGCCAAGACGCTGGAGCACCTGGACACGGGCGTCGAGACCGTCGAGCCGATCATGGGCGTGCGGTTCTGGGACCCCGCGGTGGAGATCGCCGCCGAGGAGGTGACGGTCGGCTTCGACCAGGGTCGCCCGGTCACGATCAACGGAAAGGAGTTCGCCTCTCCCGTCGACCTGGTCATGGAGGCGAACGCCATCGGCGGCCGGCACGGCCTCGGCATGTCGGACCAGATCGAGAACCGGATCATCGAGGCCAAGAGCCGCGGCATCTACGAGGCGCCCGGCATGGCGCTGCTGCACGCCGCGTACGAGCGCCTGGTCAACGCGATCCACAACGAGGACACCCTCGCCCAGTACCACAACGAGGGGCGCAAGCTCGGTCGCCTCATGTACGAGGGCCGCTGGCTGGACCCGCAGGCGCTGATGATCCGCGAGTCGCTGCAGCGCTGGGTCGGCGCGGCGGTCACCGGCGAGGTGACGCTGCGGCTGCGGCGCGGCGAGGACTACTCGATCCTCGACACCACCGGCCCCGCGTTCAGCTACCACCCGGACAAGCTGTCCATGGAGCGGACCGAGGACTCCGCGTTCGGGCCGTCGGACCGCATCGGTCAGCTCACCATGCGCAACCTCGACATCGCCGACTCCCGCGCGCGCCTCGAGCAGTACGCGGGCCTGGGCATGGTCGGCACCGAGCACCCGGCCCTGATCGGTGCGGCCCAGGCCGCCTCCACGGGCCTGATCGGCGCGATGCCCCAGGGCGGCGCCGAGGCGATCGCCTCCCGCGGCGAGGTTTCGGAGGAGGACGAGGCGCTGGACCGGGCCGCGATGGAGTCCGGCACGGACTGACCCCGTTCAGCGGCCGTTCGGCCCCGGCAGCGGGCCCCGCGGGTTTCACACCGGCGGGGCCCGTCGTCGTATGCCGTCCGGCTGGAGACCCGACGTCTTCCGGGCTCTCGTACGCTGTGTTCCGTGCCGTCCCCCCGCCTGCAGCGCGTCGCCGTCCTGGTCCTCGAAGGTGCCAAGCCGCTCGATGTCGGGATTCCGGCGCAGGTGTTCACCACGCGGGCGAGCATGCCGTACGAGGTGCGGGTGTGCGGGGCGGCGCCCGGGCTGGTGACGGGCGGGGACGGGCTGTCGTACCACGTCGCCCATGGCCTGGAAGCGCTCACCTGGGCGGACATCGTGTTCATCCCCGGATACCGGTTTCCGGACCGCGAGGATCCACCGCGGCCCGTCGTGGAGGCGCTGGTCGCCGCCCACGCCCGGGGCACACGGCTCGCCGCCATCTCGACGGGGGCCTTCGCACTGGCGGCCACGGGCCTGCTCGACGGCAGGCGGGCGACGACGCACTGGCACTATGCGCGCGCCCTCGCGGTGAAGCATCCCCTCGTCCGGGTCGACGAGAACGTTCTCTTCGTCGACGAGGGCAGCGTGCTGACCTCGGCCGGAGCCGCCTCCGGCATCGATCTGTGCCTGCACATCCTCCGCAGTGACCTCGGGGTCGCCGTGTCGAACCATGCGGCCCGCCGCCTGGTCGCCGCCCCCTATCGCAGCGGAGGCCAGGCCCAGTACGTGCCGCGCAGTGTGCCCGAGGTGCTGGGGGAGCGGTTCGCCGCGACCCGGGAGTGGGCTCTGCACCGCCTCGGCGAGCCCCTCACCCTCACGGTGCTCGCCCGGCATGCCGCGGTCTCGCCGCGCACGTTCTCCCGGCGCTTTGTCGAGGACACCGGATACACGCCGATGCAGTGGGTGATGCGCGCCCGCATCGACCTCGCCAGGGAACTGCTGGAACGCTCCGAGCGCAGTATCGAGCAGATCGCCGCCGACGTCGGTCTCGGCACCGGCACCAACCTGCGGACCCACTTCCAGCGCATCCTCGGCACCACACCGAGCGAATACCGGCGCACCTTCACCCAGGGCGAGTAGCCGGCCCGCTGGCGCGATCCTTGCGAACCATGGCGCTTTGGACAGGGCCACGGCCGGACGCGGCACGCGAATCTGGTGGGGAAACCGAAGGGAGACCATTCATGACTCGCATCGCCATCAACGGGTTCGGCCGCATCGGCCGCAATGTGCTGCGCGCCCTGCTCGAACGCGACAGCGCCCTTGAGGTCGTCGCCGTGAACGACCTCACCGAACCCGCCACCCTCGCCCGCCTGCTCGCCTACGACACCACGGCCGGCCGGCTCGGCCGCCCCGTGACCGTGGACGGGGACGCCCTGGTCGTGGACGGTCGCCGGATCAAGGTGCTCGCCGAGCGCGAGCCCGCGCGGCTGCCCTGGAGCGGACTCGGCGTGGACATCGTGCTCGAGGCGACCGGCCGCTTCACGTCGGCGAAGGCCGCTCAGGCGCACCTCGCCGCAGGCGCGAAGAAGGTCCTGGTCAGCGCGCCGTCCGACGGCGCCGACGTCACCCTCGCGTACGGCGTGAACACCGACGCCTACGACCCGGACCTGCACACGATCGTCTCGAACGCCTCCTGCACCACCAACGCGCTCGCGCCGCTCGCCGCCGTCCTGGACGAACTCGCCGGGATCGAGCACGGGTTCATGACGACGGTCCACGCCTACACCCAGGAGCAGAACCTGCAGGACGGCCCGCACCGTGACGCCCGCCGGGCCCGCGCCGCAGCCGTCAACATCGTGCCGACCACCACCGGCGCGGCGAAGGCGATCGGCCTGGTGCTGCCGAACCTGGACGGCAAGCTGTCGGGCGACTCCATCCGCGTGCCCGTGCCGGTCGGTTCGATCGTCGAGCTCAACACGGCCGTGGCCCGGGACGTGACCCGTGACGACGTGCTGGCGGCGTACCGCGCCGCGGCGGAGGGGCCGCTCGCGGGCATCCTGGAGTACTCCGACGACCCGCTGGTCTCGTCGGACATCACGGGCAACCCGGCGTCGTCGATCTTCGACTCGGCCCTCACCCGCGTCGACGGCCGGCACATCAAGGTCGTCGCCTGGTACGACAACGAGTGGGGCTTCTCCCACCGGGTGGTCGACACCCTCGAACTCCTCGCCGGGCGCTGACCGGAGACACGCAGAGGCCCTGCCGCCCACGCGCCGTAGCCGTCCCTCCTCGGCCGGCTGTTGCCGCCCCTCCCGAGAAAGCCGAGGTCAGCGGCGTGGAGTGGTGGCAACACCCCGGGCGTCGTAGGGAAAGCCCCCGGCTCGAACCGGTGCCTGACCGGCTGTCGCGGCCCCACGGCCATGCCGAGACTCGACGGCATGACGATTTCCACGCACGCCGCGGTCGCCGCCGTAGCGCCGGCCACTTCCACCCGTCCGTCCGGCTCCGAGGCCGGCAGCGACTTCGCCCGGCTGTCCCGGCGGGTCGCCGAGGCGGGCCTGATGAAGCGGCGCCCCGGTTACTACACGGTGCGGCTCGGTCTGGTGATCGCGCTGCTGGCAGCGGGCTGGGGGGCCTTCCTCGCGCTCGGCGACACCTGGTGGCAGCTGGCGGTCGCCGCCTTCCTCGCGCTGACGTTCGGTCAGGTCGCATTGGTCGCACACGACTTGGCGCACCGGCAGGTCTTCCGGCGCGGCCGCCCGAGCGAGACGTGGGGCCGGCTCTTCGGCAATCTCGGGATCGGCATGAGCTACGGCTGGTGGATGAACAAACACACCCGCCACCACGCCCATCCCAACCACGAGGAACTCGACCCGGATGTCGCACCCGACATCCTGGTGTGGTCCAAGGCCCAGGCCCGCGACAGCCGCGGCCTGGCCCGTCTGATCGGCGGCCACCAGGCCTGGCTGTTCTTTCCGCTGCTGACGCTCGAGGGCTTCAACCTGCACGTCGCGGGCCTGCGGGCGCTGCGCTCGCCGTCCATGAAGCACCGGGCGCTGGAAGGCGGCCTGCTCCTCCTGCACCTCGCCGCCTATGTGTCCGCGCTGTTCCTGGTGCTCTCGCCCGGCAAGGCGGTCGCGTTCCTCTTCGTGCACCAGTGCCTCTTCGGTGTCTACCTCGGCTGCACCTTCGCGCCGAACCACAAGGGCATGCCCACCTTCACCGGTGACGAACGACCGGACTTCCTGCGCCGCCAGGTCCTCACCTCCCGCAACGTACGTGGCGGCCGGCTCACCGATGTGATGCTCGGCGGCCTCAACTACCAGATCGAGCACCACCTCTTCCCGAGCATGCCCACCCCGCATCTGCGGCGGGCCCAGGTCGTCGTGCGCCGGTACTGCGCGGAGATCGGCGTGCCGTACCACGAGACCGGCCTGATCCAGTCCTACCGCGAGGCCCTGACCCACATGCACCGCGTGGGAGAACCGATCAGGCGGCAGCGCAGGGCATCCAGACGGCTGCCGTCGCCGTGTGTCACAGGCTCCCGGCCCCTGGCCGGCGAGCGGCATCGCGGCCTCCACGACGCCGAGCAGCGCCCCGGCGGCGCGGACGGCGACGAGACGGACCAGAAGCGCGGACGCCTGCGCCGCAGCGCGGGCACGACACTGCCGCCCACACCGAGGACGGCCGCCTCCGCACCGATCGGTGCGCCGAGGACGGCGAGCAGGGGGCCCGGGTCTGATGCCGGAGACGGCAAACCACCGTCGGGTTCCACCGGGACGGCCCCGTGCACGGCGCGGGTCAGCCGCCGACCCTGAGTTCGTGGCGCGCGTTCGGCACGCCGAGGTGTCCCTGGCGCAGTCTCCGGTGGTGCGGGGAGCCCACGGGGGCGCAGCCAGGGCACACCGGGTCGGCGGGAATGCCCGGTGGCCCGGTGTGGTTTCCACGATCGCGGCCGGAACCGTCGGCCGACCCGGCGGGGCCGCATGAGAGCACCGGGAATGCGGGAGCCCCCCGCACTGTTGTCAACAGTGCTGACATGCTCGGGCCAATTCCGGGATGTGGGTGAAGGGAGATCCTCATGGCACGCAACACCGTGCGTCCCGTCGTCAGGCTGAAGTCGACGGCGGGGACCGGCGCCACCTATGTGACGCGAAAGAACCGTCTGAGCGACCCCGACCGGCTGGTCCTGCGCAAGTACGATCCGGTCGCCGGCCGGCACGTCCTCTTCCGCGAGGAACGCTGAACCACGCCGCCACCCACCAGGGGCGGACGGCCACCAGGAGGTACCTCATGAGGCCAGGCATCCATCCCGCATCCCGGCTGGTCGTCTTCCGCGACCGGGCCGCCGACGCCCTCTTCCTGACCCGGTCCACCGCGGACGCGGCGAAGACCATCGTCTGGGAGGACGGCACCACCTACCCGCTGATCGACGTGGAGATCTCGTCGGCCGGCCACCCCTTCTACACCGGCACGGCACGGGTCGTGGACACCGCCGGCCGCATCGAGCGCTTCGAGCGCCGCTACGGCCGTACCGCCACACCCCGCGGCTGACCGCCGTGTGCTCCTGGACGTGAGGAGAACCCAGTCATGAAGGTGCGCAAGTCCCTGCGCTCACTGAAGTCGAAGCCCGGCGCCCAGGTGGTCCGCCGCCGAGGTGTGGTCTTCGTCGTCAACAAGAAGAACCGCCGCTTCAAGGCGCGCCAGGGCTGACCGCCCGCGCCGGGCGGACACCGGCCCGGCCCTGCCACACAGGACCGGGCCGGGACCGTATGCGCCGACGCGCTCGGCCGCACCGCCGGTGGGCTGCCGACCTTGTGCAGCAGCTACCGGACAGTGTGGACCGCGACACCCGCGCACAACGCGCGGCGTACCAGCCGGAGTTCACGACGGGGTTGTCCAGGGTCCCCCAGAAGCGGTCGTCCGGCAGTGGGGAATCGCCCGGTCGCCGAGACCCGTGAGCAGTTCGGCACGCCAGTCCATGCTGTCCGCCTCGGCGATCACCGCCCGCAGCCGCAGCTCCAGGGGACCGGCCGGGGCCCGGGCGAGGGTCCCGCCCTGCTCCAGGGCGTCCAACACCGCCCTTGAGCGGACGATGTCGGCCACGACGACCCGGTGGCCCTGCGGCAGCCGGCGGGCACGGTCACCGTGGCCGGCCGAACGGACCCGCGGAGTGACACGCCACGTTGCCTGCGGCCCACCGCCGACGGCCCCTCCTCGCCCGTGCCGGCACCCCCGCGAGCGCCGGCTCGCGGGCGATTCTGGATGATCTCTTACCCGTGCCTTCACGGCCGCGGGCGGTGCGCTGCATACCGTTGCCGTCATGGGCGGTCGTCGGCCGTGGCGGCCTTCGATCAGGTGTGGGGGAGCGGATGACGGCTGGTCGCCGTGCGGTGCTGGCTGCCATGGCAGGAGGACTGCTCGCCGGTTGCGCGGGCCCGAAGCACGACAGCGCCACCCCGGCCTCCCCGTCGCCGGTGACGGGCGCGGGCACAGCGGCCTCGCCGCCCCCCGGCGCCGACCCCTCGGCCACGGTCTCCGCCGCGCGGCCTCCCGTCAGCCGCGCGCAGATCGTGGCCCGGTACGGGCGGAGTACCCCGCACACCTGGGGCTTCGACGCTCCGGGCGTGGTGCACTCGCTGCCGTCCACGACCCGCGACATCGCGCTGACCTTCGACGCCTGCGGCGGCCCGGGCGGCAGCGGCTACGACCGGGCGCTCATCGAATTCCTGCGGACCCGGCACATCCCTGCGACCCTGTTCATCAATTCCCGCTGGATCGACGCCAACCCGGCACAGTTCCGGCGACTGGCCGCCGACCCGCTGTTCGAGATCGCCAACCACGGCACCCGGCACCGCCCGCTGTCGGTCACCGGCCGTTCCGCGTACGGCATCCCCGGCACCCGCGGCGCCGGGGAGGTGTACGACGAGATCGCCGGCAACCGGGCCAAGCTGACCCGCCTGCTGGGCGCTCCACCCCGGTTCTTCCGCTCCGGTACCGCGTACTGCGACGACGTCGCGGCACGCATCGTCGGCGACCTCGGAGAACGCTTCGTCAGCTTCTCCGTCAACGGGGACGGCGGCGCCACGTTCACCGCCGAGCAGGTGCACACGACCGTCGCCTCGGCCCGGGCCGGTTCCATCGTCCTGTGCCACATGAACCACCCCGAGGGCGGCACCGCCCGGGGCATCGCCACCGCCGTGCCGCACCTGCTGGCCGACGGCCACCGCTTCGTGCGTCTCTCGCAAGCCCTGCACCGGTCCTGACGTGTGCCCCCGGGCGGCGCCGGCGGCGTCGACCGGGTGCCCGACGTGACCGGTCCGCGCGTGGCGTGGCGGCATTCGCGCGCTGCGCACCACTCGTCACCGTGCCCCCGTGGGAGAACAATGTGTCCCAGAGGCAGACCGGCGGCCGGGAGGCGTGATGAGCACATCAGCGGAGCCAAGGGTGTCCGGCCTGGAGGTCCGGTCCATCGACTACGTCCCGCTGGACGAACGGCACGGCAAGCTCTGGCATCTGGGCCCGCTGTGGTTCATGTCCAACGCCCAGATCGCGACCCTGGCCGTGGGACTGATCAGCATCACCGAGGGCGGCAACCTGATCTGGTCCCTGCTGGCCATCGTCGCCGGCACCGTCCTCGGCACCTTCTTCATGGCCTTCCACTCGGCCCAGGGGCCCCAGCTCGGCCTGCCCCAGATGATCCAGTCCCGGCCCCAGTTCGGCTATGTCGGCGCGCTCCTGGTGTGGCTCTTCGCCTATGTTCAGTACGCGGGCTTCAACGTCTTCAACAGCATCCTCGCCGCCGACTCCCTGCACACCACCCTGCACGGCAGCGTCAAGCTGTGGGTGGTCGTGGTCACCGTGGTGGCGCTCGTCGTCGCGCTGGTCGGCTACGACATCATCCACAAGGCCGAGCGGATCCTGACGTACACCTTTCTGATCATCTTCGGGGTCTTCACCGTCGGCGTCCTCGTCACCCTCCACTACCCGGCGGGCTCCTTCGACCTCGGCGCCTTCAAGTGGACCCCGTTCCTCGCGCAGTTCGGCGTGGTCGCCGGCTACCAGATCAGCTGGGCCATCTACGTCTCCGACTACTCGCGCTATCTCCCGCCGGACGTGACCGTCCGCAAGACCTTCTACTGGACGTATTTCGGCTCCGCGCTCGGCGGCATCTGGCTGATGGTGCTCGGGTCGCTGCTGGCCGCCTGGGCGGGCAAGAACTTCGACACGATCCCGTCGATCAACGCCGCCGGCGACAAGGTGTTCACCGGCTTCGGCGCGATCGTGCTGCTGTTCTCCGCGCTGGGCCTGGTGTCCGTCACCGCGCTGAACATGTACGGCGGCTCGCTGACCCTGATCAGCGGCATCGACTCGTTCAAAAGGGTCAGGCCGACGCTGGCCGTACGGCTGCTCACCCTCGGCCTGACCGCGGCGCTCTCCCTCGTGGGCGCACTGGCCGCGACCGCCAACTTCCTCACGAACTTCAACAACTTCCTGCTGCTGGTGCTCTACCTGTTCATCCCGTGGACCGCGGTGAACCTCATGGACTACTACGTCGTGCGCCGCGGGCACTACGCCATCGCCGAGATCTTCAACCCGCACGGCATGTACGGCCGTTGGGGCTGGCACGGCATCATCTCCTACCTGGTCGGTTTCGCCGTCATGATCCCCTTCTTCTCCGTCGGCACCCTGTACGTCGGTCCCGCCGCCAAGGCGCTGGGCGGAGCCGACATCTCCCTGTTCATCGGTCTTCCGGTCGCCGCCCTGCTGTACTGGTGGCTGACCCGCTCGATCGACGTGGCGGCCGAGACGCGCGTGGCCCAGGCGGAGGCCGAGGCGCTGGAACAGGCGGCACACGAGCACCGCGAGCCCTGACGCCGCGAGGCCGGCCCTCCGGGCGGACGACGGGAGTCGACAGGGACTAGGGCAGGGGCGAGCGCAGGGCCACCGCGCGCAGCAGGGCGTCGCGGCAGGCGAGGACGGCGGGGTGCCGGCTGCGGCCGCGGCGCACGACCGTGAAGATCCGGCGCGTGCGCCGGCCACGGGGGAGGTGCCGCAGGGCCACGGGGGGAGGCCTGCCGTCCCAGACGAGAGCCGGGAGGAAGGCGGCGGCGTGTCCCTGTTCGACGAGGCGGAGGTGGAGCAGCAGGTCGGTGGTCTCGAACCGTACGTCGGGTTCGAATCCGGCGTCGCGGCACAGGGCCACGGCCCAGCGCCGGGCGGCCGTGCCTTCGGGCTCCATCACCCAGGGCCGGCTCCCCAGGGAGCGCAGCACCGCCAAGGCGCCCCGGGGGTATCGAGTTCCGTCCGGTCCGGGCAGCGCGAGGTGCAGGGTGTCGTCGAGCAGGTCCTGCTGCTCCAGCTCGGGGGGCCGGGGGTTGGGATTCCCGGGATATTCCTCGGCGAGGACCAGGTCGAAGTCACGGGCCTGCAGGCCGGGCAGCGCCTTTTCCGGTTCCCTCTGCGTGAGGTGCACCCGCAGCCCCGGGTGCCGCTCACGCAACAGGCCCAGCGCGGTCGGGACCAGGGCCAGGGCCGCCGTCTGGAACGCCGCGATGCGCAGGGTACCGGTCAGATCGGTCAGCGAGGCGGCGATGTCCGCCTCCGCGCGCTCCAACCGCTCCAGAACCGCCTCGGTGTGGGCCACCAGGATCTCCGCCTGCTCCGTCAGCCGCACCCGGCGCCCCACCGGCTCCAGCAGGGGGACGCCGACCTCGGCCTCCAGCTGGGAGAGCTGCTGGGATACGGAGGACGGCGCGTAGGACAGCGCGGCGGCGACGGCCGCCAGGGTGCCACGGTGCTTGAGCTCGCGCAGGAGCCGCAGCCGGTGCAGGTCGAACATCGCCGGCTCCGCCTCCTCGTCGTCGCGCCGCGTCGAACGATCGGTTCGCCCGATGACTATAGGTCGGAAACATTCGCTGGACCGATCACCGGCGGACAGCGGACCCTGTTCCTGTGCCCGACGACGCCTACACCCTCCCCCTGCCGCCATGGACGCTGCGCCCCGGTGCCCGTGCCTGGCGATGCGCGCCCGCACCCGCCGAGGCGCGGGAATTCCACCGCGCGCTCCCCGGCTACTCGCCCACACCGCTGACCGAACTTCCGTCCCTCGCCGCCGACTTCGGCATCAGCCGGGTCTTCGTGAAGGACGAGTCGAGCCGTCTGGGCCTGCCCGCCTTCAAGGCACTCGGCGCCTCCTGGGCGATCCACCGGATCCTCGCGGCGCGGGCCGCGAGCGGCACGGCCCCCGGCCCCGTCACCCTGGTGAGCGCGACGGACGGCAACCACGGCCGCGCGGTGGCCCGCATGGCCCGCCTGCACGGACAGCGCGCGCACGTCTTCGTCCCGCGGGGGGTGCATCCGCAGGCCGTCGCGGCGATCGCCGGCGAGGGAGCGGAGGTCACCGCCGTCGCGGGGCCGTACGACGAGGCTGTCCGCCGTGCGGCGAAGGCGGCCACCGCGCCGGAAGCGGTCCTGGTCCAGGACAGCGCCTGGCCGGGCCATGAGCGGATCGCGGGGTGGATCGTCGAGGGATACTCCACCCTCTGCGCCGAGATCGACGAGCAACTCGCGGACCGGGGCGTGAGCGAGGGACCCGACCTCGTCTCCATACCGGTGGGCGTGGGCTCACTCGCCCAGGCCGTCATCACCCACTACCGCAGCCGGGTTTCCGGACCCGCACCCGCCCTGCTCGCGGTGGAACCGGAGGCCGCGCCGTGTGTCCTTGCGAGCCTCATCCGGGGTGAGGTCGTCAGCGTCACCACGGGCGAGACCATCATGGCCGGACTGAACTGCGGCACCCCGTCGAGCCTCGCCTGGCCCTACCTGCGCGACGGGCTGGACGCCGCAGTGGCCGTACCCGACTCCGCAGGCGCCCGCGCGGCCGCCCGCCTCGCGGCCCTCGGCGTCCCCGCGGGCCCCTGCGGTGCGGCCGCACTCGCCGGTCTGCGTACCGCGCTCACCGGCGCGGGAGCGGCCGAGCGCCGCACGGCACTGGGCCTCGACACGACCTCGGTGGTCGTGCTGCTGAGCACCGAGGGCGCATCCGCCAACCCGCACCCCACCAACGGACACTGACCACGCGACACCGGAAGGGTCTCCGAGTTGACCGACCACATCGGCATGAGGTCCCCGGAAGCCCGTTGCGCCGGGAGGAGGGGCACGGCATGCCGACCCACCTCGCGGCCGCGATCGGCATCCTCGGCCTGCCGACCGTCGTGCCCGGCCCGGACACGGCGGTCGTGACCCGCCGGGCCCTCGCGGCCGGTCGCGCCGACGCCCTGCGGACCGTCGCCGGGATCGCGACCGGGCTGCTGCTCTGGGGCGCCCTGGCCGTGGCCGGGCCGACGGCCGCGCTCGCCGCGGCACCGGCCGCCCATCTGGCCGTCAAGCTGTTCGGCGTCGCCTACCTGGTGTTTCTCGGCGTGCAGGCGCTGCGGCAGAGCCACAGCGCCGCAGCCGGCGCCACGGACGCGGGCGCCCACTCCGGAGCCCGGGGCTCCTGGCGGACGGGACTGGCCGGCAACGTCGTCAATCCGAAGATCGCCCTCAGCCGTACGACCGGCGTTGACTGATACGGCAGACGGGTGGTTTCCGGAACGCAGATACAGGCGACACTCGGCTGCTGGTCCTCTGCTTCCGGCGACGGGACGCCGGTCATGAACGAGGACACGAGGAGCATCCGTCCCGCAGCAGCGGTGACGCACACAGCGCGCTCGGTGTGTTCCTGCTCGCGCTCACCTTCCTCTTCCCGGCCCTCGGCGCCTTCGAAGACGGTGCCGAGCCGCACGTCATGACCAGGTGGGCGGGTGGTTCGGCCTCGCCACGGGGCTCGTCGCCCGGGACGAACGGCCCGCCTGAAGCCGGAAGGGCCGGCGGACGGCCCCGCGCGGGCAGGCCTTGGACGATGCCGGTGCCGGTGTGGTGCGGTTGGGGGGCGGATGCGGAGGGGCGGATGCGCATGCCTGCGCAGATGGTGACGCGGACGCGCACGCCGGCCGGGCCCGCCACACCCAGGTCCCGGCTCTCGGCCACGAGAATCCGGCCGGGACAATCCTCGTCATGAACGACGACATGGATGACGCCGAGAGCCGGCTGGCCAGGATCGAGCGTCTGCTGGAGAGCGGCGAGCGCGACCTGGTCCCCGCCTGGCGCCGGACGACCCGTGGTGAACCCCGCTGGACGGTGACGGCGGTGATCCTGGCGGCCGTTGCCCTGCAGCTGAGCCTGCCGCACCGGCTCGTCCTGCTTCACCCGGTCTGGGCCCTGCCCGCGCTGGAACTGGTGCTGTTGGCCGGACTGATCGCGGCCAATCCCCGGCGCGTGGAGCCCCGTACCCCGTGGCTGCGGTATCTGGGCCTGGGGCTCGCCGGAGTCATCAGCCTGGCCAACGGCTGGTCGGCGGTGCGGCTCGTCGGGGACCTGGTGAGCGGCCGCGGGGGAGCCGACGCGGTCCCGCTGCTGCTGACCGGTGGTGTCATCTGGGTGACGAACGTCATCGTCTTCGCCCTGTGGTACTGGGAATGGGACCGGGGCGGTCCCATGGCCCGGGTGCGGGGACAGCACGAGTACGCCGACTTTCTCTTCGTGCAGATGCAGAGCCCGGAGGTGGCCCCGCCCGACTGGGAACCGGCGTTCCCGGACTACCTCTACCTCTCCTTCACCAACGCCACCGCCTTCAGCCCGACCGACGTCATGCCGCTGTCCCGGTGGGCGAAGATGCTGATGATGTTGCAGTCCTCGGTGTCCCTGGTGACGGTGGTCCTCGTGGTCGCCAGAGCGGTCAACATCCTGAAGTAGGAAGGGGCTTGGCTCCTTCATGTCACAACCCGCCGGGCTGTCTCGTCCTGATCCAGGAGAACGATTCAGGGATCAGGAAGGAGATGGTCATGCGTGTGTGCGTGGCGGGCGGCACGGGGGCTCCGGGACGGCCGCTGGTACCGCAGCTCGTGGCCCGTGGCCACCAGGTGACGGCCATGACGACGAGCGCGGCCCCGCTCGGACAGGTCGGTCCCACGACCGGCGACGGGCTCGTCCCCGGACATAGGCGGCAGTCGCCGCTCGTCGGGGACGGCGCCGGGTGCGCCGTGCGGTCGCACATCGACGACGCGGCGAGCGCCGTCCTCGCCGCCGGGCGGGGCCGGCAACCGCGCTGCCCCTTGTGGCGGCAGGGCGGCAAGGAGGGGGCGGCGTGAGCCGTGTCGAGGAGTTCGAGAGGCTGCGGCCGCTTCTGTTCTCCATCGCCTACCGCATCCTGGGCAGCGTGACCGAGGCCGAGGACGCAGTCCAGGAGACCTGGCTGCGCTACGACCTCTCCGCGACCCGCCCGGCGTCCACCAAGGCGTTCCTCTCGGCCACGGTCACCCGGATCTCGATCGACGTGCTGCGCTCGGCCCGCGTGCGGCGCGAGGAGTACGCCGGACCGTGGTTCCCCGAACCACTGCTGACGGATCCCTACGAAGACCCGGAGCACTCGGCGGAGCTGGCCGACTCGCTGTCCATGGCCTCGCTGCTCCTGCTGGAACGGCTCAGCCCGCTCGAACGGGCGGTCTTCGTGCTGCGGGAGGTGTTCGCCTTCGGCTTCCCGGAGATCGCCTCGGCCGTGGGGCGCTCCGAGGCGGCCTGCCGCCAGCTCGCCGTACGCGCACGGCGCCACATGGACGCCGGCCGGCCCCGGTTCGAGGCCGGCCGCGAGGAACGCGAGGAACTCGCCGAACGGTTCTTCGACGCCCTGAAGGAGGGCAACGTCGAGGGGCTGCGGGCCCTGCTCGCCGCCGACGCGTCGATCGTCGCGGACAGCGGGGGCAAGGCTCCGCGGTTCGCCCAGGGCTTCTTCGGCGCCGACCAGGTGTGCCGGATGCTCGCGGGGGTCGTGCGTCCGTTCCTCGGCATCGGCGGCCGCATGGAGCCGCGCCAGGTGAACGGCCGGCCCGGTGCGGTCTTCCGCGACCGCGACGGCAAGGTCGTCAACACCTGGACGCTCGAGGTCCTCGACGGGCGGATCCAGACGATCCGAGCGGTCAACAATCCCGACAAGCTCGGACACATGGGTCCCGTGGCGGACGCCTGGGCCCTCCTGCGCGAAGCACGGCTGGCTCGCCCGGACCCGCGCGGCCCGAACCCGACGCACGTGTTCACCACCCACAAGCTCGAAACGGAAGCAGATCAGGAGAACCGGACATGACCAGGATCGGCATCATCATCGGCAGCACCCGACCGGGCCGGAACGGCGACCGGGTGGCCCGGTGGGTGCGGGACCTCGCGGCCGAACACGCGGGTGACTCCGCGGACTTCGAGGTCGTGGATCTGAAGGACTACGCGCTGCCCCTGCTCGACGAGGCGGTCCCGGCGCGCGCGGCGGCAGGGACCCGGCCGCACACCCGCCGGTGGGCCGAGCGGATCGGGTCGTACGACGCCTTCGTCGTCGTCACGCCCGAGTACAACACCGCCCCGCCGGCTTCCCTGACCAACGCCATCGACTACCTCTACGAGGAGTGGGGCGGCAAGCCGGTCGGTTACGTCGGCTACGGCGTCTTCGGCGCGGTCATGGCGGTGCAGAAGCTGCGGGCCCAGGCGGGCGTGCTGCGGATGGCGGACATCGGGCCGCAGGTGGCGTTGTCGCTGTATGAGGACTTCGTGGACTTCGCCGACTTCCGGCCGCGACGGCCGCGTGTGGCCGAGGTGCACGGCATGGTCGACGAGCTGCTGGCATGGGCGCGGGCACTCGCACCGCTGCGCGCGGTGTCCGCGGTCACGGCCTGAACGGCGGACCGGGTCCGTCCCTCCACGACGCCGCGTCGGCTGCCGTCCGGCGTCCGGGGAGGCGGTCGCACCGGCGAAGAGGAGCTCGGCGGTCCCGCTGCCGGGACCGCCGAGCGCTCAGTCCAGCGTGCCGGGTCCGTCGAGGAACCGGAGCAGTACGGCGGCCTCGGCGCGGAGCCGTGCGGACCGGGCCGCCTGGGCGGGCGCCGTGAACTGTGCGGCCAGCGTGAGCCGTTCATCGGCTTCGGCTCGCACGATGTCGGTGATGTCCTGCTCGCTCAGCTCACGCCGCGCGGCCTCGGAGGCGCCGACACCGATCGGCACCTGCTCGAGAGCCGCGCCGCGCAGCGCGGTCGCGCCCACCGGCACGGCCTCGGTGTTGTCCAGAGCCGCGAGTGCGGAACGCAGGGCGCTCACCGCCACCTTGTCCCGGGCGCGCATCGCTTCCCGCAGGGCTTGACGCATATGAGGACGCAGGGACATGCCGGTGACCTTATGGCTATGCCACCTGTGTCCTCAACGGGATATCACCCCCCGGGGAGACGGGAGCGGTATCGACACCCCTTGAATCAGGCGTTCGGGTCGAAGGGGATTCCGGAGGGCATGGAGTGCGCCAGCGCGTACTGGAAGTCGCCGTCCTTGATCTTGATGGTGGCCTCACCGAAGTCGGCGTTCAGCAACTTGTCCCGGAAACCTGGAGGATATCCCTCCCAGCCCACCAGGCGAGGGTAGAACCAGCCGCCGGTCACGTTCTCGGGAGGCTCGTCATTGCTGTTGGCGAAGCGGAAGTCGTGGGTGGAGAGACCGTCCTTGTGGTAGACGATCTTGGGGTGGGTGCCGTCGAAACGGACCGAGGAGCGGTTGGCCACCTGGTAGCCGGAGTGCTGGGACACGGAGACGTACTGCACCTCGTTGTTGTTGATCCACACCACCACGTGCTCCCAGTCGTGGGTGTGGCCGATGGCCAGCGGACCGTAGGTCGCCTGGTCCTTCTCGAAGTAACTGGCGTACATGACCGCGCACCAGCCGTTGTTGCACTTCTCGCGTGAATAGGTGTTGGCATTGGCGAGTTGGGCGTAGTCGTGGCAGTGGCCGTTGACGTCACCGCCGAGTTTCAGGCCCGGGTTGATGGTGCCGTCGGCGCCGATGGCGGCGGTGGCGTAGCAGCCGTCGCCGTCGTAGTCGTAGGCGGGCGAGAAGGTCTGTTCCAAGCCGTCGGCGTTCTGCGGCAGCAACTGCAGGACGTCGGCGTCGGCGCGGCCGGGCAGCGAGACGGTGAGGGCCAGCGCAGCCAGCGCGGCGGCCGGCGCGGAACGGCGCAGGCGCCGCGAACGACTGCCGGCGGGCGCCGAGGAACGGGACTTTCCTGTACGGGGCAGGGGGATGCGCACGTCAACTCCTGAGGCTTGAGCGCAGCGGGACGGATCCGGAGGGGCGTGGTCAGCAGAAGAGGTTGCCGCCCGGCAAGACGCCGAGTATCTGGGTGTACGTCTGGTGGGCGGCGACGCGGCTCTGCAGCTGGGCGCGGGTTCTTGCCGTCGCGTTCCATGGAGCCGTTGACCGGGGGAATGGTCCGGCCGAGTCCCGCGCCGTCGACGCGTCGCCGGCGGCCTTGTGGATGAGGTTCCAGGGGTTCCGGTTCGGGACCGTCCGATTGAACTGCGCCTCGAAGACGGCCGCCGAACGGGATGTGGCCATGGGCGGGGGGTGGCCTTTCACGTGGGGGAGAAGGAGGGCACCGGACGCGAACCTAAAGGTGTGGACCACTTACGTCAAGAGGTGAAGTAACCCTTCCCGCAGGGCAGTTGGCAGACATGTCGGGTTACAGTCCGGAGAGCTGTCTCGTCTTGGGTGTGCGGCCACCTGCAGTGGCATGTGTGTACCGGACGGAAGGAGAGGCCGTATGCCCACCGATGAAGAGACTCGTAACAAAGAGACCACCGCTCGCTTTCACGACGCGACGAACAGCGGCGATCCGGAGATCGTCGCGAAGGCGATCGATGAACTCGTCAAGCCGGACGTGCTGTTCCACGCGCCGGTACCGATGGGCATGACGGGAGCGCGGGCCCTCAAGGAGGTGTGGACCGTGCTGCTGCACGCCTTCCCCGACGTCCGTGTCGCCGTCGAGGACGTGATCGCCGAGGGGGACAGGGTCGTGACCAGGAACACGGTCACCGGCACCCACCTGGGCGAGTTCCGGGGGCTGGCGCCGACCGGCAGGTCGGTCAGCTACGGCGAGATGTTCATCCTCCGTTTCGAGAGCGGCCGGATCGCCGAGATCTGGGGGGTCGTCGACGTCGTGTCACAGATGCGGCAACTCGGCGCGCAGTGACGGCCTCTTCCGCCGTTCCACCGCGGCCACGGCGTCGATCTCGACGCGCACGCCTTCGCGAACTCGCGGTACTCGGCATCGAAAGGCCGCGACCTCGCCCGGCATCTCGTGCGTGACCGGGGCGAGGGGCGCCTGACCCGAGGTGAACACCCTGTCGCCGACCCTGCCGCCCTGGGACAAAGGCGGCTCGGTACCACCGGCGAAGCGTACGAACGGGGCGCTGTCGATGCGGACGCCTTCGATCATGCAAGCGTTCCGACAACACCGGCGGCCGGTGGACGACCCTGGGAACTTCGGGTCAGCCGGCCGCAGTGCGGGCCCTTCGTGCCCCTCGGCGGGGACGGAGACGACCAGGGCGGCGGAGTCGGCAGGGAAGTGCCGGCGGACGGCAGTGCTGCCTGCGGGTGATCGCGTACTGCCGCGCTGCCGCGCGAGGCAGAAGAGATCGTCCCGGCTTTCCCGCATGTGGACGCGCATCGACGTGTGTCCGCATGCGGTGCGGGCGATCCGCGGCGCGAAGACGAGGCCGGTCCCGTTTCGGCTGGCCCGCCCGCCGGCTTCCCCGTGGTGCCGGCACCGGTTGCGATCGGCTTCGCACGGGATGTGGCCCCGCCCCCGCGGCATCCCGGGTGCCGGTGTGCGAGGCCTCTTGCTGCCCCCGGATCTCAGCGAGGACGGAGATCCGGGCCCTGACGGTCTCAGTGAGTCGGCCGGCGATGGCGCCAAAGCAACCGATGGTTGCGCGTTCCGGCGTCACGGTCTACCGTGTTGTGCAACCCAAGGTTGCGAAAGGAGGGCGCAGGATGGAATACGGCAGTATCGAGCGCGAGATCCACATCGAAGCCACGCCCGAGGTGGTCTACGAGGTGGTCAGCAAGCCGGAACACCTGCGGGAATGGTGGCCGGACGAAGCGGAGTTCAAGCCGGTGCCCGGCGGCACCGGGGTCATCGCGTTCGGCGACACGACCACACCGGACGCGAAGGTCGTACCGCTCACGGTGGTGGACGCCGACCCGCCCCGGCGGTTCTCCTTCCGATGGGTGTACGACGAGGACGAGGCCGCTGCACCGACCAACTCGCTCCTGGTGACCTTCGAGCTGGTCCCGTCGGGTTCGGGCACGCTGCTGCGCTTCAGCGAGACCGGGTTCCGGGAGAGGGGCTGGGAGGCGGCCGTGCTCGAGGAGCAGTACCGCGACCACGTCAAGGGATGGGACTACTTCCTGCCCCGCCTCGTGACGTACGTCGCCCGGGTGGTGTCGACGGGATGAGCCTGGTGACAGACGACGAGCTCTGGTCGGCGGTGGGGGACCCCACGCGGCGACGGATGCTCGACCTGCTGCTGGCCGGCAGTGGCGGAACGGCGACCACGCTCAGCGAGCAGCTGCCCGTCACACGGCAGGCGGTCGCCAAACACCTCGCCGTCCTCGACCGGGTCGGACTGGTTCATGTCACACCGGCCGGACGCGAGCGGCGCTACGAGGTCGACGAGGCCCAGCTCGCCCGCGCGGTCGCGCAACTGTCGTCCGTCGGGGCGGCCTGGGACGCGCGCCTGCAGCGCGTCAAGCGGATCGCTGAAGCGATTCAGCGCGGCCAGGACGGGTGACCGCGCAGGGAAGGACGCCGCCCCGGCCGGGGCGGAACCGGCGAACGGCGCCCCGGATGCGGGCGTCCGCACGAGAAAGAGGCACAGACATGGTGGACATCCTGCACAGAATCGGCGTCACCTCGGCTCCCGACGCCGTCTACGCCGCCCTGACCACGGTCGACGGGCTGGCGAGCTGGTGGACCGAAGAGACGGACGGCGACGGCGATGTCGGGGGAGTGCTCCGGTTCCGCTTCGGGCCGGGCGGGTTCGACATGAAGGTCCTGGAGACGGAGCCCGCCGAGCGCGTGCTCTGGGAGGTCGTCGACGGTCCCGAGGAATGGATCGGCACGAGGATCCGCTTCGACCTCAAACAGGAGGACGACTTCACGATCGTGCTGTTCCGGCACGAGGGGTGGCGGGAGCCGGCCGAGTTCATGCACCACTGCAGCACCAAGTGGGCGATCTTCCTCATGAGCCTGAAGAAGCTGCTCGAAACCGGCAAGGGCGATCCCGCACCACACGACGTCCGGATCAGCAACTGGCACTGAACGGGCGTCACTTGGCCGCCGCGAGGACATCGGCGAGCCACCGCGGGCCCGGTGTGCCGCAGATGGGGCCGGGCACCGTCCGCGGACAGCCGGCGGCGCCGCGCCGCCGGCCGGGCGCCGCCCAGCCCCGCCCGGTTCGACGTCCCAGGGTGGCTTCTCCACCGCGCTACGGCCGGGCACCGGCGTGCGCACCTCGTGCGCGAGCACGTTCTGCGGCCCTTTCGCTTCATCGCCGGAAGCGGTGAAGCGGACGTCGGCGCCGCATGGGGGATCAACGCCTCGGGCATGCCCTGGCCATGCGTCCCCTCGTGATCATGTCCGCGCTGGTGGCTGCCTTCGCCCCGGCCGCCGCCCCTCCACGCTCGCGCATGTCGCGACCGTGCCTTCCGGCCATGTCTGCTTATGGCCGCAACCGGGGCAGATGGGACCCGGCGGTGCCTGGGACTACGGCCACCGGGATACAGGAACCCCTCGTCATGACCAGGCGTCTCGCCGCCGCCGCGCTGTTCGCCGGGGCCGTGCTCGTCACCTCCGCCTCGGCGCAGGCGGTGGCCCTGCGGCAGCGGCGACTTCTGCGTGTGGACCGATGCCAACTTCCAGGGGCTGAAGATCGAGCACAGCGGTGACGACCACTGGTGGGAGGGGCGACATGGCCTGGCTCGACTCCTCCTCGGCGAACCACGGGATCTCCGGGCCCGGTGTGAAGGACCGTGTCCAGGTCTGCTCCGGCCGCGAACTGTCCGGCCACGTGACCATCTGCCTGGCACCGGGCGAGGAGGTCGGCTACAACGCCGCCGCGATCGACCAAGGCGCCTCCCACACCTGGACGATGGGCTGCTGAGCGCGCAGGCGGCCCCGCAGACGTCGCCCTGGGCCCTGTCCCCTCGACTGACGGGCGGCCAGGCCCCGCCACCGCGTGAGCAGGTGGAAGGACCGCTCCACGACGATCCTGCGCCTGTAGGTCTCGGCGTCGGGAGTGCGGGGCGTGCGCCGCCGTGGATGAGCCGATCGACTAGGCGACGGTGGTCGGCGAACCGGCGCCCCGTCTTCCCGCCGTTGTGGGCAAGCCAGGACGCCGGGCGTGCCGACAACTCGTCGGTCGGCAGGCGCGGGCGCCCGCCCGTGGTCACCGAGGCTTGCAGGCGGTGGCCGGCACAGAGACCGGGACCCGGTCGGGCAGGAGGCCGCCCGCGTCCCGCTCTGTGCGGCTCAAGCGACGTGCGCTCGGGGTCCAACCCTTCACATCCCCGCCTAGGTCGGGAGACAGGGGCTAGCGGGCGGCGGAGAGGGCTTCCAGCATGGTCCGTGCGGTGACGGTCGCGTCGTAGTCCTCCCGCACCCCCGGAACCAGGATGATGTCGCCCTCGATGTGCCGTGCGCGCAGCGGCGCGATGGCCCGGTAGGCGTCGGAGTCCCACCAGGCGCGAGCCTGGTCCATCGACGGGAAGCCGATCACGACGACGTGCCCGGGCCACGCGCCCTCCTTCACCTCGTGCGCCGTGCCGTGTACGAGGAACCGGCCGCCGTACGGCTCGAACGTGGCGGTGATGCGCGCGATGTACTCGGCGATCTCCGGGTGCGGGGCGGCTTCCTTCAGGTGAGCTATCGCGTAGGCCGACATGGTCCGTCCTTCCGGCCGGCTGGCTGCTGACGTCGTCAATCCTGCCGCCGGGGCGCGCCGGGATCGATGACCTGCCAGGTAATGAACCCCGTGCCGGCGAGTGGCGACGCGTCTCCTGCTCGCCGGGGGGCAGGACACAGGGTCGGAATCCAGCCACCGCCGCCGTATCCCGGCCGACGCCCTGACATGGTGTTTTACAGTGGCTGGCATCAGTTCCGGCGATAACATCTGTGAGGTAAGCGCGACCATGCCGACTGAAACGCTCGAGTTTCAGGTAGAGGCCCGTCAGCTGCTGCAGCTGATGATCCACTCGGTCTACTCCAACAAGGACGTCTTCCTGCGGGAGCTCGTCTCCAACGCCTCCGACGCGCTGGACAAGCTGCGTCTGGAGAAGCTGAGGGACGACTCGCTGGACGCCGACCTGTCCGATCTGCACATCGAGATCGACATCGACAAGGACGCCCGCACCCTCACCGTGCGCGACAACGGCATCGGAATGTCGTACGACGAGGTAGGGCAGCTCATCGGCACCATCGCCAACTCCGGTACCGCCAAGTTCCTCCAGGAGCTGCGCGAGGCCAAGGACGCGGCCGGGGCGGAGGGGCTCATCGGCCAGTTCGGTGTCGGCTTCTACTCCGGGTTCATGGTGGCGGACGAAGTCACCCTGGTCACCCGGCGCGCCGGCGAGACCAAGGGCACCCGGTGGACCTCGCGCGGCGAGGACACGTACACACTGGAGCCCGTCGACGACGCGCCGCAGGGCACCTCGGTCACCCTCCACCTCAAGCCCGCCGACCCGGAGAACCAGCTCCACGACTACACCTCCCCGTGGAAGATCAGGGAGATCATCAAGCGGTACTCCGACTTCATCACCTGGCCCGTCCGGATGGTGCCCGAGGCGCCCGCCGCGACCGGGGAGAGCGACGAGGCGCCCGAACCCGAGACGCTCAATTCGATGAAGGCCCTGTGGGCGCGTCCGCGTGACGAGGTGTCCGACGACGAGTACCACGAGCTGTACAAGCACATCGGCCACGACTGGCGCGACCCGCTCGAGACGATCCGGCTCCAGGCCGAGGGCACCTTCGAGTTCCAGGCCCTGCTGTTCCTCCCCGCGCACGCCCCCCACGACCTGTTCACGAGGGACTTCCGGCGCGGCGTGCAGCTGTACGTCAGGCGCGTGTTCATCATGGACGACTGCGAGGCGCTGCTGCCGCCGTACCTGCGGTTCGTCAAGGGCGTCGTCGACGCGGCCGACCTCTCGCTCAACGTGTCCCGCGAGATCCTCCAGCAGGACCGGCACATCGAGATGATGCGGCGCCGGCTGACGAAGAAGGTCCTGTCCACGGTCAAGGACATGATGACCAAGGACCAGGACCGCTACGCCACGTTCTGGCGGGAGTTCGGCACCGTCGTGAAGGAGGGGCTGGTCACCGAGCCGGAGAACCGCGATGCCATCCTCGCCGTCGCCTCCTTCGCGAGCACGCACCACGACACCGAGCCGACCACGCTCAAGAGTTACGTGGAGCGGATGAAGGACGGTCAGGAGGACATCTACTACCTGACCGGCGAGTCCCGGCAGAGCATCGAGAACTCCCCGCACATGGAGGCCTTCCGGGACCGGGGCATCGAGGTGCTGCTGCTCACCGACGCGGTCGACGAGGTGTGGGCGGACGCCGTCGGCGAGTACGAGGGCAAGAAGCTGCGGTCCGTCGCCAAGGGACAGATCGACCTCGACGCCCAGGACGACGACACCTCCGAGGGCGAGCGGGAGAAGCAGAACGAGGAGTACGCCGGCCTGCTCGGCTGGCTGAAGGAGCAGCTGGACGAGGACATCAAGGAGGTGCGCCTGTCCTCGCGGCTCACCGTGTCACCGGCCTGTGTCGTCTCCGACGCGGGCGACCTCACCCCGGCGCTGGAGAACATGTACCGCGCGATGGGCCAGGAGGTGCCCCGCGCCAAGCGGATCCTGGAGCTCAACCCCGACCACCGGCTGGTGAAGGGCCTCCACAAGGCGTACACGGAGCGCGAGGACCACACGGAACTCACCGAGACCGCCGAGCTCCTGCACGGTCTGGCGGTGCTCGCCGAGGGCGCCCAGCCGAAGGACCCCGCCCGCTTCGTCAGGCTGATGGCGGACCGCTTGGAACGCGCGCTGTAAGCCCGTCTCCGTCAGGTACCGGCAGCCCGTCCCACCGAGCGGGACGGGCTGCCGGAGTCGCGCCCGGACAGGGATCAGGTGCCCGGTTCCAGGCCGGCAGCCGGATCTGCCGTCCGCCGCCCTCGCGGCCGACGCAGGTAACACAGGGCGCTCGCCGCGACGAGCAGCGGCCACAGCAGGTACCAGCCCGCCATGACCAGGAGTGCGGCGACCACGACGAGAGCGAGGAGCGCGCAGCGGTGGGGCAGACCGCCGCGGGGCAGGAGCCGTAGGGCGGCGGCCGTGCCCAGCGCGTACACCGTCACGAACGACCCGGTGGTGAGCAGCACGAGCGGCTGCGGGCCCACGCCGCCAAGTGTGGTGGCGGCCAGCGCGAGGCCCGACAGGCCCGATACGAGGGCCAGGCTGCGGCGTGGCACCTCGCCGACACTGCCGCCCCGGGCCAGCCAGGCGGGCAGCGCGCCGTCCCGGCCGAGTGCGGCACCCAGTCGGGCCGCGCCCGCGAAGTAGGCGTTCATCGTGCCGAGCGTGAGCAGCAGCGCGGCGGCCGCGGCCGGCACCTGGACCGTACCGCCGACGCCTAGGGCCAGCAGTTCGGCCAGCGGGGCGTCGGAGGTGCCGACGGCCGGGCCGAGTACGAGGACGCTGGTGGCGGCGACGGCAAGGTACAGCACGCCGACGACGGCGACCGCCAGGGCGGTGGCGCGGGGCAGATCACGCGCCGGGCGGCGGAAGTCGGCGGCCAGGTGGGTGATCGCCTCCCAGCCCGCGAAGCTCCACACCAGCAGGGCCGCGGCCGAACCCACCGCCGACCAGCCGTGCGGCGCGAACGGGTGCAGGTTCCGTGGGTGGGCGTGGGGCAGCGCGGTCACGACCGCCGCCCCAAGCAGCGTGACGAGGAGCACGGCGAGCGCGAGCTGCAGTCGGCCCGACACGGTCAGCCCGAACGCGTTGGCCACCGTCACCAGGAGGAGCAGCACCGCCGCCGTGACCACCACGGTGTGCCGGCCGCCGCCGAGCGCGGTCGCCACGTACGCGCCGGCGAACATCCCCGCAGCGGGCGCACCGGCCGGCACGGCGAAGTAGAAACACCATCCGACCACCGCAGCGGCCCGCGCGCCGAAGGCGTGCCGCGCATAGGTGGAGACACCGCCGCCGTCCGGGTACCGGGCGCCGAGCGCGGCGAACGTGGCCGCGAGCGGCACGGAGACCCCGACCAGCCCGAGCCAGGCCAGCAGCGAGGCCGGCCCGGCCGCCCGGGCGGCCATCGCGGGAAGGGCGATCACCCCGGTGCCGAGGACCGCCCCGACGTACAGTGCGGCCCCCTGCCAGAGGGTCAGGCTCCCGGTCCGCTCGGCGGAGTGCTCCCGGGCGGCCGCCGTCCCGCTCATGCGGGAGCCTTTCCGGACCGGCGGAAGTCCATGGTCCAGTTGGTGCGCCAGGTCCGGCCGCAGTCGGTGGAGAACGCCTGCTCCCAGTGGGCCGATGCCGGGGTGATGCGCGACCGGACGAAACGACACCGCACGGGGGTGCCTTCGTGCGCGTCGTCCCCGTGGAACTCGCCCCGGCCGTCGGCGTCGAACCGGCCGACGACAGGCGGTTGGACCAGCCCGGTACGGCTGCTCACCCAGTTCAGCGACCACTCGGCGCGGACCGGGTCGAAGAGGCGGAGGGTCAGGCCGCCGAAGCCCTTCGTCGGGAAGATGATCTCGTCGAGGTTCGCGGCACCGCCGAACAGGGTGCCGTGACACACCGCGGTGCCCGGAAACTCGTCCCACTCGGTGCTGCCGGTCAGCGGCGCGACGAGCCGCCGGTTCGCCACGACCCAGGTGCCCACCAGGAAGTCGAAGTCCCCCACACCGGGCCTGCGGGTGGCTGGATTGCTCATCTGCGCATGTCCTTCGCTGTGTCCGTGCGTGGAGCCCACGCCCGGCCGGAAAGTAGCCCGGCTTACCTGACAACCTGTGTCAGTGGAGTACGGCAGAATCTCGGCATGCGTGCGAGCCGACTGCTGTCCGCCCTGTTGCTGCTCCAGACCCGCGGCCGGATGACCGCCCTTCAGCTGGCCGAGGAACTCGAGGTGTCGGTCCGTACGGTGTACCGGGACATGGAGTCGCTCGCCGCGGCCGGCGTGCCGCTCTACGGCGATCCCGGTCACGACGGCGGTTACCGGCTGATCGACGGTTTCCGCACCCGCCTGACCGGACTGACCCGCGAGGAGGCGGAGGCGCTCACCCTGGCCGGTCTGCCCGGACCGGCCGCCGACCTCGGGCTCGGGACCGTACTCGCCACCGCGCAGCTGAAGTTGACGGCAGCACTGCCCGCCGAGCTCCGCGACCGGGCCGGCGAGATACGGCGGCGGTTCCACCTGGACACCTCCGCCTGGTACGCGGAAGCGGACGCCACCCCGCACCTGGCCACCGTGACCGAGGCGGTGTGGCGGCAGCGCCGCATCCGCGTTCGCTACCGGCGGTGGAAGGCTCCCCAGGAGGCGACCCGGACGCTCGACCCCTACGGGCTGGTGCTCAAGTCCGGCCGCTGGTACCTGGTGGCAGCCCGGCAGGGGCGCGTCCGCACCTACCGGGTCTCCCAGATCCTCCGGGCCCAGGTGCTTCAGGACGGCTTCGAGCGTCCCCGCGACTTCGACCTGGCCGCACAGTGGCGGTCGTACCTGGCCGACTTCGACGCCCGCCGCCTGAGAGGCACAGCGGTCGTTCGACTGACACCGCGCCTCCTCGCGCAGCTGCCCGACCTCCTGGAACCGGCGGTGGCCCGCGCCGCCCAGGACAGCGCCGGACCGCCCGGGCCCGACGGGCGCGTCCAGGCCGCCATCCCCGTCGAGTCCCCCGACCACGCCGTCGGCATGCTGCTGCGACTCGGTGCGGAGGCGGAGGTGACGGCACCCCCCGAGTTGCGGGCACTGATGACACGGACGATCACCGCTCTGGCCGACACCTACCGCGAGCCGACCACGGAGCCATGACCGCCGGTGCCACGGGCGGGCATCTGCGCCTCCCGCGGCCTCCACGAGCGACGGTCCCGTCGGGGGAACGTTGGAGAAACAGAGCGCCTCATCTAGACTGCTGATCCAGAGATGGACAATCAGTCCAGATTATGTGGGGAAGACTCCGTGGACGAGGTGGCGGAAGGCCGGGGCAACGGCGAGCGAGACGGCGACGGCACCGTCGCGGCCGCTTCCGCCGAGGCAGACGAGCACATCGTCCGCGAGGCCGAGAAGATCGCCGTGGCGTTGGGCCGTATGTTCCCGGGCCTGTGCGAAGTGGTCCTGCACGACCTGCGGGTCCCGGACCACTCGATCAGGGCGATCGAGAACAACCTCTCGGGCCGCCAGGTCGGCGACTCCACAACCGAGTTGGGCCTGGCCCGCATCGAGGACCCCGACTACCCCAGCGTCATCCAGAACTATCCCAACCAGTTCCCCGACGGCCGGCCGGCCAAGAGCACGTCCATCGGCATCAAGAACGCCGCCGGGGAGTACATCGCGGCGCTCTGCCTGAACCTGGACGTGTCCGTGCTGTCACCGGTGACGCTCGCGCTGTCCAATCTGGTGGCCACGGACACCGAGCAGCGCGAGCAGCCCGTGGAGACCCTGCGGGACCGCAACACACGTGAACTGCGCCGAGCGGTGGAGGCGCACGCCGCGGAGCACGCCGCGACGCCACGGTCACTGAGCCGCGAGGACAAGAAGGCACTCGTACGGCAGTTGCAGCGCGACGGCTACTTCGACTCGCGCGACGCCGCGCAGACCATCGCGGACCTGCTGGGCGTGTCCCGGGCGACCGTCTACAACTACGCCAAGTAGCGGCAGTGCTCGGTCTGCCGCGCGCGTCCTAGGAGACATCCCTCTGTGAACTCCCCTGTCAACACCCGTGAGAGCACCACCCCGTCCTCCCGAGCACGGACCCTGGCCGACCCGGACACACCGTTCGCCGTCGTCGACGTGCACACCGTGCGGCGCAACATAGCGCGCCTGAGGGCCAGGGCCGACCGGCTCGAGGTCACCCTGCGTCCGCACGTCAAGACCGCCAAGAGCCTCGACGTCGCCGCCCTCCTGCACTCGGGCACCCCGTGCCCGGTCACCGTGTCCACCCTGGCGGAGGCCGAGGCCTTCGCCGACGGCGGCTACACGGACATCACATACGCCGTCGGCATCGATCCCCACAAACTCCCGCGTGTCGTCGCGCTGTTGCGCCGCGGCGTCACCCTGCGCATCCTGCTTGACAGCACCGAACAGGCGTCGTTCGTCGCCGAAGCCTCCCGGCAGGCGGGCATCCCCCTCCCCGCCCAGATCGAGATCGACTGCGACGGCCACCGCGGCGGGGTCAAGCCCGATGACCCCGCGCTCCTGGCGATCGGCCGCGCCCTGCACGACGCGGGCTGTCTGGACGGGGTCCTCACCCATGCGGGTGAGTCCTACTTCGCCCGCACCGCAGAGGAACAGCGCCTGGCGGCGGAGAACGAACGCGACACCGCCGTCGCCGCCGCAGAACGGCTGCGTGCGGCCGGCCTGTCCGTGAACGTCGTCAGCGTGGGCTCCACCCCCACCGCTCACGCCGCCGGGGACCTCACGGGCGTCACCGAACTGCGCGCCGGGAACTACGTCTTCTTCGATCTGGTCATGGCCGGTCTCGGCGTCTGCCGGGTCGAGGACATCGCCCTGTCGGTGGTCGTCACCGTCATCGGTCACCGCCCCGAACACGGGTGGATCATGACCGACGGCGGCTGGATGGCCATGTCCCGCGATCGCGGGACCGCCGCGCAGACGCAGGACCAGGGCTACGGCCTGGTCACCGACCTCGCCGGCCACCTCGTCCCGGGCCTGGTCATGACGGCGGCGAGCCAGGAGCACGGCACCCTCACGGCCCGCGACGGCGCCGACCTGCCCGACCTGCCGGTGGGCACCCGCCTGCGCATCCTGCCCAACCACGCCTGCGCCACCGCGGCACAGCACCGCGGCTATCACATCGTCGACGGCACCCGCCCCGCCGGCCCGGCACCCGCGGTCGAGACCTTCTGGGAACGCGTCATCGGCTGGTGAGCCCCGGCCCCCGGAAAAACGATGTCAGTGGCGTCATCGGCGCCGTCGGCGCAGCCGCCGTGACTCCAGCGGATCCCTCGGCCGTAGTCTCCGGCGGTCTCCTCACGGGCCATCGAGTCCGTACGCCTCTCGGCTGAGGCCCCAGCCGATCCGCGTGGAGCGCCCCCACCGCCGCGGCTCGGGGACTACTCGACGAACGGCGCCCCGCGACGTGCCGGGTCCGTGGGCCTGCCCCTCCGCCTCGGCCACGAGTCGCGAAGGCGGAGGTCGCGGTACCCGGTCGAGTTCCGTCGCGTCCACCGAGACCAGCGTCTCGGCACCCGAGCGGACCTAGGCGCGCCAGGCTGCCGACTGCCGCAAGCCCGCCCGTCTCCGTAAGCCCGCGCGCCATCCCCGGCCGCAACGGCCCGGATCCTCGCTACTCGCCGGCGTTCTTCGGCTCGGTCAGCCGGCGCGCGGCCTCGACGACCGCCGAGCGGTGCAGGGCCAGCCGCTCCGGCGACCAGGGCCCGCCGACCTCGCCGGGGCCGACGCCCTCGGCGGCCCAGAACCAGGCCTGGGCCGCGGCGAGAACCATGGTGAGGAGATCGTCGGGCTGCATCTCCGGGGCGACCTCGCCACGCCGCTGCGCCTCGGCCACTTCACCGGCCTTGCGGCTGAAGGCCTCCTGCTCGAGCCCGGTGGCGGAGGGACGCTCCAGCAGCTTCCACAGCCGCAGACGCATCAGATCCGGCCGGGCGACCAGGTGGTCGAAGATCGCGCCGGCGTATCCGGGCAGATCACCGACGTCGAACGGCACCGACTCGGCGCCCGCCGCCATGGCTCGCCCCAGGACCTCGTCGAACAATTGTTCCTTGTTGCCGAAATAGACGTAGATCAGCCGCTTGTTCGCGCCCGCGGCCTCGGCGATCCTGTCCACTCGCGCACCGGCGATCCCGTAAGCGGCGAACTCGGCGAAAGCGGCGTCGAGCAGCCGGGTCTTGGTGGCGCTGGAATCCCGTGACATGCCCACCACCTTAGCAAGTAACTATCTGGTTATTGACACCGTCGGCCCGCACTCCTATGGTAAATATCTATCCAGTTAGTTACCAGTGCTGCTGTCAGGAGAGCCCACCCATGTCCGTACCCCAGACGCCCCGCACGTTCGGGGCGAGCACAACCGCCGCCGACGTGATCGACGGCGTCGACCTGCACGGCCGCCGGGCGGTGGTCACCGGAGCCAGTTCCGGAATCGGGGTGGAGACCGCCCGGGCGCTCGCCGCTGCCGGCGCCGACGTCACCCTCGCCGTGCGCAACACCGACGCGGGTGCCCGCGTCGCGGCGCGTCTCGCGGAGGAACTGCCGCCCGAATCGGGAAAGTTGACGGTCGAGCGGCTCGACCTGGCCGACCGGTCGACGGTCGCGGCGTTCGTGGCGGCCTGGCACGGCCCGTTGCACATCCTGGTCAACAACGCCGGACTGATGGCCCCGCCCGAGCTCACCCGCACCCCTGACGGCCAGGAAGTGCAGTTCGCCGTCAACCACCTGGGCCACTTCGCCCTCGCCGCCGGCCTCCACCCGGCACTCGCCGCGGCGGACGGCGCACGGATCGTCTCGGTCAGTTCCATCGGCCACCTCTTCTCCCCGGTCGTCTTCGACGACCTGGCATACCGCTTCCGCCCCTACGACCCCTGGATCTCCTACGGACAGTCGAAGACCGCCAACATCCTGTTCGCCGTCGGTGCTGCGGAACGCTGGGCCGACGACGGCATCACCGCGAACGCCCTGATGCCGGGCAACATCGCCGACACGTCCCTCGCCCGGCACATGGACATGCAGCAGGTGGCCGACTTCATCGCCTCGGGAGCCATCGCACTGCCCCCGCAGAAGACGGTGCAGCAGGGTGCCGCGACCTCCGTGCTGCTGGCCGCATCGCCGACGGTGGAGGGCATCACGGGCCGTTACTTCGAGGACTGCGCGCAGGCCAAGCCGGTCACCGAGCGCCCCGGTGCGGTCGCGGGTGTCGCGCCGTACGCCCTGGACCGGGACAACGCGGACCGGCTCTGGACCGTCTCCGAGGCTCTCGCCGGATAGCGGCTCCACGCTGCCGGCACGACCTCGCGACACGAGCAGGGGCCCACGGCGGAACCGGCAACGACCCGATGAGCGGGCAAGGACCAAGGTGCCTGCCCCGCCGCAGCCGTCCGCCCGCCCACGGCCAACCGGCGGCGGACGGGATCCCGATCGGCGCTAGCCCGCATGCCGTGCCGGGCTGACCTGCGGCGGGACCACTACCGTTGGGTCGCATGACCATGTGGCTGCCCCTGTCCGCGTTCCCCAGGCTGTCCGGCGCGGTGGCCCTCGGCGGGGCGGTCGGAGTGGTCGTCGGCGTGGCGACGAGCCCGCCGCTGGGGATCCTCGCCGGGGCGGCGGTGACGGGGGCCGTCTTCGTCGTGACGGGCTGGCTGGTGCTCTGGCCGATGGACGCCGCCACGACCCGCCGCAACACCCTGCGCGAGGACCTGCGGCCGGTCGCGGAGGAACTGGTCGTGGTGTCCGCCTCGCTGGGCGGCCTGGTCGGGATCGTGCTGCTGCTCCTCCTGAACGGCTCCCGGACCGGCGACGCCGCCGCCGTGACGGCACTGGCCGGTGTCTTCCTGGCCTGGGCGGCCCTGCATCTGATGTATGCCACCCGCTACGCCGTCCTGTACTACGACGGATCCGCCGGCGGCATCGACTTCAACTCCGACCAGCCACCCGCGTACAGGGACTTCCTCTACTTCAGCTACAACCTCGGCATGACCTACCAGGTCTCCGACACCGACGTGTCCAGCCCGGTCATCCGCGCGGTGGTGCTACGGCACACGCTGCTGTCGTACGTGTTCGGCACCGGCATCCTGGCCACCACCCTCAACCTGGTCGCGGGGATGGTCGCCCGCTGACCGGCCTGCCCGGCGCACGGTCCGGTCCACGGCCAGTCCCGACGTGTCCTTCTTCTCCGGCCGTGACGGCGTCCGCCTCGCCTACCGGGGGTCGGGTGAGGGCAGACCGCTGGTGCTGCCGCACGGAGTCACCGGAGACGCCACCCTGTGGCTGCACCACGGGCAGGCCGATGCAGGTCCTCGGTACCGGGGGCGGAGCGGGCGCGTCCCTCAGGCCGGTCCCCACCGGGTGGGGACGTTCGAGCCGGGATCGCCGGAGGAGTGCTCCCGGCTGTGGCTCCGGTCGACGGGTGCCGACCCGGTGGCCCTCCTGCACGTCCTGGACTCGCTCGTCGCCACGCCGGCCGAGCAGTCGGGACGTGTCGAGGTGCCGACGCTCGTCGCGGTGGGTGCCGACGACGTGCGTGCCGCCCCGGCCGACGAACTGGTCCCGGCACTCCCGCGCGGCACTCGGGCCGTTGTGCCCGGAGATCACCGGACGGCGGCCGGCGGGCCGGAACTCGTCGCGGCGATCGTGGACTTCCTTGCCGACCACCGGTGATCGACGCACGGCGGCCGCGGTACGTCCCCGTGCCGGAACAGACCTTCCACCACGGCGCGTCACAGGCCGCCCGCTCTCCCTGCCGGCGTGCGGTTACCCGTGCTGGAGACCGAGACAGGTCCAGGACACGCCCGGGCGGCCGTGCGGATCCTCGCGCTGGGCGTGGTGGAGGACGCCCAGGCCGTGCCTGCGGGCGAGGCCGATCGTCTCCTGTGCGGTGACGGGGAACATGCGGCGGCCCACCGGCACGGGGCCGTGGCGCAGGGAAAGGATGATCCGGCCGCCGGTGCCGAGAAGGCCGGTCAGGCAGACCATCGCCGAGGCACGCTGTTCCTCGTCGAGGTGCATCCAGACCGCGCTGAGCAGGATCAGGTCGAAGCGTCTCCGAGAGGCGGTCAGGCCGGGCAGTTCGGGCAGCGCGTCATCGGTCCACTCGATCTGCTGATCGGCGCGGAGACGCCGGCCCAGCAGGCGCAGTTCGGCGGTGGGCTCCGCGGCGACGACCCGGTGTCCCGGGCGGCCAGCACCGCCGCGTCGCGACCGCTGCCCGCCCCGATGTCCAGCACCACGCTCGGCCGCACGGGGAACAGGTGCAGCACCTCACGATGCACCTCGGCGAAGGTCACGCTCTCGTACTGATCGGCCAAGTCCTCGGCCGCCGCCCCGTATCCCGCGGTGCCGGCCATGGCTCGCAACCGCTCGTGCATCGTGTCCCTGCCCATGGCCGGGATCGTATGGCAGCCGGAGAAGCGCCGTCGCCTCCGAGCTGCGGAACGTCCGGCCGCGCCTGCGGACCGGCCGGTCCGAACACCCCGTGGGATCACCGACTTTCGCGGACACCGTGTCGTCGCCGGCCGTGTCGGCACGTACCTGACTCGCTGCCCCCCCGCGACGACCAGACGGCAGCCGTAGTCCATGCAGTCCCGGTTCAGCAGGTCCGTGTGGCCGCGCCGCCAGGCTCCGGACGCCAGGTCCGCGCGCAGGCGCGCCATCGCCCGTTCGACGACGGGCGGCGGGAGTTGGGCGAATGTGGGGCTCGCCCGCCGGATCGCCGGGTCGAGACAGAACTCGGGCCGCCGCCAGTGCGCGATCCGGAAGCCGTCGGTGAGGTCGTGCGGGACGGCGAAGGGCACCACGGTGTGCGCGTCCAGCGCTGCCACGACATCGGAGAGGGAGGTGAACCGGGTGTGTTCGAGCTGCCGGATCTCGGGCAGGTACTCCTCGATCAGCCACAGTTCGGGCAGGTGCTGTGGGTCCCAGGTGAAGACCACCTGCCGGTGGGAGACGCGCAGCAGTTCACCGAGGCCACGGTGGAGGTCGGGCCAGTGGTGCCCGGTCATCACCGCCATGGCGGCCTCGAACTCACCGCTGCTGAACGGCAGTTCCTCCGCACCGGCCAGGACCTTCCGCCGACCGGGATGCTGGTCCAGCATGACCCGCGAAGGGTCCACCGCGGTCACCTCCGCATCGGCCGGCTCGTGGGAGCCGGTACCCGCACCCGCGTTGACGACCGTACGGGCTCCCGCAAGGGCCCGGTGGACCAGCGCCGCCGGACGCGGGTCGGGCCTGCGGATCCGCCGGTAGCCGATGCCGATGCGGTCGTACGTCGCCGTCGCCGGGGCGCCCCCGGAAGCAGAAGCAGTCATGCGCCGGATCCCACCAGGCGGATCGCCGCGGCGGCGAGAGAGTCACCGCGGGCCGAATCTTGCTGCTCCGACACCTCGACCGTCGCCTGCCGCAGGCACTGGTGGGCCCTGCCCGGTCACGGCCGCCCGCGCAGGACGTAGGCGGGGCGGGGCGCGATACCCGTGCGACGGGCAGCGTGCGGCGTGCGGCGTGCGGCGGGAGTCGATGGAGGGCACGTCAGCTCTCTGGTCGGCCTGGCAAGTTACGCGCCGGCGAAGGGCGAGAGCCGGCGAACTGCAGGGCCGCTGGTGGAAAATGGTTCGAAGGCTTCGCGGAGCCCTGGCACAGTGGCGCACCATGGATGACTCCGAACTCGTGACCGCTGCGGACGTACAGCTCATGCAGGGTCTGGCGCAGCGGGTCACTGCCGTCCGTCCCGACCTGGTGAACAGCGACGCGTCAGTGGGCGAGCTGGCCTGGATCTGGGGCAGAGGGCACGCGAGCGAGGGCCAGAGCTGGCTGCGTCGGCTGTGGTTCTCCGGTGAAGTTCTGGTCGCGTGGGGCTGGGCCTGTCTGCCCCACGAGGTGAGGCGCAGTGACGGGTCGGTGAAGGACGTCACCGGCGCCTCCCTGGCATATCAGGTCCATCCCGACCACACCGAGCTGGTGGACGAGGTGATCGACTGGTACGACGGTGTGACGGTCGGCATCGAGCGAACCGTGGTGCCGAGCGCCGCCGATGAGTTCGCCCTGAAGCGATGGGCGGCGCACGGCTATGAGACCGATCCGGACTCGCTCGGCGACACCGGCTCCTGGACCCAACTCAACGAGCGGGACCTCAAGGACGTGGAACGGCCGGTGCTGCCGGACGGGTACCGGTTCCGCACCGCCGACGAGGTCGGGCCGCAGGCCGCGGTCCAGGCCCATGTGGACGCCTGGGCTGCGTCGACGTACACGGTCGAGGGCTACGAGGGCGTCCGGCAGACACCGCCGTACCGCGCCGACCTGCACGTCCTGGTGGAGGCGCCGGACGGGACGATGGCCGCATCGACGATCATGTGGCTCGACGAGGCGAACAGGACCGCCCAGTTCGAGCCGGTCGGAACGCATCCGGACCACCGACGGCGCGGGCTGGGCAGGGCGATGCTGCTGCACGGGATGCACCGGGCGCGGGAGGCCGGGGCCGCTCACATGACGGTCGTCTGCCTGGGCGCACCGGGGCACCCCAGGGCGCGCGGGCTTTACTACAGCGTCGGGTTCCGGAAGTTCACACGAGACGCGCCGCTCATCAAGACCGGAGGCTAGTGCTGTGAGCGCACAGGTTCGCCGAGTTGGTGCTCACGGCTTCTGTGCCGGTTGGATGTGATGACACGTCCGATCGGTGCGGGGAGACGGGGGACCGTGCGCAGGGGCAGCACCAGCACGTTGCGCTTCCGTCGCGCGATGGTGCTGCTCGCCTCGGCGGGCGGGAACAGCGTCCCGGTGGTCGCGAATCTCGTGCAGGCAGACGAGGACACCGTCCGCGATGTGCTCCACGATTTCACGAGATCGGCCTGGCCCGCCTGGCCCCTCGGTGGGCGGGAGGCCGTCCCCGCCTGCTCAGCGATGAGGACGAGGATTTCGTCGTCCAGGCGGCCACCACCCGACCGACCACGCCCGGCAAGCCCTTCACCCGCTGGTCGATCCGTAAGCCAGCCGACCACCTGCGGCGCAATGTCTCCCGTCCGATACGGATCGGCCGTGAGACCTGCGCTGCCTTCTCGCCCGCCGCGGGATCACCTTTCAGCACACCAAGACGTGGAAGGAGTCCACCGACCCGGACTTCGACGCCAAGTTCGACGCCAAGCTAGAGCGCATCGAGTAGGCCCTCACCGAGCGACCCGACCGAGCCTTCGCCACCGACGAGTTCGGCCCGCTCGGCATCCGCCCGACCGCCGGGACCTGCTGGCCCGGGCCGCGCAGGCCCGACCGGCTTCCGGCCGCCTACCACCGCACCCACGGAGTGTGCTGCATCCACGGAGGCTACTCGGTCGGCGACGAGACCCTCTGGGCCGTCAACACGGCGCCGCACGGGCGCCGACCACGGTCTCCGCACACACAGGCAGCAAGATCCGCCGGTGGGCGGCCAGGAACAAGGTCGAGCTCTGCTTCACGCCGACGAACGCGTCCTGGGCGAACCCGATCGAGGCGCACTTCGGGCCGCTGCGGCAGTTCACCCTAGCCCACTCGAACCACCCCAACCACACGGTCCAGACCCGTGCGTTGCACCGCTACCTGTACGGGCGCAACCAGAACGCCCGCCATCCTGGCGTCCTGGCCGCCCAGCGCCGGGTACGCCCCGGGGCCGGCAGCGAGAAGGGCAGGGCATCCGCTGAGGCGGCCGCCCTCTCAACCCCGCGGTCTGACCACCCGCCCCTTGATCGTCAGTGACCCAGCACGGGGGCCTCGCCGCAGGAACCTGCTCTGTCAGGGCCTTTCTGGCTTGCGGGCCAGGAGGCAGGCGTGTGGTCTGTTCACCCGTCCGCCGGGCTCCTGCTCCAATCGCGCGGTGACGACGAGTCCGGCCTGGCCCAGCAGGCCGACCATGTGGCCCAGGGGCAGAACGTGCGACTCGTAGGACACCGGACGGCCATAGCCGTGGGTCGGCCGCAGCCGTTCATTGCCGACGTAATCTCCCCAGAGCAGGAAGCCGCCGGGCGCGAGCGTGCGGTGGAATTCAGCGAACACCGCCGGCAGCCACTGCGGGGGCGTGTGGTGGGTGGAATACCAGGCCAGGATGCCGCCGAGCTCGTCGTCCCCCGTCTCCAGGGCCGTCATCGAGCCCTCGGTGAACCGCAGGTCCGGGTGGGCGTGGCGGGCCAGCCCGATCATCTTCGGTGACAGATCGACACCGAATGCGGACACCCCCAGCCCGGCCAGGTGCGCCGTTACGCGGCCGGGGCCGCACCCCAGGTCTGCGACCGGCCCCAGACCGGCCGTCCGCACGAGTTCAGCGAACCCCGCCAGCATCGCGCGGGACAGCGGGTCCATCTCTGCTGGAGGCGGGACGCGTTCGACATAGTCGGCGGCGACCGTGTCGTACGACTCCCGGACAGCGGTCAGAAAGGAAGGCTCGGCCATGCGGGCGACCCTAGACCAGACAACTGACAGGCCGGCACGACCTTGTTGACCTGCCCGACATCCACCCCTGCAGACACCCGGCCGCCACACCGACCCGACGAACCTGATGCGGTCACAGCACGAGGGCCTGTCCGAAGTCGTAACGACGTGACGGGAAAAGGGTTGAGGGGTGATCATCGGGCTGGTAGCTTTCAGTCGACCGTGACACCGCCCGAGGAGGTGAGACCCATGAACGCTGTATCAACGTGGGTGCTCCCCCTTCCCATCACGGCAGGCGATTGACGTAGGTGTCGCCGGGAGCGCCTCGACAACAAGGCACTCCCGAAAGGCAACACCTATGTACTCTCTGCAGTTCACCGCCGAGTCGTCGTCGAACGGCATGATCGAACGCGACTTCATCGTGGGCGGCGTCCCCGGCGTTCTCTGGTCGCCGGCTTCCGGCGCAGCCGATCGCGCGCCCCTGGTCCTGATGGCCCACGGCGGCGGCAACCACAAGAAGCATCCGGCGATGTCCGGCCGCGCCCGGCTCCTCGTGACCGGCTGCGGTTTCCACGTCGCCGTAATCGACGCGCCCGGACACGGTGACCGGCCGCGCACGACGCACGACGAGGCGGAAATCGCCGAGCTGTTCCGGGCGCGGGCGGCGGGCGAGCCCGAAGGCCCGATCGTCGTGCGCTACAACGCGCACCTGGCGGAGCTCGCCGTGCCCGAGTACCAGGCGACCCTGGACGCCCTCCAGGAACTCCCGGAGATCGGCACCGACGGGCCGGTCGGCTTCTGGGGCATCAACATGGGCACCGCGATCGGCATACCGTTCGTGGCGATCGAACCCAGGATCACCGCCGCGGTCTTCGGCCAGCACTGGCCCGATGCCCTGGCCCAGAAGGCAAAGCAGATCACCATCCCGATCGAGTTCGACCTGCAGTGGGACGACGAGCACATCTCGCGCGAGGAGGGCCTCGCGCTGTTCGACGCCTTCGCCTCAGAGGAGAAGTCGTTGCACGTGAACTCGGGCAAGCACAAGGAGCTACCCCGGTTCGAGGCCGACAGCGCGGTCCGGTTCTTCGCCCGGCACTTCGGCCGGCCGATCACCTCGCCGGCCTGACATGCGCGGTTGCGGCGTCCGGCTTGCCGGCCGGGCGCCGCGACGGCGGCCCCGGATTGAGGCTGCGCATCCAGATGATGGAGCGGCGTAGTTGGAGCCCCGCCATGCAGCTCGCGGGCGTCCTGTCGTAGCGCGGGGCCAGGCCCCGCCATGCCCGGATCTTGTCGATGCAGCGTTGCGCTGGTCGTCTCCGGCGCCGCCACCCCGCGCGGCGTCCGCGTCCACGGACCGGTCCACACCACGCAGATCGCCCCGACGATCCTGCGGCTGCTGGGCTTCGGCCCGCGGAACCTGGTCGCCGTCCGCATCCATCACACCCGGATCCTCCCCGCGCGCCGACCCGCGCACCCCTCCCGCACCCCTCATGCGGCTGCTCCGGTCGGCGTAGCGGTTCGTTACCCACTTTCGGGTGACCGCATGGGCGGTGGGCGGGGTGGCGCAGCCTGGCGATCGGTTGCCTCGGGCTTGTGTTTCCAAGGGGACATGCGGTTGATAAATGCCCAGACTCCAGCATTCAGGACATAAATGGTCGTTGCATGCGAGAGTCATGGATTTATGCAGGATGCGTAATGCTGTGCGCGGTACCCCACCAAAACCGGGCGCAGGTTGCAGGGTGTGGCTGTGCGGCCGACCGGCCGCCGACTCGCGCATCCTCGCGAAGGGGGACCTCGTGTCCGTTGCTTCTTCCGTCCGCCGTACGACCGCCGTCGCCGCCGTGGCCGCCGCCACGGTAGGCGCCCTGGCGCTCCCGGCCGCTGCCGTCGGTCACCAGCCGGGCCATGCGCGGCACGGAGCCGTGTTCATCAGTGGCGTACAGCACGCCTGGCAGAGCCGGGACGACCGCTCCAACCGCTCCCTGAACAAGCAGTGGGTGGCCATCACGAACAACACCCGCCGGGCGATGAACCTGGACAGCTGGACGCTGTCCGACCGGGACGGCCACACGTACACCTTCCACCACGTGCTCCTCGCGGGCCGGGGCACCGTCCGCGTCCACACCGGTGTCGGCCGCGACACCCGGACCGACGTCTACCAGGACCGCCGCACGCGCGTGTGGGACGCCAACGCCGACACCGCCGTCCTGCGTGACGCCCGCGGCCGCCTCGTCGACTCCGTCTCCTGGGGCCAGAGCCACCGCAGCCACGGCGCGGGCCGCCGTGACGGGGCCGGCTGGCACCACGCCGGTCTCCAGCACCGCGGCGACCACGTCGGCGGTCGCCACCACTGACCCGGCCCGCGGCCCACGCCCCGGGTGCACCACCGCTGACACACCTCTGCACGGGTCAGGCACCGGACGGCCTTCGCGCCGACCGGGGCCTGACCCCTTGCTGTGCAAGGTGCCGGCCGGCCGGACCTCGGACTCCTCGCTCCCCGGAACTCCCCCGAAACAGGCCCTGTGCTCACACCCGCCTCCCAGCCCCTGTGCGATGGGCGTAACCCCTGATGATCAGGCTCGGAGACACCCGCGTAATGAGCGGTTCGTACGGTCACGAAGGGTGAGATCAGGTCGAGCACACGAGAGGGGTGACGCCCGTGGCCGCGCCGGGCTCGCGGAGTGAGGGCACGACGAAGGTGCGGACGGTCTGCTCGTACTGCGGCGTGGGCTCCGGCATCGTCCTCGACGCCGGCAGCGGACCGGACGGGCGCCATACGGTCCCTGGTCGACGCCGACCGGGCCTTCGTCGAGGAACTGTGGGACCTGGAGCCGGGCACGCTGCGCGCCGACGGCGTCGGCAAGGGCACGGTCGAGATGTTCCGGAAGATGGCCGACGGGGACATCAAGGCGTGCTGGATCATCTGCACCAACCCGGTCGCCTCGGTCGCGAACCGGAAAACGGTGATCGAAGGCCTGGAGGCCGCCGAGTTCGTCGTCACCCAGGACGTGTTCGCCGAGACGGAGACGAACGAGTACGCCGACGTCGTCCTGCCCGGCGCGCTGTGGACCGAGACCGAGGGCGTCCTGATCGACAGCGAACGCAACCTCACGCTGGCCCGGCCGGCCGTCGATCCACCCGGCGAGGCCACGGCGGACTGGCGGATCATCGCGGCCGTGGCCCGTGCGATGGGTTACGAGAAGGGGTTCGGGTACGACAGCGTCGAAGAGGTATTCGAGGAGCTCAAGCGCGCCTGGAACCCGGCGACCGGCTGGGACCTGCGCGGAGCGAGCTATGAGCGACTGCGGGTCACCCCGGTGCAGTGGCCGGCGGCGACCGCGAACGGCTCGGACCGCAACCCGATCCGGTACGTCGGCGCGGACGGCTCACCCACCTTCCCGACCGCGACCTGCCGTGCGGCCCTCCACGCCTGCCCGCACGTCACGCCTCACCGGCAACCGCCTGCTCAGCCTGCCCGGCGCCGGCAATGAAGTCCGGCGCTTCACCATTGACACCCGGGACAGCGACACACCGCTGGTCTACGAAGCGGGGGACGCCCTGTCGGTCCACCCGCTGAACGAGCCCGGCCTCGTCACGGAATGGCTGGCGGTCACCGGACTGGACGCGGACGCGCCGGTTCGGGTCAAGAGCGCCGAAGACATGCCGTTCGCCGAGGCCCTGCGGCGCCATCTGGACATCACCCGCGTCGCCCGACCTGCTGCGTTTCGTCGCCGACCGCGCCCGCGACCCGCGAGAGCTGCGCAAGCTGCCGCGGCCGGACAACAAGGGGGAGCCGGCGCAGTGGTCCTGGGGACGCCAGGCCGTCGACGTGGTCACCGAGTTCGGCATCCGGGCCGGGGCACAGGAGTGGACCGACGTGCTGGGGCGCCTGAACCCCCGCCTGTACTCCATATGCTCCAGTCCCCTCACCGACCCGCACCTGGTGTCCCTGACGGTCTCCGTCGTCCGGTACGAGAACCTGGCCGGCCGGCCCCGCCAGGGGGTCTGCTCCCCCTTCCTCACCGACGCCGAGCGCGGCACGCCAGTGCCGGTCCGCGTCCAGCGGGCCCCGCACTTCCGCCCGCCCGCCGACCCCGCCACACCGGCGGTGATGGTGGGCCCCGGCACGGGCATCGCGCCCTTCATCGGCTTCCTGGAGGAACGCCGCGCCCGCGGCCACCGAGCCCCGAACTGGCTGTTCTTCGGAGAACAGCACCGCGCGACGGACTTCTACTACGAGGCGGAGCCGGCCGCGTTCCTGGCCGAGGGCACGCTCACCCGCCTGGACACCGCCTTCTCCCGTGACCAGCGCGCCAAGATCTACGTCCAGGACCGGATGCGCGAACACGGCCCGCTGCTGTGGTCCTGGCTCCTCGACGGTGCCCGCCTCTACGTGTGCGGCGACGCCTCCCGCATGGCCAAGGACGTCGACCGGGCCCTCCAGGAGATCGCCACCGTGCACGGCGGCCTGGACGCGGGTCAGGCGGCGGCGTACGTCAAGCAGCTCGCGGCCGAGAGGCGGTATGTGCGGGACGTGTACTGAGCGGGCCGCATGAGCGCCGGTCCAGCCGGATCCCCGGATTTCACCCCGGCGTGCCTCACCCCGATGCCCGCCGGGGAGCCGTGGGGGACTAGCGTTTTCCCGGCACGGAGCGAGCCGGTTCTTCCGTGTCGAGTCGAAGGAGGACGAATCGCGATGGATGGTCACGCGATGACCGAACTGTCGGCCGGCCAGCTCCCGGAACTGACCACAGGGCGCCTGCTGACCACCTGGCACCTGGACGTCCCTGCGCTGCTGCTGGTCATCGCCCTGGGCGCGCTGTACGGCTGGGGCGTCGCCCGGCTGCGCAAGCGGGGCGAGCCATGGCCGCCCGCCCGTGTCGCCGCGTTCGCGCTGCTCGGCCTGGGCGCGCTGGTGGTGGCCACGATGTCCGCTCTGGCCGTCTACGACCATGTGTTGTTCTGGCCGGCCGCCGTGCAGAACATCCTCCTCGACCTCGTCGCGCCCCTGGGTCTGGCCCTGGGCGACCCCCTGCGCCTCGCCGTCCACGCCCTGCCGGAGGACTCCGCCGCGCGAGTGCGCCGGGCCATGACCGGGCGCCTGGTGCGTGTGGTGACGTTTCCCCTGGTCAGTACGGCCCTGGTGCTCGCGACCGAGCTCACGGTGTACTTCACGCCGTACTTCGAGACCGCCCTGCGCGTTGGCTGGCTGCACGAGCTGATGTATCTGCACCTGCTCGTGGCAGGCTGCCTCTTCGTCGTACCGGTGCTGACCCACGAGAAGACGCTGCCCGCCTGGTGCACGCATCCGGTGCGGGCCGCGCTGGTCTTCCTGGACGGCGTCGTCGACGCGGTGCCGGGAGTGGTGGTCATGACGCACAGCACCCTGATCGCGGGCGCCTGGTACCTGCACCACGCGCCGACCTGGTCCCCGGACGTCCAGCACGATCAGCAGATCGGCGGCGGGGCGATGCTCAGCATCGCCGAGCTGGTCGCGTTGCCCTTCCTGCTGGCGCTGCTGTACCAGTGGGCGCGCGCGGAGCGGGTCCAGACCGCGGCCCTCGACCGTCGCCTGGACGCGGAGCTCGCCCCCGCCACCGTGCCTGCCTCGGAACACGACCAGGCACCGTCCGCCGAGCGGGTTCGCCCCTGGTGGGAGACCGAACAGAACGACGTGGCCGCGAGGATCCGCAGCCAGCACCGGGAGAAGTGACCGACGACGGCCCCCGGCTCCCGGCGGGGCCGTCGGAGACCGGCTGCCCGGCGCGCACGGCGTCGGTCAGGTCTGCCGGGAGCGCATCGGGTTTCCTTGGCGACCTCGTCCGGGCACTTCCGGTGCCGCCGGCGCATCCACCGGGCGGGCCGCCAGTCGAACGTCGCGAGCGCCGACGCCGCCATGCCGCCGGGGAGGGCCGCGCCCAGCACGGTGACGAGGGCGCCGCGGTGGTCGTGGCTCCTGCCGAGCAGAGGTGGAAGAGGCCGGGCGGAGCGGCCGTACCCACCGCCGCACCGAGCCGCCGCCCGGTCTGCAGGGCGCCGCCCGCCGCGCCCGCCATGCAACGGGTACGTCCCGCGCGGGGTCAGGGTGGTGCTGGGGGAGACCACGAACCGCTTCCGACGCCGCCGGAGAACAGGGCCGGGACTGCGAGCCGGGGCGCGACGTCGAGCGGCGCGAAGCGGGGCAGCAGTGCGGTTCCGCCCAGGCCGACGATCACCCCGCCAGGCCGCACACGGTGAGCGGACGGCCCGACAATCCCCGACGAGGGAAGGCACCGAAGGCAGCCGCGAGAGCAAGGAGGTCGTCGTGTGCAAAGCCGCAGGCTGCTGACAACACGCTCAAGCAGACGTGTAGCTGCATTTTAACGGCGCACTCCATTGACTTGAGTCGCTCCAGAATTTAGATTGGGTACATAAAGGTTACGGATGAAGCGTGCAAACGGCGTCGACGGCGAGCCGGCGCCGCCGTGGCCTCGCGACGGGTCCGGGTGTGCGTGACAGGTACGGCTGCGACCGATCGTCCTTGTCGAGGTATTGGCTCGCGTTCTGCACATTCTGGAGGCAGTGATGGCTAGGAATCGATCGATTCTGGCCGGCACCGGGCGCCGAGACGCCCGTCATGCCGCGGCAGCGGACGGGGGTCCAGTGGAGCAGGAGCCGATGGCCCGAGCTGCCACGCGTCTGCGCGACGCGCAGCTTCGGGTGACTGCGCAGCGCATGGCCGTACTCTCCGCTGTCGACGAGCTGCCCGGACATCCGGACGTCGAAGCCATTCGGACCCGTGCGCAGCAGGTGACGGGCCAATTGTCGCTGCAGGCCACGTACAACGTCCTTCGTGTGCTGACCGAGGCCGGCATGATCCGCTGTACCCAGATCGCAGGTCTTCCGGCACGGTACGAACCCGAACGCAAAGATAATCACCACCACTTCGTGTGCCGCGTCTGCGGCGACATCATCGATGTGGAGTGCGCGGTCGGTGCGGCTCCCTGCCTTGACGCCAACCTTCCCGCCTCCTACCGGATCGACGAAGCCGCAGTCACCTTCTGGGGTACCTGCGAACGCTGCGCATCCTCGGCCGGTACTTCCGGCGAGTCGTCCGGTGACGCCGAGCGGCGCTGATCGCTTCGCCGGCACATGGACGCCTGGCTTGGCGCTGGGTGCGGCGTATCCCGAGGTGCGGGGCCGATCCGATGTTCGTCGGTGCTGATTTCGGGGGCGGCTTGGCGCGGCAGCACGTCTTGTCGATGGTGCGTCCCGAGGTCAGTCCCGATTCAGGCTCAAGCGGCAGGCTCAAGTAGACGCAAGATATTTTAATTTCTCCATTGTCTTGAGTCATTCCACAAACTAGAGTGGAGCTCAAGAAGGTTCGGATCCCGAACGGCGCAGAGTTCAGCTGAGAGGACGTCTCACTCTCACTCGCCAAGGCGATGCGCTCCCGGTGGCCGCGGAGGAACGGGCCACAGCAGCACTACAAGGCGCGGTCACATCCACCAGCGGCGCTTTGCCTGCGTCCATGGGGTGGGTTCGCGCTCGGCGCCTCGCGAACCGGTGTCTACCCAAAACAGGACGATCATCGTGGTTACCTGCATCCGCCCAGAGCCGGAGAGCACCGCCCTCGGCACCAGCACAGACGTCTTCCACACCGCGGACAAGCTCGCTCAGGCAGCGGTGGCCGACCTGGCCGACTTCGTCGCCATCGAGGTGTCGGAGCCGACACTGCACGGCGACGTGTCCACGCCCCGCCCTCTGTGCAGCGGCACACCGTTTCGACGCGCCGCCTTCCAGTCCAAGCCCGGAACCGACGTCAGGCCCGCGTACGCGGTGGGTGACGTGTCCCGGATCCCTCGTGCGACCCCCTACCGGCAGACCCTCGTCGATCTGCACCCTCGCCTCATCCTCGACCTGGTCCGCGACGGGCGGTGGCTGGTGCACGATCCCACCCGCGCACACCGCATCAGGGAGGCGCAGGCCCACTCCGCCATGGTGGTCCCCATGATCGTCGGTGGCGCCGTTCTCGGGCTGGTGGGCATGTATCGACGGGCAGAATCCGCTCCCTTCGACGTGGACGACCTCCAGGCGGCCATCAGGTTCGCGGAGCGGGCCGCGCAGTGTCTGGACGTCGTCCGTGGCCGGATCCAGGGACGCGTCCACGCCCGGCTCCTGCAGCGAAACCTGCTTCCTGAGGTGCTTCCGTCCCTCGGAGCGTTCGAGGCTGCCGAAGGACAGGTTCCGGTGGAGGGCTCAGGTGGCGAGTGGTTCGACATCATCCCGCTGTCCGGTGCACGCGCGGCCCTGGTGGTGGGAGCAACACAAGGGCGGGGCGTCGATGCCGCAGTCGGCATGAGCCAGTTGAGAGCGATGATCGTCGCGCTGGCCATACAGGACCTGGCGCCGGACGAGATACTCGCGCGCCTGGACGACATGGCGAACCGCCTGGGGGAGCCCCTGGTGTCCGGCCGGCTCCCGTCCGACGTGAAGTACGCGGGTTCCAGTTGCCTCTGTGTGGTCTACGACCCCGTCACCGGGCGCTGCATCTCGTCACGGGCCGGCGCTTCGCAGCTCGTGGTCATCCGCCCGGACGGTGTCGTCAGCGCACCGGGCCTGCCCTCCCATCCGACTCTGGGCTCCGATGGGCATCCTTACGAGACCACCGAGGTCGACGTACCCCCGGGTACGGTCCTGCTCCTGAAGAGCGGCGGTATCGACGATGCGCACCCCGATGGCGACGCGACCGCAGAACACCTCCGTGAGGTGGTGAACCGGTCTGGACCCGACGTGCGGAAGATCATCGAGAGCGCCCGTCGCGACGTGGCCCCGGGCCATGAGCCGGCCCTGCTCGTGGCCCGTGCACAGGCCTTGGACGCAAAGAACGTCGCGAGCCTGGCCCTACCGTCCGACCCCGCAGCTGTCGCCGCCGCCCGCGCCTGGACCCGCCGGCAGTTGAGGACATGGATGCTCGACGAACTCGCTTACACCACCGCCTTGATCGTCAGTGAACTCGTGACCAATGCCATCCGCTACGCGACCGGACCGACGGAACTGCGCCTGATCAACGACGGCCACACACTCATCTGCGAAGTCTCCGACACCAACGGTGCCGTTCCCCGTCTGCACAAGGCCCGCCCGAGCGACGAGGGCGGCCGCGGCCTGTCCATCGTCTCCGAGCTCACACAGCACCGAGGAACGCGCCTCACCGCTTACGGCAAGACCGTGTGGACCGAACAGTCCCACTCGACGTGAGTCCATATCGGGGGAACCGACACCTCCCGAGGGGCGTCGGCCGCCATGGGCATCCAAGGACGGGCATCAGCCTGAACTCCCCTCGCCCACGCGCGGATACGCAGCCCGCGGGCCAAAGGAGCTGAAGACATGGGTGTACAGACCGAAAAGCCCATCCCGTCCCGCTGGAACAAACTCCCCTCGCTCGCACAGGTGATCATCTCGAAACGACTTCCTGAGCGAATGCGGGAGAGGAGCGGCGCCTGCGAGTCCATGCTCGTCGCCCCTCTGCTGGTGATCGCGCTGGACACGACCGCGGATCTGCTCACACCCAACTTGCAGTTCAACCGGCTGCTCGGCGTGGCGCCGGCGCTGGCCGCCGCCATGTGGCCCGTGGCCGGCACGCTGGTCATCGGACTACTGGCCTTGACAGCCGGCATCGCCCTCGCCGCCGCCCACCACGATCTCGGACAGACGTCCAGTGTGTTCACCGTCGTGGCGATCACGGCCGTCACGCTTGCCGCTGCATACGCCAGTCGGGTACGGCAGCACCGGGAGCGCACCCTCGCCGCGGTCCGCAGCGTGGCGGAAACCGCCCAGCACGCACTGCGGCCCCCGATCCCGCGCCACCTCGGACACGTCGACATCGAGACCATCTACCAGGCCGCTGCCGCGCATGCCCGCATCGGCGGCGACTTCTACGAGGCGCGCCGGACCCCGCACGGCGTGCGGCTGATCATCGGCGACGTGCGCGGCAAGGGACTTCCCGCTGTCGAAGCCGCATCAACGATGCTCAACTCCTTCCGGGCGAATGTGCGGGCCGCGCCGGATCTGCCGTATCTGGCACACATGTTGGAAGCAAGCATGCACGAACACTTCGAAGACGTCCTCACCGACGACACGCTCGAGCGCTTCGTCACCATCGTGCTCGTCGAGATCCCCGCCGAGGAGCCCGTCGCCCGCCTCGTCAACTGCGGACACCCCCCGCCGCTGCTGCTCCACGACGGCGAGGTACGCGAGGTGGAACCCAGCGAACCCTCGCCGCCCATCAACATGGCCGCCCTTCTCGGCGACCACTACCAGCTCGACACCATCCCCTTCACCATGGGCGACCGCCTGTTGCTCTACACCGACGGCATCAGCGAAAGCCGCGACCTGACCGGCACCTTCTACCCCCTCGCCCAGCGCATCCGCCGATGGGTCTCGGCCCCGTCCCGCCAACTCCTGCACCACCTTCACCACGACATCAACGCCTACGTTCCCGGCACCCGCGACGACGACGTAGCCGCGCTCGTCGCTCACCGCGTCACACCGGGCGAACGGCGACATCCTCGCCACGTCTGACACGCGGCCACGGGTACCCCGTGGCACAAAACCGCTGGCCAGGAGGCATGCCTCCGTGGCAAGGCCTCCGCCGTGGCAGAGACGGACAGCATCGTGATCACTCCGCTTGCCGAGCGTCCATCGTTGCTTTCCCACATCTACGAGATCGCTGAGACGTGGCCGGCCTTCGTACCGCACGATCCGGTTGCGGAAGCCTTGCTGAGCCGGGTGGCCGAGGACTTCCCCCAGTACTGCGTGGTCGCAACGGACGGTGGCCGCGCTGTCGCCCGCAGGCGAGCGTGTCGTTCAACGCCGACCTCGACGGCCGTGCTGGAGATCACGGTGCACACCGCATATCTCGGGCGTGGTCTGTCCTACGGCATGCTGGCCGCGCTACGGGACGCCGTAGGCCGACAGGGCCGCAACGTGCTGTTGGCCCCGGTCCGTCCCACGGTCAAGCACCTCGAACCGCGCGTCACCATGACCGACTACGTCCGCCGGCAGAATGACGACGGATTTCCGGCCGGCCCCTGGCTCCGAGTACACGTCGAGGCCGGTGGCAGGATCCAGAGGGTCGCCTCGGCATCGATGACGGTCAGCGGCTCACTGGCCCAGTGGCGACAGTGGACCGGCCTGCCATTCGACAGCGACCGTGACATCGACGTACCGGGCGCCGGCGAGGCAAGTCACAAGCTCGGCGGTTGACTTCGAGGTTCGTCAGGATGAGCAGGGCGCGCAGGAGGCACGGTGGGTGAGCGGGATCGGTGCGGAGCTTGGTGAGGATCCGCCAGTTCTTCAAGTGGGCGAAGCCGTGTTCGACCGGTGCGCGTCCGACGGCGGGGACCCGGCACCCAGTCGCGCCGGCGGCGGACGGTGGACTCTGACATGTTGTTGCCGCCGACCATATCGGCCGGGTGCTGGTCATGACGCAGGACAGCCAGGACGATCACCGCGATCTTCCCGGGCGGCGGCGAGGTGGTTGACGGCGTGCGTGGACGGCGGCAGACGGAGAAAACCTGGCACCGGTACCGCTGCGTACGGCCTGCGCGCACTGGTTCTCGGCTTCGACTACGGCTCGTGCCGCTTCGCGAGCGGTAAGCGCCGAGGCTTGCCTTTCCTGCTCGGCTGTCCGGCGCAGCTGCCGTTTTCGACAGCGATCTGGCGGATCTCCGGCTGCTCGTACTGGCTGAGATACGCGGCCGTAGGCCGGGTGAAACCCCGGGGCGGCAACGGGCCCTGCCGTGCCACCAAAGCGATCGGTCAGGGACGGCATGTGATGTGCAGGTGCGCCGCGGCGTTGTTGGCATATCCTCTGGGATTCCAGACGGTCGCCGGGGATTCGGCCTGTACGGCCGCGGTGGAGTCCCAGGCGCGTGCGATCAGCTCGGCCTCTCCCGGGGGCAGAGTGACCATGGCGCGCCAGTGCTGCCAGGTCCAGGGATTCTCCGGGGGGTCGAGATCCGCGGGGGTCCAGGTGCGGCCGTGGTCGGCCGAGACATCCACGCGTGCCACGGTTCGGTCGTCCCCGGCGAAGGCGAACCCGCTGACCTCGGTCGGCCCAGGGGGCAGGTTGTCGTTCTTGCCCGGCCGTAGGATCGCGCTGTGGATGGCGACCGGGCCGAGGGTGATGGCGTCGCCTGGCCGAACGGCCTCGGGGTCGGCTTCGGGGGGCAGGACGCTGTATTCGGCTTGGAAGTAGTTGTCGGTCGGTTCGGCCTGTGCGCTGATGCGTTGGAGCCATTTGACGCTGCGGGCGCCGATCCAGCCCGGAACGATCACGCGCAGGGGAGCGCCGTGCGCGGCGGGCAGTGCCTGATCGTTCATGGCCCAGGCCAGGAGCACCTCGCCGGAGGTTGCCTTGGCCACCGGTATGGAGCCGCCGAAGGGCTGGGGCGGGGTGGCCTCCTGTGACACGTCGGCGCCGGTGAAGGCGATGTGGGCCGCTTCCGGCTGCGCCCCGGCCTCGGCCAGTACATCTGCCAGGCTCGCCCCGCTCCACCTCGCGGTGGAGATGGCTCCAGGACCCCAGGGGACCTGGCCGGGTATGTCTCTGACCTCGATGAGATCGGCGCGGCGATTGCCGGCGCACTGCAACGTCGCCACCACTGTGCGCTCCGTGAAGCGGCGCAGATCGTCCATCGACAACTCCAGAGGACGATCGACCAGACCCTCCACCCGCAGCCGCCAGCTCGCGGAGTCGATCCGGGGGATCGGCGCGTGGTTGCGGCCGTAGAAGGTGTCGAGGGAGGTGATCTTGGCTGCGAGAGCGCCAGGAGGCGATTCGGCGTTGTAGGGCTCGTCTTCATGTACGAGCATTTCGTCAGATTTGCCCCATATGTCCATGAAGTCAAATGTCCATCACGTTGGGTGCGGACGCCAACCCGTTCACCCAGGGGCAGGCCGGCGGCGCATGGGTGGCGCGGCGGTCGGCGGCTGCTGAAGTGGCAGGGGCTCGCGGCGGTTCCTGGCCTGATGAAGGGCGGCACATCCCGCGCGCACGGAAGGGGCGCGGTCAATGTGCTTCGGGCCTGGCGTGAGCCGCACCGCGGGGCCCTGGTGGCGCGGCGGGGCCAGCCGTCACTCAGCTCCTGCCGCCCTTCCCCGGAGTCTCCTGGGGTCGCCGTGCCCAGCTACGTCGAATGGAAGCGAGACCCGCGCGCTGCGAACAGCAAGCCTCTGCATCCCACACATCTGCCGTCGAACCGGTCCCCGGTGATTGCCGCCGAATGCCTGTTGGCAGCAGCCCTCGTGATCTTTGCCGAGTGGAGTCGACGATGACCGGATCCGAGAGATCGCCACACCCGACTGCCGCCGAGGACCTCGAAGATCTGGACCCCGGACTCGCCCAGGAGCGGACCTGGCTGGCCTGGCCCCGCACGGCCATCTCCTTGACGGCCGTGCGGCGCCGCAGCGCTGAAGACCTCCCCGGTGGACGGCGCTGGGCGGCGCTGCTCACTCGACGCCGTTGCCACGGTGGACGGCTGCCGTCCTCCGATCCGGCCGAAGGGAGGACTTGGCAGCCCACGTCCGCCGGGCCCCGGGCCTGCTGTGACCCGGAGTGCCTAGGCTGTCACCGCTACGGAAGGGCGGTGCCATGGATGCTGACTCCCGGACCAGGGCCGCGATCGAGGAGCATTGGCGGGCCTCGGAACGCGGGAACACCGAAGCCGAGCACGCCATCTACGCGACGGACGCGATCCTGGACTACCCCCAGTCAGGTGAGCGGTTCCGGGGCCGAGCGGCGATTTCGGCGCAACGCGGCGGGCACCCGGCCGATCGGCACTTCATCGTCCAGCGGGTCACCGGCCACGCGAATCTGTGGGTGAGCGAATGCATCATCACCTACGACGGTGTGCCTTCGTACTCGGTGAGCATCATGGAATTCGCTGACCAGCACGTGGTGCACGAGACGCAGTACTTCGCCGACCCCTTCGGCGCGCCGGCCTGGCGGGCCGCCCTCGCGCAGCCGATGCCGGGCCGAACCATCGCCGGAGCATGAAAGGGTGAGGAAGGCTTCATGGACGTCGTCGCGGACCTCCCAGCGCATCCGCAGTAGGCGGCACCAGTGCAGGTGGGCGAACGCGCGCTCCACGCCCCAGCGTTGGGTGCCGGGTCCGGAACCGTGCTCGGTGCCGCGCCAGGCTATCAGCGGTTTCACGCCGAGGTCCCAAACCAGCCGCCGGTACTTGCCGTGGTCGTATCCGCGGTCGGCCAGCACCACGTCCGGGCGGCGCCTGGGCCGACTGTGAGGGGGACGAGGAGGCAGAACACCCGGCCGAGACGGTGTGGGAGAGCCTGGTCGACCGCATGGAGGAGGTGGTGCAGGAGAGGAGGGCCTGGGCCATGGCCGGCCAGGCCAAGCAGCACGAGTGAACGCAGCCACGAACTGGTGCGTGATGGCGGGTGGTCATGCTCTCGTGGTGAGGGGCATGGCTGATCGGGCGGTGTTGGCGCATCCGTTGTCCACGGGCACATCGACTCCCCATCTGGTCTCCATGGTCGAGGAGTTGGCCCGTCCGTGGGCAGCTGTGGCGGAGGGCCGGCGGGTGCGGGCGTTGGGTGTTGCTGCGCGCTCGCGCCAGTCGGTGCAGGAACCGTTCCTCGTTCGCGTCACGGCTCGGCCGTGCCCGTGCCACCACCGTCCAGCACCCGCCCCCGAGCAGCCGAACCACCCCGCCACCAGGACATATATCCAGTGAAGAGGAATCCGGCACATGCGCGCCTGGATCACCGCGGACCAGAGGGAGATGCCCACTCCGAAGGACCGCCTCCGGCCTGGTGCGCGGACGACGCGCCGTCGGAAAACGCCTTGGCGGTCCATGACGCTGCTGCGGTTGAGTGACAACGTATGCGGCTCCACGAGGATGTTCACGATGTGGCGAGTCGGTTTCTCATAGCTTCTTCTGAGATTCAAATGTGTCGCACGGCAGGCGATCGCCTGTGTCCGCCTGCCATGGAGGTCATCGAATGAATCTTCGCCTCTGGGTTGCAGCACCGCTGGCGGGTGCGGCTATCGCCTTGGTGTTTCCGTCGCCCGGCGTCGCCGCACAGGCGTCTGCACGGCATGTCTCCGGCTTCCCGTTGCGCCTTGACGGGGACGGTGACCAGGGACACCGCAATCCCTGGCGTAACTGCTACAGCCAGCGCCGTGTCGTGCTCATCGACAAGACCCTGAGGGTGATTCTGACCAATGGCCGACGTGGCCCCGAGGCACTCTTCCTCCAAGGGGACTCGGGACCCTCGTCGCCGGCGGCACCGTGGGACAGCTTTTCTGTCGAGTCGTATATGGACGTGAATCATCCCACCCATGACACCGCCCAGTACGAGTTCGAGGTTCGTGACTTCTTCAGGGTGCACCCGCTCTTCGTGGTGAAGGCCTTTGACCGCCACGAGCGAGTCTTTCCCTTCCCGGCCGCCCACTGCCGCAACGACCAGGACGACGGGGGCCGCGCAGGCCCGCACGGTGGTACGTCTGCTGATGGGAGTGGCTCGTCCGGATCCCCGTCGCCCGGTACTCTCGCCCCCGGGAGCGCACTTTCCCCTGTACCGCGTGATACTGCGGCTGCCGGCTGGAGCGCCGGGCTTCTGAGTGCGAAGCACATCGTGATTGCGGTCGGCGGTCTGGTGATGATTCTGGGAATGCTGGCAGTGGCCTGGCTTCGCCGACGTCGTTCTGCCGAGTGACGCTCGGCCGGGAAGAAAGACCGGCAGCACTCTCGGTCCCTGACGTCGCGTCGGATCAGCAGCCTGGTGCCCTGTCGGCCCCCTCGTACCCGTAGATGAACAGCCGGCCTACAGGGAGGCAGCCGGGCCGGACACGCCGGTACGGCGCCGCATCCCTGCAGTCCCGCCCCGCGGACCACGCGGCGGTCGGGCAGGCGAAGACGTCGACCTCCGCCGCCGGATTCACGGCTTGCAGAAGACTTGCCACGTAGTCGGCCTGGAAGGCACGGTCCGGTACCGGCCGGCCGACGCCGGTGCGGAGAGCGGTACGGGAGCCGGCCAGGTCGTCTTCCCTCGGCTGCCCCTGAGGTTCGACCGCCACCGGCGGGTGCGCACCACCGCTGTCACGGGTCGCCGGAGGTCTTTCGGCGGGACCGGTCTGAAGGAACTGCTGCTTCCGGCGGTGGCCGTGGTGTCCGAGGGGGCCGGATGTGGTCGTGGGGTCGAGCTTGGCGGACCGGTTGGGCTTGACCGAGCGGTTCCGCCAGGATAAGCGGCTGAGCGCGGCCGGCGAACTGCTGCTCCCGGCGGAGGCCGACGTGTCCGAGGGACTGGGTGTGGCCGAGGGGCTCGGGCGGGGGTCGTGGGGGCAGATCCAGTCAGGGTTTTTGAATCCGTAACTCAGGCCCCATTCCTTGTCGCAGCCGCCCCAGTATGTCGCCACCCAGCCGCAGTAGGGGCCGCCGTAGCTGAAACAGGGGGGCGGTGATACCTGCGGGCCCGGAATCGTGAAGGGTGGCTGGGGCGACTCGGCTTTGCTCCGTGCGATGCCGGGGGCGCTGACCATCCGGACCTGCGTGGCATCGGAACTCTCGGGCATCCAGTCCGTCAAGAAGAGGGGCAGGCCGATGGCTGAGGCGGAGGCCGCCACCGTCGCGGCAGCGAGAGCGCAGCGGATCAGACGCATGACTGTTCCTCTTGGCTTTGTGGTCTGCGGTACATCTGGACGAACTCTGTGTACGGGCGCCGCCGCTGTGAGCGCTGGAGTTGAAGGTATGATCTGGAGATCCCCCCAACAACCAGCGAACCGCCGGTCAGGTGGCCTTGCTCCGGTTTTTCACTCGAAGAGTCTCGCCTCGATCTACTGCCATGGGACGCCGACTGCGTTCTCCGCGCGATTCCCGCTCGGCCTGCCCCTGACGCACCATCAGCCCACTCGGCTCCGAACGATGCCCCTCACCAGACCGGATAGCGAAACGCTGGTGGAGTACCGGTACTCCAGCTGTAGATCGCGACTTTGCGAGCAGGGACGACAGCGTCCCTGAGCCCTTGAGGGCGACGGCGCGGCGGGCTCATGTGGGGGCTCGGCCTCGTGGCCGTCAAACGGTCGCCGACCGCCCGCGATCACTGACCTGCGAGGGCCGCCGTCCGCTCGGCGCGGGCGGGCGGTGCGGCCGTCCTGGCAGTGAGTCCCATCGAGGCCGCCGTCGGCGAACGCGCCGCGGTCAACGCCCGTGGCACGGAGCCTGCGACTCGCAGCGCCGCACTCGCGCTACTTGCCGTCCAGCGCTGCCACCAGCTGCGGCAGGGCGCCGCCGGCCACGATGAGGGCCAGGTGGTCGCGGAAGTCCCGGCTATGGACGATCAGTCCGTCACGGACCCGCAGCACCTGGATGTCGGCGGACTCGAAGGTCCGCCCGGTCACCCGGTGGCGCACCTGGTAGTCCCATTCGGCGACGACCACCTCGGGGTCGTCGGTCTCCCGGATCACCACGTTCGCCGGGGTCAGCTCCACGGGACTGCTTGCGGCGACTTCCGCGAACCGCTCTTCGAGCGCGGCCCGCCCCTGGATGCGGCGAGGCCCGACCGGCTCGAAGACGGTCTCCACCACCGCGTCCTCGGCATAGAGCCGGGCCAGCTCCGAGAGCCGCCCGGCGCCGATGTCCTCGAGCGGCTTCTGGAAGACCTCGCGCGGTGACCGCGTTTCGGACATGATCATCCCCAGCGGGATCCGTCGCTAGAATCGGACTAGCGAATCCGTTTTCGACGATACGGACTGGACACTCCGGTTGTCCAGCGCCGACTCCGCGGTCGACGGGAAAGGGTGGGAGCAATGAGCGGCACCAGGGAGCGCCCGCTGCGGGCGGACGCGGCCCGCAACCGCGCCAGGCTGCTGGACGTCGCCACGGAGGTGTTCACCACCCGCGGGGTCGGCGTGCCGACCGAGGAGATCGCCCGGACAGCCGGGGTCGGGGTCGGCACACTCTTCCGCCACTTCCCGACCAAGGAAGCACTGCTGGAGGCCGTGATGGTACGCAGGCTGGAGGCGATTGCCAGTCAGGCCGCGCAGCTGGCCGCCGAGGCCGAACCCGCCGATGCCTTCTTCGCCTGCTTCCGCCTGGTGGTCGAGCAGTCCGCGGGCAAGAACGAGTTCGCCCGGGCACTCGCCGTGGCCGGTGTGGACGCGCACGCGGCTCTGCGGGAGTCCAGCGAGGTGATCCGGGCGCAGTTGGCCGTGCTGTTGGACGGGGCGCGGCAGGCCGGGGCCGTCCGCCCGGAACTGGGCCTGCCCGAAGTGATCGCCCTGCTGGCCGGCACCAGTACGACGATGGAGCACCTCGACGGCGATCCGGCGGCCCAGCAGCGGGTTTTCGACGTGGTCTTCGACGGGCTGCGGCCACGCTGACCAACGGCGTCGCGCTTCTCCGGACCGTGTGCAGCAAAGCGCGAGTCGGACCGCAGTCGCGACTATCGGCGCTGCCCGACCGAACCCTTGGGATCGATCATCGAGGTAGACGTCCAACTGGGCGGTCTCGATCCGCCTCGGATGTGGAGCCCGGCCAGGTAGATGGTCGCGGTCTTCCCAAGGCGGGTGGCGTACCGCGCCATTGCCTCAGGCGGAGGATGCACCGCTCGACGGCGTCGCGAGGTCCCGGGTGGGAAGCCCGCCCTTGGTGGCGAATCACCACGTACGCCGGGTAGGGGTCCAGTGCCCTGCAGAGGAGTTCCTCGCCGACGCGTGGACCGTAGGAGCCCGCGGTGTCGATGGAGTGTACGGTCCGAGCGGAGGCTCGCAGTGGGTTTCAGTCGGTGACCGGCACGGACGGAGCACCCGGTGGCATGTTGAACGGCGTGACCACCTGGATCGCCGACGGCAGCGACGGGCCGTCGTCGGGGAGGGCCTTGTGGGCGCGCATGATGATCTGGCAGGCGCGTCGCATGTCCTGGCGCAGGTCGTGGTGGAGGACCGCGGACAGGCGGCGCTCGCGCAGCAGCCGGGTGTTGTCGTGGTCGAGGTCGTGGCCGATGAACACCGCGCACTCCCGCCCGAGTGCGTCGAAGGCGTCGAGGGTGGCGAGGTTGCCCCCGCCCGCCGAGTAGACGGCGATGATGTCCTCGTCCCGCTTGAGCGCCTCCAGAACGAGGTCGTGCTGGGTGGCGTCCAGGCCGTCGCTGTCGGTGACCTCCACCAGGGATCGTCTGGGGTCGGCGAGGCGCATCGCGCTTCGGAAGCCCATCTCGCGTTCCTCCTCGCCTCGGAAGGAGCCCCGGCTGACGGTGGTGAGCACGTTGCCGGGCCGTTTGCCCAGCCACTGCCCGAGGAGGTAGGCGGCCGTGGCGCCGGCCGCGCGGTTGTCGATGCCGACGTACGCCAGGCGTGCGCTGTGCGGGAGGTCGGTCACCAGCGTGACGACGGGGATGCCGGCCGCGACCAGCCGACCGACTGCTGCTGAGATCTCCGGCTCGTCGGGGGCCTTGAGGATCACGCCCTGTGACCCACGCTTCGCGATCTTGTTCAGGGTACCGATCAGGTCGGCGGGAGGGCAGGTTTCGCGAAAGTGGAAGCGCGAGCGCACCAGAGCGGGATGCAGGGAGGGCAGTTCGGCTTCGAGTGCCTCCCGGACGGCGGTGGAGAACCGCTGCGGGGCCTGCATGACGATGTCGATCATGAAAGGGCGGCCCCCGAGCCGGACCTGGCTCTGCTGGCGGTCCAGGTCCTTGATGGCTTGGTGGACCTCCCTGATGGTGCTCTCTGTCACGTTGCCCCGCTGATTGAGGACGCGGTCGACCGTGGCCGTGCTCAGTCCGGCCTGCCTGGCGATTTCCCTGATCGGGTAGCGGTGTCGCATGAGTGATCTCAAGAGCCGGTGATGGGTTTTTGATGTACTGATAGGCATTGAATGATGGGTTCTGGTTCTCAAGACTGGCAGAAATGCACGGACTGCGAAAGGACCCGGATGTCCAGCACCGCCGCGGGAGCGCGGACTTGGCTGGCCGAGGCGGACTGTGATCTCGAAGTGTTCCGCTCACTCGTGGAGCAGCGCACGGACCCCGCCGACCACCCTTCGGCCGAGCGGGTCGAGCAGAACGTCCCGCTCTACGACAGCGAACGGCTCCGCTCCCTGTCGGCCACCCCGGACGGCCGTCGGGGCGTGCAGGACGAGTTGGTCCGGGCCCTGCTGGACGGGCCGGGCATCGTCGTCCTCAAGCGCGCCTTCACCGACGCGGCCGTCGTGGACGCGGCGTCCGCGGCCTTCCGCGCGCTGATCGAGGAGGAGCGCGCCACCGGCGCGGCCCGCGGTGACCACTTCGCCGGGCCCGGCGCGAACGACCGCGTCTGGAACGCCCTGGACAAGGTGGCCGTACGGGTACCGGAGGTGTTCGCCGACTACTACGCCAACGACATGGTCGCGCTGATCTCCGAGGCCTGGCTCGGCCCCGCCTATCAGGTGACCTCGCAGGTCAACGTGGTCAACCCGGGCGGCGCCGCGCAGCACGTGCACCGTGACTACCACCTCGGCTTCCTCACCCGGGAGCAGGCGGCGGCTTACCCCGCGCACGTCCACCGGCTCTCTCCGGTGCTGACCCTGCAGGGCGCGGTGGCGCACATCGACATGCCCGTCGAGTCCGGCCCGACGCTCTACCTGCCGCACTCACAGAAGTTCGGGCCCGGCTATCTCGCCTGGCGGCTCCCGCGGTTCGTCGAGTACTTCGACGCCCACCACGTCCAACTCCCCCTGGAGAAGGGCGACGCGGTCTTCTTCAACCCGGCGCTCTTCCACGCCGCCGGACACAACCGCTCCGCCGGCATCCGGCGCATGGCCAACCTGCTGCAGATCTCCTCCGCCTTCGGCCGCGCGATGGAGACGGTGGACCGCGAGGCGATGGCCAACGCGCTCTTCCCGGTGCTGCTGCGCCGCAAGGCCGAGGGGGTCCCGGAGGACTGGCTGCGCCGCGTGGTCGCCGCCACCGCCGAGGGCTACCCCTTCCCCACCAACCTGGACCTCGACCCCCCGGTCGACGGTCTTGCACCGCCCTCGCAGGCGGACACCGTCTGGCAGGCCGTCGTCGAGGGCTGGGCCCCCGAGCGGCTGAGCGAGGAATTGCAGGCGGCCGCCAAGCGCCGCCACAGATGAAGGGAACACCGCAACTCATGGGACTGCTTGAGGACAAGGTCGTCCTCGTCAACGGCGGCAGCCAGGGCGTCGGCGCGGGCATCGTGCAGGCGGCCGTACGGGAGGGCGCGAGCGTCGTCTTCACCGGACGGCGGCCCGAGGTGGGCGAGAAGCTCGCGGCGGACGCGGGCGCCCGCTTCGTACGTGCGGACCTGGCCGATCCGGCCCAGGCGCGCGACAGCGTCGTACACGCCGTGGACGCTCACGGGCGCGTCGACTGCCTGGTCAACGCGGCCGGGCTGACATCGCGCGGCTCGCTGCTCGACACCACACCGGAGCTCTTCGACCAGCACATCGCGATCAACCTGCGGGCGCCGTTCTTCGCGATGCAGGCGGCCGTGGCCGACATGAGGGGCCGCAAGGCGCCCGGCGCCATCGTCAACATCATCTCCAACTGCGCCCACGGCGGGCCGCCCTTTCTGGCGCCGTACTCCGCGGCCAAGGCCGGACTCGCCGGGCTGACCCGCAACGCCGCCCACGCCCACCGCTGGGACAAGATCCGGATCAACGGCCTCAACATCGGCTGGACGGACACCGAGGGCGAGGACGCCGTCCAGCGGGCCTTCCACGGAGCCGACGACGACTGGCGGGAGAAGGCCGCCGCGGCGCAGCCCATGGGCAAGCTCGGCCAAGTCGACGAGATCGCCGACTTCGTCGTCTTCCTGCTGTCCGAGCGCAGCGGGGTGGTGACCGGTTCGGTCATCGACTGGGACCAGATCGTCTTCGGCGGCCAGGACTGAGCCGCTCCGTCGAGGAGAAGGAAAGAAGATTCACATGCGTATAGGGATCATGGGACTGGGCCGGATCGGCGCCTTCCACACGGAGACCCTCGCCGGGCTGGACGCGGTGGACTCCCTGGTGGTCACCGACCCGGTGGCCGCGGCCACCGCCTCGGCCGCCGAAAGGTTCGGGGCCACCGCGGTGGATTCCCCCGAAGCGGTGCTCGCCGCCGGAGTCGACGGCGTCGTGATCGCCGCCGCGACCGACGCGCACCCCGAACTCATCCTCGCCGCCGTCAAGGCAGGCGTCCCGGTCTTCTGCGAGAAGCCCGTGGCCCGCGGCGTCGAGGAGAGCCTGGAGGTGCTGCGTGCGGTGCGGGGCAGCGGTGTCGAGGTGCACATCGGCTACAACAGGCGTTTCGACGCGGGCTGTGTGGCCGCACGACAGGCCGTGGTGAGCGGCGAACTCGGCGACCTGCACACCGTACGATCCACCACTCTCGACCCCGCTCCGCCGCCGCCCGCCTACGTCGCCGTCTCCGGCGGCATCTTCCGCGACTGCAGCGTGCACGACTTCGACATCGTGCGCTGGGTGACCGGCCGCGAGGTGGTCGAGGTGTACGCGACGGGCGGCAACCGGGGCGCCGACTACATCCTCGAGGCCGGCGACGTCGATACGGCGTCGGCCCTGCTCACCCTGGACGACGGTACCATCGCCGTCATCTCCAACTCCCGCCACAACGCCCGCGGTTACGACGTGCGTCTGGAACTGCACGGCATGAAGGACAGCATCGCGGTCGGCCTGGAGGACAAGCTGCCGCTGCGTTCCGTCGAACCGGGCGCCACCTTCCCGGCCGGCGCCCCGCACCACTTCTTCATGGACCGCTTCGCCGCCGCCTACCGCGCCGAACTCACCGCGTTCACCGAGGTCGTCGCCGGCACCCGCACCTCCCCGTGCACGGTCGCGGACGCCGTCGAGGCGAGCTGGATCGCCGAGGCGTGCACCCTCTCGCTCCGCGAGCACCGGCCCGTACGGCTCGACGAGGTCCGCAAGGGATGAGGCACGAACCCCTGCGGATCGGCGTCCTGGGCGCCGCGCGGATCGCCGAACTGTCGATCGTGGGGCCCGCTCGTGCGGGTGGTCACCGCCTCGTCGCGGTGGCCGCCCGCGACCGGGGCCGGGCCGAGGCCTTCGCCGCCACGCACGGCGTGGAGCGGGTGGCCGGCTCCTACGCCGACCTCGTCGCCGACCCGGAGGTCGAGGTCGACTACGGAGAGCTTCTTCACCCCGGCGACGCGTGCGATGTGCTCGCCGGTCGTGATGGAGCCGGTGAAGGAGATCTTCCGTACCCGGGGGTCGGTCACGAGGGCGTCCCCGAGTACTCCGCCGGAGCCGACGAGCACCGACAGCACGCCCTCGGGCAGTCCCGCGTCCACGAAGCACTCGGCGAGCGCCAGCGCGGTCAGCGGGGTCGAGGTGGCCGGCTTGAGCACGACCGCGTTGCCCGCCGCGAGCGCGGGCGCCAGTTTGTGCAGCACGAGCAGCGCGGGGTAGTTGAACGGCGTGATGGCGACCACGACGCCGCACGGCTGGCGCAGCGTGAAGCCCACCTTGTCCTGCCCGGTGCCGCGGTTGGCGTCCAACGGCAGCGTCTCGCCGTAGAGCTGGGTGCCCTCGAAGGCCGCGAGCCGGATCAGGTCCCCGGACCGTGACGCCTCGCCGGTGGCCTCGGTGATGGTCTTGCCCGACTCCGCGCTGATGGTCCGCGCGATCTCGGCGGCCCGGTGGTCGGCGAGTTCCGCCGCACGCAGCAGGATCGTCATCCGCTCGTGAGCGGGTGTGTGCCGCCATACGGCCGCGCCCCGCTCAGCCGCCGCCAGGGCCGCCTCGACGTCCTCGGGGCCGGCCACCGCCACGGTGCCGACGGTCTTGCCGTCGAAGGGCGAGGTCACGTCCCAGGTCCGTCCGGGCCCTGTCGACGCTTGCCACCGGCTTCCGATGAGTAGTTCCGCAGGCGCCATTGCCGTCTCCCTCCAGAAACCGTCAAGGCTGGTCCGTGGCTCTCCGAGAAGCTCCCGAAAGACCTCTCGCAAGGTCGAAGAAGTACTGGTCAGCCAACGGCCAGGCCGTTTATATGGGCGCAACGGTAGGTGGGCCGCAGGGCATAACTGAAGAGGCGGAATCCATCATTATTACGTCATTGGATGCATCTTTTTTTCATCATCCGCACCGCCGGTGCGCGCGCAGGGGTGTGGATCACTCCCGTGAGGCTGGTCCGTTGGAGTGGACACCCCGACGCGGAGACGCTGCGCAGACGGGTGCGCAACGACACCGATGGAGGCTTTGGTCGAGGCCCTGCGCCGGCGCCGGCCGGACGGGGTCGAGGGCCTGCACGTCATCCGCCGCCGGCATTCCTGCCCGACCGTCCTGCCCGACCGTCCTGCCGTCGTGGTCGCCGCAGCCGCCGACGCAGGCGTGTTCACGTGGGCCGATCCGCAACGAGACCACCTCACGCACCCCGTTCGCCGGTCGTGCTGAAGGAGGCCACACAGCCGCCGGCATCGGCGTCATCCGCGCCGACACGCGCGAACCGATCACCGCCGCGTACGAGTTCGCTGCTGACGGAGCCCACCGTCGCGGGGCGGGAGAACACCAGTGTGCTGGACGAGGAGTCTCCCGACGGGCCCGAGGTGTCGGCCGAGTGCGTCACCCACCGCTGAGACCACCGTGGTCGCGGTCACCCGCAAGACCGTCGGCGACCCGCCGTGCTTCGCGGAACTGGCCCACTCGGTCGACGCCGCCGATCCTCGGGTCCACGTGGTCGCCCCCGGCGGCACGGGCCGCAATCCGCGCCCTGGGGGTCAGCTGGTTCGCCTGGCCACCGGCATCGACCTGCGACGCACCGCCGCCGGCATCGCATGCGACCGCGCACCTGGCCTGACCCCGCCCGCTCCTCGGCCGCCGCGATCCAGCTCATTCTCCCGGAGACCTCCGGCACCCTGTGCCGGGACCACGTCGGCGACCAGCTCCCCCTCCCGTCCGATGGCGGCGATGTGTTCACCGCCCGCATCGGCTCCCTGATCACCGTCCCCACCGCCCCGCCTTGCACGGGCCCGCGCCGGCAGGCCGCCCGCAGCCTCCACATCGACGTCGCACCCCACCAGGCCGGCGCCAAGGTGGTGGACGGCCGGGCCGTACGAGCACCTGCCGGCCAGCAGGCCGCCCACCTCGGCACCGCCCGGTAGGCCGCCGCACTGGTCCAGGTCCGGTTCCCCGTTCCCGGACCCTGACCACGATCGGTCAGAGAGCGCCTCTCACCCTGGTGGTCACCCGGAGGGAGGGCTTCTATCGGGTCTCGCGCTCCAGGACGCGGCGGGCCGCCTCGGCCTCCGCCGCCGGCGGGGACAGCTCGTCGAGGGTGTCGAGCTCGTCATCCGCTTCCAGTTCCCGCTCCCAGGCCGCCGCGAGCTGCTCCTGCTCCTCACGTGGCTTGGCGCTGATGGACTTCCGGTGCTCCGGGTCCAGGGCCGCCAGGAATCGTCCGACCGTATCCGCCGGCATATCGTGCTCCTTGTCGCAGCGAAGGGTGCGTGCCACTCCTGGCCCAGGATGGCCAAGGGGGGCCGCGCCGGCCTTGCGACACCGCCTGAGAACACCCTGATGGCCCCGCCGCTCACCCCGCCAGGGGGCGCCGCGCCCGCTGTCGGCGTCTCCCCCCGGCGGTATCCGGGCCCGTGCCTAGACCGTCGCCAGGTCGAACTGCTCCCACGTCCCGATGGCCGTGCGGTTGGCGATGAGCGGGTCGGCCCCGCCGTTCTCGGCCGTCACGTACTTGCCGTTGGCCGCGGCGAGCAGGCTGACCGTGCCGTTGGAGTTCTTCACCAGCTGGAAGGTCTCCCAGCCGCCGACGGCGGTGCGGTTGGCGATCAGGGCTGAGGCGCCCGCGTCGTCCGCGGTGACGACACAACCGTTCGCGCGGGAGCGCAGGGCGATGTTGCCGCCTCCCAGGTCGATATGGTCGAACCGTTCCCACGAGCCGGCCGTGTCGCGGTTGGCGATCAGGGCCTTGGCTCCGGCGTTCTCGGCCGTGACGAACTTGCTGTTGGCCCGCGCCTTGAGCGTGACCGTGGCGGTGGCCGGGGCCCCTGCGGAGGTGCCGTTGACGTAGGGCTGGGTGGGGCGGGTGGCGGTCAGGGCGAGGTCGCCCCTGAGCATGCGGCCGCCGTCGCCGGTCAGACGCAGATAGTAGTCGGCGGAGCAGGCGGTGCCGTCCTCGTCGAGGCCGAGCAGCCCCGAGTTCGTCGGCACCCAGGCCTGCGACTCGGCCGTCTTGGCGATCTGGTTCCCCTCGTTGTACTCGTCGTACATGGAGATGTAGATGCCCTGCACTCCGGCCCGGACCATGTTGTAGAACTGCCGCCACATGAAGTCGCCGTGGGCCCGCTGACGGGCGGAGACGTCGCCGGGCAGCACGCACGGCTGGTAGTCGATGCCGTGCGCGGCACAGTCCGCGAGATCCGGCACGGTCGCGTTGGTGTAGAAGTTGTCCGCGTCGGAGACGGTGCCGATCCGGCCCACCATCCACGGCGAGATCATGTTGAGCGCGTGGTAGACGTCGGCGAAGCCGGAACGCGAGTCGCTGGTGCCCGTACGCCACCAGGTCGGCACGCCGCCGATCACGTAACAGCCCTGGTTCTTGAACCAGTTGACGACGTCGAGACAGGCGTCCGCGCTGAACGCGTGATTGGCGTCGTTGAATCCGAAGCCCCAGATGCACACGACCGGCTTGCCGTTCTGCATCGCGTACGCCGGACTCGCCGTGTGCGCCGACATCTTGTTCGTCCAGTCGGCCTTGATCTCCGACTGCATGCCGGTCCAGCCGCTGACGTCGTACATGATGTAGAACTTCCGCCCGTACGACTCGGCGGCGCTGCGCACCTTCCCGGCCATGTCGTCCCGCGTCGGACCCTCGCCGCCGGTCGGGTTGAAGCGCTGGAGCGCCGCGGTGTCGATGCCGTACTGCTGCATCCACAGGAAGTGGGTGTCGACGGTCTGCTGGTCGTACGAGGAGAACAGGGACGCCGTCCGGCCGTTGCCGAGGTTGGCGAAGGCCGTCGGGTACGTCCTGGTGCAGTCGCGGACGTCGGGCCAGGCCTTGATGCCGTTGTTGGAGGGTGAGGGGGTCTGGGCGCTGTTGGGGGCCCAGTGCCACCAGGCGTTGATCGGCGCGCCGTCGCCCTTGCAGGCGAACCATCCCTGGTAGCCGACGGTGACCTTGCCGACCACGTCGCCAGGGGTGCCGACGGTGGCACTCGTGGAGACTGCCGAGGCGGCCCGCGCGAGACCGAACCCGCCGAGCGCGGCCGCGGCGGTGGCGCCGGCGGTAGTGCCGAGCACTCTGCGGCGCGTCCAGATCGGTGTGCGGTGGGAGTTCGGCATGGCGGGCTCCGTTGGGTGGGGGATCGGGGGCCATCGTGGAGGGACACCGAGCGAGGAGTGCCGGTGGGGAGCGCAGCAAATTTCAAGTCATGAGTTAAGTCGTGAGGCTGACTGGACGTCAAGGCGCGGAAGTCACATGCGGACAATGCGGTGGAACGTCCCGCCGTCGACGCCGCCTGTCGGCAGGGCGGCGCTCAGCGCCCGGGCGCCCCGCTGCGCAGGCCGTCCATGACCAGGTCGAGGAGCCGGGCGGCGCGCGGCTGCCAGTCGTCGTTCGGGTCGAGTTGCCACAAACCCGCGATCGCCAGCATGAAATCGTCCATGGTGACACCTGGCCGGATGGTGCCGGCTTCCTCGTTGGCGCGGAGCAGGAGTTCCGCCGCGGACGTGACCGGCGTGGGGGACGGCTTGGCCGGGCCGCCCGGGACGCTGGTGACCTGGCGGATGGCGTTGGCCATTCCGGCCTTGGCCATGGCGAACCTGGCCAGCCGGTCCATCCAGGCGCGCAGGGCCTCGTCGGGTGCCCGGGTCGCGAGCAGGTGCGCGGCGGTGCCGGCGACCTGCTGCATCTCGTGGTGGTAGATCTCGAGGACGAGTGACTCGCGATTGGGGAAGTTGCGGTAGAACGTGCCCTGTCCGACACCGGCCTTCCTGGCGATCACGCTGAGCGGGGTGTTGGCGCACCGCGACAGTTCGGCGAGTGCCACCTCCAGGATCCGCTCGCGGTTGCGCTGTGCGTCCGAGCGCCGTGGGGGTTCCTTCTGCTGCGGCACTCGTCCTCCTCGAGGGTTCGTGGCCGAACCTCGCCCTTGCTAAGCGGACAGCTGTCCGTTACGTTTCCAGGTAGCGGACAACTGTCCCCTTACGTCCACCATAGCCGCGGACGCGGCACTACGGCAGTCGCCGGCTGCCGCTGTTCCGTCCAGCACTCCGCACGTCGCGGCACAGGCCCGCACGACGCACCCTGCGCACAGCGCGGCACTCCAGCCGCCGGATCCCTCCCGTCTGTACTGGAAATGCGAAAGAAGCAGCTCATGGCCTCATCGACGTCCAGTGTCATCACCTTGAAGATCAACGGCGAGAAGTTCACACTGCCCGTCGACCACCGCACCACCTTGCTCGACGCACTGCGCGAGCGCCTCGATCTCACCGGTACCAAGAAGGGCTGTGACCAGGGGCAGTGCGGGGCCTGCACCGTCCTGCTGGACGGGCGCCGGGCCGTGGCCTGTCTGCAACTGGCGGTGGCGGCCGAGGGCCGCGAGATCACCACCATCGAAGGCGTCGCCGACGGCGAGCGGCTGCACCCCGTGCAGCAGGCCTTCCTCGACCTGGACGGCTACCAGTGCGGCTACTGCACCCCGGGACAGATCTGCTCGGCCATCGGGGTGATCGCCGAACACGCGGCGGGCTGGCCGAGCGCCGTGACCGAGGACGTCCGCCCCGAAGCCGGGCCGCCGCCCCTTACCGCCGAGGAGATCCGGGAACGGATGAGCGGCAACCTGTGCCGCTGCGGCGCGTACGTCTCGATCGTGGAGGCCGTGGCCCGGGCGGCGGAGGACCGGACGAGCCAGGGGCGCACCGACGCCGTGGCGAGCGCGAAGGAGGCCGTCGCATGAGGGAGTTCGGCTATCAGCGGGCCTCCGACGTAGCGGGCGCCGTCGCCCTGCTCGGCGCCGACCCGGACACGCGCTTCCTCGGCGGTGGCACCAACCTCGTCGACCTCATGAAATCCGGCGTCGAACGACCCGCCCGGCTCATCGACATCCGCGAACTCCCGCTCGACGAGATCGAGGCGACGCCCGAGGGCGGCCTTCGCATCGGCGCCACCGTCACCAACGGAGACCTGGCCGCCCACCCCGAGGTCCGGCGCCGCTTTCCCGCGCTGGCACAGGCGGTGCTGGCAGGGGCGTCCGGTCAGCTGCGCAACATGGCCACGGTCGGCGGGAACCTGCTGCAGCGCACCCGCTGCGGTTACTTCGCCGACGTCACCCAGCCCTGCAACAAGCGAGTGCCCGGCAGCGGTTGTCCCGCTCTCACGGGCGAGCACCACAACCATGCCGTCCTGGGCGCGTCCGACCACTGCGTGGCCGTACACCCCTCGGACATGGCGGTGGCCCTGGCCGCCTTCGACGCCGTCGTCCACTTCGAAACGGCGGACGGACCGGGGGAGTTGCCGCTCGCCGACTTCTACCTGCCCGTCGGTGACACCCCGCACCGCGAGACCGCCCTGCCGCCGGGCGCGCTGATCACCGGCGTCACCCTGCCGGCTGCCCCGGTGGCCGCCAACTCCCGCTACCGCAAGGTGCGCGAGCGTGCCTCGTACGCCTTCGCCATCGGCTCCCTCGCCGCGGCGCTCGACGTCCGTGACGGCGTCGTACGGGACGCGCGCCTGGCGCTCGGCGCCGTCGCCTCCCGCCCGTGGCGGGCCGCCGAGGCCGAACGGATCCTGATCGGTGCGCCGGCCGCCGCGGAGACCTACGCCGCCGCGGCGGACGCCGAGCTGGCGGCGGCGCGGCCGTTGCCGCACAACGGCTACAAGGTGCAGCTGATGCGCAACCTCGTGGTGGCCGTCCTGTCCGAACTCGCCGAGGAGGCCGCGCGATGAGCACCCTCACCACCGGAACACCTGTACAGACGCCCTCCGTCGGCACGGCCCACACCCGGGTCGAGGGGCGGGACAAGGTCACCGGAGCGGCCCGCTACGCCGGAGAGGTGCCCTTCGCCGAGCTCGCCCACGGCTGGCTGGTGCTCTCCACGGTCGCCCGCGGCCGTATCCGCGCCCTGGACACCGACCCCGTCCTCGCCATGCCGGGCGTCCTCGCCGTTCTGGACCACCGCAACGCCCCGCGCGTCGACACCGAGTACAACGGCATGCTGGGCAAGCCGGATCCGACCTGTGCGGTCTTCCAGCACGACCGGGTGCCGCACCTGGGCTGGCCCGTGGCGCTGGTCGTCGCCGAGACGTCCGAGCAGGCCAGGGAGGCCGCCGAAGCGCTGGTGGTGCACTACGAACGCGAGCCGCACGACGTCGAGTTGACCGCCGAGCACCCGGACGCCCACCCGGTGGACGGCCACCAGCCCGGGGTGACGGAGAAGGGCGACCTCGACGCCGAACTGGCCTCCTCGGCCTTCGTCGTGGACGCCGAGTACCGCACCCCCGAAGAACATCACAACCCCATGGAGCCCCACGCGGCGACCGCCCGCTGGGACGGCGGCCGGCTGGAGGTGATCGACTCCAACCAGGGCGCCACCTGGGTCGTCTCCGAACTCGCGAATCTCTTCTCGCTGGATCCGGCCTCGGTGCGCGTACGCTCCGAGCACGTCGGCGGCGGGTTCGGCAGCAAGGGAGTCCGCGCCCACCAGGTGGCCGCCGTGATGGCCGCGACCGTCCTGCAACGCCCCGTACGGGTCGTCCTGACCCGTCGTCAGATGTTCAGCCTGGCCGGCTACCGCAGCCCCACCGCCCAGCGCGTCAGGCTCGGCGCCGGCGCCGACGGACGCCTGCGCGCACTGGAACACCGCTCGATCAGCCTCACCTCCACCGTGCACGAGTTCGTCGAGCCGAGCGCCGGGGTCGCCCGGGTGATGTACGACGCCGACGCCCACCACACCGCCAACCGCGTCGTACCGCTCGACGTACCGACCCCGACGTTCATGCGTGCCCCCGGGGAGGCACCGGGGTCGTTCGCGCTGGAGTCGGCGCTCGACGAACTCGCGGAGCGGTGCGGGATCGACCCGATCGAGCTGCGCCTGCGCAACGAGCCGGACAAGGGGCCGGTGTCCGGCCTGCCGTTCGCCGGCCGCAATCTGGCCGCCTGCTTCCGTGAGGGCGCCCGCAGGTTCGGCTGGGCGGACCGGGACCCGCGCCCCGGGCTGCGCCGGGACGGCCGCTGGCTGCTCGGTACCGGTACCGCGGCGGCCTCCTTCCCGGCGGGCGCCGCACCCTCGACCGCGACCGCGACCGCGCACCCGGACGGCTCCTTCACGGTCCGGATCTCCGCGGCCGACATCGGCACCGGGGCCCGTACGGCGCTCACCCTGGTCGCCGCGGACGCACTCCAGGTGTCTCCGCAGCGAGTCCGGGTGCGCATCGGCGACAGCGACTTCGGGCCGGCGATGATCGCGGGCGGTTCCATGGGCACCCGTTCGTGGTCCTGGGCCGTCGGGGCCGCGGCGGGCGACCTGCGCGAGAGGCTGGCTCTCGGAGCCGACGTACCCCCGGAGGGCATCACGGTGCGGTCCGACACCACGGCGGCGATCGGCGCCCTCGCGGCGGCCGAACGGCACTCCTTCGGGGCGCAGTTCGCCGAGGTCGCCGTGGACGTCACCACCGGCGAGGTGCGCGTGCGGCGCATGCTCGGCATCTTCGCGGCCGGCCGGATCGTCAACCCGCTCACCGCGCGCAACCAGTTCCTGGGCGGCATGATCTGGGGCATCTCCATGGCCCTGCACGAGGAGGCCGTGCGCGACCGGGCCTCGGGCGGCCACGTCGGCGCCGATCTCGCGGGTTACCACGTGGCGACGCACGCCGACGTGCCCCGGATCGAGGCCGACTGGGTCGAGGACATCGACCCGGACGACCCGGTGGGCATCAAGGGCGTCGGCGAGATCGGCATCGTGGGCGCCGCGGCCGCCATCGCCAACGCGGTCTGGCACGCGACCGGCGTACGCCATCGCAGCCTGCCCATCCGGCCCGACCGCGTCCTGTCGGCCGCCGCGGGGGCGCCGGATGCTTGACCTCGCCCAGGAGCTGAGCGGCTGGATCGAGGAGGGCCGGGAGTTCGCCGTCGCGACCGTGGTGGCGGTCGGCGGGAGCGCACCCCGCGGTCCCGGCGCCGCGCTCGCCGTCGACAGCGCGGGCACCGTCATCGGCTCGGTCTCCGGCGGGTGCGTGGAGGGCGCGGTGTACGACCTGTGCAGCGAGGCGCTGCGGACCGGACGGAGCGTGCTCGAACGGTTCGGATACAGCGACGAGGACGCCTTCGCCGTGGGGCTGACCTGCGGCGGGACGATCGACGTCCTGATCACGCCGGTGGCCGGACCGGCTCGCCCGGTCCTGGCGGCGGCTCTGTCGGCCGTCGGCCGGAGCGAGCCGGTGGCCCTCGCCCGGGTCGCCCGCGGCCCCGCCGAGCTCCACGGCCGCGACCTGCTGGTCCGGGCCGACGGCACCTTCGAGGGCGGGCTCGGTGGGCACCCGGACCTGGACCGGACGGCGGCGGCGCAGGCCCGGGCCCTGCTGGAGGCGGGCCGCACCGGCACGGTGGAGCTCTCGGCGGACGGCTCGCACTGCCCGGGCGGTCTGACCCTGCTGGTCGAGTCGAAGGTGCCGCCGCCCCGCCTGATCATCTTCGGCGCCGTCGACTTCGCGGCCGCGCTGGCGCGGGCGGGCAGGTTTCTCGGCTACCACGTGACCGTCTGCGACGCCCGGCCCGTCTTCGCCACACCGGCCCGCTTCCCCGACGCCGACGAGGTCGTGGTCGACTGGCCGCACCGCTATCTGCGGCGCACCGGGACCGACGCCCGTACGGTCCTGTGCGTCCTCACGCACGACGCGAAGTTCGACGTGCCCCTGCTGAAGGCGGCCCTGCGCATGCCGGCGGCCTACATCGGCGCGATGGGCTCCCGCCGTACCCACGCGGACCGCGACCGGCGGCTGCGCGCCGAAGGCGTCAGCGAACGGGAGCTGGCCCGGCTGCGGTCCCCGATCGGCCTCGATCTGGGCGCGCGTACACCGGAGGAGACCGCCCTGTCGATCGTGGCGGAAGTCGTCGCCGCCCGGCGCGGCGGCACGGGTGTCCCCCTGACCGGTGCGCGTACGCCGATCCACCACGACGGCGACGAACCCGGGAGGACGGCGGTCGCCTGAAGGAGTACGCTATTCATCGACCGATGAATTACTGCTCCTACTCGTGGAGGGCAGGACTGTCATGGAACAGACCACCTGCTGCGTGGTGGGAGGCGGCCCCGCCGGCATGGTGCTCGCGCTGCTGCTGGCCCGGGCCGGTGTCGAGGTGACGGTGCTGGAGAAACACGGCGACTTCCTGCGTGACTTCCGCGGCGACACCGTCCATCCCTCCACCCTGGCGCTGCTGGACGAACTCGGTCTGGGCGAGCGTTTCGCCCGGCTCCCGCAGCGCCGGGTGCGCACCGTCCAGCTGCCGGTCGGGGCCGGTCGCCCGGCGGTCACCGTCGCGGACCTCACGGTGCTGCGCGGGCCCTACAACTACGTGGCGATCGTGCCTCAGTGGGACCTGCTGGACCTGCTCGCCGACGAAGCCCGGCACGAGCCGTCCTTTCGTCTGCGGATGAACACGGAAGCGGTCGGCTTCCTGACCGAAGCCGGGCGGGTGGCAGGAGTGCGCTACCGGACCGCCGGCGGCCGCACCGGCGAGTTGCGCGCCGCCCTCACCGTCGCCTGCGACGGCCGGGGGTCACTGGCCCGCGCCCGGCCGGAACTTCGCCTGCGCCGCTTCACGTGCCCGATGGACGCCTGGTGGTTCCGCGTGCCGCGACGGGAGGACGACCCGCGCGGACTCGTCGGCGCGGTCGGCGACCGCTTCCTGACCGCGATGATCGACCGCGGCGACTACTGGCAGTGCGCCGCGCTCATCCCCAAGGGCACCGACACCGAGCGCCGCGCCGCCGGGCTGGACCGCTTCCTGGCGCAGTTCACCGCGGCCGCTCCCTGGCTCGCCGACCGCGCGCACGCCGTGCGCTCCTGGGACGAGGTCAGGCTCCTCGACGTACGCCTGGACCGGCTGCGCCGCTGGTACCGGCCCGGCCTGTTGTGCATCGGCGACGCCGCGCACGCGATGTCCCCGGTGTTCGGCATCGGCATCAACCTCGCGGTGCAGGACGCGGTCGCCACCGCCCGTCACCTCGCCGGGCCGCTCCGCCGTGGCACCGTGCATCCCCGCGACCTGCGTGCAGTGCAGCGCCGGCGCCGTCCCGCCACGGTCGTCACACAGACGCTCCAGCGCATGGCGCACGCCCGCTTCATCGCCCCCGTCCTGCAGGGCCGGTCACCCCTCGGGAACGCGAAGAGGGCCCGGCGCCTGGCGCACCTGCTCGCCGAGTCGCGATGGCTCCGCCGGCTGCCCGCGTACTTCGTCGCCTACGGGGCTCTTCGCGAACGGCCACCCGCTGCGGCCGTCCGGTAGCTTCCCGTCCCGTGCCGGCCTCGGCGTCGTGTCGGGACTCGATCGCCGCGAGACGGCGGGTTGTCCGCCCAGACGGCCGGCAGCGAGGGCAAGGTGAGGACGAGGTGGGCCCCCTCATGTCCTGCGGGCACACCTGCTGCCGCTGATCGGCACCGCCCCCTCGCCGCGCTCGACGGTACCGGCCACCTGTCACCGCTGGAGGACGCCGAGAAGGACACCGGCACCGCGACGATCGATGCGACCGGGAGCGGCACCGCGACGGCGCCGTTGCCCAGGGCAGATGGTCCTGGCGGCGCTGACGGCCGGCGGGGGCAGCGCGGCGCTGAACGCGTCGCCGGCGCCTGGCACTTGACCTGCCCCCGGAGCGCTCTTGCCCACTACGTCGGTGTGACGCCCCGGTGGCCTAGGCTGAACGCATGACTGATGCGGCGGACCGGGTCGAGCCGTCCGGGGTGTGGGCCACAGCCGTGCGCGTGGCCCGGGTGAGGGCGATGGAGACGGCACGCGAGCAACCGCTGTTCCGGGACCCGCTGGCGCTGGCCTTCGCCACGGCCGGCGGGATCGGCCCCGAGGCGCCGCGGCCCCCGCGCGCCGACGAGGCGGCGCGGCGCCGCTGGCTCGGTGTGGCCTTCTCGATCGTCATCCGGACGAAGTTCCTGGACGACCTGCTGGATCGGGCGGTCGCGGCCGGCGTCCGGCAGGTCGTGCTGCTCGGATCCGGGATGGACAGCAGGGCCTTCCGGATGGACTGGCCTGCGGGGACCCGGCTGTTCGAGGTCGACACGGCCGAACCGCTGGGCTTCAAGGACTCGGTGCTGCGTCAGGAGCGGGCCGTCCCGCGCTGCGAGCGGATCACCGTCCCGGTCGACCTGCGCGAGGACTGGCCCGGTGCCCTGGCCGCGGCCGGGCACGATCCGGCGCAGCCGACGGTGTGGATCGCCGAGGGACTGCTGATCTATCTGCCCGAGGACGCGGTGCAGTCGCTGCTCGAACGGGTCGGCGAGGTGTCCGCTGCAGGCAGCAGGATGGGCCTGACACTGGGCCCGCGCGGTGTGATCGAACGCTTCCGCGAGGACGCCGCTCCGGGATCGGCAGCGTCGATGTGGGTCTCGGAGATGCCGGAGGACCCGGTCGGCTGGCTGGACGGCCTCGGCTGGGAGGCGGAGACCTTCACCCTGCGTGAGCGCGCCGAGGCCTACGGGCGTCCGGTGCTCACCCCGTCGCAGCAGGACGAGGGCACCGGGGGACTGGTCTCGGCGGTGCGCGCGGCGCACTGAGCACGACGAAGACCGGCCCCCCCCGTGTGGCGGGGGCCGGCCTTCCACTGTCCGTCCCTGCGGTCCGCTGGGCCGAGGTCCTTGGCGAGTTGGGGCACGAGGCGGAAAGCGGGCGGTGCGGCACTGGATCGCCGCCTTGCCGGTCGATGGCCGACGGGGTGGGCATCGGGGTCCGTCTCACGCGGACGAGCCCTCACGCCTCCCGGCGGGACCGCCTGCGTCAGGCTCCGTCGACCTCGCGCACCAGCTCGATCGCCCTGGCCAGGGTGGTGAGCCGGTCCTCCAGGGTGTCCCCGGCCGGGTACAGGCGCACGGTGTCCACGCCCGCGGCGCGCCACACCCGGAGCCGTTCGCGCACCATGGCCTCGGTGCCGACCAGTGTCGTGCCCAGGACCATGTCGTCGGTCACCAGCGCCGCCGCGCCGTCCCGGTCTCCGGCCTGCCACCGCTCGCGGACCTCGGCGGCCACCTCGGCCCAGCCCTGACGGCTGTAGGCGTTGTTGTAGAAGTTCGTGGACGCCGAGCCCATGCCGCCCAGACTGAAGGCGAGTTCCTTCTTGCGCCGGGCGGTCATCGCGCGGAGTGCCTCCTCGTCGGGTGCGAACGCGACCTCGGCGCCCTGGCAGATGTCCAGGTCGGCGCGGGCCCGGCCGCTGCGGGCCAGACCCTCGTCGAGGTGGGCGAAGTAGGCGCCGTCCGCGCCTTCGGGCACGAAGCTGGTGCCCAGCCAGCCGTCGGCGACTTCCCCGGTGAGACGCAGCATGGCCGGTGACAGCGCGGCCAGATACAGGGGGACCCGGTGCTCGGCCCGCATCGACAGCCGCATGGGGACTGCGTTGCCTCCGGGCAGAGGGATCGTGAACTCGGCCCCCGAGTAGGAGAGTTTGCCGCCGTCGAGCAGCCGCTGGACGATCTCGACGGTTTCCCGCATGCGGCGCAGCGGCCGGGCGAACGGCACGCCGTGCAGCCCCTCCACCACTTGCGGGCCCGACGCCCCCAGGCCGAGCAGGAAGCGTCCGCCGGAGAGGTTGGACAGCGTGATGGCGGTCTGCGCGACGGCGGCCGGGGTGCGCGTGCCCAGCTGCATGACACCGGATCCCAGGAGCATCCGGTCGGTCAGCGCGGCGTAGTAGCCCAGTGCCGAGGGGGCGTCGGAGCCCCAGGCCTCGGCGACCCAGCAGATGTCCAGGCCCAGCTTTTCCGCCTCGACGACGAAGTCCGCCGTCTGCGCCCAGCTCTCGCCGCCCGAGGCCTCGACGGTGGTCGCGGTACGCATCACACCTCCGCCTGCCGCTTGATGTGCTCAAGAGTGGTGGCGATGCTCTGCTCGAACTCGCGCAGCCGTACGAACACGATCTTCTGCTCCTTTTCCGGCATCCGTTCGATCGCGACCGACAGTCCGGAGCGCCCCGGCCCCAGTTGCATCCACTCCGACAGCTCCGTGCCGCCGTTCTCGGGCCGCAGGCGAAAGCGCCAGATCGCGGAGGGGTCCGCAGGGTCCTGGACCGCCCAGGCGAAGACACGTTCGGGTTCGCACTCGATCACATGCGACGTCGTCGACCACTCGCCGAACGCCTCGTGCTTGCTGTGGCCGACGAACCGGGCGCCCACGGCCGGTCCGTCGGCACCGTCGAGCCACGCGACGGACTGGAGTTCCTCGCTCCTGGCCGGCATCAAGGCGATGTCGCTGACCAGTGCCCACACCCGTGCCGGCGGGGCGTCGATCCAGGTCCGTACCTCGACCGTGGGTTTGTCCGCATAGCGTGCGCCGGTCCACTCCACGTCAGTCGGCCTCCTTGCCGTCGGGGAACACGGCCTAGAGTTGCTTCATAAGACTTACCATGTCAAGAGGAAAGGAGTGATGGTGATCAAGACACGCCGAACCGGCGTCGCACATCGGGCCTGCGCTTGAGTCGGTCGGGATAGCCGGGTCCCATCCGCATCGACGTCTCCCGGGCCACCAGGGGCTGCCGGCACGCGGAGCACACGACCTCGGCCGTGGTGTCGTGGCCGCAGGCGTCGTGGTGGAACACCACCGGGACGCCCTGCTCACCGGCCAGCCATCGGTCGCCCCACCTGGACATCGTGGCCATTACGGTGAACAGGTCGCGCCCTTTCTCCGTGAGGACGTAGTCGTAGCGCGGCGGTTCGGTGTCGTAGGGCCGCTTTTCCAGCACTCCCTCGTCCACCAGGCGGCGCAGCCGGTCGGTCAGGGTGTTGCGTGCGATGCCCAGTTCCCGCTGGAACTCGTCGAAGCGGCGGATGCCGTAGAACGCTTCCCGCACGACGAGGGGCGTCCAGGGGTCACCCAGCAGGTCGAGGGTGCGCGCGATGGAGCACGGCCAGTTGGCGAACGACGTTCGTTTCATGCTCCCGATGATACGGAGTCTCGCGAAAGAACTCAGCAGGTGGAGTTCGCCGGGCGGACCTGACGCAGACGCGGAGGGTGACCTGCCGCTGTCGTCGGTCCCGCTCCGCCTCACAGCAGGGTCGTGGCCGGCAGGTGAGCGGTGCGTGCGGTGAGGGTGCCCAGGCAGGGTGCGGCGAATCCGAGCGTGAGCCGGTGGCAGGTGACGAGGGAGGCGTCGGCGATGCCTGTGAGGTGGTCGGCCGTGCCGTTCCATGCCGTCAGGCGCAGGGCCAGGAACGCGGTGCCGGGGCGGCCAGGGTGCGGATCGCGGGGGCGGTCAGGTGGCGCACTGGCGCGCCGCTCAGCGGTGGCAGCGGTGCGGCGAGGCCGGTGCCCAGCAGGAGCGGCACGAGCGGCACGGGACGACGCGTTGCAAACCGGACGCATCCTACCACGAGACACCGTCGGCCGGAAGGCGGTCTCCTCGGGCAGCGCCCGGCCGCCGACCCGGCGTACAGCGACCGAATGACCGGTACGCCGCCCTTGGGGGAAGCGGGCGGTGGGTGTCGGCCCGGGCCGGTCGCCGTCCTGGCAAGATGGCGGCATGGAACGTGTGCTTGGAATCGGCGGGTACTTCCTGCGGTCCGCCGACCCGGCGGCCCTGAGCGCGTGGTATCGCGACTGCCTGGGCCTGGACGCCGACGAGAACGGACTGTGGCGTCCGGAGACCGGGCCGACGGTGTTCGCGGCGTTCGAGTCCGGCACCGACTACTTCGGGTCCCCTGCCCAGCACACCATGCTCAACTTCCGGGTCCGCGACCTGGACGCGATGCTCGCGCAGTTGCGCGCCAAGGGAGCGGACGTGGCCGAAGAAACACAGGACATGGAGGGTGTCGGTCGATTCGGCTGGGTCACCGACCCTGAGGGCAATCGGGTCGAGCTGTGGCAGCCCGCCTGACCGGGTCCGCACGCCGGGCGCGAAGTGCTGGGGGCCGCCGGGTCGGCGAGGTGTGAGGCACGACCGGACCGGGTCGCGCGCCGGCGGCATGCCCGATGCCACCGGCCCCGCACCGACGCCGTGCCCGTCATCCTCACCGACTGCCGAACCGTCCGGCCCGCATCACGCCGGCATGTCCTGACCCCGGTCGCGGGAGGGCCGGCAGCAGGCTCAGCCGTTGCGGCCGTCGTACTGAAGCGTCGGCCGGTGCAGGACCTCGCCGATCCAGTCGGCGATGCATTCCGCGAGCTCCTCGGCCGAGCCCTTCGCCTCGCGGGCGACGATGTCGGCATGTTCATCGGTCGGCGCAAGGTCGCAGATGTGCAACGCGGTGCACAGCGCCGTGTCGCCCTCCACCTCCGCACCGATCGCCTGGAAGATCGACCCCTCCCGACTCAGGTCGACGACGAGACGCATCAGGTCCGGTTCCGACGCCGGCGCGTCCTCGGTCTCACCCCCAGGGAAGAACAGGACATACGTCGACCCGGGCGGGCACGGCCATCGTTCGGCGCGTTCCCGGACCAGGCGCAGGACCTCGCGTGGGAACGCCCCGCACACCTCGTCCTCGTCGTCGAACTCGAACCACGGAGACTTCACGCGCGCCACGGTACAGCGCCGGGCCGGTCCCCCCACGGGAGGCCGCTGCCGAACACCGGTCGACGAGTGGCACCGAACAGGTCACCCCTTAACCGCCGCAGGGGCCCCTGGGGGCTGTAGGGGTGTCCTGCGTCATCGCCGCCTGCCTAGCCTCCGACAGCGGAGGGGAAGCGGACCGGAAACCGTCCGGAAGCTGTCCGCACGGCCGAGGCCCTCACTTCGATCTCGATCGGATGGCGCGCTGGTGAACAACGAAGAGCAACTGCTCGACTATCTCAGGCGGACGACCGCGGACCTGCGGGAGGCGCGGCGGCGGCTGCGCGAGAACGAGCAACGCGCACACGGCCCGGTCGCCGTCGTCGGCACCGGATGCCGCTATCCGGGCGGCGTCACCACGCCCGAGGAACTGTGGGAACTGGTCGCGTCGGGGACCGACGCGGTGTCCGACTTCCCGGCCGACCGCGGCTGGGACGTGGACGCCCTGTACGACCCCGACCCGCACGCCACCGGCAGGACCTACGCCCGCACCGGCGGATTCCTGCACGACGCCGCCGACTTCGACCACGACTTCTTCGGCATCAGCCCCCGCGAGGCCCTCGCCATGGACCCGCAGCAGCGGCTGCTGCTGGAGACCTCCCACGAGGCCGTCGAACGGGCCGGCATCGTCCCGGCCGACCTGCGCGGCAGCCGCACCGGCGTGTTCGCCGGCGTGATGTACAACGACTACGCGACCCGCCTCACCTCCGTCCCCGACGACCTCGACGGCTACCTCGCCAACGGAAGCGCCGCCAGCATCGCCTCCGGCCGCATCGCCTACACCTTCGGTCTCGAGGGCCCGGTGGTCACCGTCGACACCGCCTGCTCCTCCTCCCTGGTCGCTCTGCACTGGGCGGTGCGCGCGCTGCAGTCGGGCGAGTGCTCGCTCGCCCTGGCCGGCGGCGTCACCGTGATGTCCACACCCGAGACGTTCATCGACTTCAGCCGGCAGCGCGGACTCTCCCCGGACGGCCGCTGCAAGGCGTTCGCGGCGGCGGCCGACGGCACCGGCTGGGGCGAGGGCGCCGGCATGCTGCTGCTGGAACGGCTCGCCGACGCCCAGCGCAACGGCCACCCGGTGCTCGCCGTGATCCGCGGCAGCGCGGTCAACTCCGACGGCGCCAGCAGCCGGCTGACCGCGCCCAACGGCCCCTCCCAGCAGCGGGTCATCCGCCAGGCGCTGGCCGGAGCGGGGCTCACCGCCGCGGACGTCGACGTGGTCGAGGCACACGGCACCGGCACCTCCCTCGGCGACCCCATCGAGGCGCAGGCGCTGCTGGCGACGTACGGCAAGGAACACCCCGCCGAGCGGCCGTTGTTGCTGGGCTCGGTCAAGTCCAACCTCGGACACACCCAGGCCGCCGCGGGCGTCGCCGGGGTCATCAAGATGGTGCTGGCCATGCGGCACGGTGAGGTACCGCCGACGCTTCACGTCGATGCCCCCACCGACCAGGTGGACTGGAGCGCGGGCGCCGTCGAACTGGTCCTCGAGCGGCGCCCGTGGCCCGAGACCGGACGGCCCCGCCGCGCCGCCGTCTCCTCCTTCGGCATCAGCGGCACCAACACGCACGTGGTCCTGGAGCAGGCGCCCGCGCGGGAAGCCGACGCGCTGCCCGCACGGCAGGACGGTTGCGTCCCCTGGATCGTCACCGGGCGCACGAGGCAGGCCCTCGCCGGGCAGATCGCCCGCCTGCGCGACCACCTCGACGCGCACCCCGGCACGCGCCCCGCCGACCTCGGTCTGTCGCTGGCCACCACCCGCACCCACTTCGAGCACCGTGCCGTAGCGGTCGGCCGGGACCCCGGCGAACTGCTCGCCCAGCTCGCCACCGCGACGCCGCTCAACCCGGTCGGTGGCAGGACCGCCTTCCTGTTCACCGGTCAGGGAGCGCAGCGGCCCGGCATGGGCCGGGACCTGCACCGGGCCTTTCCGGTGTACGCGGAGGCCTTCGACGCGGTGTGCGCCCTCGCCGACCGGAGCCTGGAACGGCCGCTCGCCGACGTCATCGACACGGACGCCGACCTGCTGACCCGTACCGACTACGCGCAGATCGCCATCTTCGCCACCGAAGTGGCCCTCTACCGGCTTCTGGAGTCCTGGGGCGTGACCCCCGACTACCTGGCCGGACACTCCGTCGGTGAACTGGCCGCCGCCCATGTCGCCGGCGTCCTGTCCCTTCCGGACGCCGTCCGGCTCGTGCTCGCCAGGGGCGCCCTGATGGCGGCCCTGCCCGCCGGCGGCGCCATGGCCGCCCTGCGCGCCACCGAGGACGACGTCGCGCCCCACCTGGACGACCGGGTGGACATCGCCGCCGTCAACGGCCCGAGATCGGTGGTGATTTCGGGTGCCGCGGACGCCGTGGACGCGCTTGCCGCCCGCTTCGACAGGAGCAAGAAGCTGAAGGTGTCGCACGCCTTCCACTCGCCGCTGATGGAGCCCGTGCTGGCCGGCTTCGCCGAGGCCGCCGCCACGTGCACCTTCGACGAGCCGCGTATCCCGATCGTCTCCACGCTCACCGGCGCCCTCGCCGGCCCCGGTCGACTGACCAGCCCCGAGTACTGGGTGGACCACGTCCGCCGGCCCGTCCGCTTCGCCCCCGCCATGGCCGCCCTCCACGAGCTGGGCGTCCGGACGTTCCTCGAGGTCGGCCCGGACGCCGCCCTCACCGCCCTCGCCGCGGACTGCGTTCCCGAGGACAGTGTGACCGTCGCCGGGCTGCGGCGCGACGGTGACGAGGAGCGGGACCTGGTCACCGCCGTGACCCGGCTGCACGCGGCCGGTACCGCCGTCGACTGGAGGGCCTTCTTCGCCCCGCACGCCGCCCGGCGCATCGACGTGCCCACCTACGCCTTCCAGCGCGAACGGCTGTGGCTGGAGGCCGGCGCCGGCGGCCGGGGCGACGCCGACGGCCTCGGGCAGAGCGCGACCGGCCATCCGCTGCTCACCGCCGCGACCGACCTGCCCGACACCGGGGGAGCGGTCCTCACCGGCCGGCTCTCCCTCGCCTCCCACCCGTGGCTCGCCGACCACGCCGTACACGGAACCGTGCTGCTGCCCGGCACCGGCTTCGTCGAGATGGCGCTGCAGGCCGCGGAGCGCACCGGCTGCGACAGCGTCGACGAACTCACCCTGCACGCCCCGCTGATCCTGCCCGAGCAGGGCGCACTGGCCGTACAGGTCGCCGTCGGCGGCGAGCGGGACGGGCGGCGGGAACTCACCGTGTGGTCCCGCCGCGCCGACAGCCCAGATGCCCCGTGGACTCGCAACGCCGCGGGCGTTCTCACCCCCGCGCCCGCAGACGAGGGGATCAAGGCCGACCTGACCGCGTGGCCGCCCGAGGGCGCCGAACGCGTCGACCTGGACGGCCTGTACCCCGGCCTGGCCCGCGCCGGCTACGGGTACGGCGCGTCCTTCCAGGGGCTGCGCGCCATGTGGCGGCGCGGGGACGAACTGTTCGCCGAGGCGGCCCTGCCCGAGAGTGCCCGCGCCACCGCCGCCGCGTTCGGCGTGCACCCCGCACTGCTGGACGCCGTCCTGCACGTCAACCTCCTCGACCTCCCCGGCGGCCAGGCCGTGCTGCCGTTCGCCTGGGGCGGCGTCACCCTGCACCGCGCCGGGACCGACACCCTGCGCCTGCGCCTGACCCCGTCCGGACCCGACTCCGTCACCCTCACCCTCGCGGACGCGACCGGCGCGCCGGTCGCGACCGTGCGCAGCCTCGTGGCCCGCCCCGTCTCCGCCGAGCAACTCGCCGGGGACGGCGACGACCCGCTGTACCGGGTAGACCTGGTCCCGGCGCCCGGCCCCGTGTCCGCAGGCGTGCCCGCCCTGGCCGTCTGTGGCGACGACACCGGCCTTGAGGCGCCCCACCACCCCCACCTGGCCGCCCTCCTCGCCGCCGGCCCGGCGCCCGACCTGGTCGTGCTGGCCGTACCGACCGCGTCCGATGCCGCGGCCGACCTGCCCGCCCTGGTACGGGACCGGGTGAACGCCACCCTGGAGACCCTGCGCACCTGGCTGGACGACGAGCGCCGCGCGGACCGGCGGCTCGCCGTCCTCCTGCGCAGCGGCGACCTCAGCCACGCCCCCCTGTACGGGCTCGTACGCGCCGCCCAGGCCGAGAACCCCGGCCGGTTCCTGCTCGTCGACAGCGACGGCAGTGCCGCCCCAGGTCCCGCCCTCGCCACGGCCGTCGCCTCCGGCGAACCGGAGGTCGCCGTGCGCGACGGCGAGGTGCGGGTGCCGCGACTGGCCCGTGCCAAGCCCGGTGGCCCGCCCGTCCGGAACCCGGAGGGCGCCGTCCTCATCACCGGCGGCACCGGCGGCCTCGGTGCCCTGATCGCCCGTCACCTGGTGACCGAGCACGGCGTACGGCGCCTGCTGCTGGCCGGGCGGCGCGGCGCGGACGCCCCCGGTGCGGCCGAACTGCGGGAAGAGCTGAGGGAGTTGGGGGCCGAGGTGACCCTCGCCCGGTGCGACGCCGCCGACCGAGCCGACCTGGCCGCGCTGTTCGCCGAGCACGGGCACGACGTACGGGCCGTGGTGCACGCCGCCGGCGTCGTCGACAACGGCGTGCTGGCCACTCTGGACGCGCACAAGGTCGACCGGGTGCTGCGGCCCAAGGTGGACGCCGCCTGGAACCTTCACGAGCTCACCCGCGACAAGGACCTGGCGGCCTTCGTGCTGCTGTCCTCCACCGCCGGTCTGCTGGTCGGCGGCGGGCAGGCCAACTACGCAGCCGCCAATACCTTCCTCGACGGCCTCGCCGCCCACCGCCGCGCACTCGGCCTGCCCGCCGTCTCGCTCGCCTACGGCCTGTGGTCCGGCTCCGGCGGCATGAGCGCCGGCATCGGCGCCGCCGACCTGGAACGGCTGCGCCGGCTCGGGCTTCCGCCGCTGACCCCCGCCCAGGGACTGCGCACCTTCGACGCCGGACTCGGAGCCGAGGACGCCGTACTGGTGCCCGTACGCCTGGACGCCGCAGCGCTGCGCGCCCGGCCCGAGGGCGTACCCGCACTGCTGCGCGGCCTGGTGCGGCCCGCCCGGCGGCGCGGCACCGAGCCCGCCGCGGGCGCCCCCGCCGACTCCTGGCGCGACCGGCTGGCCCCGCTGGCGGACTCCGAACGGGACCGCGCCCTGCTCGAGTTGGTCCGCACCCACGTCGCCGGTGTACTCGGCCACCCCTCGTCCGAGTCGGTCGACCCAGGGCGCGCCTTCCAGGAGATGGGCTTCGACTCGCTCGCCGCCGTCGAACTGCGCAACCTCCTCGCGGGCGCCACCGGCCTCACCCTGCCCGCCACGCTCGTCTTCGACCAGCCCACCCCCTTGACCCTCGCCACCCACCTCAAGACCGCGCTCGTGCCCGGACCGGCCGACCTCACCCGGTCCGCGCTGGCCGAGCTGGACCGCCTCGAAGCCGCCCTGCACGACCTGCCCGACGAAGGCGGCAGCCACGCCCGCGTCACCGCGCGCCTCGAAGCGCTGCTGCGCAGCTGGCAGGACACCCACGGACGTCGCACCGCGCCCGAGGCGCCGGCGGACTTCCGGGAAGCCAGCGACGAAGAACTCTTCGCCAGGATCGACAACGAACTGGGAGCCCAGTGATGGAAGACTCGGCCACGGCCGGCAAGCTCCGCGAGTACCTCAAGCGGGCCACGACCGAGCTGGAGCGAAGCCGCCGCCGCGTACGGGAGCTGGAGGAGCAGGACCGCGAGCCCGTCGCCATCATCGGGATGGGCTGCCGCTACCCCGGCGGCGTGCGCACCCCGGAAGACCTGTGGCGCATCGTCGACGAGGGCATCGACGTCGTCACCGAGTTCCCCACCGACCGCGGCTGGGACGTCGAGGCGATCTACGACCCCGAGCCCGGCGCCCCCGGCAAGTCCTACGTCCGCCACGGCGGCTTCCTGCACGACGCAGCCGAGTGCGACCCGGCGTTCTTCGGCATCAGCCCCAAGGACGCGCCCGGAACGGACCCGCAGCAGCGGCTGCTGCTGGAGGTCACCTGGGAGGCCTTCGAGCGCGCCGGCATCGACCCCACCACGGTCAAGGGCACCCCGACCGGTGTCTTCGTCGGTCTGATGCACCACGACTACATCGGCGGCACCATCTCCGGGAGCATCGTCTCCGGCCGCATCGCCTACACCCTGGGCCTGGAGGGCCCCGCGGTCACCATGGACACCGCCTGCTCCTCCTCGCTGGTGGCGCTGCACTCGGCGATCCAGTCGCTGCGCAAGGGGGAGTGCTCCCTCGCGCTCGCGGGCGGTGCCGCCGTCATGGCCAGCCCCGAGATGTTCATCGAGTTCAGCGAGCGCCGCGCGCTGTCCCCCGACGGGCGCTGCCACTCCTTCTCCGACGACGCCGCGGGCGCCGCCTGGGCCGAGGGCGCCGGCATGCTGCTCGTGGAGCGGCTGTCCGACGCGCTGCGCAACGGCCACGAGGTGCTCGCCGTGGTTCGCGGCAGCGCCGTCAACCAGGACGGCGCCTCCAACGGCCTGACCGCGCCCAGCGGGCCGGCCCAGATCCGCGTCATCCAGCAGGCGCTCGCCGACGCGCAGCTCGCCCCGCACCACATCGACGCGGTCGAGGCACACGGCACCGGCACCACCCTCGGCGACCCCATCGAGGCCCAGGCCGTCATCGCCGCCTACGGACAGGACCGGCCGGAGAACCGGCCGGTCTGGCTCGGTTCCATCAAGTCCAACATGGGCCACCCGCAGGCCGCCGCGGGCGTCGGCGCCATCATCAAGACGGTCATGGCGATGCGCCACGGCACCCTGCCCCGCACCCTGCACGTCGAGAAGCCCTCGGCCGCCGTCGACTGGAGCGCGGGCGACGTCCGCCTGCTCACCGAGCCCCGCCCCTGGGACACCCCCGACGGCCGCCCCCGGCGCGCCGGCGTGTCCTCCTTCGGCATCTCCGGCACCAACGCGCACACCATCCTGGAGCAGGCGCCGCCCGCCGAGGCCGAGCCCGCCCCGGTGCGCGCCGCGCTGCCCGTCGTCCCGTGGGTCCTGTCCGGCAAGGGGTCCGACGCCGTCCGGCGGCAGGCGGAACGGCTGCTCGCCGTCGCCGGGGACCTGGACGCGTACGACGTCGGGTACTCGCTGGCCACCACCCGCGCCCGGTTCACCCACGGGGCCGCCGTCACCGGCCGCGACCGGGACGAGCTGCTGGCCGGTCTGCGTGCCGTCGCCGAGGGCAGCCAGGCGGCCGTGTCGGCCCCCGCGCCCGGCCGGCTCGGCATCCTGTTCTCCGGCCAGGGCTCCCAGCGGCCCGGCATGGGCCGCACCCTGCACGCCGCGTTCCCGGTGTTCGCCACCGCCTTCGACGAGATCTGCGCCGCCTTCGACGCGCACCTGGAGCGTCCGCTGCGTGAGGTGATGTTCGAGGACGCCGTGGACCCGGCGGCCGCGCCGCTGAACCAGACCGTCTACACACAGGCCGCCCTGTTCGCCTTCGAGACCGCCCTGTACCGGCTGCTGGAGCACTGGGGCATCCGGCCCGACCTGCTCGCCGGGCACTCCATCGGCGAGGTCGTCGCCGCGCACGTCGCCGGTGTCCTGGAGCTGAAGGACGCGGTCGCCCTGGTCGCCGCACGCGGCCGGCTCATGCAGGACCTGCCCGCGGGCGGCGCCATGGTGTCCCTGCTCGCTTCCGAGGCCGAGGTCACGCCGCTGCTCACCGACGGCGTCGACATCGCGGCCGTCAACGGCCCCCGTGCTGTGGTCGTCTCGGGCGAAGAGGAAGCCGTACTCGCCGTCGCCGCGAAGGTGGAGAAGACCACCCGGCTGAAGGTCTCGCACGCCTTCCACTCCGGCCGCATGGACCCCATGCTCGAGGCGTTCCGTGAGGTGGTGTCCGGCCTCACCTTCCACGAGCCCGCCCTGCCGGTCGTCTCGAACGTCACGGGGCGCATGGCCGACGAACTGACCTCGCCCGACTACTGGGTGCGGCACGTCCGCGAGGCCGTCCGCTTCCACGACGGGGTCACCACCCTGGCCGCCGAGGGCGCCACCCGCTTCCTGGAGATCGGCCCCGACTCGGTGCTCACCAACATGGCGCAGGACGTGGTGCCCGACGTGATCGGCACCCAGCGCCGCGACCGGGACGAGGACGCCGCCCTCGTGGACGCCGTCTGCCGACTGCATCTGACCGGCACCGGCCCCGACTGGCGGGTCGTGTTCGCCGGGGGCCGCAAGGTCGATCTGCCGACCTACCCGTTCCGCCGCGACCGGCACTGGGAGGACGCCCCCATCCTGCAGGCCGAGCGTTCGGCGGCGGCCCGCGCGGGCGGCGACGCGAACGACCCGTTCTGGGAGCTGGTGCGGGACCAGGACGTGACCGCCGTCGCCGCCACGCTCGGCGTCCCCGACGAGACGTCCGTCGCCGCCGTCGTCCCCGCCCTGGCCGCCTGGCACGAGCAGCGGCAGGCCAACGCCGCCGCCGACGGCTGGCGCCACCGGGTCACCTGGGAGCCGCTGGCCCCCGCCGCCACCCCGGCGCTCGGCGGCCACTGGCTGGCCGTCGTCCCCGCCGCCGCCGACCCCTGGACGGCCACCGTCCTGACCGGGCTCGCCGACCGGGGCCTGCGGATCGACACCGTCACCGCACCGCAGTCCGTCGGCCGTGCCGGGCTGGCCGAGCTGCTCGCGGACCGGGGCGGCGTGGACGGGGTGCTGTCCCTGCTGGCGCCCGTCACCGAACTGACCGCCACCGCCGCTCTCGTGCAGGCCCTCGGGGACGCCGGGATCACCGCCCCGCTGTGGTGCGTCACCCGCGACGCCGTCGCCCACGGCACCGCCGCCACCGTCACCGGCTTCGCCCAGGCGCAGGTGTGGGGCCTCGGCCGGGTCGCCGCCCTGGAGCACCCCGACCGGTGGGGCGGACTCGTCGACCTGCCCGCCGAGCTCGGTCCGCAGAGCGTCGCCCGGCTGGCCGCGCTGCTCGGCGTGGCCGGCGGCGAGGACCAGGTAGTCATCCGCGAGTCCGGTGCCTACGGTCGGCGGCTGGAACACGCCCCGGCCCGCGCCGGCGCGCCCTGGAAGCCGTCCGGCACGGTCCTGGTCACCGGGGCCACCGGCGCGGTCGGTACGGCCGTGGCCCGCTGGCTCGCCGCCGAGGGCGCGGACCACCTGCTGCTGGCCTCCCGCCGCGGCATGGACGCGCCCGGCGCCGCCGACCTCGTCCGCGAACTCACCGGGGCCGGCACGGAGGTGACCCTCGCCGCCTGCGACGTGGCCGACCGCGAGGCACTGGCCGCGCTGCTGGACTCCGTACCCGAGGAGCACCCCCTCACCGCCGTGATGCACCTGGCCGGCGTGCTCGACGACGGCGTCCTGGACGCCCTCACCCCCGAGCGGTTCACCGGCGTCCTCGCCCCCAAGGCCGACGCCGCCCGCCATCTGCACGAACTGACCGCGGACCGGGACCTGTCGGCGTTCGTGCTGTTCTCCTCCCTGACCGCCACCGTCGGCGGCGCCGGACAGGCCAACTACGCCGCCGCGAACGCCTGCCTGGACGCGCTCGCCGAGCACCGGCGGGCGGCCGGACTGCCCGCCACCTCGGTGGCCTGGGGACCGTGGGGCGGCGACGGCATGGCCGCCCACGGCACCGTCCGCTCGGCCGCCCGCGCCATGGGCATGTCCCTCCTCGACCCCGAGCGCGCTCTCACCGCGCTCGGCCGCGCCCTGGCCGGCGGCGACACCACCGTCACCGTCGCCGACGTCGACTGGTCCCTGTTCGCGCCCGCCTTCACCTCGAGCCGGCCCAGCGCCCTGCTGTCCGCGCTGCCCGAGGCCCGGCGCGGCACGGGCGGGGGCGCCGAGGCGGGCGCGGTCGACGGCTTCGCCGAGAAGCTCGCCGGCCTCACCGGCGGCGAACGCGAGCGCGCGCTGCAGGAGCTGGTGTGCGGGCAGGCCGCGGCGGTCCTCGGCTACGCCGGCGCCGACGCGGTCGAGCCGACGACCGCGTTCCGCGACCTCGGCTTCGACTCGCTCACCTCGGTCGACCTGCGCAACCGGATCAGCAGCGCGGCCGGGGTGCCGCTGCCGGCCACTCTCATCTTCGACTACGCCACGCCGGCCGCCCTCGCCAAGTACCTGGGCACCGAACTCGCCGGCACCGGCACCTCGGTGGACTCGGTCGTCGCCGAACTCGACCGGGTCGCGGCCCGGCTCGGCGACCTCACCGCCGAGGACATCGAGCAGGGCCGGATCACCACCCGCCTGCAGTCCCTGCTCAGCGATCTGAACAAGACCCTCGGCCAGGACGCCGCCGGCGTCGCCGGACGGCTGGAGGACGCCTCCGCCGACGACGTCTTCGCCTTCATCGACAACGAACTCGGCTCGGCGTGACCCCACCCTCCCCCGACACCCCGGCCCCACCGCAGTCCACCTCTTCGCACAGGAGTGGCGACACCCGATGACCAACGACGAAAAGCTGCTCTCCTACCTCAAGCGGGTCTCCGCCGACCTGGCCCAGACCCGTCAGCGGCTGCGCGAGGTGGAGACCCAGGACCGGGAACCCATCGCCATCGTCGGGATGAGCTGCCGCTTCCCCGGCGGCGTGACCACGCCGGAGGGGTTCTGGCGGCTCGTCCAGGACGGCACCGACGCCATCGGTGACTTCCCCGGCGACCGGGGCTGGGACGTCGAAGCGCTCTACGACCCCGACCCGGACGCCACCGGCAGGACCTATGTCAAGCGCGGCGGTTTCCTGGCCGACGCGGCCGGGTTCGAGCCGGACTTCTTCGGCATCAGCCCCCGCGAGGCGGTCGCGATGGACCCCCAGCAGCGGCTGCTGCTGGAGGTGTCGTGGGAGGCCCTGGAGCGGGCCCGGATCGCCCCCGACTCCGCGCACGGCGCCCGGATCGGGGTGTTCGCCGGCACCAACGGCCAGGACTACAAGGACCTGTTGGCGAAAATGCCCGAGGACAGCGAGGCGGCGCTCGGCACCGGCGTGCTGGCCGCCGTGATCTCCGGCCGCATCTCCTACACCCTGGGCCTGGAGGGCCCGGCCGTCACCATCGACACCGCCTGCTCCTCCGCGCTCGTCGCGGTGCACCTCGCCGTACAGGCGCTGCGCACCAAGGAGTGCACCCTCGCCCTGGCGGGCGGCGCCACCGTGATGTCCACGCCGGGCAACTTCATCGCCTTCTCCCGGCAGCGCGGCCTCGCCCTGGACGGCCGCTGCAAGTCCTTCGCGGACGCGGCGGACGGCACCGGCTGGAGCGAGGGCGCCGGCATGCTGGTGCTGGAACGGCTCAGCGACGCCCGCCGCAACGGCCACGAGGTGCTGGCCGTCGTCCGTGGCTCCGCCGTCAACCAGGACGGCGCCTCCAACGGCCTGACCGCGCCCAACGGCCCGTCCCAGCAGCGCGTCATCCGCGCCGCGCTGACCGGCGCACAGCTCGGCCCGGCCGACGTGGACCTGCTGGAGGCGCACGGCACCGGCACCACGCTGGGCGACCCGATCGAGGCCCAGGCCCTGCTCGCCACCTACGGCCAGGACCGGCCCGCGGACGCCCCGCTGTGGCTCGGCTCGGTGAAGTCCAACATCGGGCACACCCAGGCTGCGGCCGGCGTCGCCGGCATCATCAAGGCGGTCATGGCGATACGGAACCGGGTCCTGCCCAAGTCACTGTTCGCCGAGGAACCCTCCACCAAGGTCGACTGGAGCCAGGGCCAGGTCCGGCTGCTGACCGAGAACCGGCCCTGGACGGACCCCGGCCGCCCGCGCCGGGCCGCCGTCTCCTCCTTCGGCGCCAGCGGCACCAACGCGCACACCATCCTGGAGGAGGCGCCTTCCGAAGAACCGGCGGAAGCCGGGCCTCGTACGGCGCCGCCACTGGTGCCGTGGGTGCTGTCCGGGCGGACCGAACGTGCCCTGCGCGAGCAGGCCGCCCGCCTGGTGGCCACCGCCGGCGAGCCGGACCCGGTGGACGTCGCGCACTCCCTGGCCGCCACCCGCACCGCCCACCAGTACCGCGCCGTGGTCCTCGGCACCGACCGCGACGCGCTCATGGCGGCGACGGCCCGCGTCGCCGAGGGCGGTCAGGGCGCCGCCTACGGCCGTGTCCGCAAGGGACAGACCGCCTTCCTGTTCACCGGGCAGGGTGCGCAGCGCGCCGGCATGGGCCGCGAACTGTACGCGCACTTCCCGGTGTTCGCCCGTGCCGTCGACGAGATATGCGCGCTGTTCGGCGACGACCTGCGCGAGGTGATGTTCGGCGACGACCCCGAGCCGCTGAACCGGACCGCCCGCACCCAGACCGCGCTGTTCGCCTTCGAGGTCGCGCTGTACCGGCTGGTGGAGTCCTGGGGCCTCACCCCCGACTACCTGGCCGGCCACTCCATCGGCGAGATCTCCGCCGCCCATGTCGCGGGCGTCCTGGACCTGAAGGACGCGACCACGCTGGTGGCCGCGCGCGGCCGGCTCATGCAGGCGCTGCCCGAGGGCGGCGCGATGATCGCCGTACGCGCCGGCGAGGACGAGGTCCGCCCGCTGCTCACCGAGCGGGTCGGCATCGCCGCCGTCAACGGCCCCGACTCCCTGGTCCTCTCGGGCGATGCCGACGAGGCCGAGGCGGTCGCCGCGCGCTTCGACAGGAGCCGGCGCCTGAAGGTGTCGCACGCCTTCCACTCGCCGCTGATGGAGCCGATGCTGACCGATTTCCGGGCGGTCGTGGAGTCCCTGACCTTCCACCGGGCCACCGTCCCGGTGGTCTCCAACGTCACCGGCGCCCTCGCCCCGCAGGACCTCGCCACGCCCGGCTACTGGGTACGCCACGTGCGCGAGGCGGTCCGCTTCCACGACGGGATGCGCTCCCTCGGTGCCGCGGGCGTCACCCGCTTCCTCGAACTCGGCCCCGACGCCGTGCTGACGGCCATGGCCCGCGAGTGCCTGGCCGCCGACGGCACGGACACCGACGCCGTGCTCGCCGCCGCCACCCGCCGCGACCGCGACGAGACCGAGACCCTCCTCACCGCCGTGGCACAGATGTACGCCGGTGGGGCCGCGGTGGACTGGACCGCACTCTTCACCGGCGCCCGCACCGTCGACCTGCCCACCACCGCCTTCCAGCGCGAACGGTTCTGGCCCGAGACGGCCGCACCGGTCGGCGACGTCGGCTCCGCCGGCCTGGACTCCGCCGACCACCCGCTGCTCGGCGCGGCCACCGTGCTCGCCGACTCCGACGGCGCCGTGCTCACCGGCCGGCTGGCGGTGCGCACCCACCCCTGGCTCGCCGACCACGTCGTCGGCGGCTCGGTCGTCGTCCCCGGCACCGCATTGGTCGAGCTGGCCGTCCGCGCCGGCGACCAGGTCGGCTGCGGCCGCCTGGAGGAACTAGCCCTGGAAGTACCGCTGGTGCTGCCCCCGGACGACGGCGTACGCGTCCAGGTCGCCGTCGGGGCACCGGACGCGTCCGGCGCCCGTACCGTGCACGTGTACGCCCGCGCCGAGGCCCTGCCCGCAGACGAGCCCTGGACCCTGCACGCCTCCGGCCTCCTCGCCGTCGCCACCGACGCCCCGGGCACCCGCCTGGACGTCTGGCCCCCGGCGGACGCCGAACCTCTCGACACCGCCGGCCTGTACGAGCGGCACGCCGCCGCCGGTCTGGAGTACGGCCCCGTCTTCCAGGCGCTGACAGCGGCCTGGCGGCGGGGCGACGAGGTCTTCGCCGAGGTGCGGCTGTCCGAGCGGTCCGCCGCCGAAGCGCCCCGCTTCGGCCTGCACCCGGCCGCCTTCGACGCGGCCCTGCACTCGCTCGCCCTGCTCGGCGACGGATCCGCCGACGACACGGCCCGGCTGCCCTTCATGTTCGCGGGCGTCACCCTGCACGCGGTCGGCGCCTCCGTGCTGCGCGCCCGGCTGGTACCCACCGGGCCGCACGCCTTCGCCGTCGACCTGGCCGACGCCACCGGAGCGCCCGTCGCCACGGTCACCTCGCTCGCCTCCCGCCCGCTCACCCATCTGCGCGCCGCCCGCGACACGACCGCCGACGCCCTGTTCGCCCTCGACTGGCAGCCGGTACCCCTGCACAGCGACGCTCCGGACAGCGAGCACCGGGTGCTGTACAGCACTCCGGGGACGGACGCCGACGCCGTGCGGGAGGCGCTGCACCGGGCGCTCGCGGCACTCCAGGACGACGACCCCCGCCCGCTGGCCGTCGTCACCCACGGCGCGGTGGGCGTCGTCGCCGGGGAGGACGTGCCCGACCTGGCCGGGGCCGCCGTCTGGGGGCTGGTACGGTCCGCGCAGTCGGAGAACCCCGACCGGTTCGTGCTGCTCGACCTCGAACCGGGCACGGACGCCGGCCCCGTCCTGCCCGCCGTCCTCGCCTCCGGCGAACCGCAGATCGCCCTGCGCTCCGGCACCGCCCGTGCGGCCCGGCTCGTGCGGGCCGACGTACCGGGAGAATCAGCTGAGCTGATCCTCGATCCCGGCGGAACCGTGCTGCTGACCGGCGCCACCGGCGGCATCGGCCCGGTGCTCGCCCGCCACCTGGTCACCGCGCACGGCGTCCGCCACCTCGCGCTGCTCAGCCGTTCGGGCGACTCGGGCGACCTGATCGCCGAACTCGCCGGCCTCGGCGCCACCGCGACCGCCCACGCCTGCGACGTCGCCGACCGGGAGGCCCTCGCCGCCGTCCTGGCCGGCATCCCGGCCGAGCACCCGCTCACCGCGGTCGTGCACGCCGCCGGCGTCCTGGACGACGGCGTCGTCTCCTCGCTCACCCCCGAGCGGATCGACTCGGTCCTCGCGCCGAAGGCGCTCGGCGCCCTCCACCTGCACGAACTGACCGCGAACGGCGCGGCGCTGGTGCTGTTCTCGTCCGTCGCCGGCACCGTCGGCGCCCCGGGCCAGGGCAACTACGCCGCCGCCAACGCCCTCCTGGACGCCCTCGCCGCCCACCGCCGCGCCCAGGGCGCGCCCGCGCTGTCGCTGGCCTGGGGGCCGTGGGCCCCGTCCGGCGGCATGACCAGCTCCCTCGACGAGGCCGACCGCGCCCGCATGGCGCGCGGCGGCATGACGGCCCTGTCCGCCGAGGAGGGCACCGCCCTGTTCGACCTGGCGGTGCGCGCCGGGCGTCCCGCCCTGGCACCGGTGCGGCTCAGCATGCCCGCGCTGCGCGCCCAGGGCAGTGGCCTCGCGCCGGTGTTCCGCGCACTGGCCGGCCGGGCGGTGCGCCGGGAGGCCGCCGCCGAGGGTGCCGACGCCACCTTCGCCGAGCGGATGGCCGCCCTCGGGGACGAGGAGCGCGCCGAGGCACTGCTGCACACTGTCCGCGCCCACGTCGCCGCCGTCCTCGGACACGCCGACCCGGACAGCGTGGAGACCGACCGGGCCTTCAAGGACCTCGGCTTCGACTCCCTCGCCGCCATCGAGCTGCGCAACTCCCTCTCCGCCGAGCTGGGCCAGCGCCTCGGCGCCACCCTCGTCTTCGACCACCCCTCACCCGAGGCGCTCGCCGGCCACCTCGGCACCCTGGTCGGCGGCGCGCGCGCCGGGGCCCGGCGCGGCCGTCGTACCGTCAAGGCCCGCGCGGACGAGCCGCTGGCGATCGTCGGTCTGGCGTGCCGCTACCCGGGCGACGTCCGCGGCCCCGAGGACCTGTGGCGGCTGGTCGCCGACGGCACCGACGCCATCACCCCGTTCCCGGCCAACCGGGGCTGGGACGTGGACCGTATCGTCGACCCCACCCGGCAGCGGCCCGACACCTCCTACGTCGGCGAGGGCGGATTCCTGCACGACGCGGGCGACTTCGACGCCGCGTTCTTCGGCATCAGCCCCAAGGAAGCCCTCGTCATGGACCCGCAGCAGCGGCTGCTGCTCGAGGTGTCCTGGCAGGCGCTGGAGAGCGCAGGCATCGACCCGCACAGTCTCAAGGGCAGCCGCACCGGCGTGTTCGCCGGCGTCCAGTACCACGACTACTTCGGCAGCTTCGGCTCCGGCAGCATCATCTCCGGACGCGTCGCCTACACGCTGGGCCTGGAAGGCCCCTCGCTGTCCGTCGACACCGCCTGCTCCTCCTCGCTGGTCGCACTGCACCTGGCCGCCCAGTCGCTGCGGCAGGGCGAGTCCAGCCTCGCCCTCGTCGGCGGCGTCGCCGTGATGGCCACTCCGGAGACGTTCATCGAGTTCAGCCGGCAGGGCGCGCTCGCCGCCGACGCCCGTACCCGCGCCTTCGCCGACGCGGCGGGTGGCACCGTGTGGGGCGAGGGCGTCGGCGTCATGGTGGTGGAACGGCTCTCCGACGCCCGCCGCAACGGCCATGACGTCCTCGCCGTCGTCCGCGGCACGGCCGTCAACCAGGACGGCGCCTCCAACGGCCTCACCGCCCCCAACGGCCCCGCCCAGGAACGCGTCATCCTCGAGGCCCTGGAGAACGCCCGCCTCACCACCGCCGACGTGGACATCGTGGAGGCCCACGGGACGGGGACGACGCTGGGTGACCCGATCGAGGCGCAGGCGCTGCTGGCCACCTACGGCCAGGAGCGGGACGAGCCGCTGTGGCTGGGTTCGGTCAAGTCCAACATCGGGCACACGCAGGCCGCCGCCGGTGTCGCCGGCGTCATCAAGATGGTCATGGCGATGCGGCACGGGGTGCTGCCGAAGACCCTGCACGTGGACGCGCCGTCCACGAAGGTCGACTGGGACGCCGGCCGGGTGCGCCTGCTGACGGAGCAGCGGAACTGGCCCGAGCCCGGTCGGCCCCGCCGGGCCGGTGTGTCCTCGTTCGGGATCAGCGGCACCAACGCCCACGTCATCCTCGAACAGGCACCGCCCGCCCCCGCCGAGCCGCAGCGCACCGGCCCCGCCGGCCTCGCCGTCCCGTGGCTGCTCACCGCCAGGACGCCCGCAGCGCTCGCCGGCCAGGCCGCCGCGCTCCTCGGCCACCTCGACACCCACCCCGGGCTCGATCCGTCCGACGTCGCCTGGTCGCTGGCCACGACCCGCGCCCGTTTCGCGCACCGGGCCGCGATCACCGGAGCCGACCCGGCCGAACTGCGCGGCGCCCTGGCCGCGCTGGCCGACGGCAGCACCGCCCGCAACCTCGTCCTGGGCACCGCGCCCGGCCGCGCCCGACCCGTGTTCGTCTTCCCCGGCCAGGGCTCCCAGTGGTCCGGCATGGCCACCGAACTCCTCGACGAATCCCCGGTGTTCGCGGCCCGCATGGCCGAGTGCGCCGCCGCCCTCGCGCCGTACACCGACTGGGACTTCCCCACGGAGCTGCGCGGCGATCTCGACCGTGTCGACGTCGTCCAGCCGCTGCTGTGGGCCGTCATGGTGTCCCTGGCGCACACGTGGAGCGCGTACGGCGTCACCCCGGCCGCCGTGATCGGCCACTCCCAGGGCGAGATCGCCGCCGCCTGCGCGGTCGGCGCGCTGTCCCTGGAGGACGGCGCCCGCGTCGTCGCGCTGCGCTCCCAGGCCATCGCCGAGCTGCTCTCCGGCTCGGGCGGCATGATGTCCGTAGGCGAGGGCGCCGACGCGGTCCGCGCCCGCCTCAAGGCCTGGGACGGCCGGCTGTCGGTCGCCGCCGTCAACGGCGCGGCCTCCACGGTGGTGTCCGGAGACCGCGACGCACTCGACGAACTCCTCGCCCTGCTGCGCAAGGAGAAGGTCCGCGCCAAACGCCTGCCCGTGGACTACGCTTCCCACAGCGCCCACGTCGAGCCGCTCCGCGAGCGCCTCGCCCGGGTTCTCGCCGGGATCGAACCGCGCGCCACCCAGGTGCCGTTCTACTCGACCGTCACCGGCGGCCCGATCGACACCACGGAACTGAACGCCGGGTACTGGTACACCAACCTGCGCGGAACGGTGCTCTTCGAGCAAGCGGTGCGCGCGGCCGTCGCCGACGGCCACCAGCTGTTCGTCGAGTCCAGCCCGCACCCCGTGCTGACCGTCGGCATCCAGGAGACCGACGACGCCGTGGCCGCCGTGGGCTCCCTGCGCCGCGACGAAGGCGGCCGGGACCGGCTGCTGACCGCCCTGGGCGAGGCGTTCACCCAGGGGGCCGGCGTCGACTGGGCGGCCGTCGCCGAGGGCCGCCGGCCGCGCCGCGTCCCGCTGCCCGGCTACGCCTTCCAGCGCGAGTGGTACTGGCTCGACAGCACCGCGAGCGCAGCCGACGTCACCTCCGCCGGGCTCGCCCCCACCGACCACGCCCTGCTCGGCGCCGCGATGGTTCGGGCCGACAGCGAGGGTGCCGTCCTCACCGGACGGCTCTCTCCGGCCATCCAGCCCTGGCTGGAGGACCACCGCGTCGGCGGTCGGCTGCTCTTCCCCGGCACCGGTCACCTGGAGCTCGCCCTGCGGGCCGGCGACCAGGTCGGCTGCGGCGACATCGCGGAACTCACCCTGCACGCCCCGCTGGTCCTGCCCGACCACGGCGCCGTCCAGCTGCAGGTCGTCGTCGGCGCGCCCGAGGGCGACACTCGACCGGTGTCGATCTGGTCGCGTCCGGAGAGCACCGACGAGGAACTGCCCTGGACCCGGCACGCCGACGGCCTGCTCGCCCCGCCCGGCACCCTCCCGGCCGACGCCGAGGCCGACACCCTCACCGCCTGGCCCCCGCAGGACGCGGAAGCCATCGGCCTCGACGGTCTCTACGACGAACTGGCCGGCCTCGGCCTCGGCTACGGGCCGCTGTTCCGGGGGCTGCGCACGGCCTGGCGCACCGAGGACGGACTGTACGCCGAGGTCGCAACCGACGCCGCACCCGACGGCTTCGGGCTGCACCCCGCTCTGTCGGACGCCGCCCTGCACACCGTCGGCCTCACCGACGCCGCGGGCGACGAGGCACTGCTGCCCTTCGCCTGGTCCGGGGTACGGCTGTACGCCACCGGAGCGACCGCCCTGCGCGTCCGCGTCCGGACCACCGGCGAGGGCACCGTCTCCCTCACCCTCGCCGATCCCACCGGCGCGCCCGTCGCCTCGGTCGACTCGCTCACCCTGCGACCGCTGCGCACCGAAGCGCTGCGGGCAGCGGCCCGCACCGCCCGGGCGGGCGCGCTGTACCGGGTCGACTGGGTGCCCGCCGCGCCGGCCGCGGCGAGCGCTCCGGCACCGGAGGTGGTGCGTGCCCCGGCCGGGGTGAGCGCCGCCGAGACCCGGGCGGCCGTCGACACGGTCCTCGACGAGCTGCGCACCCGGCTCGTGGACGGCGACCGCACCCTGGTGGTCGTCGCCGGGAGCGATCCGGCGGGAGCCGCGGCCGGCGGCCTGGTCCGCTCGGCCCAGTCGGAGAACCCCGGCCGACTCGTGCTCGTCGAGGCCGAACAGGACCTGGACGCCGAGCAGGTCGCCGAGGCCGTGGCCACGGGCGAGCCGCATGTGGCGTTCCGGGACGGCGCCTGGACCGCACCCCGCCTGGCCCGCGTCACCAGGGAGGAGCCGGAGGACGCCACCGGTGCCGGCCTGGGCACCGGCACCGTCCTGCTCACCGGCGCCACCGGCGCCCTCGGCCGGATCCTCGCCCGCCACCTGGTCGCCGAGCGCGACGTGCGCCACCTGCTGCTGCTCAGCCGCAGTGGCGCCACCGGCGACCTCGTCGCCGAACTCACCGGGCTGGGCGCCGAGGTGACGAGCGTCGCCTGCGACGTCGCCGACCGGGCCGCGCTCGCCGCCGTCCTGGACGCCGTACCGGGCGACCGGCCGCTGACCGCCGTGATCCACGCGGCCGGCGTCCTCGCCGACGGCGTGCTCACCTCCCTGACCCCGGAGCGCATCGACACGGTGTTCCGGCCGAAGGTCGACGCCGCCTGGAACCTGCACGAACTCACCGCGGACCTGGACCTGTCGGCGTTCGTGCTGTTCTCCTCGTCGGCCGCCGCGCTCGGCTCGCCGGGCCAGGCCAACTACGCCGCCGCCAACGCCTACCTCGACGCGCTCGCCGTGCACCGCCGGGCCCTCGGGCTGCCCGCGCACTCCCTGGCCTGGGGTCTGTGGGCGCAGGCCGGCGGCATGACAGGCACCCTCGACGAGACGGACCTCACGCGCATCGCCCGCGGTGGTGTCGCTCCCCTCGAGACCGCGGAAGGCGTCGCCCTCTTCGACGCGGCCCTGTGCGGCGACGAGCCCGCCGTGCTGCCCGTCAAGCTGGACCTGGCCTCCCTCCGGGCCCAGGGGGAGGGCCTGGCCCCGCTGTTCCGCGCCCTCGTACCCGTGCGCCGGGCCGGTGCGGCCACCGGGCAGGGCGCGGCCGGCGGCGCCGACGCGCTGCGGGAGCGGCTCGCCGGGCTGCTGGAGACGGAGCGCGAGCCGTTCCTCACCGAACTCGTGCGGAGCCATGTCGCGACCATCCTCGGCTACCGCTCCGCCCAGGACGTCGGCCGCACCCTGGCCTTCCGGGAACTCGGCTTCGACTCGCTGGCCGCCGTGGAACTGCGCAACCGGCTCACCGCGGCGACCGGCCTGAGGCTGCCCGCCACCCTGGTGTTCGACCACCCCACCCCCGCGGAACTCGCCCGCCACCTGCTCGGGGAACTCACCGGCACCCTGGCCCAGGCGGCCACCCGCACCGGGACCAGGGGCGCCGCCGCCGACGAGCCGATCGCCGTCATCGGCATGGCCTGCCGCTTCCCCGGCGGCGTCGCCTCGCCGGAGGACCTGTGGCGGCTGGTGGCCGACGGCCGGGACGCCGTCGGGGAGTTCCCGGCCGACCGTGGCTGGGACGTCGACAACCTCTACGACCCGACCCTGGACCGGCCCGGCACCAGCTACACCCGGCACGGTGCCTTCCTGTACGACGCCGCCGACTTCGACCCGGCGTTCTTCGCCATGGACGACGAGGAGGCCGAGGTCACCGACCCCCAGCAGCGGCTACTGCTGGAGACGTCCTGGGAGGCCCTGGAGCGCGCCTCCATCGACCCCGCCGGGCTGCGTGGCTCCGACACCGGCGTGTTCGCCGGCGTGATGTACCACGACTACTTCGGCAGCTTCGGATCCGGCAGTGTGGTCTCCGGGCGGGTCGCCTACACCCTGGGCCTGGAGGGGCCGACGCTCTCCGTCGACACCGCCTGCTCCTCGTCGCTGGTGGCGCTGCACCTGGCCGCCCAGTCGCTGCGCCAGGGCGACTGTTCGCTGGCGCTGGCCGGGGGAGTGACCGTCATGGCGACCCCGGGCACCTTCGTGGAGTTCAGCCGGCACCGGGGGCTGTCCCGGGACGGCCGCTGCAAGCCCTTCGCGGACGCCGCCGACGGCACCGGCTTCGGCGAGGGCGCCGGCGTCCTGCTGCTGGAGCGGCTCTCCGACGCGCGCCGCAACGGCCACAAGGTCCTCGCGGTGCTGCGCGGTACCGCCGTCAACCAGGACGGCGCCTCCAACGGCATCAGCGCACCCAACGGCCCCGCCCAGCAGCGGGTCATCCGCCGCGCCCTGCAGGCGGCCGGCGTGGAGGCGGCCGAGGTCGACGTCGTCGAGGCGCACGGCACCGGCACCACCCTCGGCGACCCCATCGAGGCCCAGGCGCTGATCGCCACCTACGGCGCCGAGCACACCGAGGACCATCCGCTGTGGCTCGGCTCGGTCAAGTCCAACATCGGGCACACTCAGGCCGCCGCCGGTGTCGCCGGTGTCATCAAGATGGTCGAGGCCATCCGCAACGAGACCCTGCCGGCCAGCCTCGGCGTCGACCGGCCCTCCCGGCACGTGGAGTGGGAGGGCGGCAACGTCCGGCTGCTCACCGAGAACCGCCCCTGGCCCGACCCCGGCCGCCCGCGCCGCGCCGGCGTCTCCTCCTTCGGCATCTCCGGCACCAACGCCCACGTGATCGTCGAGGCCGCGCCCACCGCGGAGCCCGCTCGGGAACCGGACGGCCCGCGGACCGACACCGTGCCGTGGCTGCTCTCCGGCCACACCCCGGACGCCCTGCGTGCTCAAGCCGCCCGGCTGCTGGACCACCTGTCCGCCGTCCCGGACGCCGACCCGCACCGCCTCGCCGGCGCCCTCGCCCACGCCCGCACCCGGCTCGGCCACCGCGCCGCCGTCCTCGGCCGCACCCGCGACGAACTGAGCGCAGGGGTAAGGGCGTTGGCGGAGGGCCGCACGCTGCGGACCGGTGTCCTCGGCACCGCCACCGATGGCCGGCTCGCCTTCCTCTTCTCCGGCCAGGGCTCGCAACTGCCCGGCATGGGGACTCGCCTCGCGACGGCGTTCCCCGCCTTCGCCGCCGCCTTCGACGAGGTGCGGGCCGAGCTGGATCCGCTGCTGGACCGGCCGCTCACCGACGTCCTGGACTCCGCGGAACGGCTGGAGCGCACCGAGTACACCCAACCCGCGCTGTTCGCCGTGGAAGTGGCCCTCCACCGGCTGCTGGAGTCGTTCGGCGTCCGGCCCGACCTGATCGCCGGACACTCCGTCGGCGAGTTCGCCGCCGCCCATGTCGCGGGCGTGCTCGACCTGAAGGCCGCCTGCACCCTCGTCGCCGCCCGGGGACGCCTGATGCAGGCCCTGCCCGAGGGCGGCGCGATGATCGCCGTACGCGCCACCGAGGACGAGGTCGCCCCGTTGCTCGGCGACGGCGTGGGCATCGCCGCCGTCAACGGCCCCACGTCCGTGGTCGTCTCCGGCCCCGCCGGACCGGCCCGCGCCCTGGCCGCACGCTTCGAGCGCACCAAGGAGCTGGCCGTCAGCCACGCCTTCCACTCGGCCCTGATGGAGCCGATGCTGGAGGAGTTCCGCGAGGTCGCCGCATCGCTGTCGTACGGCACCCTGCGCATCCCGCTGGTGTCCACCCTCACCGGCGCCCCGGCCGCCGCCGACGAGCTGTCCACGCCCGACTACTGGGTGCGGCACGCCCGCGAAGCCGTGCGTTTCGCCGACGCCGTCACCGCCCTGCGCGAGGCGGGCGTACGGCACTTCGCCGAGGTCGGCCCGGGCAGCGCGCTGACCGCCGCGGCCGGCGAGTGCCTGCCCGACGGGACGCCCGTCGTACCGCTGCTGCGCAAGGACCGCGAGGAGACCGAGGCCCTGCTCAGCGGGCTCGCCGCCCTGCACGTGCACGGCGGCGCCGTCGACTGGACCGACCTGCTGCCCCACCGCGACGGCTCGGGCCTGCCGACGTACGCCTTCCAGCGCAGCCGTTACTGGGTCACCGGCGACCTCGGCCTGCCGCGCCGGGCCGCCGACCATCCGCTGCTCGGCACCGCCGTCGACCTCGCCGGCGCCGACGGCACCCTGTACACCGGCCGCCTCTCCCTCGCCGACCAGCCGTGGCTGGCCGACCACAGCGTCGGCGGGGTGCCGCTGCTCCCCGGCACCGCCTTCGTCGAGATGGCCCTCGCCGCCGGCGCCCGCGTCGACTGCGGGACGGTGGAGGAGCTGACCGTCGCCGAACCGCTGGCCCTGCCCGAGGGCGGTGCCGTACGCGTCCAGTGCACGGTCGGCGAGCCCGACGAGACCGGCGCCCGCGCCTTCCGCGTGTACGCCGCCTCGGCCGACGGCGACCCGTGGACCGCCCACGCCACCGGCGTACTGCGGCCCGCCGGGGAACGCCCCGTCCGCGACCTCGCCGCCTGGCCGCCGCCCGGTGCCGAACCGGTCGACCTGGACGGCGTCTACGAGCGGCTGGCGGGACTGGGCGCCGCCTACGGGCCGCGTTTCCAGGGGCTGCGGGCGGCCTGGCGGCGCGGCGAGGAGGCGTACGCCGAGGTCGCCGTGCCCACCGACGCCGCCGTGTTCGGACTGCACCCGGCGCTGTTCGACGCCGCCCTGCACACCATCGGGCTGCGTGCGGGAGCGGAGGAGCGCATGTCGCTTCCCTTCGCCTGGAGCGGAGTGGAGCTGTACACGAGCGGCGCGACCGCCCTGCGCGTGCGGATCGCGCCGGCGGGAACCGGGGCGGTACGCATCGAGGCCGCCGACGAGACCGGCCGGCCGGTGGCGAGGGTGGCGTCGCTGTCCCTGCGGGAAGTGGACCCGGAGCGGATCGCCGCTGCCGCCGCGGGCGGACACGACGACCTCTTCGGCCTGGAGTGGGCGCCCCTCTCCGTGCCCGCGGCCCCACAGGCCGGGCGGTGGACCGTGCTCGGCGCCGCCCGCGAGGAGCTGGCGGCCGCCCTGGCGGGCGAGGTGGCCCAGGTCGCCGTCGCCGCCGACCTCGCCGAGGCCGCCGCACAGGACCCCGACACCCTGCTGGTCGCGCATGCCGGGGGCGCCGGAGCGGAGGAGATCCGGGCCGGCGTGGGCGAGTTGCTCGTGCTGGTGCAGGACTGGCTGGCCGACGGCCGGTTCGCCGATTGCACCCTGGTGGTGGCGACATGCGGAGCGACCGGCCCCGGAGACGTCACCGACCCCGGCGCCGCCGCCGCGTGGGGCCTGATCCGCTCCGCCCAGTCCGAGCACCCCGACCGCCTGGTCCTCGCCGACCTGGACGACTCCGACGCCTCCCGGCGGCTGCTGCCCTCCGCCGTCGCCACCGGCGAGCCCCAACTGGTGCTGCGGGAGGGCGGATCGAGCGTGCCCCGGCTGGTGCGGGCGCCGCGCCTGGACGAACCCGCCCCGGCCGACTGGTCCGGCGGCGTCCTCGTCACCGGCGGCACCGGCGCCCTGGGCCGGCTGGTGGCGCGGCACCTGGTCACGGCGCACGGCGCCGAGCGGCTGGTGTTGCTCAGCCGAGGCGGACCCGAGGCACCCGGCGCGGCCGAGCTGCGCGAGGAACTGACCGGGCTCGGCGCGCAGGTGACAGTCGTCGCCGGTGACGCCGCCGACCGCGCCGCCCTCGCCCGGGTCCTGGACGACCACCCGGTCTCCGCGGTCGTCCACACGGCGGGCGTCCTCGCCGACGCCGTCCTGACCTCGCTCACGCCCGAGCGGCTGGACACCGTGCTGCGGCCGAAGCTGGACGCCGCCTGGCACCTGCACGAACTGACCCGCGAGCGCCCGCTGACGGCGTTCGTGCTGTTCTCCTCCGCGGCCGGGCTGCTCGGCAGCCCCGGCCAGTCCGGCTACGCCGCGGGCAACGCCTTCCTCGACGGCCTCGCCGCCCACCGCAGGTCGCTCGGACTGCCCGCGGTCTCGCTGGCCTGGGGAGCCTGGGCGGGCAGCGGGGGCATGGCCGACCGGCTCGGCGACACCGACGCCCGCCGCATGGCCTCCGGCGGCGTGCTCGCCCTCGACGCCGAGGCGGCGCTCGCCCTGTTCGACACGGGCGTGGGCCGCGCCGAACCGGTGCTGCTGCCGGCCCGCCTCGACCTCGCCCCGCGCGAGGCCACCCGTGTCGCCCCGCTGCTGCGCTCCCTGGTACGCACACCGCACCGGACCGGGCCCGGGGCGTCGGCCTTGTCGTCGGCGCTGCGCCGCGAACTGGCCGCGCTCGCACCCGAGGAACGGACCGAACGTCTACTGCGGCTGGTCCGCGACGAGACCCGGTCGGTGCTCGGCATCGAGGAGATCGACGACGAACTGCCCTTCAAGGACCTCGGGTTCGACTCGCTGACCGCCGTCGAGTTCCGCAACCGGCTCAACGAGGCCACCGGACTTCGGCTGACCGCCACGCTCGTCTTCGACCACCCCACGCCGGCCGCGCTCACCGACCACCTCGCCGCCGAGCTGGCCCCGCGCACCGGCGACGGGCCGCGCGACGAGGAGGACACCGTGCGGGCAGCGCTCGCCGGCATCCCGGTGGGGCGGCTCCGCGAGGCCGGCCTGCTGGACAGCCTGCTCGAACTGGCCGGACTGCGCCCCGCGCCCGAGCCGGCGGCCGCCGGACCCGGCCGCGCACCGATCGACACGATGGACGCCGAGAGCCTGATCAGCATGGCACTCGACGATCTCGTCGGGGACGACGACGCCCTGTGACGACGCCCTGCGACGGCGTCCCTGCGACAAGGAAGAGGACCATGGCCGAGTCCGAGAAGCCGGACACCAGGACGGTCGAGGCGCTGCGCGCCTCGCTGAAGGAGATCGAGCGGCTGCGGGAACGCAACCGCGCGCTGACCGCGGCGGCCCGGGAACCGGTCGCGATCGTCGGCATGGCCTGTCGCTACCCGGGCGGTGTCCGTTCCGCCGAGGACCTGTGGCGCCTGGTCGCCGACGGCCGCGAGGGCATCACCCCGTTCCCCGACGACCGCGGCTGGGACCCGGACCTGTACGACCCGACGCCCGGCGTGCCCGGACGCTCCTACACCCGGCAGGGCGGATTCCTGCACGACGCGGGCGACTTCGACGCCGCGTTCTTCGGTATCAGCCCGAACGAGGCCCTCGTCATGGACCCCCAGCAGCGCCTGCTGCTCGAAGGGTCCTGGGAGGCGCTCGAGAACGCCGGGATCGACCCCGTGTCCCTGCGCGGCAGCCGCACCGGTGTGTTCGCGGGTGTCATGTATCACGACTACTTCGGCAGTTTCGGATCCGGCAGCATCGTCTCAGGCCGGGTCGCGTACACACTCGGTCTGGAGGGCCCGACCCTCAGCGTCGACACGGCCTGCTCCTCGTCGCTCGTCACGCTGCACCTGGCCGCCCAGTCCCTGCGGCAGGGGGAGTGCACCCTGGCGCTGGCCGGGGGAGTGACGGTGATGGCCTCCCCGGGCACCTATGTGGAGTTCAGCCGGCAGGGCGCCCTCTCCCCGGACGGGCGCTGCCGCTCCTTCGCCGACGACGCCACCGGCACCGGCTTCTCCGAAGGGCTGGGGGTACTCGTGCTGGAGCGGTTGTCGGACGCGCGGGCGAACGGTCATCCGGTGCTGGCGGTTGTGCGTGGTTCCGCGGTCAATCAGGACGGTGCGTCCAACGGTCTGACCGCGCCGAACGGTCCGTCGCAGCAGCGGGTGATCCGGCAGGCGTTGGCGGCGGCGCGGTTGTCGGCGGCCGACGTGGACGTGGTGGAGGCGCATGGGACGGGTACGACGCTGGGTGATCCGATCGAGGCGCAGGCGCTGCTGGCGGCCTACGGTCAGGAGCGTGAGGTGCCGTTGTGGCTGGGGTCGGTCAAGTCGAACATCGGGCACACGCAGGCCGCTGCCGGTGTCGCG
>NZ_JBFAWF010000026.1:46650-124405 GCF_040680195.1 Streptomyces sp. NPDC052109 | reverse complement strand
GGCTGCGCTTCGCGCCACCCTCACCACGGGTTCCACGCTTCGCGCGGAACCCGAACGGGGCCTGCCGGCCCCGGGCAGCAGCAGGGGCGGGTTGTGGCTGTCTCTCCGGCTGGCCTCTGCGGATTTCTGGGGCTTGACGCCGGGTCAGCGTCTACGGGACCAAGTGCTACCGATTCCCGCAACGTGCAAAGCCAGAGCGGTCAGCCCCAGGAGCATGACGTTGACTGACGAGAACGTGTGATTGGTGCTGATCTCGGCCGCGTTGATGAGGAACGCAATGAAGAACAGCACTGCCGCGACTATGCCGAGCATGACAAGCCCCTCTCATAGGAAGTGAAACCCGTATGCCCGGCCACCGCCCCCGCAGACATGGGCGGCGCCTCTGATAGGTCCTCAGACGTGGGCGTGGCGGGTACTTGCCGCCTTGTGCGAGGCGGCATGATGCGCGGGCCGGCCCGTCACGGGAACTGCGAGACGCCGCAGGGACAGGATGGCGGTGGCTTGGGGCCCCAGGTCACTCCCAGGACGCAGCGTGAATGTCAAGGGCCACCCTGTTGGCGAGAGTGGCGTCGATGGGCACCCCCCATCGGTGAGCAGCTGCTGTCAGCGCATCTTTCACCTCGTCAAAGGGGCGCCCCCAGTGAGTCGAACAAACCTCCTCCCACATCATGCGGATCCTCATCGCCTGCTCCACCGCGTGCAGGAGGTCCGCCTCGCCATCCGGCGACTCACTTCGCATGTCGCTCCTCCTGTCTGCGTGATTCGGGGTTGGGACCGTGCGGTCAATCATCTGGGTGAATCCGCGGAGTGTGAATGAGATGTGCTACAGCAGCGCCGTGGTGGGGGGTGAGGAAGGCAGCGGACTCCAGGCATGCTTCCTGCTCAGATAATCTTTCATCCTCCTTGCTTCAAAGTTTGATGCAGATAGAATCTGGAATCAGAGGACGGCACGGGTGAGAGCGGATGGGCCGTATTCTGCTCTTCCTTGGTCTCGGTCAGGCGGGCACTGCTGTGTGGTCACGGGACCTCACCATGGCGGGCAACAAGCCGTCTGCGCGCAGGTTTTCCGGCTCCCACCGCGGGTGGCTTCCACTCGACTCTGACAAGAGAAGGTAGATCGGAATGGCAGCGAAGGAACTCCGCCCCCACCAGCGAGAAGCCGTGGACGCGGTGCTTCGGTCGCTCGAATTGCCTGCAAGATCTATTGTGCCCGAGCGGGGACTCAGAACTCAGGTGATCATGGCGACCGGAACCGGCAAGACGCTCGTGGCCACCCGCAGCGCTGAAGAGCTCCGTGCGAGGCGCGTGCTGGTGCTCGTTCCCTCCCTGGATCTGCTTGCCCAGACCGAAGCCGCGTGGCGCGAGGGAGGCCGCACAGGCCCGATGGTCGGGGTGTCCTCGCTGCGGGGCGAGGAGGCGTCCTTCCCCAACACCACGGACGTGGAGGAACTGGTCGCCTGGGTGCGGCCGTTCGACAAGGTCACGGTGTTCGCCACGTACGCCTCGCTCGGGCTGGGCACGCTGGAGCACGCACACGCCGCCGGCCTTCCGGGCTGGGACTTGATCGTGGTCGATGAGGCGCACCGGACGTCGGGTCGGCTGGGTAAGCCGTGGGCGGTCGTTCACGACAACACCCGCATCCCCGCCTTGCGCCGCCTGTACATGACGGCCACGCCCCGGCTGTGGCAGCTGGACGAGGACGCCGAGCAGGGCGCGCCGGGCGAGCTGGTCGCGAGCATGGAAGACGACCCGGACGGGCCGTTCGGGTCGCGCTGCTACACGCTGACGCTGTCGGAGGCGATCGACCGGGGGATCTGCGCGCCGTACCAGGTGGTGTGCGTGGACATCAACGACACCCAGCTGCAGGCCGCCCAGCTCCTGGGCGCTGAGGGCCACTCGGACGAGGTCCGCGGGGCCCGGCTCGCTGCTCTCCAGACCGCGCTGGTGAAAGCATCTTCAGAGGAGAACTTCCGGCGCACGCTCGTCTTCCACCACGTCGTGAAGGAGGCCGAGGCGTTCGCGGCCGTCCTCCCGGACGTCGCGAAGCGGCTGCACGACGCGGACCCTGAGCTGTACCCGAAGACGATCCGGGCCAACTGGCTGTGCGGCGAGCACAAGCCAGGCCACCGCCGCCGCATCCTGGACGAGTTCGCCGACGGGATCACCACCGACGGCATCGTCGTAGAGAAGAGCTACCTCGGGTCCGTGAAGGTCCTCGGAGAAGGCGTTGATACGTCCCGATGTGACTCCGTGTACTTCGCGGACGTCCGCGGGTCCATGCCCGACCTCGTCCAGGCCGTGGGCCGTGCGCTGCGGATGCAGCCCGGCGAGGGCAAGGTCGCATCCCTCGTGGTGCCGGTCCTCCTGGGGCCGGGCGAGACGGCGGACAACATGCTCACCTCCCGGGCATTCGGCGGACTGGCGAAGCTCCTGGAAGCACTCAGGGCACACGACGCCCGCGTGGTGGAGGCACTGGCTCAACAGCAGGCGCAAAGCCGTGTCAGGGGCGTACAGAGCCGTAGCGGGGGCCACGAGGGCCGAGGCGAGGGGGAAGAGGAAGGGGCTGGTGGGCCGTCGGCGCCGGCCCGGCAACTGCTGAAGTTCTCCACACCGCGTGACCCCGCGCAGCTGGCGGCGTTCATCAACCTGCGGGTCCTCAACCCCGAACACGCCCACTGGCGGCGCGGCATCGAGGCCGCCGCCATCTACACCCGGCTCCACGACGACCTCAAGGTCCCATTCACGTACCGCGTCCCCGGCCGCGACGACCAGGCGGCGGAAGCCGAGGGGTGGCCGGCCGCGCTCGCAGGCTTCCCCCTTGGACAATGGATCGCCGACGCCCGCCGCGTCTACGCCCGCGGGGACATGGACGCCGGCCGCGTCCAGCAGCTGGAGAAGCTGGGCATGGTGTGGTCCCACTTCGACGTCGCATGGGAAGAGGGCCTCGCAGCGGCGCGTGGGTGGGCGGCTAAGGCGGGCCACCTCCTGGCGCCGTTGGACGCCACCTACCAGGGGTACCGGGTGGGCATCTGGCTGAAGAACGCGCGGGCCGCCGCCCGGAAGTCCGCCGCCATCGAGCAGCGGCGTGCCGAGGGCCTGCCGGTGGAGTCGGCGGCCGGAGCGCTGTCACAGGAGCGGCGCGAGCAGCTGGAAGAGATCGACCCCTCGTGGTGCCCGGCCTGGCCCGTGGAATGGCAGCGCGCCTTCCACCTGGTCCGGCTGCACCTGGAGGCCGGCGGCACGCTGCCCACGTCGCCGGGCATCGTCGTGCACCAGGGCGAGGACCTGGGCCGGTGGGTGCGCTCAGTCCGGCTCGGCTGGGACAACCTCACAGGCGTCCAGCAGTGGATGTGCGAACACATCCTCGGGATCGAGCCCGTTGGCGAGGACGAGAAGCCCAAGCCACGCCGTACGCAGGCCGACAAATGGGCGCTGAACTACGCGGCCGCCAAGCAGTTCTACCAGCGTGAGGGACACCTGCGCGTACCGCGCAAGCACATCGAGACCATCATCCTCGGCGACGGGAAGGGAGGCAGCGGCCAGGACCAGGAAGAGCGACAGCTCCGGCTCGGGGCATGGATCAGCAACCAACGCTCGCGAGCCGCCACACTGTCCCCGGAACGCATCGAGCAGCTCTCCGCCATCGGCATGCGCTGGACATAGCCGACGGCGGTGGGGGGCGGACTATGTACGCAATCCGTACGCACGCATGACGCAATCTGTACGTGCATGCGCCGGTAGACGCGCCGCACCGGGGCGGACGGCGGATGATCATCGGGCGTGCCCGGCGTCGTGAGCATGGGCGCTGCCGGATCCGTTTCGTGAGCTGCCAGGAGTGGTCTCCGGCTCACGGGTCGGCGGCGTCCTTCTTGATCCGCGCCGCCAGCCTTGCCCTCAGCGCGCAGCACGGCCACCGCATCCGTGGGTGCCGCCTGCTGTTCTGCTTCGTTCAACGGGTCGGCTACTGCTGCGATGAATAGCAGCAGCCGAATCGCGTCGGAGAAGCGATCCCCCGCGTCATCATCCACTCACACGTGGCGTGATTGATCAATGCCTCTGCACAGGCCGCTCAGGGTCTGTAGACAGCGCTTCGGATCGCCTGGTCGACCCGGCGGTCATCAGCAAGTTCATAAAGGAAGCGGGCTCCGTCCGGCTGGGCTCGGAGCGCGGAGGCGACGATGCTCGCGGCATGCCCGGTGAGCTCGCGCATCCAGTCCTTGATGTCGTCTCGTGGTTTCCACCGGTCGAAGCGGCCGTCCCAGTCACACATGCCCTGAACGGCCGTGTCGAGGAGCGCCCACTGTTTTTCGCGCGCTGCGAGGCGGGCGACATCGAGTAGCCACCACACGGCCCGGTCGGCCTCCTCTCGGCTGGGCCAGTCGTGGGCAGCGGCATGCAGAGTCAGGGCCTGGGCCACGGCGGTGGTCTGGGCGGGGTTGTCGAGCAGCGCCTTTCTCACGGTCGGCACGTTCAGTCTGGTGATCACGTCCAGGTACAGCTCGGAGGAGCCGGGCTGATCGGCGGCAAGAGCGAGCAGTTGGGCGGCCGCAGCCGTGTCGCTCTGCTCGGCGTCCTCCAGCAGACGCTGGGCGCGCACGATGGGCAGTTCATTGCCGGCCCCTGTCTCGCGTTCGACCAGGTCGAGGAAGGCGGCCATGTCCTGGGGTCGGCGGGCGGGCTCGAGCTGGGTGGCCTGGCGTACAACGCCGTACCACGGGCCCGGATCGGGAAGGAGGGGCACATTGGCTTGCGGCCAGATCCCGGTGAGAATCCAGCCGATGAGCTGCCCGAGGCTGTAGATGTCGCTGGCGGGGGTCACGTCGTGACCGTCGAGGAACTGCTCCGGCGCGGCGAACCCCTCGGTGCCGATGGCGGTCGTGGTCAGGAGGCCGGCGGTGCTGGTCTGCCCGCGGGGGCGGCGCACGATGCCCCAGTCCGCGACCACCCAGCGGCCCTCGAGGAGCAGGACGTTGGCGGGTTTGATGTCCCGGTGGATCCAGTCGTGGCGGTGCGCGTCGCCCAGGCCTGCGGCAACGGCCTCAACCAAGGACTGCAGCTTGTCCGGGTCCCGCAGTTCGGTCCGCTTGTCCTCTACGGTGGCGTCGGCCTTCGGCATGACGAACCACGCGTAGCCGGGGTGGAAGTCGAGGACCGGCATGACGTGCGGGTTGTCGCCGAGCCGTTGGGCGATCTCTACCTCACGGCGCATGCGCCGCTGGCCCCGTTCCCGCCAGCCCGAGCGGCGCTTGAAGGCCACAACCGTCCCCGACGGCTTGTGCGTGGCTGGGAACACCTCGGCCTGTCCCCCGGGCGGGGCCAGGGGGCGGGACTCCAGCGCGTAGTCTCCGCGCTCGCCGCGCGCCATCTGGCTCACCACGTCATAGCGGTACGCCGTCGGTGCGGGTGCCGAGCGGGGAGCAGCGGGGCGGTGTCCGGTGATCCGCAGCAGAACGGGGCGGATCTGCGTGTGGTCGTTGGAGGGCAGCGAGGCCAGCAGGTAGGCAGGGCCGCTGTCGGGGTCCTGGGCGAAGCCGAAGAGTTCACCGAGCCGGGTTTGGACCATGGGTTCGCTCGTACGGCTGACGACGTCGGTGCGGTGCACGGCGATCCCGATGCCGGTGCCGTCGGGTGAGGCGCTCAGGACGCTGGTCGCGTCGGCGCGCAGCACATGGGCCGGGAAGTGCACGGGGGTGCGGATCCAGTCCGCGCGCTGGCCCGCGTCCGTGGTGCGGGCCAGGTCCATGACCGTGCTGTGCCCCGAGGCGGCGAGGAAGAACCGGCGTCGCTCCAGCCAGACCGCCGAGCGCACTGCCGCAGGGAAATGGATCGGATAGGGCATCTGGTCCCCGACCGTGTCCCCGGCGCGCACCAGCGCAAGGTTGCCTTCACCGACACCGAACGTGGCACCGGAGCCCGACAGTACCCACGGCTCACCGTCCGGTCCGGCCAGCAGCACGGAGCCGTCGTCGAAGTCTCCGGCGACGGCGTGAAGACGGCCTTCATGCCAGCGGATGAGGGAGGAGCCGCACAGTACCAGGACACCGCCATCCCGGCACACCAACGCAGCGCCACGACAGCCGGGCAGCACGAGGTGCCAGTGGGCCTGGCCGCTGGCCGTATCGACCTCGAGCAGCCCGTCAGCGTGGGTGATGAGGACACGGCCTTGGGGCAGGCACGTCAGCCCTGTGGGCCGGTCAGGGCGCGCCGGTCCGATCAGCAGCACCTCCGCCGTCGCCCCAGCCCACGTTCGCATCTCCACGGGCACAGGAGACGTCAGGCGTGCCGGCACAACCATCGCCTCGGGCGTCGGCGCCGCCTTCCCCACGCCAAGCAGTTCGGCCAGCGGCAGGTAGAGCTCCTGCCGGTGCACGGCGCGGCGGACCAGCTCGGTCAGTGCACACACCCCAGCCGCAGCCGCATCCAGATGGGTCCGGTCAAGGACGGCTCCCCCCAGCCCGGCTGCCTGGCGTACGAGCTCGTCGTCCGCCTGATCGCCCGGCCAGTACAGCACTGCCCACTGTTCGCCGCGGACCACGCGGCTCTCGGCCATGACGATCGCCGAAAGCCAAGAAGACGACTCTTCGTGCCCCGCCAGGAGAAGGAGGTAGTCCCGCCCCTCGAACTCGTAGGCCAACGCAGGTACGTCGCCGAGCTCATAGGTCTGTATGGAGTCCAACGACACGGACTGGACCAGCAGCGTCGCGACAATATCGATGAGTAGCTGCGCAGGATCCTCGTCCGACTCCTCCTTGCGCCACCGGCCGTACACCCCCAGCAGCCCACGCTCCCGCTCCTCCACCCCGCTGATTCCCCCTCATCCCCGAGCGTGGTCCACGCATCCGCGTAATCCACCGGCCCTCGCCCGTGAGCCTACGGCCCGGGACGGATCAGCCGCCTGAAATTAGCTGACAACAGGCAGGGAGCTAGGCGCGTCGTGGCTCTACGGACGTCGAGCAGCAGCGTTCCTACAACAGGCAGCGTTCCTACAACAGTTCGGGAGGCACTTCGGAAGTCGTCCCCGAGCTGTTGGTCACGACGGATCGTGCCGTGCCCGGGCGAGGGCGGTCCGTCGGCGGGACGGTCAGCCCGTACCAGCTGACGTATAGGGCAACAAGCCCCGCTTGCCAGGCGGCCGTTGGGCAGGCCAGCATGGCGGCCTGTGCCGGCAGGCGCCGAAGGGTGGGGGATGACCGCGACTGGAGTTGATGACGGCTCGACGGCCCATCGACGAGCGAGCTGGAAAGCGGTCCGCCCATCTCAGTGGATGGCGGCTTCGTTGGTGGTCCTCGCCGCGAGTGCGGCCGTCGTCCTGTTCTTCACGGCCGAGGTGTGCGACCAGCAGTTGGCATCGAACGGCACAGTCGTCAGGGTGTGCCGTCATCCCCAGATGACAGATCCGCCCATGGTCGTCACCGGTCTCGTGATCCTAGTGCTCCTGGGTGTCTTCTTCTCCGAGGTCTCCGGATTCGGAATCACTCTGAAGAGGCAGGTGGAAGAGGCCCGAAGCACAGCGCAGGACGCCATCCGAGAGGCGAGGCAGAGCGACGCGAGACACCAGGAGACCGCCGAGGACCTGGCCGACGGGGTGAGAGAGGCGCTCAGCAGGGCGCAGCCCACCGGTAGGCCCGCCGAGCCGCCGAGTGACCCCGTCGATCGGCTGGCGGCGCGGTACAACGAGATCCGGTGGACCATGTCCAGCGGACGTGCTCGGACGCAGGCGATGACCGACCTGGTGGACGAGATGGTCCGGCTGCTCCGGGGCGCCCGAGATTTCGACGTCGATCGACATCTCCACAGCGGTGACCGCGGGTTGCGGCTGGCCGCCGCCGCTTACCTGTACGCCAACCCGGATCCGGTGTGGGGACCCGCGCTCGCCGAGGCAGCGGTAACCGAGGACAAGCCGTTCAACGAGTACTGGGCGCTGAAGGCACTGCGCGAGGTGTTCAGGGGGCACTGCGAGCAGCTGGACGACGCGACGAGGGCGCTGCTGCAGCGCCGTATGCACGAACTCGGACCGGGGGTCGACCGCTCCGAGCAGATTCGGAAGCTGCTGCGTGACTGCCCGGCGCGGCGCAACGGTCGGACCGTGGTCTGAGGCACGGCCTCACTCTGGGGCGCTGGGAACCACCGCGCAGGCTCCGTTTCGGCCTGGGTCCTCTAGCGGCGGCGGCAGCGACAGGGCGGGGCCTGGAGCGGGCCGGAGTGCTGGGGGCGGCCTGCGCCTGCTCGCGGATCACCGGGTCGGCGATGAGGGGACAGGTCCCGCCAGCAGGTCCCGCGTCGGCTCGGGTATCGACGCGGAACCCGCCTGCTCATCATCCGCTGGTCTGGCCGCGCGAAGGCACCACACGCCGATGGCCGTCCGCGGCCGCTCGGACCCGCAGGCTACAGGTCGACTGTGATGCCGAACTGGTGCATCAGGTCGGTGAAGAGCTCCTGGGCGCTCGCGCGCAGGACATCGTCCTCGTCGACAGGGGTCATCAGGGCAGTCACCGGCTGGATGCGGCGGGGCCGACGGGCCTGGTCGGGAATGCTCCTGAAGCTGCTGTGTTCGGTGACGACGGGCATCAGGGGCGCCGGTTCGGCAGTGGCGATGACCGCCGTCACCGACACGGAGCTGTCCACGCCGAGCTGACGGGCGACGTCATGGGCGAGAGCGAGGACGTCGCGGCAGGCGGCGCCGACGACGTCCGCGTCGACCAGGATGCCCGTCGTCTCGAGACCGGCCGGGTCCCTCAGGGCTTTCCAGGACAGGTTGGCGGCCAGGACCGTGCTGCCGTCGTGATGCAGCTCCGCGTAGACCGGTCGGCCCAGCCTCGGGTATAGGGTGCTGAAGACCCAACGGCGCAGTCCAGGGCGAGGGCTGGACACGCTCTCCAGAGCGCGCAGCGGGCCGACGACGTGACGGTTGCGCGTCAGGGCCTGGGATCGGGTGTTCGCCGTAGTGCTGACGTAGCCAGCCATCTCCCGGCTCAGACGCGGGGCAGTACGCGGCAGCGGCCGGTCGGGCCGGGCGACGGTGATGAACCAGGCCGACGGCTCGGCCTCATCGGCCAGGGCGTTCTCCAGGGCGTGGGCGACGAGCCGGTCGGTTTCCTCCTGGACGTGCTGGGCGCGGGCGAAGCGGTCACGGTAGGCGCGTTCGATCTGGTGCTCGGCCATCCAGGCGGTGTGGTCGCGGTCGCGGTAGGGGACGACCGCGGCCTGCTGGTCCTTGTCCTTGGCCGCGGTGCCGTACACGTGGTGCGGGGCCATCGGACTGGCGGGCACGTCGATGACCAGGAAGCTCATGGCGCCGTCGTCCGAGGACAGCACGTCGATGGCGATGTCGGGCAGGTAGGGCTGGACGTGGTTGCGGATCCACTGCCGGTACTGCTGCTCGTTGACCTCGTCGAGGGCGATGCCGACCGGCTTCGTGTCCTGGTCCGTGACGCCGTATATGAGCAGCCCGCCGCGGGTGTTGGCCATCGCAGCGACGTCCTTGGCCAGCTCGTTCCACCGGCCGTCCCGCGGCGGCTGCGGCAGCTGCTCCTTCCAGTCCAGATCGTCGGACTCGGCGAGGTTTGCCTCGGCGGCCTCCTTGACCATGTCGAAGGTGAGTGGGCCGGGCGCAGCCCCGAGGTGTTCATGCAGTCGCGTCCAGGAACGGGCCATGCACGAAACCCTACGGCGCGGCACTGACACCGCAGCGCAAGCTCCGCGTCCGTGATGCCGACAGCATCTGTAGTGAGGTGCTGTCCTTGCAGGTCTAAAGACACACTCGGGCACTGCCAACTACCGGGTTCCGTGTTAACCGCCCGCCGGCACAGGTCGGCACGCGCAGCACGCCGAGGCGAGGATGCCGGGAAACGGCACGGGGACCGGCCGCAACGGCGGTGTCCTTGGGGCCGGCCCGGTGGCTGCTCCTCGGACACGAGCGGCAACGGACGGTGCACGGGCGCAGGGGCACCTGGCGAAGAGGCATGGTGTCCCGAACCGGCTGCGCCGGGGCCGGGCGAGAGAACGCTCATCGGGACGGTGGCCGCGCTCGCCCCCAGCAGTGTCCATCGCTGCAGGTGATGGACACTAGGCGGAACATCGCGCGCGGGGAGAGGCAGGATGAATGGCCTGGGATGGCGGACTCAGCGGACTCGACGAGTCGGAACTCAACGGTGTCTTCCTGCACCCCGAGCACCGCGCGAATCTGTCGAACGTCACCTGGCTGTTGGAACGGTATGACGCGGCCGGGAACAGCGTCGATGGCCTGTATGACGTCCAGGCGCACCTCTTTCGTTTTTCCTATCGCGCTCAGTTGGCCGCTCAGAGCATCGGGCGTGCGCTGCGTCGGGTGCAGCGCTTCAAGGCGCCTGACTGGCCCGGCGCCCACAGTGCTGAGGCTGCTGCTTTCGTTCCTCCATGGCAGCTGAGCTGCCCGTCCGACAGCAGCCAGGAGGAGCACTGGCGGCTGGAGCGACAGGTCGCCGAGCGCGTCATCCGTCAATTGCGGGCCGTCGGGGACGCACTGGCCTGGCGGGTCTACAACTACGACCGGCGCGCGATCGTCGCCCTCTCGCGCAACACCTCGCCGGGCCCGTTCGTCGGCAAGGAGGGCCTGGACTACGAGCTGGGCAAGGTCGTCGAGATCAAAGACAGAGCGGGGAACTTCGCTCTCCTGCACGACCTCACCTCCGTGCTGCGCGTCCTGGACGTGACCGAGCTCCGGCCCGATGGCAGTCGCATGCTCCAGGAGGTGAAGTCAAGTACCGCACCCAGCGCGACGGCGAAGGCACGCCGGCAGCTCAAGCAGGCGCAACAGCTCCTGGCCGCCATCGATGGGTCGCAACCGTTGCCTGGGACCGAGGCCATCCAGTTATGGCGATCACCGACACAGCTGCGCACGCACGTCCGCGACCTGCGTCCGCTCCTGGAGCGAGCAGAGAACGACGGCTGGGCCGCTGCTCGCATCAGCGACCGCGTCATCGGCGTTTTGCACCTGCTCACCGCAGCGCGTGACGGCCACCCCGAGGCGAAATGGGCCGCCTATATCAGCCGACGCGACAGACTCCTGGACCAGCATCAGGGGGGTGAGCGTGGCCTTCACCGCCTCCAGGCCACCAGCGCCGACACCAGTGCCCGCGACCCGGCAACGGCCCCCTGGGGCATCTATCCCCTGCCTGCCCGCCACCGGGCGGCCCTGATCTGCGACTACCTGATCATCCAGACCTTCGCGCTCGCCGACGGCCTCGCCGAGCGCTTCCAGCGTCGAAACCTGCACGCCCAGATCCTTCTTCCCCACCAGAACGGCACATTCGACACCAGCACCGACGTGCTACGCATCGCTGGACCGCGCCACGGCATGATCGTCCACGGCAACGCCATCTACCAGCTGCTCATGGAGTTCATCCGCACAGACCACTTCGTCTCCGGCATCAGCGAAGCACTCCAACTACCCCAACCGCCGCACCACACGGTGCACACCTTCAGCAACGAAAGGGCAGCCTGGATCTAGGGTCCGTCTTCAAAGATCATCGGATGGTGGATCATGGCGGGGTGATACGTCGCCATGAACTCACCGTCAGAGTGGGAGTTACTCGCTCGGCTGATACCGCGGGCTGTAACGAGCCGGCCGCGGGTGGAGGACCGGCAGGTCATCAACGGGATGGTCTACAAGATCCGCACCGGGATCTCCTGGCGTGACCTGCCCGAACGCTACGGTCCCTGGAAGACGGTGTACACCCGCTTCCGTCGTTACGCCCTGGCCGGTGTGTTCACCCGAGCTCTGCAGCAGATCCAGGCCAAGGCCGATGCGGCCGGTGACATCGACTGGCTGGTACAGATCGACTCCACCATCGTCCGCGCCCACCAGCACGCCGGCGCGACCGGCCGAAAAGGGGGCAGCAGCGGCCGGACGAACCGGACGATCACGCCCTCGGCCGATCCCGAGGCGGACTGACCACCAAGATCCATCTCGCCTGCGACGGCAAAGGCCGCCCGCTCGCGATCCTGCTGACGCCCGGCCAACGCCACGACAGTGTTTGTGCACAACCCCTTCTGGAACGAATCCGAGTTCCCCGCACCAGCCTGGGCCGACCGCGCTGCAGGCCCGACCAGGTCGTCGCAGACAAGGCTTACAGCTCCCGCGGCTTCCGTGCCTACCTGCGAAAACGCGGCATCGTGCACACCATCCCAGAGAAGGCCGACCAGCGACGGCATCGGCTGAGACGCGGCTTCCGCGGCGGCAGACCACCAGGGTTCGACCGAGAGACCTACCGCCAGCGCAACGTCATCGAGCGCTGCTTCAACCGCCTCAAGGGCTTCCGCGGGATCGCGACCAGATAGGAAAAGACCGCCACCTCTTACGAAGCAGCGGTCAGTCTCGCGTCATTCCTGCTCTGGGCAAGATCCGTTTGAAGACGGACCCTAGTACTGCAACGGTGCTTGCCGGGTCTGTCAAACGAGCGGTGTAATCGGGGTTGACGGTTACTGACGGGCTGCGGAGAGGCGGCCGTCGAAGGTGATGTCGAAGGCGTTCAGCGCGGTCTTCCAGCGCATGGTCCAACGGGTCTGGCCCTTATCCGTGGGGTCGAGCGACATGATCGCCATGTAGACGCACTTCAACGCGGCCTGCTCGTTCGGGAAGTGCCCGCGGGCCTTGACCGCCCGGCGGATACGGGCGTTGACCGACTCGATCGCGTTCGTCGTGCAGACGATGCGGCGGATCTCGGTGTCGAACCGCAGGAACGGGGTGAACTCCTCCCAGGCGTTCTCCCACAGCTTCACGATCGCCGGGTATTTCCTGCCCCAGGCGTCGGCGAACTCGGCGAACCCGTCCAGGGCGGCCTCCTCGGTCGGCGCCGTGTAGACGGGCTTCAAAAGTTTGGCGATCTTGTCCCAGTCCTGGCGGGCTGCGTAGCGGAAGGAGTTCCGCAGCAGGTGCACCACGCAGGTCTGCACGATCGTCCGCGGCCAGACCGTCTCCACCGCCTCGGGCAGGCCCTTGAGCCCGTCGCAGACCAGCATCAGCACATCGCTCACGCCGCGGTTCTTGATCTCGGTGAGGATGTGCAGCCAGTGCTTGGCGCCCTCGCCGCCGTCACCGGCCCACAGCCCCAAGATCTCCCGCCGGCCCTCGGTGGTCACGGCCAGAGCCACGTAGATGGGCCGGTTGGCCACCGCACCGTCGCGGATCTTCACGTGGATGGCGTCGATGAAGACCACCGGATAGACGGCGTCGAGGGGACGGCTTTGCCATTCGGCCATGCCCTCCAGCACCTTGTCGGTGATGGTGGAGATGGTCTGCCGGGAGACCTCGGCGCCATAGACCTCGGCCAGGTGCGCCTGCACCTCGCCGGTGGTCAGGCCCTTCGCGGCCAGCGAGATGACCATCTCGTCGACGCCGGTCAGGCGCTTCTGCCGCTTCTTGACGATCTTTGGTTCGAAGGAGCCGTCGCGGTCGCGGGGCACGATTATCTCCACCGGTCCGACATCGGTCAGGACGGTCTTGGAGCGTTTGCCGTTGCGGGAGTTGCCACCGTTCTTGCCGGCCGGGTCGTGCTTGTCATAGCCGAGGTGGTCGGTGATCTCGCCTTCCAGGGCGGACTCCAGCAGCCGCTTGGTCAGCTGCTGGAGCAGCCCGCCCTCACCGGTCAGCTGCAGACCCTCGGCCTGGGCTCGGCCCACCAGCTCGTCGATCAACTGGTCGTCCACAGCCTTTGCCTGCACAGCCTCCACGGGCTCGACAGTCTCGGATCCGGACACGTTCTCACTGGTCATCGATGCATCTTCCATGATCGGGAGTTACACCGAACGTCTTACAGTCCCTGCTTGCCGTGACTGATGGCCAGTTCAGGGGCTGTGTCCGCGCCGCTTGTAGTGGCTGGTGCGGGCCTGGTGTTGTCGTCGTCGGCGCCAGGTCGACCAGTGCAGGATGTGCTCGACGGGTGGGGGCCGGCGGTCGGTGAGGCGGGTGATCAGCCGTCGTATCTCGGCGAGGCTGAGGTGGATGAGCTGGGAGGATCCGTTTCTGCTTTCCCGGCATCGAGCTCGCGGGCGCGCAGGACGGTCAGGCAGGCGTGGGCAGCCATGGCCAGGGTCATGTGGCGGTGCCAGCCGGGGTAGCGGCGGACCTGGTAGTCGTCCAGGCCGCACTCCTGTTTCGCGCTCTGGAAGCATTCCTCGATGGCCCACCTGCTGCCCGCGATACGGATCAGGTCGTCCAGCGTGGTCTCGGCGGGGCAGTAGGCGATGTAGTAGGAGATCTCCGTGGGGCGGGCGACGCTGCGGCGGGCGATGACCCAGTGGCGGCGGTCGGGCCGGTGCCAGGGCCGCACCTCGACGCGGGCCCACTCGTAGATCCGCAGGCCGTGGGCCCCGTTGCCGCAGGAACGGCGCTTCCATTTCTGCCGGGCAAGGCCGTTGAACAGGTCGTGGACGGGATGGTCGATCGCCCAGCGGGTGACCACGGTGTCGTGCCGGGTGGTGGCCATGACGTGGAAGACGTCCGCCCGCTCCAGCTCGGACCGCCAGCCCTTGGAGAAGCCGTTTCTGTTCGGACAGGACCGCGCCGACCAGGCGGATCAGGGCGGTGCGGTCGGGGAAGATGCCGACCACGTCGGTGCGGCGGCGGATCTCCTTGTTGAGCCGTTCCTGCGGATTGTTCGACCAGATCTGCCGCCAGATCTCACGCGGGAACGCGGTGAATGCCAGCAGATCGTGCTGGGCGGTGTCCAAGTGGACTGCCGCTTTGGGGAACTTGGCTTCCAGTGCGTCGAGCACGTGACGCATCTGGGCTTGAACTCGGTGTCGGGCTGTTCGAAGACGGTCCGCAGCAGAGTGGCCACCCACGGCTGGGCGGACTTCGGGACCTGGCTCAGCAGATTCCGGGCGTAATGCGTGCGGCATCGCTGCCAGGAGGTGCCGGGAAGAACCGCGCCGATCGCGTTCACCAGGCCCGTATGGGCGTCGGAGATGACCAACTGAACGCCGGACAGTCCACGGGCGGTCAACGAGCGCAGGAAGGCGAGCCAGCCGGCGCCGTCCTCGGCGGTGGCGACATCGATGCCGAGGATCTCGCGGTGCCCGTCTGCGTTGACGCCGACCGCGACCAGGGCGTGGACGTTGACGATGCGGCCACCTTCGCGGACTTTCTGGGTCAGCGCGTCGACCCAGACGAACGTATAGGGCCCGGCGTCCAGTGGCCGGTTGCGGAAGGCGGCGACCTGCTCGTCCAGGTGCTTGGCCATCGCGGACACCTGGGACTTCGACAGCTGCGTGACCCCGAGGGACTCGGCGAGCTTCTCGACCCGGCGGGTTGAGACACCGAGCAGGTAGGCAGTGGCAACCACCGAGACCAAGGCCTGCTCGGCCCGACGTCGTCGTTCCAGTAGCCAGTGCGGAAAGTAACTGCCCGACCTGAGCTTGGGGATGGCGAGTTCGACGGTGCCGACGCGGGTGTCCCACTCGCGCGGGCGATATCCGTTGCGGTGGTTGACCCTTTCGTCGCTGACCTGCCCGTATTCGGCGTTGCAGAGGGCGTCGGCCTCGGCGGACATGAGGGCGTCGGCGAATGTCTTGACCATCGCGCGCAGCAGATCGGGACTCGCCGCGGCGAGGTTGTCCTCCGTGAGAGCGTGCAGGGGCAGACTGTCGGGTGCGGTCATCGTGCTGATCTCCTTCGGGCTTCGACACCTCGAAGATCAGCCGGTGGCCGTTCATCTATGCGGGCATCATCCCGACGCCGGAGCAAACCCCCGGATCAGGTCGAACCCGTACACCACTTCCCTGGACGCAACCCCCCGCGAGTCGTCAATCACCTACGTGTGGGCGGTACTCGTACACGATCGGCCGGCTACCCGTCACAACCTCGGCTCCTGTCAGCACGGTGATCGTCGGTCGACTGCCGAGTACATCGGTCACAGCAGCCAAGCGCCAGCAGGAATCGGCAGCTGCCGTTCTGTACTCGTTGGCCGTCAACAAGAACGCCGCCTGCGGACCGGAGATCCCCTTGACCTCGACGTGCAGTTCACCATGGTCGAGCGCCGTGCAGGTGACATCCCAGCCACATTTATGGGCTGACACGTCGGTGACCGTGAAGCCCAAGCCACGATAGTGAGCCATGACCTGTTCCATGGCCGCCTGTTCGACTACCTGATTGGCCAGGGGATTGCCAAAGGCAGCGCCCGTCGCGCCTACAATGAGTGGTGTGCATCGTAAAGTGGCAGGTCACGGGCCTGGTGTGATTCCGTGCCCCGGTGCTCGTGCTGGTCGTGCGCGGCAGTCTGCCGTGTAGATCATTGGGCAGGGAGGACTTCGCGGGTTCTGGTCCGTTCCGGCCCGGGGGCTCTTACGCTCCCGGGCATGGTGGACCCCGAGGTACTGGAACGGATCGCCGCGCACCGCGCGGAACTGGACAGTCTGGAAGAACAGCTGGTCAAGCAACTGGACCAGGTGCGGGCCGAGCGGGACGAACTCGCAGTCGCCGAGCGGGTTCTGGCGCGGATGAGCGAGCAGATCGCCGGGGAACGGGCTGCCGTCGCACCAGCGTCGGCGCAGGTCGGCGGGCGGGCGGTGCTGCTGGTCCCGCACCGCGGCGACAGTGTTGACGAGGCCGCGCTTCCCGGGGACTACGGCCGGATCCTGGCGATCGTACGGGCCGCCGGCGGTCCGGTGCAGGTGCGGGCGGTGGGCGAAGAGCTGGGCCTTCAGGTGGAGGTGCGCGGGAAGCTGGAGCCGCTGCGGGCAAAGCTGGTCAAGCTCGCGGACCGCGGCTGGCTGCACAAGCGCGGCGACGGGAAATTCACCGCGCGCCTGTAGCCGCGCCTGCCCGGCAGCCGCAGTGGCGTAACTGGAGGGCCCTCGGCGGCAGTTGAGTTTGCTGTGAAGAAAAGCAACAGCCTCGCCGGGGGCCCGACGGTCTTGTCTACACCGCTCGCCTGCCGCTGTCGAGCGCCACCTTGAACTGGCTCAGCTGCCTGATACGCGGCCACCTGAAGAAGATCGGATCGCGGTGGCGGGCCCTGTCCGCGGGGAAGATCGCCGCCATCGTGCTGGCGGTGCTGCGATGTGACCAACGGCCCGGCGACCTGGCCGGCGGGAACGGGGTGCACCGCACCACGGTGTCCCGGTGGGTGCGGGAAGTCGTCGGGCTGCTGACCGCCCGCGCCCCGCGCCTGGACCGCGCGCTGAAGAAGATCGCACGATCGGGTGGCGGGGTGGTCCTGCTGGACGGCTCCCTGATCCGCACCCACCGCCGCACCGGGACCGAGAACCGGAAGAACTACTCCGGCAAGCACAAGTGCCACGGCCTGCTCGTGATCGCGCTCACCGACGACAAGGGCCGACTGGTCTGGGTGAGCGCGGTCCGGCCCGGACGCACCTCGGAGATCACCGCCTTCCGCCACGACAAACTGACCGCCCACCTGCGCGCGGCCGGCCTCGGCGCGATCGCCGACCTGGGCTTCGTCGGCCTCGACGACAGCGGCCCGGACGCGGACCCGGCGGTGATCACCGGCTACAAGGCGGCCCGCAACCGGCCCCTGACCAGGGGCCAGAAGCTGTCTAACAAGGCGCTGGCCGCGGTCCGGGCCCCGGTCGAGCACGGCTTCGCGCACCTGAAGAACTGGCGCGTGCTCGGCAAGGTCCGCACCGACCCGAGGTGGGCGACCGCGCTGGTGCGGGCCCTGCTCGTCCTGACGAACCGGGAAGTCGCCCGCTGACCGGCGATCTCCACCGATCGTTCTGGCTCTCGCCTGGGCCTACCACCGGCGGCGTCGCCCTTGCCTGACGCAGAGCGGGCGCCGGGTTCAGACGTAGGTCCTGCGCCACTGGTCGGCCGCGCCGAGAAGGGTCATGCCGGCGGAGGTGTAGGCCTGCATGGCGCCGGTGTTGTGGGTGTCCACGTCGACGCCGACCGTGCGGTGGCCGCGGGCGCGGAGGAGGCTGAATGCGGTGGTGAGGAGTTGGGCGCCGAGGCCGTGGCGGCGGTGGGCGGGGTGGACGCCGAACCAGGCGATCCAGGCGCGGTCGACGGGGTCCCGGGCGATGAGGGCGCCGGCGGGGACGCTGTCGAGTTCGGCGAGGAGCCACAAGTCGGGGTTGTAGCCCTCGCGTCGGCGCTGGGCGTGGTGGAAGGCGTCGAAGTCCGGGTGGGGGTGCTCCGGGTCGTCGGTGAAGGCCTCGTTCAGCACGGAGTGGACGGTGCGGAGGTCGGTCTCGTTCCGGGCCGCGCGCACCGCGGGCGCGGGGTGCTCGGGGAGGCGGATGGCGTCCAGGTCGACGGTGAGGCGGCTGCTGCTGTCCACGACGGTCCAGCCGCGGCTGAGGAGTTGGTCGTGGGGGAAGCAGCCAGGAAGCTGATACAGCGTCACCGGTGTGTCAGGGGTCGGCAGGTCGTGGGCGGCCCAGACGTCGAGGCGGTCCAGGAGCGTCGCGGTGACGGCAGGTGCATCCGGGGACGGGGCGACGACAAACTGGGCACGCAGCTCGCCAGGCTGAGGCGCGGGATGGAGGGCGGCGAAGCCGAGCAGGCCGCCGTCGGGGCCCGACGCGGTCCACGTGCGGGAGGGCAGGTCCAGGCCGGGGGCGGCCAGCATGCTGCGCGCCTCGGCGGGGCCGGACTCGCGGCGACCGACCGTCACCTCCTCGTCCCGGCCGAGCAGTTCGGCGAGGGCGTCGACGTCTGCCACGGAAACGGCTCTCCACTCCATTCCCGCACTGTCGCAGGACGAGGCGATGGGGGCCAGCGGATTTAGGCGGCGCCGCGGCAGTGGGCAACGATGAGGGAGGACCGCCCACGCCTGCTCGTCCTCACAAAAACGGGGAAGTCGCCCGCTGACCGACGATCTCCACCGAAGTCACCCGCCCCTCACCAGCATGAGTACCCCGGAGCCGACGCACACCAGGCCCGTGACCAGCTACTTCACGATGCACACCACTCATTGAGCCGGACGAGGATGGTCCGGACTTGTTTGTCTTCCACAAGGCAATCCAGCACCACCACATCAGGAGCCTGACAGAAGGTCAGAAGGTCGAGTACACCGCTGGCCATGGGCCAAAGGGACCGGAGGCTGAGGAAGTCATTCCCATGTAGAGCAGTACGAGTAACCACACTGCCATCCGCATGGGTCCAACGCCGATGGCAATCGGTCCCACTTCGCTGTCACAGGACACGCGGGCCCGCCGCACGACGCGAAGGGGGCCAGGTGGCGGGCATCGAGCGGGAGCCGGCGAAGGTGCGGATGCCCAAGGCGGCGCTGGACGCCTTCGCCGCAGCGTCGAGCGTGCGCACGGTGGCGATGCGGACGTGGCCCGACGGCATCGAGTGGATGTACCCGGTGGGCACGTGGGACGAAGCGCACCTGGAGGTCGCGCTCATGCCCGGCGGCGAGGAGGTGTGGCTGCGGATGTCCACCGACCGCTCCAGCGTCGCCGTGTGGACCATCGAGCAGTGGTGGGCCTTCTCCGGGGAGCTTCCTGGCGCGACGCCGCCGCCAGCTTGAGACGCGAAGCCCACGGCGGTTCGGTTGGCGCACGGACGGCGGAGGTCGGCGTGGCTCCGGCGGGCCCGGGTCGTTGAGCACCCGGCCGCACCGCAGGTCCAGCGGTGGGCTGACCGCCGTAGCGACGCGAACGAGGACCGATGCCGAAGAAGCCCGCCCACGACCCGACGTACGGCTACGACCCGAAGACCCACACGGTCCGGGTCGATCAGCACGACCTGGTGCGGCTGCTGCTGATGTTCCGCAAGCTGATGCGCGAGCAGAAGCCGGGCTCGTGGGATCACATGCACGACTTCGACTTGTCCTTCGAGCGCCTCGCGGACGCGGTGGATGCCAGCTCGCAGATCCGGTACGGCAAGCGCTGGACGGGGCCTGATCTGCGGATGCGCTGCACCACGACCGAGCTGGTCTACAACTGGGCGAACGGCGCCCCGTACGACGGGGAGGCGACGTTCACCTGGCTGGTGCCTGGCTACGGCTCGCACGCCACCAAGGACGAACGCTTCCGGGGCGTCACGCACAAGGCGCTGTGCGGATTCAGCTGGGCGAAGGTCGACAGGCCGCGCCGGATGGACGGGCTGCCGGACTGCCCGGAGTGCCGGCGCGAGGTGCAGCTCGGTGCCGACCGGCCCCGCGGCGCCTGGTGACAACCGCCTGGCTACGCGTTGCCGCCGGGGTGACTACCGGTGGATACGGCGGTGGATACGATCGGAAACGGCCCGACCCCGGCAGCTGCAATGCCGGGGCCGGGCCGTTGTCACGGGTGGCTACCCGAGCCAGACGATGTTCAGAACCGTCAGGCTGTGCAGGGGCCGGTTGATCCAGTAGGTGACGGAGAGCTGGCCGACGGCCGCGTAGCGGACGTCCTCGCCTTCGTCGTCGTCGGTGTCGAACTGCCCGAAGCCCCACGGGGCTGCGGCGGCCGCGGCGAGGATGTCCCCCACGGTGTCCACCGCGTGCTCGGGCAGGGAGTCGAGGACCTTGGTGGCCGGGGCGGAGACGCGGACCGCGTATGGCGACGGGCTCACCCGCGCCGCCGGCGGAGCTCCGCCAGGTCGATGGAGTCGCTGTCGTCGTAGCCGGAGGCGACGAACGCGTCGACGGCCGGGGCGTGCGCGATGCGCCCCTGCCAGTCCTGGATGACCTCGTAGAGCCCGGCCAGGGAGAACGTGCGCCGGGATTCCTCGAGGGCGGCCGTCCACTCGCGCTCGAACGCCGGCACCCACTTCTCCGCGCGCTTGTCGGCGCGCAGCTGGGCGAGGAGTTCGGCCGGCGCCCCGGGCGCGGGGGCGTACGGCGTGACGGGTGCGTGGTCGGGCTGCGCGCTCATCTGGTCCTCCCGGCGGGTCCTCCCCTCACGGTACGCGCGCCGGGTGGCCGTGGATGCGGGCATGGACAGATCCCCTCCTACTGGGTGCTGGGCCGGATGATGTGGCCAAAGGCGAGGGCGTGCGGCCTGGCGTGGTAACCGAAGGCGTTGAGGATGCTGCCGAGCGCGAGGTGCATCACCGCGCGGGTGGTCTCGTAGCGGACGACCACGTCCTCGCCCTGGCGGCCGACGTCCTGCATGTCGGTCGCCGCCTCACAGAGCCGGTCGTGCATACCCCAGCTGACGGCAACGTGGTCCTCGTAGACGAAGACGAGCAGGCCACCCGCGGGGTCGTCCTCGTGGTCGGGTGCCACCGGGGTGAAGCCTGCGCTCGCCAGGTCGAAGCGCACGCGGGCCGCGAGGGCCTCGAGTTCCGTCAGCGCCACCCCAGCTCCCTCTCCCAGTCGAGGAAGTCGGCGCCTTCCTCCTCCTGGCGCTGGTAGTCGTCGGCGGCCTGGCGGTTCGCCGCGCGTTCGGCCTCGTTCTTCGGGTCCGGGTACGGGTGTGCCGAAGCACGATAGTTGTCACCACCGGCATCCGCTGGCCTGCGGCTTCAGTAGGACAAAGCATGGTGGTTGTCACCGATGCGGCGCGCTACCTGTCGCCAGCGGCAAGCGAAGCAGGGGCGATGTCCCCGCGCTTGGCTTCTGGTGGGCAGGGTGCCGAACGGCGGCCCTTGGCGGTCACGGGCCATATTTGGCGAGCCCTACGCGAACCCCGCCCCTACGATCACCTGGTACGACTGCTGGAGGGGCGGGAATGCTTGAGGACATCGAGGACGGGACAGCGGCAGCGACGCGGCTCGCGGGAGGTACGCCGCTTCACAGCACGCTTGATGTCACCGACCCCGCTGATTGGCTCGCGCTGGACGCAGGAGTGCGTGAGGTGGCCTGGCACCGCCCTGAGTTCCTGCCGTGGTGGGAGCACTCCGCCCCACTGCCCGCCGACCTGACTCAGCTCGGCGAGTCTCGGCTCGCACTCGCCCTCTGTCACCGCGACGGGAGGATCCGTCAGGAGGCGGTGTGTCAGTCGGTCCGATACCCCGGTCTGCTGCCGTTGGTCGTGATCCGCTGCGCCGATTGGGTCGGCCCAGTGCGCGAGCACGCCCGGAAGTTGCTGCGCGAGGCCCTGAACGTGGACTCTGCCCTCGACCTCGCGCCGCTCATCCTCCGCGTCGGCCGCCGCGACAGAGGTGCCTTCGGCGTCGATGTGCTCGGCCAGATCCTGCGCCAGGCATCCCACGGGCAGCTCGCTGTTCTCTTCGCTGACCCCGACCGCATCGTCCGGCGGTTCGCGTACCGGCTTGCCATCGAGGGCCAACTGCTCCATCCCGCTGAACTGGCCCGCGCGGCCGCCGGGGACCAGGACACCGTGGTCCAGGACCTGTGTGCCACAGCGGCGCTCACGGCTCTGGGGGATGAGGATGCCTACGAGGGTGTGCTGCCTCCACTGCTGTCCGCACGCAACCCGCGTACCCGTTCGGCCGGCGTCACCGCGCTGAGACGGGCGGGGCGGTCAGAGCAGGCGGAGCCGTTTCTCAGCGACCGTTCCGCGCTCGTGCGTGCCTGTGCCCGGTATGTCGTACGACAGCAGGGTGTTGACCCGGCGGTCTGGTACCGGGAGCGGTGCACGACACCGGACGACCCCGAGTTGCCGCCCGGTGCGGTCATCGGGCTGGCCGAGTGCGGGAACCGCGCGGACGCCGGGCTGCTGCAGCTGCTGCTCGTGCACCCGGCGGCCGGGGTGCGAGCGCGAGCGGTGGCAGGGCTGCGGGCGCTGGACTGCGCGGATGCGGAGCAGTTGCGGCCGCTCCTCGACGACCCTGCCGCCGGTGTCGTCCGCGAGACCGCCGCCGCCCTGCTGCCCTCGGCCAAGGAACTACCCGCCGACTGGCTTTTGGAGCGCACCAGTACCGATCGGCCGCGGCACGTCCGCGTCGGCGCGTTCCGGCTGCTCGACGCGCGCGGCGGCACCGTGGCGCTACGGGCGGCGGTCGGTCTGTTCCAGGACCCGGATATGAAGCTGCGCACCTGGGCCGCGCAATCAGTGCAGCGCTGGCATCCGTCGCCTGACGGGCGGCGCGGCGACGCAGAGGTGGGTGAACTGCTCGACCAGAGCCGACACCTCTTCAGTGACTACATGCTGCGCCGACGCAAGTGGGAAGCCGGGGTGGACAGCTGAGACTGCACAGCCGTCCAGAACTCGGCTCAGCACTTGCCCCCCGGTGGCCCTGGTGACAGCACGCCTGCCTTGGTGACAACTATCGTGCTTTGGCTCAGTCGTCCAGGTAATGCGCCACAGAATGGCTCCGGATTAGTAGTCGAGGTCCAGGTAGTCGATGTCGTTGATTTCCACGTCGGACAGTCCCATAGCGCGACCGCCGCCGTCCTGGAAATAGATCTCCTTGAAACCTTCGGCGATGATTCCGCGCATCTGCTGGTCGCTTGCCCCCGCCTCACGGGCGTCGAAGAGGCGCTGCGCATACTCCGGGGGAAGGTGCACGGTGAGTCGCCGAAACCGTCCGTCGTCGGTCGTTCCAACCGGCGCGGTGTAGCCGAACCGGGCCCGGGTTTCCACCGTGATCCCGCCCGTGGTGGCGGCCTGGCGCTGCCGGCGCTTGCGCACCAGCGGCTGCCACCGCTTCCGTACGGCGTCGTCGATCTTCGCGGCGACGTCGGCACGGGCATGCTTGCGGGCGCCGCGTCGGTAGCGGTTGACGGAGTCGGCGGTGACGCCGATTTCCTGGGCGACGGCCTTCGCGCTGCCGAGCTGCCGGATCAGGTAGCCGATCTGGCCCTTGAGAGTCTTGGGCGGCTCCTTGGTGAACGCCTCGCGGTCGGCACGCTCGATCGCGTCCTCGATCTCGTTCACGGCTTACCTCCCGTCGTAATCGGCATCACGGTGAAACCGGTCGTGAACGAGCCGGGCGTCTTTGGCCGCGTCGAGGTTCACGGCCAAGCGCTCGGCAACACCGTCGCTCTCGGGCTCGAGGTAGCCCAGCGTGCGCAGTTCTGCGACGGCCTTGCGGAACGCCTCTCGGCCTTCGGCGGCCAGCCGCTCCTCGCGGGTCAGCGAAGACAGTTGGTGCATCAAGGGCCGGTCGTCGTCGGTATATCCGGTGGCGAGTTCGGCCAGGACACCGCGGGCGCGCCAGGTCAGGCGCATGTCGCGCATCGCCCGGGCAAACAGGATCGGGTCGTGGCCCGGCGGGCGGGTAGGCAGTGCCCATCGAGGGCGGATGCTGTTGGTGGAGGTCATCGGTGCGGTCCTTCGCGTGGAGGTCGGGTGAGGCAGGCGAGGTGGGAAGTTACTCGCCGTCCTCGAGGACGGCGTCGCCGCCCTTGATGTGGCGGGCCGGGTTCAGGCCCTTCTCCATCAGCTCCACCGCCCACAGCATCGGCTGGACGCCCTCCAGCTTCGCCAGGCCTGGCGTCGGCCCGAGACGGAAGCCGCCCGGCTGCGGCTTGCCGGACGCCGCGTAGGGGAGGAAGTCCAGCGGGCTCGCGCCCGGCGAGGGGTAGACGACGCAGTCGGAGAGCACGGCGAGCGGGAACAGCCCGGTCATCTTCGCCATGTTGTTGAGCTTGCGGTGCATGTTGACCCGGGCCTTGCTGATGACGGCGGCGCGGATGTCGGGGCGCCAGGTCGGCCGCTGAAGGGCCGGCCACCGCTCGCCCTCCTTGTAGTGCTTGCCCTGCGGGCGCTCGCGGAGCTTGCCGACGCCGCCCTTCACCGTGGCCTTGATGGCCGCGAGGACGGCGGCCAGGGCCGGGTCGACCTGCTTGTGCTGCTCCATCGCCGCCAGGAACCGCCGGTCGTCCAGGTCCTTGGTGACGCCGAGGTCGGCGAGGGTGTCGACGTAGGCGTTCTTGAGCCGGTCGTGCCACGGGTCCAGGTACGCGCCGGTCTCGCGGCGCAGGTACGCCTCGATCGGGTGCACGTCGTAGCCGAGCTCCTGGGCGTAGGCGACGGTGTGCGTCTGGTACCAGGCCGGGCCCGTCGGACGGGAGCCGTCCGGTGTGAACGGCGAGGGCAGGCGCGGGTCCAGCCCGATGTGGGACAGGTCGACCAGCCAGGAGCCGGGGATCTTCGGGTTGAACTTCGGGGCGTGGAAGTGGTCGGGAGCGCTGAGGCCAACGACCAGGCGGGCCGCGGCGGCGAGGAATGCGGTGTTGAGGTCCAGGCCGACCGCGAAGGGCATCATGCACTCCTCATCGCTGAGGGAGTCCACCGACCGCACCCACTGGTACGCCTCCTCATTGAGGAACCCGCCCGTCCAGCCGGACTGAACGACGACCGGGTGCTCCGGGGTGGCCTCCGGCGGCGCCGGGTCCATCGGCTCCGTCCCCAGCGAGCCCGGGTTGTGGCCCGAGATCCAGTTACCGGTCTCCTCATCGCGCTCCGGCTTCGTCGGCGGGCGCAGCGCCGTCATCAGCTCCAGGCCCGAGACGGCCGTGGATCCGCGCGGCGTGATGACCCGCTGGGCGTACACCCCGAGGACGCGGGCGATGTCGGCCGGCTCCATCTCGGCAACGCCGGGCCAGGACCGCTCATCGAGGGCGTCCCACGACAGGACCGCCAGCTGCACGCACTGCCGCTCGCGTCCCTGCGCCTTGCGGTAGATCCGCGCCCACGGGCCGAAACCGCGCTGCGTGAGCTGCCACTTCGCCTTCGCCACCTGCTTGACGACCGGGTGGTCCTCCGGCAGACGCAGGGAGCGGCGCTGCTCGTGGCCCTCCAAGCGCTCGGGCAGCCCGAGCTTCACGGCAGCCGCGGCGGTCAGCACGATCAGCGGGTCGGAGTCCTTGCCGTAGCGGTTGAGCTTCGGCGCACCGAGACCGGACTCGCGCAGCGTCCACTCCACCAGCTCCGGGATCGTGGTCGCCGGGCAGTCCAGCACGATCCCGTCGACGCCGGTGCGGCCGGTGGACCTGCTCACCGATGAGGAGTGCACCCTGCCCTTCGCCGTCGGCCTGGACCTCAACACCGCCTTCCTCGCCGCAGCGGCCCGCCTGGTCGTCGGCCTGTCCGCCCCCGACCACTTCGTGGGCCCGAAGTTCAACCCGAAGATCCCCGGCTCCTGGCTGGTCGACCTCTCCCACGTCGAGCTGGACCCGCGTCTGCCCTCGCCCTTCACTCCGGACGGCACCCGGCCGACGGAACCTGCCTGGTATCAGACACACACCGTCGCCTACGCCCAGGAGCTCGGCTACAACGTGGCTCCCCTGGAGGGGTACCTGCGCCGCGAGACCGGCGCGTACCTGGACCCGTGGCACGACCGCCTCAAGGCCGCCTACGTGGACACCCTCGCCGACCTCGGCGTCACCAAGGACCTGACCGACGCGGAGTTCCTGGCGGCGATGGAGCGGCACAAGGAGGTCGACCCGGCGATGGCGGCCGTCCTGGCTGCCATCAAGGCCACGGTGAAGGGCGGCATCGGCAAGCTGCGCGAGCGCCCGCAGGGCAAGCACTACAAGGAGGGCGAGCGGTGGCCGGCCCTTCAGCGGCCGACCTGGCGCCCCGACATCCGCGCCGCCGTCATCTCCAAAGCGCGGGTCAACATGCACCGCAAACTGCGCAACATGGCCACGATGACGGGCCTGTACCCGCTCGCCGTGCTGTCCGACTGCGTCGTCTACCCCTCACCGGGCGCGAGCCCGTTGGACTTCCTCCCCTACACGGCGTCCGGCAAGCCGCAACCCGGCGGATTCCGCCTCGGACCCACCCCGGGCCTGGCGAAGCTGGAGGGCGTCCAGTCGATGCTGTGGGCCGTCGACCTCATGGAACAGGGCTACAACCCGGCCCGCCACATCAAAGGCGGCGACGCCGTCCTGGACGAAGGCGAGTAGGCGCTGTGGGAGAGATCGACGACGCCATCGAACGCGCCGACCGGGAGGGCTTCACCCGCCAGCCGCCCAAGACACTCCAGGCACGCATCAACTTCCTGATCAAGCAGCTCAGGACGACCAAAGCCGTTGCCCAGGAGATCGGGGTCAGCCAGCGGTCGGTGGAGCGCTACCGCAAGGGCGAACGCAAGCACCCGCCCCAGGCCATCGCCGAACGGATCGACGCGGCCGTACGGGCGCGCTGGCAGCCCCAGGTACGCAGACGCCGCCGGAAACAGGCCGCCACCGCCACGGGCATCACGGTGGAGACCAGGGCCAGGTTCGGCTACACCGCACCCATCGGCACCACCGACGACGGACGCTTCCGCCGCCTCACCGTCCACCTCCCACCGGCCTACGCACAACGCCTGTTCAACGCCCGTGACACTGGAGCCAGCGACCAGCAGATGTGCCAGATCATCGCCGAAGGACTCAAAGACATCTACTTCCAAGACAGCGGAAACCGCGCCCTGGGACTCTCCGACGTCACCCTCAACGACATCGACTACCTCGACCTCGACTACTGACCCCGACAACGACCGGGAGCCCGGCATCTGGTCGTGTGGTCGGGTAGCCGGAGACCATTGTTTCTCCGGCTACCCGACCACACGGGCCTCCTGGGGACTGTCAACGCGGAGATCTGTCGCGTCGATCCAGGAGATCGTCACCACCCGGTCCGGCGCCACGTCCACCGCCTCCGCCGCCAGCAGCGCCCAGTCGCGGCAGGAGGCGACGGTCTCGGGCCAGGGGCGGTCGCGGTCGACATCCCAGTCGATGCCCGGCCCGCCGACGCCGCTGCGCCCGCCGTCTGGCGTGAGCTCCCAGATCTGGAAGTAGAGCACCGCCTGCCCGTGGTCGGCGAGGTCCCGGATCACCTCCGGCAGGTGTTCCACCGGCCACAGACCGTCCAGTGCGCCGCCCGAGCCGCGCAGCGCGGCAGACCGCGGCGGCAGGACGGTCTCGCGGGCGCCCAGTTCGTTGAGCGCCCAGCGCAGCCCCTCGCCCTCGCTGTCGTCGGGTGCCTCCCCGCGCCGCAGGAGCGCGTTGTACGCCTGCCGCAGGCGTGGCACGGCGCGCCGGACGCCCAGTTCGGCCAGGGCTTCGGCGGCCCACTGCCGGACGGTCGCGCTCTCGCTGCTCAGCATGCCGATCAAGATGTCGGCGGGGCGCGGGTCGGCCAGCGCGGTGAACACCTCGATGGCGCACAGCTGCCCGAACGGGTTCAGCGCCGGGGCCGCCGCAATCAGCGGCTCCAGCACCTGCGGCCCCAGGGCGATCAGCGTGTGCTGCGCTTCTTCGGCCACCTCGGTCGACTCCGCGTCCAGTTCAGCCACCCTGCGGGCGATCTCGTCCTCCATGCGCGCCAGTCTGACCCGTGCGGCACACCCGCCACCGCCCGTTTCCGCCCGGACGGCAGAGACGGAAGAATCTGCCGAGTACGTGGCGCACGCTGGAAGGACGTCAATTGACATCGGACATAGGCACGTTCACCACCCCCTCCGCGGAGCGCGCGCCCTCGCCCATTCCCGTCGACTGGGCGGCCGTCGAGGACTGGCTCGGACTGCGGCTGCCGGCCGACTACAAGCGGCTCGCCGACCGGTACGGCCCGCTGGACTTCGGTGAGTACGTGTGGATCCACGTACCGTGCGTCCAGCGGGACCGCTTCGACTACGGCGAGTGGCTGCGTGCGACGCACCGGGAGGCGCGGATCGAGGCGCGGGAGCTGCCCGATGCCGAGCGGCCCGTGCTCCACCCCGAGCCCGGCGGCCTGTTGGCCTGGGGCTGCACGCGGGGCAGCGACGTACTGTTCTGGGACACGTCGGTTTCCGACGACCCCGACGCGTGGACCGTGGTGGTGCGGCACTCGGGGGCGGTGCCGGGCAGTGGCCTGCTCCGCCGGCACCGGTACGGCCTGACGCTCACCGGCTATCTGCGGCACACCGTCCGCGACACCTGGGAGCTCCCTTCTCCTCCCGGCCCGCTACTGGGCCCTCTGCCGGGCACCGTCGCACGGACGGCCTTCCTTCCCGACGCCGAGCCGTGGACCCCGCCCCCGCCGGTCCCGCCCCGGCTCACCGAGGCCGAGCGCCGGGTCGCGCTGGAGACCGGCACCGGGCTGGACGCGCTGCGGCTGCTGTCGCCGCCGCCCGAGCGGCCGTACCTCGGCGAGGGCTCCTGGGAGGGGCTGTTCGCCGAGCTGGGCACAAGGCTGCCCGGGGAATACGTGCGGCTGATGGACGAGTACGGCGCCGGCATCTGGAGCGGGTGGCTGCGTTTCCACACCCCGCTGCGGACTGGTGAGCGGCGTTTCCTCACGCATGTCGAGGACACCGTGGACGCCTACCGACAGCTCAAGAACGGCCACGCGGAGTGGTACCCGCTGGCCATCTGGCCCGAGCCCGGCGGCTTTGTCCCGTTCGCCAACTCCATCGACGGCGACTCCCTCGGCTGGCTCACCGAGGGCGAGGATCCCGACACCTGGCCGCTGATCGTCTGGCCCCGCCACGCGGACCAGGGCCCGCCGCTGAAGGGCGGCCTGATCGACACCCTCCTGGACTGGCAGCGCGGCAAGCTGGTCACGCCTGGGTTCGCCGCCCTTGACGAGGACGATGACCCCGTCGAGTACGCGGACTTCCGGTCCTGGGACGACCGCGCCTACTGGTGAGTCCTCGGTCGGCGACAAAGCTGTGCGTCAACGATCAGGTTGCCCTGAGCCTGGCCGAGATTACTCAACTCGCCGAGTCGGACGCTCAGTCACAGCTCGTTGAGCCGAAGCACGATCGTTGTCACAAGCCACGGGATGGGTGGGGAAGCTGTTGCTGGCTGCGAGTGCGTTTCGGGTGGCTCCCCTGCAGGGTGAGATGACGCTGTCGTTCCTGGGGCGGATCGCGGACAGGTACGGCCTGACGGTGCGGAATCTGCTGTCGTCGGTTACCGAAGTAGCTGGCCAGCAGGGCGTCGCCGGGGCCCTACGGGACGACAGTGAGGTGTTCTTGAACGCCGCGGCCCGGGACCGGGTCGCGGCGCTGTGTCGTGTACCGCAGGTGGGCTTACGCCGTGCGTTGCCGGCCTGGACGCGGGAGGAGCCGCTGGGCCCCTCGAAGGAGAGGCCGGCGGCGCGGCTCGGCAACGGGGTGGAGACGGTTGCTGCCTGGGGTCCGGCGTGCCCGGGCTGTGTGGCTGCGCGGACCGGTCGCGTGGCACCAGCCCGGGTGTACCTGGCGGCGCACGAGCGAGTCTGCCCACGCCACCGGTGCTGGCTGATGGGCGTGCCTGGCAGCGGAGGCCGTGTCGTCGGGCTGGCCGGATGCCCGGAGGTGGTCCAGGCGCAGGAGGATCACCGCAGGCTGCTGCACCGCTCCCCCGTCGCTGCTTCGGCGTTCGAGGTTGCTGAGGCGGTCACAGCCTGGTGGTGGACGCAGAAGTGGCCGGAAGAAACTACGTGGCCGGCGAGGCTGTGTACGACAGTTCCCGAGGGCGAGGAGCCCGGGCGGTGGCGGGTCCTGGCCCGCGGCTTGGTCACCTATCCGGAGACGGTGGCCGTTGCCGGGATGTTGGCAGACCAGACGATAAGGCGCCGTACCCAGGTGCGCGGCCACCTCCCTTTCTGCCTGGGGGACCTCCCCGAGCTCATCAGTGAGCTGGCGCGCTGTCTGCTGCGGCCTTGGCTCACTGATCACCTGACATCGTGCATGGACGGACCGCTGTTCGCCTGGGCGCACCAGTGCAGCAAGGCGGCGGAAGTTCCGGATGGCGACGGGCAGCGGTTGCTGTGGAAGGTCCATCCCGCGCACCGGCCTCGTCCCTTGGCTGACGAACTCGCCCAGTACCTCCAGGAGGCCGGCGGTGAAGCCGCAGAGGCGCTACCCCTCAAACGGCGGCGCGGGCACAGCCGACAGGCCGACGAGGCCTTCGAAGCGGGCCTGACCCGCGCCCGGGCCTACGCGGCCGCGCGGGGGCATCTGGCCACACGGGCGGACACCCTCCAGGACGGTTTTCCTCTGGGAGCATGGATGACCAACCAGCGCATGCTCCGCCTCGGGATGCCTGCCTGGCGCAGCGCCGCGCTGCGGGCACTGGACCCGTACTGGGACACGCCGTGGCCGACCCTGTGGCAGCGCACCTACCACCAGGCCAGGTGCCACGTCGCGGAACAGGGCCCGTTGGATGCGCGGGAAGGATTTCCCAGTACTGGCCTCAGTCTGGGCGAGTGGCTGTTCTTGCAGTGCACCCGGTATCCGGATCTGCATCCTGAGCAGCAACGGCTCCTTGCACGGCTGGGCGTCGATGCCGCGGCGGCTCGGGAGGCCCGGCCCCGGCGTCGCAGTCAGCGCGCTGGGGAGCAGGAGGCGCTCGCCCATGCCCGGACCTGGGCTGCGGAGCACGGAAGCCTGGCGGGAGTCAGTGTCAGCACGGTGCATGAGAATTACCCACTGGGCAGGTGGCTTTCCGACAGGCGCGGCCAGATGGGGCGGGGAGTGCTGTCGCCAGGCCGTGCCGAGGCTTTGACACGGATCGACCCGTGGTGGCGGCCGCCCTGGCACTTGCGCTGGCAGCGTTCCTACGAGCACGCATGCCAGCAGCTCCAGCAGGTGGGGGGCGGGGAGTTGAGTGCGGGCTTTCCGCTCATGGACAAGCCGGCGCAGGAGTGGCTGCGCATCCAGCAGCGCCGCTACCATCTGCTCCTGCCGGGCCAGCACGATCTCCTCGCCAGGCTCGGTCTGAAGCCTGAGACGGCCATCGCCGAGGCACCGGCCGCCACGGCCAGCGCGTCTGCTACGCCCGTGCGGGTTCGGGGTGGCCCACACGGTGACGAGGAAGGTGCGGAAGCGGTGGGAGGCCTTCCTGTAGCCGCACAGCACAGGCCGCTGGGAGTTCCCCGGCTCGGACAGCGCCCCGACCACCGCGCCCGGTTCGACAGCGCGCTGGTACACGCCCGGGCCTGGGCCGACGTCCACGGGCACCTGGCCGTTCCACGCGATACACGGCAGAGCGGATTCGCGCTCGGAATGTGGCTGTTCAGCCAGCGCAACCGCGCCAAGCAGCGCGCCCGGAAAGGCAAGCCCGCCTCGCCGCACCTCGGACAACTGGCCGCGATCGATCCGTGGTGGAACCCGCCGTGGGACCTGCACTGGCAGCGCAACTACTACCGCGCCCGCGACTGCATGCGTGCCGGCCGCGGAACCGACACGGTGGGCGGTCTTCCCGTCGGGAAGGACGCCCTGGGTATCTGGGTCAAGCGCCAGTGCACCCTCTACACCAGCCTTCACCCCGACCAGCAGCACCTCCTCGCCGCTATCGGCATCACCCTCGAAGCCGCCAGGGCGCGGGTCGGCCCGCGTGACTCCCACCGACTGACCACCACACCGCGCTTCGACACCGACGTCGCCTACGCCCGCTCCTACGCAGCCCAGCACAGGCACCTCGCCCCACACGCCAGCGAGGAACACGAGGGGTTCCCCATCGGGCGGTGGCTGGCCGAACACCGCCAACGCGCCCGCAAGAAGAGTGGAATGTCGCCTCAAGCCCGGGTCCTGGCCAGCCTGGACCCGTGGTGGAACCCGCCCTGGCCGATGCGGTGGCAGTACTCCTACCACCACGCCCGCACTCATCCGGACACCGCACGGGCCGAGAAGTGGATCACCGCCCAGCGTCAGGGCTGGTCCCTCCTCCACCCCACTCAGCAGCAACTCCTGGCCGACATCGGTATTCGGGGGCTCTATGCGGCCTGTTTATCCTGGGAGGGCGATGGCGGGGCCTGGGCGGCAGATTCGGTCTGAGCTTGCCGGACCATCTGCTCATGGGCTCGGACCCAGCTGTCCAGGCTCCTTGAGCGTGACGGGACGTCCCGCAGGATGCGGACAGCCGAGGCAAGCCACGGCTGAAGATCCACTGCCCTGACGACGTAGCAGGCCTTCAGGAAAGCGATGGCCTGCTGCGGGTCGACCGGCAGCACGTCTCCCTCGATGATGCGACGCGCCGTGGTCCGGGGCAGGATGCCGGGGCCGGACATGCGCTCCATCTCACCGGGCGTTGGGTAGCCGGCCCACACATGCTGGTGCCGCAAGGCGCGCACGAAGTCTGCCGGACTGGACAGCAGCGTGGGATCGGGTGCCCGGCGGACGTAGAAGGGAGCCCGTGTGGCCCGGCGGGCTTTGATCCAAAGCTGGCGGGCACGGTCCATGAAGAGCTCGGGGTGGAAGTCGCCCTCGCCGGCGGTCGCGAGGATGAACTCCTGGATAGTCTCCCAGGACGGCACAACAGCACCGGAAGCAGCGCGTTCGAATGTCGCGGCGGACACCACTGTGCTGCGCGCGGCCATCTGCTTGTAGGTCATCTGGGCGTGGTGCCGGCGGGCGCGCAGGAAGTCGGCGAGTTTCTCTTTCTCCGGCACGGTGCGGTCGACGGGGTTCTCACGGCGTCCCATGGTCCTCGCCTCAGTTCCCGGCGCTGAAGTAGGCGCGCACGAGACGGCCGAGACGGCCCGCGCCTCGACCCGGTGCGACGGCCAGGACGACGATCGCCGCGCCGATGCCGCCTGCTCCCGCAAGGAGCTGCAGGACGTCCTGGACGTTGTGCGGGCGAGGAGCGAGAAAGGCCGCGGTGACGATGAACGCAATGATCACGCATGCGTGCGGCATCCCGAATCGGCCGCAGATCACGGTGTGGTCGGACGATACCGACTCGGCGGTGGCGGAATTCGGCGCGGCAGAGGGCTTGCTGCCCATCAAATTTCTCCTGACTACCGTCCGGCGACCTGCCGATCGCCGGACGGTGCTATCTGGCTCCAACCTGTGGCCCAGGCGTGCGTTCAAGCGGGAGTTGGCGCTCCCAGCGCACGAACGGGCTGCTACTGCGGCACAGTTTCCCAGCCCCTATGGCACTCCTGAGGGGGCGTCAAGCATTTGCCTCACCGGTGCGCCAATGTGCACTTCTTCCTGAAGGGGGTGCCGTCCACCACCATGTCGGCCCCCTCGGGGCGGCCCCGGAGGGCCTGAGCGGATGAAAACAGTGCAGGTCACAGCGTTGCGCTCGGTCCTACCACGGCTGACTGACAGTCGTGAGTACACCGAAAATCCGGGCAAAGACGCAGGTCAGGGAGGGTGAAGCTACGGTCCGTGACCGTGTACCGGGTACGTTTCAATCAGCCCCTTCACCCGATTGGGGGAAATCGACGGTAGGGCATTGACCTGTGTTGATTCAGTTTCGTGCCTTCTGGCTTCGACAGTCTCCCTGCCTAGGGAGGCAGACTTCTCATCACAGGCACCCGTGAAACGGCCCGCCTGCCCTGATTGCTACTGGCTCCAACCACCGCAGCAGGGAGGGCAGGTGTTGGCGCACCAGCCCCGGGTGAAGCCGATCCCCACGCCACGTCGGCCGGGGCATCGGCTTCACCCGTATCTGAATCAGCCCCCGCCCGGTCTCCGGCACACACCCGGCCGCCGTGCCCGCCCAGACCGGCGCGGTGGCCGCAGACAGCCGGATCCGCCAGGACCAGAGAGGGAGGAATGCAGCCGCAATGGCTGACGCCGACGGGATGGTCCAGGGCGGCAGTCTCTCTCCTGGGATCTTCCGTGTCGCGCCCTTCGCCGGAGAGACGACGGCGTCGCTGATCTGCCGCATCGCAAGCCGCTACGGGATGGAAGCGAAGGTGTTGCGATCGTGCTGGCAGTGGCGCAACTACCCGCCGGGGCACGACGGCGGGGGCGCGCGGGCCGACGCCGAGGTGCTGCTGAACGCGGCCGGACGGCAGCTCCTGGCGGGCCTGTGCGGCGTCGAGGAGGACGTCCTGGCCCGGGGATTGCCGTCCTGGGGACAGGAGGACGCCAAGCTGTCGGCCGGAAGGAACGGGGTGCCGGCGGCGGCGTGGCGGACCGGGGGCGCGGTCGCCGGGCCGGTGGCGTTCGGCTGCCGCCTGTGCGCGGCCCGGCGTACGGGGACGGTCGTGCGGGTGGTGCGGTACGCGCCGCGCTGGCAGCGGGTGTGTGTCCGGCACGGGCGGTGGCTGCTGGACGCGGACGCCGACCAGCCCTTGGAGCATCTGGACGTACGGGATCTGCCGGAGGTGGCCCCGGCGCAGCGACGGTGGGCCAGGGTGGCGCAGCGGGCGGTACGGGCCGGAGTAGAACCGGAGAGGGTGTTCGCTCTGGCTCATGCGGTGGTCGCCCGGTGGTGGGAACAGGCCCTGCACTGGGAGCGGGAGACGGTCTGGCCGCAGCGGCTGCACCAGGTCGCGGGCGGCAACGCCGGAACAGAGCTGGAGCGGTGGCGGATCGTGGGCCGGGACGCCGTCGTCTTCCCCGAAGTGGTGGCCGTCGCCGACGCACTGCTGGACCCGGTCATGGCCGAGCTGGTGTGGAGGGACAGCGGTGCCGGGCGGCCGCGGCCGCTGCCCGCCGACGGGTTGTTCTGCCGCCGGCTGGGCGAGCGGGTCGGGCGGGGGTGGCTGGGGCCGCTGGCCGCCACCGACTACGGCGGCCCGCTGACCTCGTGGATGGGCGCGGTCATCCGGATCCGCCGCGGCGGTGGGGACCCGCCCGGCTACGGCAACGATCCGTGGTGGCTGAGGCAGGAGCACCAGCCCGTCACCATGGCCGGACAGCTGCGCCTCCTGTCCAAGGAACGCAGCGCGCCCGGCTCGGGCACCACGTGGCGCTCTGCGGTGCCGGCCGAGCAGCGGGCGCTGATCACCAGCCTGGTCAACGACGCCGAAGAGCAGCTGACCCAGCTGCGCGGCGCCCAGTACGGCAAGACCGCCGACGCCGCGCAGCAGTTGCTGGGCAACCTCGGCCATGCCGCCACACTGATCGAGCAGGCCGTACGGGAGACCGCAGCAGGAGCCCTCACGGCCGGGATGGCACTGGAGGATCTGGCACGCTGGGCCCGTCTGCCGGCCGATGTCCTCGCCGAAGCACTCGCCGACCATCACAACGAGCAGCAGGCAAAAGGGCGGTGAGCACGCATCAGGAAGCCGGCAGGCGTGCACGGGCCGTCGTCCGCCGGGGCGGTACCTCATCGCCCGGCACTCGTGATCAAAATCCGTGAAGCCGCCCGCCGCACAGGCAGGACGGGCTTGACTGGGGCGCGTGGGCAGCAAGGACGCAGCGGCCGCATCGGGCGGCCGCTCACAGCACATGCAGACGGATACCGGATCCGAGTGGGAGGCGGTCTTCGTCGACCCCATCGGGCAGGTGGTGCAGCAGCGGTGGGCGGACGCGGTCCTCGCGGTGGCCTTCGAGGAGCTGGAGCCGGTGTCGGCGTTCCCGGTGGTGCCGGGGCGGCGGTGGGGGCCCGGCCAGTGGTGGTCGGCCACGACCGGCCGGCATGTGGCCTGCGGGTCGGCCGCGATGCGGGCGCAGCTGATGGTGCTGGACCGCGATCCTGAGGTGGTCGGCCTGGCCGGGCGGCCGGTCCGTCTGCTGTGGCGGGACGCGCGCGGCCAGGTGCGCTCGTGGGTGCCGCAGCTCTTCGCCCGCCACCGCGACGGCACCGCTGTGCTGGCCGACTGCCCCAGCCATCCGGAGGCCGGCGGCGAGCGGGCGCAGCGGGCCGCGAAGGTCCTTGAGGCGGCGTGCGCGCAGGCCGGCTGGAGCTACCGGCGCCTTGAGCCGCTGGAGAAGACCCTGACGGCGAACCTGAAATGGCTGGCCGGCTACCGCCACCCCCGCAACGCCGGCCGTCCCGGTCTCGCGGCCGCCGTCCGTGAGACGTTCGCACAGCCGCGGCCGCTGATCGAGGGCGCGGAAGCAGTGGGCGACCCGATCGAAGTCCTGCCCGTCGTCTTCCACTCCCTATGGCACGGAAAGCTGATGACAGACCTGGAGACGCCGCTGCACGAGCGGGTCCTCGTCAGCACCGGCGCCGGTGGTGTGAACGGCCGCGGCGGCCCGGGCAGCGGGGATGGACGATGAGCGTGCGGCGTGGCGGGCGGCCGGTGCTGCAGGTGGGAGCGCACGTCCGTTTTCGTGACCGCGTCTGGCAGGTCATCGCTGTGGCGGGGCAGCAGGTCCACCTCGCCGGCGAGACAGGCGAAGACGAGACGGTCGTGGCCGGGCATCTGTTCGCCGACCCGTCCTTCACCATCGTGGGCGCCGAGATGCCCCAGGCCGTGACGCAGTGGGGTCTGTTCGAAACCGCGCCCGAGGAGGCGCGGCGCAAGGCGCTGGCCTGGCAGCGGCACATCAGCGAGGTGGAGTCCGGCCTGCCCGGCGGGCCGGACAGCGGCGGGGTGCCCCGGGCCGAGTACGATCCCGACCGGTTCACGCTCGCGCAGCGCGAGGAGGCCAAGGCCGCGGAGCTGACCGCGATCGGCTTCGGACCTGTCTCCCGGACCACGGTGCAGCGCATGCGCCTGGCCTACCGCAAGCAGGGCCTGTGGGGGCTGGTCGACCACCGCACCACCCGCCGGCCCGTGCCTACCGGGCGCACCGACGAACGCGTCATCACCGCCATCGAGGAAGCGCTGCGCCGCCAGCGCGGCCGCTCCAAAGGCACCGTCAAGGGCCTGATGCCCCTGGTCACGCAGATCCTTACCGACCGGCACGGCCGCGGCACAGTGACCGTCCCCTCCCAGGCCACCTTCTACCGGCTCGTCCACCAACTCGCCGGTCCCGCCGAACACCCCCACCGCCCCGCCCGCACTCTGCCCTCCCCGGCCGGCAGGCGGGCGTTCACTCCGACCGTGGCGCTGCGGCCGGGCGAGCAGGTGCAGGTCGACACCACGCGGCTGGACGTCCTGGCCGTCTTCGACGACGGCACCACCGGCCGGCCCGAACTCACGATCGCCGTAGATGTCGCCACCCGCGCCATCCTCGCCGCCGTCCTGCGCCCGGCCGGCACCAAGGCCGTGGATGCGGCCCTGCTGCTGGCGGAGATGACCGTCCCACACCCGGCCCGCCCCACCTGGCCCGACGCCCTGCGCCTCGCCCACACCCAACTCCCCCACCTGAAACGGCTGATGAGCCTGGACGAACGCCTTCAGGGCGCCGCCGCCCGTCCGGTCGTGGTGCCCGAGACGATCGTCGTGGACCGGGGCAAGATCTACCTGTCCACGGCGTTCACCGCCGCCTGCGAAACCCTCGGCATCAGCGTCCAGCCCACCCCGCCCCACGCCCCCGCCGCCAAAGGCATCGTCGAGCGCACCTTCGGCACCATCAACGCCCTGCTGTGCCAGCACCTGCCCGGCTACACCGGCTCCGACGTCACCCGCCGCGGACCGGATGCCGAAACCGAGGCCTGCTTCAGCGTCGCCCATCTGCAGGACCTGCTCGACGAATGGCTCATCCACTACCACCACCGCCCCCACGAAGGCCTGCGCCACCCCACCCTGCCCAAGAAGGCCCTCACCCCGAACCAGATGTGGGCCGCGCTCATCGCCGTGGCCGGCCACGTGCCCCTCCCCCTCAGCGGCAGCGACTACCTCGAACTGCTGCCGGTGCGCTGGCAGGCCATCACCGAACGCGGCATCCGTATCGACCACCGCACCTACGACGCGGACATCCTCGCCCCCTACCGCGGCCAGCCCTCCCCCGTCACCGCGCGCGGCGGCAAATGGGAAGTCCACACCAACCCCCACGACGCCCGCCAGGTCTGGATCCGCCTGCCCGACGGACACCTGTCAGAGATCCCGTGGATCCACCGCGACCACATCCACGAGCCGTTCAACAGCGCCACCTGGCAGCACATCAAAACCATCACCGCCCGCCACGGCGACCGCGACACCCACGAAGCCGACCTCGCCGACGCCCTCGACCAGCTCATGCGCCGCGTCCAGACCAGCACCGCCACCGCAGGCGAGCAACGCCTGATCACCCGCACCGCACCGCTGAAAACGCCCCCGCCGGCGGCCGACCACCGCACGCCCCACACCCCGGGCCCTCAGGCCGACGGATGGGACGACGACAGTCTCGACGACCTCGACGACCTGCCTGACGACCCAGAGCAGGCTGACGGCGAGGAGGAAACCGTCGACAGCGACGCGCCCGTCCCGTACACCGGCCTCGGCCTCTACGACCCCGCCCAGGAAGCCCTCAACTGGTGACCCACCCCGCACACCACCACACCGCCACCGAGGTACCACTGCCCGGCACGCACGCAGCAGAGCCGGAGTGGCCGATCACCACCTGGCAGGGCTGGCAGCACTTCGCCACCACCCCACCCCTCGCCCCGCCACAGCCCGGCGACGCACCCCGCAGCACAGAAGAACGCCTCGCCTACCACTCCGCGTTCGTCACCGTCCGCACCCCAGCCATCAACACCCTCGCCACCCAGGTCCGCACCCTCATGCTGCTCGGCCGCCACCAGCAGAACACCGCCCGGCCCTCACTGATCGTCACCGGCCCCGCCGCGGCCGGAAAGACCACCGCACTCCTCGAAGTCGGACGCACCTGCCACCTCGCCCACACCCGCAAACACCCCGCCCCGCCCGGACGCACCCACCAACAAGTGCCGGTCGCGTACCTGCTGGTGCCGCCCGGCGCCACCGCGAAAACCCTCGCCACCGAATTCGCCCGCTACCTCGGCATCCCCGTCACCACCCGCATGACCCAGGCCCAGATCACCAGCGCCGTCTGCCACACCTACACCCAAGCCGGCGTCCGCCTCGTCCTCATCGACGAAATCCACCGCCTCAACCCCCGCACCACCACCGGCGCCGAAGCCGCCGACCTCCTCAAAGACCTCACCGAACGCATCAAAGCAACCTTCGTCTACACCGGCATCGACGTCGCCACCACACCCCTGTTCGCCGGAGTCCGCGGCGCCCAACTCGCCGGCCGCGCCAGCCTCATCACCTGCGGCCCCCTCCCCGCCCGCCACGGAAACACCCGCCCCTTCACCAACCTCATCACCGACATGGAAAACGCCCTCGACCTCACCCAGCACACACCCGGCACACTCCCCCGCCACGCCTCCTACCTCCACCAGCGCACCGCCGGCCGCATCGGAAGCCTCGCCCGCCTCATCCGCCAAGCAGCCATCACCGCCATCTGCGACGGCACCGAACGCATCACCAAGAAAACGCTGGACGCCATCCAGCTCGACCACCTCGCCGAAGAAGCAAGCCGCCCCCGAACCCGCCAACCCGCCAGAACGGCATGATGCGGACATGAAGACGACCACCGAGACGCCGGGCGGCGACGAGTTCGCTGCCCTCTGCCGACAGGCCTGGGACACCCTGATCCCCGCCCGCGCCAGCTACCTCGCCGGCGTCTCACCTCACTACGACGAGGTCCTCCACGACGTCGCGCAGCGCACCGAGCACACCGGCAGCCTCGGCAAGACGAACATCGCAGCCCTCGTCGTATGGAAACGGCTCTCCGCGCAAACCCGTTGGGTGACAGCACTCATGTCCCTGCCCGACACCCACGTACGAGCCGTCACCGAGCGAGCCGTCACCGCCGTCCGCGACACCACCCTCACCCGCAGCGAAGCCGCCCGCACCGGACGCAGCATCATCGCCGAACTGCCCGGCTTCCACACCGGCGACGCCCTCGCCTCAGCCATCCTGACCGCAGCAGCACCCCAGCGGATGGCCGTCTACGACCGCCGCGTCCAACACACCCTCGACACCCTCCGCCTCCCCCTCACCCCCACACCGGGACGCTACGGCCGCTACCTCCAGCTCCTCGACGGCCTCCTCCACCACGGCGCGGCACACGCCGACGGCTGGAGTGCACGCGACATCGACACCGCCCTGTACTGGACCGGCAGACCCGACCCAACGCCAAGCCGCTGACCAGCACAAACCCGCACCAGCTCTCTAGATGCCGGGCATTATCACCAACAGCACTCCGCTGTTATCAACAAACTCAGAACAACCACAGGCCAGATGCCCCATCAGCATCGCCTCCAGCGTCCCGCAAGCACCGGGACCGCTATCAAGGAATCCACAACACCCCAGCTCAAGCCACCCTCACCACACCAACTACGAACCCCGGAATCACAGCGATGGTTTTCAGGTGGTTGGGGTGTAGCCCGAGTTGCCGGGCTTGCTCGCGTTGGATCAGCAGGAAGTTGGCGAACCCTTCGATCTGGGGCCGCAGTGGGCTGGGGGTGGCTTCGATGCGGCGGACACGGCGCGCTGCTGCCCGGCTGTCGGCGAGGTGCGGTGGCGGGTCGAGGTGGCGGTGGGTACGGAAGAAGTCGGCGAGTGCTCCGATGAGTTCCGGAGCGTTGCGTTGGGCGTGCGCGAGCAGTGTGCGGGGGTCGCCGGTCGTGGTCGTCAGGATCAGGCGCGCGGTGGTGGCGACGACGTCGGCCGCGTAGATGGGGTGGCGGTGGGCGGCGAGGTGCGTGGCGAAGTCGTTCCACCAGGGTGGTGGGGCGGGCATGCGCTCGGCCCATCCGGTCGCGCGGGTCATGACGGTGTGTGGTGAGTGCTCGTAACAGCGCTTGCACAGGCTCTTGGCCCACTGCCCGAGGGTTTTGCAGCGCGCACAGCGTGCCGGTGGTGCGGTGGCGGGATCGGTACAGGCCCGGCAGCGCTGGGTGGCAGCGTCGAGGGTACGTCGGCGCCCGCAGTGCTGACAGGGGCCCAGGGCCGGTTGTCCTGCCGAGCGGCGCCGGCATGCCGCGCACAGATCCTGGGCGGACCGTCGTGGAGCGCCGCAGAGGGTGCAGGTACGGGAGCACCATGCGCAACGGCCCGTGTCCGGGTGCAGCCAGCGCAGTCGGTGGCAGGCCGAGCAGTTGTCTTTGACGGTCCGCGACGCCCTGGCGACGGTGGCGGGCGGACGCGTGGCGGAGTTGGACGCGGTCATAGCGGTGGCAGGGACCGGTGACGGGGTCCGGGCTGTTGCTGCGGGGATGGCGTAGCAGGCGTGGGGGCGATGCGCGGCGTGGAGGGTGAGGACGCGGTGGGTTCGCGCAAGGTCAACAGGTCGCCCGGGGTGCAGTCGAGCGCTGCGCACAGGGCGGCCAGGGTGGACAGCTTCACCTGGGAGGGCTGCTTGGTGAACAGCGCGGAGACCGAGGCGGCGGACAGTGTGAGACCGGCCCGCTCGGCCAGGAGGCAGCGCAGCTGCGTGCCTGTCCAGATGCCGCGCTGTGCCGCGGCGATCCGCAGCTTCCATTCCACCTCGGGCGCAGGAGCAGCGGGTTCGACGGCACGGAGAGGAGGGGGTGTGGTCATCCGGAGCTCCCAGGTCAGCTGGCCAGGCCGGTGACGGCGATGAGCGTGGCGCGGCGCCAGGCGTCCTCGACGAAGGTGAGGCTGGGCCGTACGTAGGCCATGGTGGAAGCGATGTGGTGGTGGCCGAGGAGCTGCTGGACGGTGAGCAGGTCCATGCCCTGCTCGTAGTGGTGCGTGGCGCAGGCACGGCGCAGGTCGTGCGGGGTGAACCGGTCGCTCTCGGGGCGGCCTTCGCTATCCAGGAGACGTGAGAGGCGGTCGCGTACGGTCTCCGGCTTCAGGGCCTCGCCGTAGGCGTCACAGAACAGCGCGGCGGTGTCGGGGAACAAGGGACGGATGTCGCTCTGGTACCAGGCAAGGATCTGGTCCAGTCCGTCGAGCATGGGTGCCCATCTCGGGCGTGGTCCCGAGGCGTTGGCCGCCTTGCCGAACCGCACGTGGAGCTTGCCGCACGGGCCGAGTCCGGGATGGACGTCGCACAGATCCAGGCGGAGCGCTTCGCTGAGCCGCAGAGCGGAGTGGTACAGCGTGCGCAGCAGCGCGTAATCGCGCGCCGCGGCCGGATAGTCGGACGTGACGGCCAGCCGGGCGCGGGCGAAAGCGAAGAAAGCGGTGAGGCGCTCGGCCGTGGGCGGCAGCCGGCGAGAAGGCTCGTCCCACACGTGGCGCAGCCGGTTGAACCGGTCCAGCGGATCGGCCACCGTCGTGCCATACAGGGCGTGGATCTCGGTCGCGTAGCGCAAGCGTACGAACGTGTGGAACGCCCGCAGCATGTCCAGATAGCGGCGCCTGGTTCCCGCGCTCCGGCCCGCGAGCAGCAGACTGTGCAGCATCGCGTCCACGTCGACGGGCTCGATCTGCCACACCGGCGCCTGGAAGTGGGCCAGCACCCGCGGAAGCAGGGAGGTGTAGTCACCGATCGTGCTCGGGGCGAACCCCCGCACCACCCACGTGTTCGCGAACGCGCGGGCGCAGCCGGCCTGGAAGTCCCACACATCCGGTACCCGTCCGGCGTCACGGACCAGGTCGGTGAGCCCGCCCTCCACCAGCCGAAGAAGAGGCCTCTCCCCCACGTTCTCCACCGCCATCACGTCGACGCCCACCTCGGTTAAGGCAGCACCTGAACCATGCAAGCACCACCGAAGGAATCAACGAGACGGCTGAAGAAAGGCAACTCCCGCCTCACCGCCAACCACGCAACCCACACGCCTCCCCGTTGAGCCACTGGGCCTCGTCCACGAGGAAGACGCGGGGGCGTTCGGCCAGGGCGGTTTTCAGTAGGCGGTCGAATTCGCTGGGGTGGCGCGGCGGTTCACCGGCCAGGTCGAGCGCGGTGAACAGTTCGTAGCGCACCGCGCGGGCGGTGGGACGGGCCCGGAAAGTGATTTTGCGGACGTCCTCGTGCGGTTCGAGTCCGCGCAAGCAGGTGTTGACGGCGAGGGTCTTGCCGAAGCCGGCGCCGCCGTGGATGCACATCATGGCCCGCGCGGTGACCGTGTCGGTGATGTTCTCCCGGGCGGTGAGCAGGGCGCGGGTGGTGACCACGGACGCATCGGGCAGGTCGACGTACTGGTAGGTGGCCGCGGTCACGTGGCGTCTCCGTCTTCAGCAGGGTCTGCGGCTTGTCCGGGCGGACCGTCGGGAACGGGTTCGGGCTGGAGCGAAACTGGACGGTCCGGCGTGGTTCGGGTGGCGAGGGAGGGCGGTGTGCGCCAGTCGGCCGGCGGCGCGGCGGGCGGGATGAGGTCCGGCAGCGCCAGCTTCGAGGCGTCGGTGTGCTCGACGGCGGCCAGTTCATCCCCGGCTTGAGCGGAGGTGAGGGCTCCCAGCCGTTGGGCCGGCCCGGCCGTGGTGGCCGGGGCGAAGCGCTGTCGGCGCAGCGTCTCGGCGGCTTTCACCTCGGCGCGCAGACGTCGGGCACGCTCCGCACGGGCTGTGCGCAGGGCATCGAGTTGTTCGGGGGTGGCCGCGTCCGCGAGGTGCGCGGGCCCGAGATAGCCGCCGCGCGCGTCACAGATGTCGATCTCGTGATCGTGGTGCGGCATGTAGCGCACGGTGACGGTACGGCCGGCCTGGCCGGTCATCCACGGTGCGATGTAGCTGCGCCCGCGCCACCGCACACCATGACTGGTCAGCTTCCGCGGGCGGCCGTCGTCCTCCAGGGTGAACGTCCACAGGTCGGCGGCGGGAATGTCCGTGACAGGGGTCGGATCGGCCTGCCATGCCTCAAGCGGCGTACGGCCGGACAGCGCCTTGGGACGGTGCTCGGTGTTCCACCAGTGGGTCCAGGCCAGCACCTCCGCGGTGAAGTCCTGAAACGACATGGCATCGGACGTCTCCGGCTTGCCCACGCCTTTGCGTCGCCGGCCGGAGCGGGGCTTGGTGAGGGTGTAGCCGGGCAGGGCCGCGAACAGCATCCGGTCAACGGCTCGGTTGAGGTTTTCCACCGTGCCCTTGAGATGGGGGCTGTAAGCGGGAAGGTCCTTCACCGTCACGCCCATCGTGCCGAACGCGGCGGTGACGGTGGTCGACAGGAAGTCCTTGCCCCGGTCCACCCGCACCTGCTCCGGTGTCCCTCCCGCGGGGCCGTAGGGCTCCTCACGCAGCACAGCGGCGCGCAGCGCGGCCAGCACGGAGGCACGGGAAGGAACGCCAGGGGTGACCGCGGTGCCGGTGATGACTTTGGTGGCGGTGTCGATGAACCAGGTCACCCACGGGCGCACCAGGTCACCGTCGGCATCGACCAGCAGCGGTGCCTGGACATGATCGGCCTCCCATACGTGATTGCGCCAGGAGGCCGCCCGTTTACCGAAGACGTCATGCGCGCGTGCTGCATCCGGTCCCGTCGCAAGACCGGCCCGCTCCCCCGCGGTGAGATCACGACGCACCGCGCGCAGAAACGTCGACAACGACGGCACCGGGTCCAGCAACGGCACCGCAGCCGGCGGGGCGCCCGCGGGAGAAGCCGCGGAGTCAGACGCCGCCGTCGGCTGCTCTTCACGGCCGCCGGTCTGGGCCCGGGCCACCAACTGGCGGTAGACCGCGGAAGCGTTGCCGTGCCAGTACGCCAACAGCACCCGGATCTCCCTGGTGACCTCGAACCGGTCACCGCTGCGTTCCCCGGGGCGGATCGCGGCCTGAGGCGACCGGGAGGCCTCAGCCAGCCACCGCCACACCGTCCGCTCCGACACCCCCAGGCACTCCCCAGCCAGGCGCACATGCTCCCGCGACAGCCGCCGCTCGGCGCGCAGCGCCAGCAGACGACGCACCGCCGGCGCCCGCAACGCCGTCAGCGACTCCTCCCCCAAAACACCGGCCGGATCCTCTGGCGGCGCCATCGGCTGCCCGTCCACGCCATGCCCCTTCGTTCTCATCCGCTTTCCGTGAAGCCCGTCTTCGTTCACCCCGTCGGAACAGGTGAAGGCCCCCCGTACACGAGCCCTCCGAGCAGCGCGGACCGTCACGGGTAAGGGCCAAGACGCGCGCAGGCCTGCTCGATCAACTCCCGGTCCACACGCCGTGCGGGACCGCGCTCGCGGGCTGCGTAGACATGCGACGTGATCTTCGCCCACGTGCGGAAATTGCCGCGCGCCATCTGCTCATCCACCCGCGCAAGGTCCTCCGGGTTCGCCTGCGCCCACACCGGATGGAACAGGGTCAGCGCCTGCGGCACTTGAGACGGCTCAAGCCGGCCGACCTGATGCCAGGTCAGCACTCGCGAGCGCATTGCCGAAGCACGAGCAAGGGCCCGCTCGCTTCCGGCCCCACACAGCACCAGCGCCGCCGCACAGCCCGGCGCGTCCCACAACTGCCGCAGGTAATCCAGCAATGGCGGCGTCAGCCGCTGGGCGTCATCGAGAAACAGCACACCCGGCTCGGCCAGTGCCCGCGTCAAAGCCTGGCTGGCCGGCCCGGCCCGGTGCGGCAGCGCCCCCGACGGCAGCCCGAGCGATTCACACAGCGAGGCCCGCAGCCGTGGCAGACCGGGTGCCCGGCCGGCCACCGCCCGCCACACCGGCACCCGGCCGGGCAGAAGATGCAAAGCCTGCTCGACGGCGACCGTCTTCCCCAGGCCCGTGTCCCCCTACACACAGCACATCCCGCGGGCCGCGACCGCATGCCCCACAGCCTCCGCCACAGCGGCCACCTGCCGTGTGGACACCAGCCGGGCCCCCGGCACATACAACCGCACACCGCCGCCCCGCACCCCCGCATCCGCGGCGCCCTCCAGCACCGGCACGTCGACGGCCGGCCCATCGACAACAAGCGGACCACCCGCCCCGTCCACGAGCCCCACAACTGCCAACGCCCGGTCATACCGGCTCGGCTCCAGCCCCACCCTGGCCCCTGCCGGACGAGCTACTTCAAGAACCCGGCCCGCCCCCAGATCCCGCTTGATCACCCGGTGCAGCGTCGGCAGCGAGAGCACACACTGCGCACCCCACCCCTCCAACAACCCCCTCTTCCTGGGCCCGGAGCATCCTGCGACGCAACTCCCGCGACGTTCCCACCCGCCTCCCCGAGGACCTCCCACAAGGCGTCACTCAGCGAAAACCCGTCCTACCGCGGCCGCGCCTCGACACGGCCCCCGGCGCCCATCAGCCAGCCACCGCCACACCGTCCGCTCCGACACACCCGCCAACCCCGCCGCGATCCGCACATGCAGCGCCGACAGCGTCCCCTCCCCATCCACCGCAAGAAGCCGACGCACCACCACACCCCCCCGGGCCAACAGCACACCCCCCGTCAGCGCAGCCCCAGCCGACCCCGCCCGGAACTCACCCGCCGAAACCCCCTGAACCGTCATACAGCCCAGCCCACCCCACCCCGACAACCCCTCACACAGGAACAGCGAAACCCATGACAGCCAGCAACCAACCAGCCAGCCCCACCACAACACCCGCTTGATCACCCCATGACAGCGACCACAACCCCGTCCTGGACCTACTACCAGCACACCCACATCACGAACCCGCCGACGCCCACCCGCTGCCACCCCACCACCCACTCACAACCGCGACGCGGCCCTGGAGGGGGTGGGCGGTGTTCTGCGTGGACATGGGTGCACCTTCCGGAGGAGGAGCCAGGTTGGCGTGCCGCCGGGCCGCTTCTGAGATGTCCGGATCCCAACTCCGGTCTCAGGAAAGAACCTTGACCACTTCCCGCGCCAGCGGCCCCGACGAAGCCGGATTCTGTCCCGTGTGGAGGTTGCCGTCCGACACAATGTACGGCTCCCAGGCGGGACCACGTGTGTACTTGGTGGGGAGCTTCTTCAGCTCGTCCTCCAGCAGCCACTTCGCGTCCTTGGCGAAACCGACGCCCTCTTCTTCCTCGTTGCAGAATCCGGTCACGTTGAGGCCCGCGAAGGGCGTTTTGCCGTGCTCGTCGCGGGTCGCGAGGATCGCGGCAGGGGCGTGGCAGACGATGGCGAGGGGCTTGCCCGACGCGAGTGCCTTGCGGAGCAGTACGGCGGAGTCCGCGTCGAAGGCGAGATCTTCCATTGGGCCGTGCCCGCCCGGGTAGTAGACCGCGTCATAGTCCTCGAGTCGCACGTCCTTGATGGCGACGGGATGGCGGAGCTGTTCGGCCGACTCGATGACCGCCGTCTCCTTGAGCATGTTCTCCTCGCCGCCCGCGTACCGGGGCTGCAGGCTCATGGTGTCGACGACGGGGATAACGGCGCCCGGCGTTGCCACGGTGACCTCGTAGCCAGCGTCCGTAAAGACACTGTAGGGTGCTACAAATTCCTCGGCCCAATATCCAGTCGGATGGCGATGTCCATTCTTGAATGTCCAGTAGCTTGCACCGGTAAGTACAATAAGAATTCGACCCACGACTGATCCCCCCTTGATGTTGGGGCGCGCTCATATATCATTTTATGCTACCCGCGCCGGGCGACCGCGGCAACCGGAGGATGTATTCGCGGCGACGCGGAACTTCAATACACGGCGCTCGCATTCACGTTCCCGTCGGCGTCGGTTTCAATACCGCCCGAATTTCCGCGGTTATGTGGCAAGTGAAAATCACCAGCAGGCCACGTTAATTGCTCTCCGGGGCTTCTACAGGGAGCAACTCCCTCTGGTGGATCTCCGACGGATGCGCCTCGGTCTCTGATTCGTTCAGGTGTGCTCGCCCCAGCAAGGTGGAGGCGGCTACTCCAGCATGGTGGAACGGCGGATGTGGTGCTTGAGGTCGGCGGCGCTCGTGATGATCATTCGCTCTGGGGTGCTGCACCATCGAAGCGCCATGCCGAGACTTTGTCCATAGCCTGCCAGTGTCACGTGCCCGCTTCGATTTCATCTCCGGCGAACCATACGCAACCTGTTGGCCAGCTTGACACGAGCAGCAAAACGAGACGCAGATAGGGTACTTCCGTGTCGAATCCGTCGTCGTCCGTACCTGCGGCTCCGCCGTCTGGACTCACCGCGCCCGACCCTGCGCCGCTCGGCCTCATTGCATTCAGCATGGCAAACATCATCCAGAGTTTCTTCAATGCCGGCATCAATCCGGCCCTCTTTCCTGCCGCGCGGCCCCTCGAGTTCTTCGTGGGCGGCGTTGTCCAGATGATCGCGGGTATCTTTGAGTTCAGGCAGGGGAGCAGGCTGGGTGCACAGCGTTCACCGTGCTCGGCGCGTTCTGGCTGTGCTTCGTGGTCTCCGCCAGGTTCATCGTCGTTACATTGCCCCTGGAACAGGCCCACACGGGGATGGGCCAGTTTCTGCTGCCGTGGGCAGTGATCCTCCTCGTCCTCACGCTTGCGGCAGTTCGAACTACGGGCGTGCTCCTGGCCGCATTCGTCTCCACTACCATTAACGTTTCCGTCCTCACGGCAGGCGAGTTCGTCGAATCCACCATGTTGATCAGGGTTGCGAGCGGCTTCGGCTTCTTCACCGCGGCGCTCGGCCTGTACGGTGCGTTCGCGGGCCTCGTCAACGGAACGTGGGGCCGACACGTGATCCCGACCTACCTGGACCCCGGCAAACGTCTCGAACGGCTTGCCCGCGGCAAGGCACGCCCTACGTCGGTTACCTCGTCCGCGGCGGAGCACCCTGAGCTCTCGAACTGAGCCGCGGTGGTACGCGAGCTCGGGTAAGTCTTCGAGGCCAATAGCTCGATGCTGAGTTGCCGAAGCGTGGGCCGGAATTCAATGCGGGCCAGATCGAGTTCGCTGAGTTGCCGGGAGGCCCATGCGGGCCCAGACTGAATACTGGGTACGGCGTGGGGACCGTCGGGGCCCGATCTGAAGATCCAGGTGGCGCTGCGTGTGGCAGACGGCTTCAAGGCTTGACCGCAGTCACCTCGCCCGGCCTCACCTTTTGCTCACAAGACCACCGCGAGGTGCGTGCCGTTGGGCGTTTCCTGCAGTGTGCCGGTCCCTGCAGCGCCGTGGAGTGACGAGGACGTGAAAGGAACGAGTCCACATGGCGAATGCAGCGTTGAAGGACTTGAGGAAGGTCCTCATCACGGGAGCAGGCACCGGCTTCGGGTTCGAGGCCGCCATGCGCCTCGCCGAGAAGGGCTTCGACGTGATCGCCGGGGTGGAGATCTACGCCCAGGTGCAGACGCTGAAGTGGCAGGCGGCGGAGCGAGGAGTCGAGCTTCAGGTCGTGAAGCTCGACGTCACGAACGACGGAGACCGCCGCAAGGCCCTCGACTGGGGTGTGGAGATCCTGGTGAACAACGCCGGTGTCGGTGAGGGCGGCTCCACGGTTGACATTCCCGAGGCGAACATCCGGCACCAGTTCGAGGTCAACGTCACCGGTCCGCTGGTCCTCACCCAGGGAATCGTCAAGCAGATGATCAAGCGCGGGGCCGGCCGCGTCGTTTGGATGTCCTCTCGGGAGGGCCTGAACGTCAATCCCTTCACCGGCATCTATTCCGCCTCCAAGCACGCGGTCGAGGCCATCGCCGAGACCATGGCCTACGAGTTGCAGGAGTACAACATCGAAGTCGCCACGGTCAACCCGGGGCCCTTCCTGACCGGCTTCAACGACCGCATGTTCCAGACCTGGGAGAGCTGGGAGGACGACGCCTCGCAGCGGCTCTTCGACTACTCCAAGCTCGCCTTCCCCCGCCCGCAGTTCGACCCCGAACCGGTCTTTGCCACGCTGACGGCCGTAGCCGCCGGGGAGGTCGACAGCTTCAGAAACCTGGAGCCCAAATCGATGCTTGAGGAGACCAAGCAGCTCCAGGCGGTTCCATGGGAGCGCAAGGTCACGGACGGCCTCGGGACCCGGCATCCGGCTATCCAGCGTTCCTACGAGATGAAGCCCGAGACTCCCGTGACCGTCTAAGGACGCTGAAGGCAGCGGCACGGGCAGGCCGTGGAGGCAAAGCAAGAGCTTGGCGAGAGCTGACCCCCAGGGGGCCCGGGACGTTTTCCCGCCGTGCGAAGCCACGCTCGCTTTTGAGCGCTCAGCACTCGCAACAGCTGGAGGTACACCACAATGCCTGTCAAGCCGACCGTGCTGCAGGATCGCTATCGCAACCGCGGTACCGCGTACACGCTGGAGGAGCGGGCGAGGCTGGGGATCACGGGGCGGCTGCCGGCAGCGGTCGAGACACTCGACGAGCAGGCCCGCCGGGCCTACGCACAGCTGTTGCAGCAGCCTTCCAACCTGCACAAGTACATCTACCTCAACGAGGTCCACGACCGGAACCAGGTGCTGTACTTCAGGCTGCTTGGCGACCACCTCGAGGAGCTGCTCCCGGTCGTCTACGACCCCACGGTCGGCGAGGCGATCGAGAAGTGGTCGGTCGACTACCGCGACTCGCGCGCGGTGTACCTGTCGATCGACCGCCCGGACGACATGAGGGCCTCGTTCCAATCGCTGGGCCTCGGCGCGGACGACGTCGATCTGATCGTCGTCTCCGATGCCCAGGAGATCCTGGGCATCGGAGACTGGGGTGTCAACGGGACCGACATCTCCATCGGGAAACTCGCCGTCTACACGGCCGCCGCGGGCATCGACCCCAACCGCGTCATCGCCGTGAACCTCGACGTGGGGACGGACAACGAGCAGCTGCTCAACAATCCGTCCTATCTGGGCAACCGGCACGCACGTGTCAGCGGCCGGCGCTACGACGACTTCATCGCCCGGTACCTTCAGACCGCGTCCGAGCTGTTCCCGAACGCGTTGCTGCATTTCGAGGACTTCGGGCCGTCGAATGCCCGGCGGATCCTAGTGGAGAACGCCGACAAGTACCGGATCTTCAACGACGACATGCAGGGTACCGGCGCGATCGTCATGGCTTCTGCGTTCTCGGCCCTGAAAGTCACCGGAGGACGCTGGCCCGAGCAACGGCTCGTCGTCTTCGGGGCGGGCACCGCCGGCACCGGCATGGCCGATCAGATCCACGCGGCGATGCTCAGGGACGGTGCGACCCCCGACGAGGCGAAGAAGAACATCTGGCTGATCGATGTCCACGGTCTGGTGACCGATGATATGCCGGACCTCCCCGACTACCAGCAGGTCTACGCGCGCTCGAAGTCCGAGGTCGGCGGGTGGGGTGACGGTGAGATCGATCTCCTCACCACGATCCGACACGTCAAGCCCACCATCCTCATCGGCACCTCCACGGCCCACGGCGCGTTCACCGAGGATGTCGTAAGGGCGCTGGCACAGGGTGTCGAGCGCCCGATCCTGCTGCCCCTGTCGAATCCGACGAGTCGCATCGAGGTCATGCCATCGGACGCGGTGCCCTGGACCGAGGGCAGGGCACTGATGGCGGTCGGGATCCCGGTCGAGCCGGTGCAGTACAACGGCGTCTCCTACGAGATCGGGCAGGCGAACAACGCCCTCCTCTACCCGGGGCTCGGCCTGGGCACCATCGTGTCGGGAGCCGGCCGCGTCACGGACAACATGCTGCTCGCCGCAGCCGAGGCAGTGGCAGGCCAGGTCGATGTGTCGGCGCCCGGAGCATCGCTCCTGCCGCCGGTTGCGAACCTGAGGGCGTCGTCCGCGACGGTCGCGGTCGCCGTCGCCAAAGCCGCGGCAGCGGACGGTGTCGCGACTAAGTCTCATGACAACCTCATTCAGGCGGTCCAGGACGCGATGTGGGACCCGGTCTATCGCCCGGACGACCTGGAGGGCGGGCAATGAGCGACAACCAGTCGACCCGGGAGATGAAGGACCTGCCGATCGGGATCCATGCCAGCGGAAGCCGGCAGGAATTCGACAGTATGGGCACGGTCGACGTGCCGGCGGACCGGTACTGGGGGGCGCAGACGCAGCGCTCGCTCCTCCACTTCTCCATCGGCGGCGACCGGATGCCGAAGGAGGTCTACCACGCCTACGGCTACGTGAAGAAGGCGGCAGCGCTCGTCAACGCTGCGGCCGGACGCCTGCCCGACTGGAAGAAGCAGGCCATCGTACGGGCGGCGGAGGAGACCATCGCCGGCAAGCTCGACGACCACTTTCCGCTCTACGTCTGGCAGACGGGGTCGGGCACCCAGAGCAACATGAACGTCAACGAGGTCATCTCCAACCGCGCGTCGCAGCTGCTCGGCGGCACGCTCGGGACCCAGGAGCCGGTCGCCCCGAACGACGACGTCAACATGGGCCAGTCCAGCAACGACAGCTTTCCGACCGCGATGCACATCGCCTCCGTCCAGGAGATCGACGAGCACCTGCTGCCGCAGGCCCGGGAGCTCGCCGCGTCCATCGAGGCGAAAGCCACGGAATGGGCCATGGTCGTCAAGATCGGCCGCACGCACCTTGAGGACGCCGTACCGCTCACCGTCGGGCAGGAATGGTCCGGCTACGCGGCGCAACTGCGCGCCTGCATCGAGGAGATCGAGCACAGCCGCGCCGGTCTGCTCGAACTCGCGCTGGGCGGCACCGCCGTCGGCACGGGGCTGAACGCACCCGAAGGCTTCAGCCGCGACGTCGCCGGCAAGATCGCCGCGCTGACCGGCAAGTCGTTCGTCACGGCTGAGAACAAGTTCATGGCACAGGGGTCCCTAGACCCGATGGTGCGGGCGCACGGCGCACTGCGCGGGCTGGCCGTCGCCCTGATGAAGATTGCCAACGACATGCGGTGGCTGGCCTCGGGTCCGCGTACCGGCTTCGCAGAACTGGAGCTCCCGCAGAATGAACCCGGTTCCTCGATCATGCCCGGCAAGGTCAACCCGACCCAGTGCGAAGCCATCGTCATGATCGCCATTCAGGTGCTCGGCAACGACACGGCAGTCGCCTTCGCCGGCAGCCAGGGCAACTTCGAGCTGAATGCCATGCGCCCGGTGATCATCAACAACTTCCTCCATTCCACGCGCATCCTCGCCGACGGAATGGAGAAGTTCCGCACCTTCTCCGTCAGCGGTACGCAACTCAACCGGGAGAAGATCGGACAGTACGTGGACGAGAGCTTGATGCTGGTCACGGCACTGAGCCCCGTCATCGGGTACCAGAACGCGGCACACATCGCCGAAGCCGCGCTGGCCAACGACCAGACACTCAAGGAGGCCGCGCTGGCAAGCGGTCACGTCGACGAGAAGACATTCGACTCCGTCGTCGACCCCCTTTCCATGGTGGGCCACGGCGCCTCCGGCGCCTGACACGCTCCGGCAGTGGCGGCAGGACTTGCTGAGGCACGGAGCCTGTGCGTGGCTTTTTCAAGGTCGGACGGGACGCTTCCGGCTGGTGAGCATTTACGCCGTAATCCTGTATTACGAGGACCACGGATCCGATCGGCGGATCGTTCTGAGCGCGGGCTACCGGCTCGGCGGCCCGGTACCCGGTGCTTGCTCCTTCGAATTCCAGTCGTGGGGTTCCCCTGTACACGTGGATTCCGACGATGACATGGAATAATGCGACATTTAAAGAAACCCGAAGCCGGTGCTCTCACGGAGGGGACGGGAAAGCCTGTCGTCGATGCGATCGGCGCTGAACAGCCGCCGGTCGGTACCACTCACTGCTGTGCTTCCTGCCAGTGACGGTGGACGAGAGGTGGTGGACCCCGGCGATGGTGTAGCCGCCGGCTTCTTGGCTCACAATCTGCCTACGGAATTCCACGAACGCCCTGACCTGAACATCTCTTGTTACTCGGCTGGCGTCCCTTTCTTGCTAAGCGGCTAAGAGAGGAATGCTGCGGCAACTCGGTCGCAAGATCCCCTGAAGGGTGGGCCGCTGGACGGCGCGCATAATCAACGACGTGGGCGTCCATATTTGCGTTCTCAGCTTTTGCGGGGTGTTGCGCGCGGTCGTAGCCTCGATATATGGCTATTGCGACGACGGACCCTGCGACGGGTGAGGTTCTCAGGAGCTTCGACGAACTCACCCCAGAGCAACTGGACGAGAAGCTCGCCCGCGCCGCCGCGGCCGCGGTCGAGTACCGGCTGACGAGCGTGGAGCAGCGGGCTGGATGGCTCGGCCGGGCGGCCGATGTGCTGGAGAAGGACGCGGGCGCCGTCAGCCGCGTGATCACGACCGAGATGGGCAAGACCCTCAAAGCGGCGCAGGAAGAGGTGGCGAAGTGCGTGCGGGGACTGCGCTTCTACTCCGCCGAGGGACCGGGTTTCCTACGAGACCAGCACGGTGACGCCGAAAGCGTGGGCGCCAAGCAGACGTTCGTGACCTACCAGCCGATCGGCGTGGTGCTGGCCGTGATGCCGTGGAACCTGCCGTTGTGGCAGGCAATGCGGTTCGCGGCGCCCGCCTTGATGGCGGGGAATGTCGGAATCCTCAAGCACGCCTCGAACGTGCCGCAGTGCGCCCTGTACATGGAGCAGCTCTTCCGCGAGGCGGGGTTCCCAGCCGACGCGTTCCAGACGCTGCTGATCTCCGCGCGCAGGGTGGAGCAGGTGCTGCGGGATGACCGCGTGGCGGCCGCGACGCTGACCGGCAGCGAGCCGGCCGGGCGGTCGGTGGCGACCATCGCCGGTCAGGAGATCAAGAAGGTTGTCCTCGAACTCGGCGGATCCGACCCGTTCATCGTGATGCCTTCGACAGACCTGGAGCGGGCCACGGAGGTGGCGGTGCGGGCGCGAACCCTGAACAACGGGCAGTCGTGCATTAACGGCAAGCGTTTCTTCGTCCACCAGGACATCGCCGAGCAGTTCCTGGAGAAGTTCACCGCGAAGATGGCCGCGCTTGTTGTCGGCGATCCGATGGACGACGCTACGGACATCGGTCCGCTCGCCACCGAGTCGGGCCGGGCGGATGTGGAGGCTTACGTCGACGACGCGGTCGGCAAGGGTGCGACCGTCCTGACCGGTGGGAAGCGGCCGGACCGGCCGGGCTGGTTCTACCCGCCGACCGTGCTGACCGGCATCACGCCGCAGATGAAGATGTTCCACGAGGAGGTCTTCGGCCCCGTCGCGCAGGTCTTCACCGTCTCCTCGTTGGAGGAGGCCCTCAAGATTGCCAATGGGCACCCGTACGGGCTCGGTTCGAACCTGTGGAGCGAGGATCCCGCTGAGCGTGAGCTGTTCGTCCGCGACGTGCAGTCCGGCATGGCGTTCATCAACGGCAACACCACCAGCTACCCGGAGATCCCCTTCGGCGGCGTGAAGCGCAGCGGCTACGGACGGGAGCTGTCCGATCTGGGCATGCGCGAGTTCATGAACGCCAAGACGGTGTGGATCGGCCAGGGCGCCTGAGCGCGCAGGGCATCGGGACGCTGACCTGGAGGATTTCCATGAACACACGCGACACCGGACCGAGGGGACACGGACGCCCCGTCGTGGCGGTGCTGGGGATCGGTACCATGGGCGACGCGATGGCCAGGAACATTGCCGCCGCAGGGCTCGAACTGCGGGTGTGGAACCGCAGCCGCGAGCCCGCCGAGGCGCTCGCCGAGGTCGGCGCCGTCGTCTGCGGGAGCCCCGCCGAGGCGTGCCGGGGAGCGAAGGTCGTGCTGACCATCCTCGCCAACGAGCGGATCGTCGCCGAGACCGTCGACCAGGCCCGCGAAGGCATCGACCGGGACGCCGTGTGGCTGCAGTGCTGCACCGTCTCGCCCGGAGGCAGCCGGCGCCTGGCGGACAAGGCCGCCGCGATGGGCGTGGCCTACGTGGAGGCGCCACTGCTCGGCACGAAGGAACCGGCGGTCGCCGGAACCCTGACCATCCTGGCCGCCGCGTCCGACATGTGCGCGGGCGAGCGGGTCCAACCAGTGCTGGACGCCGTCGGCACGCGCACCGTTTGGCTCGACGCGATCAGCCAGCCCAGCAGCCTCAAGCTTGCCTACAACTCCTGGGTGCTGACCACCGTCGAGGGTGTCGCCGAGGCCCTGGCACTCGCCGAGGGTCTGGGTGTCGACCCGCGCCAATTGATCAACGTCATCAACGGCAGTGCGCTGAACAGCACCTACGTGCAGTCCAAGGGCCCGAAGATGATCAGCGACGACCTCGACACCCCTTCCTTCCCCCTGGAGGCGGCGGCCAAGGACGCCGGCCTGATCGCCGACGCGGCGCGGGATGCGGGGCTGGAGCTTGGAATCGTCGAAGTGGTGCGTGATCGACTGCAGTTGGCAGTGAGCAACGGCCTGGGCCGGGCGGACGTGGCAGCGACGTATCGGATGTCCCGTCGGGCGCCGGCAGCGTGACAGCTCGTGCGGTGGCCTGCAGCGAGGGGGCGCGTGGAAGGAAGAGGCTGATGAGTCGAGAGGGTGTCGCCTCGGCGCGGCGCAGCAGCGAGCAGCTGTCGGAGATCGTGCCTCTGGTGGACGACCGCGGATGGGAGTCTCCGTCAGCCTGTGCGGGCTGGCGCGTCATCGACGTGCTCGCCCACCTGGGCGCCCTCGCTCATGAGGCCGTCGACCCTCCCGCCCCGGATCCGTCGTGGCCCAAGAACCGCGAGCGCTACCACGACATGAGGGTCGACGAACGCCGCGGCCGGAGCCACGCCGAGGTGATCGAGGAGTGGCGTCGCTTCACCCCCCGGCAGTTGGAGATCCTGGAGGCGGGACAGCAGGGACCGCAGGCGGACGAACCGGTACTGGTACCAGGCCTGGGCACCTATCCCCGGCACTTGCTGGCGAACACCATGGCTTTCAACGTCCTGTGCCACCTGCGCTACGACATGCTCGAACCCGGAGGTCCGCTTCCCTTCGCAGTCCCTCCGCCCGACCACGAGCTGGTGGCGCCGGCAGTCGAGTTCATGCTCGCCGGCATCCCGCAGATGCAGGGGACCGAACTCACCGCCACGGTCAGCCGGCCGCTCGTACTCGAGTTCACCGGACCGGGCGCCACGACCGCCACCGTCGTTCCCGCCGACGGACCGGACGGCCCGCTGACGGTGGAGCCAGGTGCCGCGGACGGCGCCGCCGCCCGGATCCATAGCACGGCGACCGACTTCATCGCATGGGGCACGACCCGGACCGCGTGGCGCGACCACTGCCGGATCACCGGGGAGGCGGCCACCGCGGAGCCGTTCCTGGACTGCCTCAACATCGTGTGAAGAAAGGGAATTTTCACCGCACGGAGTTCTTCGCGTCCCACCGCGTAACCCCCGGCTGACCGTCCACGGCAGGCCCCTACTCGTGAAGCGTCTCTGCGTCGCCCGTCCCGTCGCCCACGTCGCCGCAGAGATGGCGTTCCCTGCTCCGGCTCACACAGGGCCATTCACCACAGACTGTGCGTGTTCGGTGGTCGCTCACGGAGCCGCCCAAGGCGGCACGCCAACTGTGTCACGGGGCCATGGGCGGGCTGCCAGGGTGTCGGTTGATCCAGGCCAGGCCGGTTGGGGTCGAGGTGGTACCCACGATGTCCCGCAGGCGCTGGCCACCTTTCAGCAGCGCACTCTGGCCATCGCGGACGGCGAGGCCGCACACCTAGCGGGCCGGCTCGTAACAGGCGCCGAGTGGTTCGCGGCCCTCCGCTTCATCGCCGCGGTCGCCCCGCTGGTCGTGCACGACGACGAACTCAGGACCCTCCCGGATGTCGCGGCGCAGGCCCTGGCCAGGGTGCGCGACGCACGCCACGCAGGCCGGAAGAGGTTCACGAGCGGGGACGTACCGGGGCCAGGCGTCGGGCCGGCCACCGCCGCCGAGGCCGCCGCCGTGCTCGCCCTCTCGTCTCCCATCGTGGACGCACCCGACCACACCTCAGGCCCGCCGTACATTGCCGCCTGGGGGAGCCGACTCACAGAAGACCGCATGGCCGGCTATCACAAGTTGGACCCGCTGCGTCGCCTCCAGCGTCCACTGGTGATGGACGAGATGATGGCCCTCACTGTGACCCCCGCCCCTCGCTCGCTTGCGGACCACGCTCGTGCCGGCACCACGCTGGAGTTCCGGCACATTCCCCAGCGGATCGGCGTCGAGGATTACGACGACTTCACGGCCGTGCACCTGCCCGGCCTCCTGCCCACAACCGGCAGGCACATCGCCTCCCTCGCCCTGGCCCGCCTGGCCGGGGCCCAGACCTGGGCGCGCGCTTCACAAGCGCTCGGCGTCCCCACCAGCTCGCCGAAAACCTACCGCCGCATCGCCCAACGCACTGCCGACCCGGAAGCGTTCTGGGACGCGGTCCGGGCCCTGGCCGCACACATGACCACCCGTGGCCTGATCGACTACGAAGCCCGCCGCACAGCGCTTGCCGGCCTCCTGGAGGTGCCCGGCCGTGTGCTCCTGCCGATCCTCCGGCCGGCCGGCCAGAACCTGACGTGGCAAAGACAACGGCACGCCGCCGCGTGGCTGTGGGAACACCTCACGGGCGGCCAAGCGAAGGACGCCCCCACCTACGCCGAGGGCTGGGACGGCAGCAAAGAGGCATCCATCGCCTTCGCACGAGGCCGATTTCACGCAGAACTGTCCCAAGAAGCAGGGGATGCCCTGCTCTCTTGGGGAAGGCAATGGCTGGCAGTCGGCGGCATCCGGTGACAGCCAACCGACCCGGTTCTCGTACTCGCTACGGGCCTTGCGCTGGCCGGGACGCCCTGGGCGTCGTCGAGCGGCTGGCAGCGAGTAGATTGCCGCATTCTACTGCGCTTACGAACTTCGGCGGTCCGGACCGCCGGTACGGACGGCCTCACTGCGCCGTGTCGCCGATTCGCAGCGCTAGCTTAACTGTGGACCCCTTCGACACCACCGACCCGCCTGGCGGGTCCTGCGCCTTAACGAAGAGTGCCCCACCGAAGAACGGTGGTGGATGGATGTCGTCGGCGGCGAGGTCAGCGACATACGCGAGGTTTCCGAACTCGCCCGCGAGGACGAACGGCTCGCCGGTAAACGGGGCGGCTGGACCGGGGCGTTGGAAGCTCGCCGGGAACGGGGGTACGAGAAGACCGTTGATCGGGAATTGCTCCACCATATTCGGGACCGTGACCCGGGTGGAATCCCCGATCTTCGGGAGCAGGCGCGCGAAGTCCTCCGGAGCGGACTGGACGCGCATGCACGTGGTGGCATCGTTGGAGCACTTCGACATCTGCAACCGGATCGCATCCACCTGCTGCAAGCAGTCCTTACGCGCCTTGGCCAGCACCGCGTCATCGACGTTGCTGCCATCCGCGTTCTTGAACTGGTCGATGTTCTTGCGGACGAAGTCGATGTCGTTGATGACGGTGCTGAACCCGTCCAGCAGGCTCGCATTGAAGGTCAGCACGTCCTGCTGGTTCTGCACGTCGATGAACGTGAGCTCGTCGCCGGGGAGCGCCAGTTCCCTATAGTCGTGCACCAGCACCGAGTACGGCACGCCCTGGTCGACTCCGACCAGGGTCGGGAACACGCGAGCCTTCTGCATGATCGCGTCGAGGGTGGTCTCGGTCCCTGTATTGGAGCCACCAGCCTGGAAGACGTAGACGCTCACGTCGAGCTTGCTCGAGGAGGCCGCGATCTTCGAGGAGATGTCGGCGTCGAGCGAGCCGCCCGCGACACCGGGTGCGCCTGCGCGGGCATGAATCTCCCCCGCGATCGACGAGCGTTCCATCGTGTCCAGGCTCTCCACCTTGTAGATCGCGAAGTACTCGCCCCCGGTTTTGATCCCGAGGATGAACCGGTCCCCGAACCGGTCGCGGAAACGGGCGGTTTTCTGTTCACGCAAGAGGCCTGCAGCCTCCTTCGCCAGCACCGGGTTGTCCAGCGTCCGGGTCGCGTTGAAGACCTGGACGCCCACCACCACGTAGAGCGAGAAGCTGTTCACCGCGATGTCGCTGGCGAACTTGAACTTCGCGCTGGCATCACCAAACATGCTCCCCGCACTCACGTCGACGGAGAAGCCCAGTGCCTGATGCAGGACGCTCGACTCCTGCACGATCTGCAGGGTCTTCGTCACGGTCTGCCCGCCGGCCTGCGCTGGCGCCGTCAGCGACGTGCCCATCACCGCCGGGCTCTTGGCCGCTACGCCGGTCAGCACGTCGTAGCCCAGGCCCACCTTCATTCCGTCCAGGAACGGGATCTCTGTCTGCGCCGCCATCGTCGCCTCGCTCAACTATCCGGTCCGGGATTCTCCTGCAGTGGGGACACTCTGACATGCAGTACGCTGCCGCGCGGAACAAACGTGCCGTCCGCGGGATTCTGTCCGACGATGGTGCCCGCGTCGTCCAACGGGTCTGAGCCCAGCACCCCGAAGTCCAGTACCTCAGGGTTGTCGATGATGAAGTAGAACCCCTGCTCGCCCAGGAGGTCCACGACCACTGGGTTCTTCGTGAACTGGAAGAGCCCGGAGGATATTACGGCCTTCGTCCCGATCAGGTGCGGAACCCGCTGCAGACCGGGCCGGGGTTCGCGCAGGATCGGCAGCCGGCTTGTGAAGTCCTCGGGTGACTGGGTGAAGTGCACACAGGTGGAGGCATCCCGGGTGCAGTCGGAGATGGCCCTAGTCAACTGGTCGACGATGGCCAGGCACTGCTGACGGGCCTGCTGCAGGGCCACGTCGTCCGGCGGTGACCCGTCCGGATTGTGGAATCGATCGAGATGCTTGCGGATAAAGTCGATATCGTTGACCAGCGTCGTGAAGTCGTTCAGCAGCCGGGAATTGAAGAGGAGGCACTCGGTCTGCTGCTCCTGATCGAAGAAATTCAGATTGTCACCCGGGAGTTCCAACCCATTGTACTCGTCGAGGAGGGCCTGGTAGGGAATAGCTTGGCCGCCCGAGACCAGGGTCGGGAACTTGTGCGCCTTCTCTATCATCTCTGACAGCTCCGTCTCCGTCTCACTAATCCCGCCGGCCGAGTACACGAAGACGTTCACGTTCAGCTCGTTGCGCGAGGTGGACTTCATGCTCTCGACGGCAGCGTTTAGATTGGCCCGCAAGGCTGGGTTGTGGAAGCTCGCCGAGATTTGCGCCGCAACGTCGGTGCGCTCCTGCTCGTCGAAACTCTGCACGCGGTATACCGCGTAGTACTCACCACCGGATTTCAGGCCGGAGATGTATCGGTTGCCGAAGCGCTCACGAAAACGATCCGTCTTCCCCGGGGTCAGCAGGGCGGTCGCGTCCGGATCAACGAGAGCCGGCGCGTCCACCGTCACACAGGAGTTGATTACCTCCACCGCCAGCACCGCGTACAGGCAGTACTGCGTTACCGCGCACTGATTCGCGAACTGCATCTTCGCCGTCGCGGAGAAACCCGCGTAGCTGCCGGACACTGCGGCGGACAGCCCCAAGGCCTCCTGGAGCGAGTTGGTCTCCTGCACCAGGCGGAAGGTCGTCGTGACGGTCTGCCCGCCGCCAGTCTGTGGCGGACTGGTCTGCGGGTCCTGGATGACCCGGTCGCTTGATGGGCTGCCGGTCAGCAGATCGAAGCCTAGGCCAACCTTCATCCCGCTCACGAAGGGAATCTTCAGCTGCTGTCCCATGTCTGTCCTCCAGCGAAGGCGCGAACGCTGATCCGGTGGCTGCACCGAGATCCTCGCAGGCCTAGCGCTCAAAAGACGATAGGCCCTCCACGAATCAGCAGCCGTCTGCAACTTGCTGACGACGTCTTGTGCCTTCGACTGTGCTTGCCGGGCCTGTGCACCCAAAGCCTGGGACTGTAAATCAATCGCTCTCTGAAAATCGGCGGCAGATACTTGTGATTGCGGCCAGTTCACGAACATCTGGAGCGGCGTCTGTGATTGTTGTGTCGAGCGCGAACGCTGCGGCGGTGCTATTATTCAGTGATTCCGGGGCGGCTTGTGCTTCAGCATTCGTAGGGCTGATCGGAGTGCCGAACACGCTGAAGACGTCATTACATGCTGAAGACGTCTTTCAAACGGCACGCCCCGTTCCCTCGTTCTCCCTATTCTCATCGTGGCATGTTTGCGGCAAGCCGCAAGCGCAGCCGGACTGTGAGCAGCATCGCGAGGAGGTGGGCGGTGGTGTCCGCAGCGCGGAACCTGGCGGGAGTTCCCTCAGCTGTCATCAATCGGACGGTCTTGACCGCGATTGAGACGCCGTCTCCGCAGCGCAGTGCGATCTCGTGAGCGGCGGTGATCGCTCGACCGTCGAGCCATGGGTCGACCGCAGTAGCCCCCACATCGGGCAGGTGCGCATCGCTGCGCGCGAAGGTGAGGAACGCTTCTGCACTGCGCGGGACGTCGGGACAGCCGACCACTGAGAACGCACCGGTGCAGGCCTCCCAGCCGGCAAGCGACGCAACCCCGCAACCCGGACTCAGGCCGAGTACGGGATGGCTCCGGACTCCTGTGTGAACCTGAAAGACGCTGGGAGGGTGGGAGAGCCCGGCACGGTGCGACGCACTGGCCCGGTGCCGGGGTAGAGGACGGCCCCCGGCACCGCGGCGGCCGGCGCCGTGGGCTACGGGCCAGGCGGGGTGATGGCAACCAGCCACCCTGGTCAGCGCAGAGCGGCGAATGCCTGATCGGGCAGCGCAGGCTCGCCACTTAGGCGTCAGGGCCGGCTGCGCTTCGGCCGGGACGGATCCCGGGTCGGACGTATGCCGGTTTCGACCCATCGGTTGGGTGCGCTACACCGCAGGGACGAGTTCGAGGTCACCAAACGCACTGACGCTCCCCGCGGTCTTTCGCGCGGGGTTAGATGTTGACACGCCGAGTAATTGACGGTGTGTCGTCCTGGCGAGCCGAAGTTACGGTGCGGCCGTGCGGCGGTCCATAGAGGCACCCGGCGCGGCGGCATCATCTCACCGTCCTGCCGGCGGCAAGTTGCGGGATCCGTCAACTCGTCAGATCGTGGAAGAGGGACCGTGGAGGACCGAACGGTGCCGGACCGGCGCGTGGACGCCTGGTATCCGGAGCGGCAGCAGCCGCGACCGCCACGGCAGGCACGCGGTGGTGACCGTGGAGATCACCGGCCGCCGAGTTCGTTGACGTATCCCTCTCGGACAAGGCAACGTCGTCCGCGTGGCCACCCCACGGCGCTCCCTCCGGATCAACGCATCGGGAGGAACACCGCGATGATCAAAGGCTATGACGTATCCGTCTTCCAGGACGCGAACTTCCCCACCGCCGGCATCAGTTTCGTGTTCATCAAGGGCATCGAGGGAAATTCCTACGTCAACCTAAGCAGAAGGAGCAGGCCGCGCACGCCCGCGCCGCGGGACTCGTCGTCGGCTTCTCGAATGCCGTTGGGCATATCCCAGGCTGCAAGCTTGCCCTGTTCGCATTTTCTGAAGACACCACCTCATTTACTGCGCGCTTTTCAGAACCAAAGATCGTGGCTCTGTCGCCGTCAGGGTAGGGATTGCACTCGAGGGGAACATGGCGTGATCGCTAGTATCGATATGTCCAAGCTGGAGGTGTCATGGAGATCCCGTCGGAAGTCGTTGAAGCCAAACGCCTAGTGGAATTCGACATCCTAGCTCTGCCCGGAGTGGTAGGCGTGGGACTCGGAATGCGGGAGGAAGACGGCGAGCTGTTCGATGAGCTTGCCGCTGTGGTTTACGTCGAGGACGCGACCCAGGTGCCGGAGGGCTTGCCCCAAGAGATCGGTGGCGTCGGCGTGTGCGTCGTCGAGAGATCGGTTGAGCCTTTCGGATTTCCTGACACGGCTAGGTATTCCGACGTGCGTGGTGGAATCGCCATCTTGAGGCCCTCTATGCGCGCCCCAGGAACGCTCGGCGCAGTGGTGGTCGATACACAGAGCTCCGAACGTTTCGGATTGACTTGCTACCATGTTGTGGGCGACCCCCCTGAGCTACCCGGCGATTCCTTCCCTGACTCAGTCTGGCAGCCGAATAACCCGCCCCTTACTCACAGCCCACCTCCGCCGAAGACGGATAACCTTGGCGAAGTGGCTCGCGTGACGTTCCCGCAAGATCATCCGCTGCCGGACTCCCCAGTCGTGGTCGGGCTGGTCGACGCGGCGCTTGTTCAACTCGACGTAGCTGCCAATTTTGGTCAGCGGCTTCCGTCCCCGGCGATCGCCGACCAGGGTATAGGTCAGCCGAATCTAGTCGATTCAGTCACCGACATCTCGGATCTGAATTTCTCCCTGCCTCACCCGGTACGCAAACGCGGACAGGTGACAGGGCCTACACACGGGAGGTTGGTTACGCGCTTCCTCACCCTGTCATGGCCGGACGGCGGCAAGAACGCCTATATCATGGAACAGGGAATGGTGGAGGGCGACGATATCTTCGGCCAGCCTGGTGACTCAGGGGCCCTGGTCCTCGATGAGACGAGCCCAACAGCTCTGGGCGTGCTCTGGGGTGGGAACCCGCCCGAAGCGAAATCTCCGAGAGGTAAGTTCTGCTACTTCTCCGAGATCCTCAACGTTCAGGCACAGCTCGGCTTCTCGACGGTGTGGCCATGATTATGCCTACAAAAAAGTCAACCTTAATAAATGAGGTCGAGTTTTCGCGGGCGATCAGACAGCAGGCCAATTTGAGGAAGGCTTGCCCGGCCTCGGACCGGAGGGGCGTCGAACAGTGAGCCCCTTTTAACCTGAATTTCGAAGCGGACGGTTCAGGCCTTCGGCGGACGGAACGGAACGACGTTGTCCGGTGCATGTGCGTGTCCTGCTTGCCTGCCGTCCTCTTGAGTGAGCACAGCGCTGGCGAGGGCGAGCATGGTCACCTGCTACACACAGGAAGTGCATAGGTAATTCACGCAATCCCCTTGGAGCTCATAACACGATCTTGTTGTGGTGCCCTGATTGGGCGTGACCAGTACGACGATTCTGCCGTTCGTGAGGTGTGAGGAACCGGCCGTGGATCGTGGACGACGACTTGTGGGCGCTGATCGGGCCGCTGCTGCCGCCGTGGCCGCAGAAGGCGCCTGGTCCGAAGCCGGTGGACGACCGGCTCTGCTTGCAGGGCATCTTATACGTCCTCTATAACGACGTGAGCTGGCAACTGCTGCCGCTGGAGCTGGGGTTCGGCTCAGGTCAGACCTGCTGGCGCCGACTCGGCCGGTGGCATGAGGCCGGTGCCTTCGACCAGTTGCACCGCCTTCTGCTCGCCGAGCTGCACGCGGCCGGCGAGCTGGACTGGTCCCGGGCCTGCGTGGATGCCTCCCACATCCGCGCCAAAAAGGGGGCGAAGGCACCGGTCCGTCACCGGTCGACCGCGGGAAGACAGGCAGTAAGCACCATCTGATCTGCGACGGGAAGGGCACCCCGTTCAAGGTCATCACTACCGCCGCCAACGTCAACGACGTCACCCAGACCCTGGCCCTGGTCGACGGCATCCCGCCCGTGGCCGGCAGGCCCGGTCGTCCACGGCGCCGCCCCGACGCGCTACTCGGTGACAAGGGATACGACAGCAACCCCAACCGCCGCGAGCTGCGGAGGCGCCGTATCCTGCCGGTGATCTCCCGCAAGGGCGCCCCGAACATCAAGGGCCTGGGCAAGCTCCGCTACGTTGTCGAGCAGACTTTCTCGCTCCTGCACCACTTCAAGCGCCTGGCCGTCCGCTGGGAGCGGCGGCTCGACCTGCACGACGCCCTCGTCTCCCTTGCCTGCAGCCTCATCTGCTGGAGACGCCTCAAGAGAGCCGTTCCAGATCACCGACACACTGCTATGCCTGGAAGGCCGCGATCTGGTCCGGTACCGAGAACCCTGAAGCACAGTCCGGACACGTCGTGAGGCCGAACAGATGGATCAGATGGTCTGCGGCGGCAGACTGCCCGGCCTTGACGGCCAGATTGTGCAGCCGAGACGCCAGCGGCGGCAGGTCCGCGGGGGCCGCTGGGCGGACTGCGGTGAGTATGGGTCCCTCGCGGCCGACAACCCGAAAACGCGCGTTCGGGTCCCGACGGCGAGTGCCTCGAAGTTTGTAGGAGAGGTCGATCTCCAAGCTCCCTGTGCAGAAGGGGCACACCACACGGTAAGCATCGCGGCGCAAGTTGCGCCTCCATATGGGCACCCCCTCGAAAGCCAGAAGGTGCTCCAGCCAGTACAGAAAGTCGTCTTCATCGCCCTCGAAGGGCCTTACCGTCACCTGCTTCTGCGTCAGCTGGTGCAGCTCGTTGATCGTAGACGGGTAGCAACCCTGGACGTAACCGGGCTCGTGGAGTTGCTGCTCCTCGACGACGATGCGGCCGGCCAGCCCAAGGGCCTGCCAACAACCGCCCGGCTTGCGACCGGTAGCGATGTCCGCCAGAACGGGCAGGGCGGCAAAGCTGGCCGTGTACACCGAGCCCTGGTGATAGAGAGAAGCCCACAGCTCCTCCCACGCCACGTCAGCCAGCTCGGGATCACCGACCTCGTCAAAGAGCTGTGGTAGGTCGGATGCGGATCCATAGGCGTGCTTCAGATGGGACCAGTCCAGGGTCATGGCAGCAATCATCCCAGCCGCATCCGTCTCACCAATCTCGCCACCAAGATCGTGTTACGAGCTCTTGGGCTGGTCGATCTGATGTGGTCGCACCAGACCCTGCGCAGCCGGCGAGAATGGCGAGACCGAAGACGGCAGCGCCCCGCCTATGCCACAGACCTCTTCGACGCCGCTTCCGCCGAGCTCGGCCGAGCGCACCGCATGGCGACGGCCCCGCCCGGGATCCGGTGAGGGGCTGCTGCGTGCCCACCTACTGCGTGTTCTCCTGCATCACACTCAGCACGATCTTTGGCACGGCGTCATACGTTAGCCCGCCGCACTCATTTGGGGCGCCGGACGTCCGGTCCGCAGCTACGGGGGAAAGCTGCGGGCCGGACACTCCCACGATGACATACAGCTCCCTTGCCAGGAGCCGTTTGGGCGCACTCGCTGCCTTCGGCTGGGCAGCCCGGGCGGCCTGCGGGCTCCTGTTTCGCGCGGGATCAGCCGATTCCAAGCCTACTGAGCGCGGTGGCCCAGTCGGTGACGATGGCCTGCTGCGCAGCCTGGAGGGTCACCTTTCCGGAGCAGACCGCGGTGTGCAGCTTCGTCTCGACCGGGTCCTTCTTGTTGTTGATGCCGCCGCCCGGCTTGTGGCCCGGATCGGCCGGCTCCACCCATAGGTTGCGAGCGCCGTTCGGGTCACTCCCGATCTGTAGGGAAATCAGGTGGTCGTACTCTGCGTCTCCCAGGCTGCCCTTGTAGCCGTAGGAGGAAGCGTTCAGCTCTTTCTCCTTTCGGGTTACCGACTCCGGCCGGATGTTCTTGGTGTAGCCGCCCTTGCGGCAGATCGTCGACGCCAGGTTCGCTTGCGTCACCGCTGGCAAGGTCGCACCCGGCGTGCAGGCCGGGTCTTCGAGGGGCTCGCCCTTCTCAGTGCGGTAGTGGCAACTGCCCGCAGGCGGCTGCTTCTGCACGATGTACGTCGCCTGCGGTCCCACACTCACCGGGATCTGCGCCGCTCCTGCAGGTAGGGCAGCCCCGGCGGCGCCGCAGCCGACACTTCTCCCTTCCCCGCGGTGCCTACCTGGAGTGCCCCCGTGTGAACAGCCCACCGAGCAGGCGGGAGGGCGACTTTGACGGCACGGCACGAATGGATGAGCCTCGTGACGACCTCCCAACAAGGGCGCCGCCAGGCCGGGCCCGTTGTTGGAAGCAGACAAACGATGAGGAATGCCTCTCGTTCCATCTGCCTCGCCGATACACGGTAAGAATTCACTAAGTTTATGCAACATGAAACAATGATGACGGCAGCTCGTGGGTTCTCAGATTGTTCTCGGTATACGTAATGCAACGCTTTGCGGCTTATGCAACTGCCCTACCGTGAACTTGCTGAACGGGTTCCGTGAAGTTCCTATGACGATGGTCACGTTGTTTCCATAACGGACGCTGCTTTAGGGTCGCGATCGACCACTTATTTTTGCTTTACGTCTGTGTGCACGGGGGCTGCAGATGTTGTTTCGTCATGCCGTCACCCGTGCCTGGAAAGGAATTCGGGTGACTCCTCGTATGCGCAGGATGCTCCCCATCGCGGGGGTTGCTGTCTTTCTGGCGCTCGCGGGCACGCCGATGCTCGCGTCCGCCGACCCGCAGCCGACAGGGGGAACCGCCGGGGCCACGCCGCCGTCCGCGGTGGAGGACTTCGCCTACCCGAACGCGGATCAGATCCAGCGGGACCAGGGCATCAAGCTGATCAAGGGCGATGGGCACATCACCCTTGCCAAGTGCGACGACTCCGCCCAGCAGATCAAGGTCCTCACTGTGCAGGGGCAGAGCGGCAACCCGCAGGGCGCGTACTGCTTCAAGGCGAGCGCGAAGAGCGGTTACCTCTCCCTCGAACTGCCGCGGGTGTTCGCGCTGGAGACCGCCGACCATCCCATCAGCGCGGACCTGAGGCCGCAGGCCGACCCCACGGCGCCCGCCAAGACCGTGAGCGTGGACAAGAACGGCTACCAGAGCGTGGGCGAGGGCGCGGCCGGTGGTGCGCCGACCGTGCTGCTGGAACTGCGGGTCACCGGCTGACCCGGTCCACCCGCCTGCTCTGTCTCACCCGTTCTCGCACGACAGCAAGGAACTTTCATGTCTGGTTTTCGTCCGCGCGCCGCATGGACCGGCGGTGTGATCGCCGCCAGCTCGCTGGCCGCCGCCGCACTGAGCGCCGCACCCGCCATCGCCGTGTCCGGCCCGACCGCTTCTGCCACGGTCTCGGCCGCCACCGCACGCTTGGATGTGGGCGGACAACGCGGCTGTTCAGCCACCCTGGTCGCCCCGCAGTGGCTGCTGACCGCCGCGAGCTGCTTCACCGACACCCCGGGCGGGACGCTCGCGTCCGGCGCGCCGAAGCTAAAGACGACCGCAACCATCGGCGGTGGCGCCCAGCAGGTGGTGAACCTGGTGCCGCGCACGGACCGTGACGTGGTGATGGCCCAACTCGCCAAGTCCGTCACCGGCATCACCCCCGTCCCGGTAGCGGCGGCCGCGCCTGGTGCCGGGGACGAGGTCCAGGCCGCCGGGTTCGGACGTAGCCACGAGGAGTGGGTGCCCGACCAGGTCCACGCCGCCGCGTTCACCGTCCAGAACACCGCCGCCACCACCCTCGACCTGACCGGCAAGTCCGACGGCGCCGCGATCTGCAAGGGCGACACCGGCGGTCCGGTGCTGAGCAGCGCCGGAGCGGTCGTGGGTGTCAGCAGCCTGTCCTGGCAGGGCGGTTGCCTGGGCGCCGACCCGGCCGAGACCCGTACCGGGGCGGTGGCCGGGCGGGTCGACGACCTGTCCTCCTGGGTGCAGCAGGTCGCCTACGCGCCCGTCTTCGCGGCCGCGCCGTGGAAGCACGCCGTGCAGCTCACGGCCGGCTACTACGCGGGCGACTCCGCGGGCGGTACCCGGCACATGGACCTGATCGTCGTCTGGGACGACGGCGAGGTCACCCTCTACCAGGGCGGCTACGGCAACGACCCAGCCCGCCCCTTCGCCGCGGAACACCAGCTCATGCCCGGGAAGAGCATCTGGACCCACGCGGTCAACGTGACCGGTGTCAACACCGGCGGCTCCACTGACGGATTGGTGGTGCGCTGGAGTGACGGTGAGATGACCCTCTACACCACCGTCGACGGCAAGGGCTTCCACGGCGAGAAGCAACTCGCCCCGCCGAACACCACCGCGTGGAAGGACGACGCCCTGCAGCTGACCGGCGGCCGCTTCACCGCGAACGGCCGACGCGACGACCTGCTGGTGACCTTCAAGGACGGCCACGTCTCCGTCTTCGGCGACCTGGCGGCCAACGGGCTGAAGAAGCAGACCCAGACCGTCGCCAAGAACAACACCTGGCCCGACGCCGAGAAACTCGCCACCGGCTCCTTCACCGGCAAGGACACGGATGACCTGCTGGTGCGCTGGATCGACGGCGAGACCACCATCTACCCCGGCATGACCGGCAAAGCCCTGCCCGGCGAGATCAGGATCCGGCCCGAGAAGTCGTACTGGACCAATGCCGCCGCGATCACCGTCGGCGCCTTCAGCACCAACACCACCGCCAACGACATCCTCGTCCGCTGGAACGACGGCCACGTCAGCTACTTCACCGGCGTCGACGCCAAGGGCCTCCACGACGAGATCCAGCTCGCACCCGCCGGCTGACACACCCGGACACGGCCTGTTGGGGGCGGCACCCGGACGACCGGCGAGCCACCCCCTGGTCCTCGCCTGCCCGGACGTATCCGGCGTGACTCCCCGCTGACCACGGATGATATGAGAGACAGTTGAAGAAAAGGCAACCCGCGAGCATCGCGGTGAGACGAGTCGCGCATGCGACACGGATGCTCTGTCTGTGTCTGATGCCGCTTGCACTCATAGTCGGTCTACTCGGGAGCTCGGCCTCCCGCGCGGTGGCCGAGGGCGCTCCGACCGGTGGCGGCAGTGCCGCCACCGACGAGGCGGCCGACCGTTCCAAGGTGCTCGACCTGTGGTCGTCGGGCGGTCCCGAGGTGCGTGCCGCCGCGGAAGTCGCTCTGACCGGCAGCAAAGACGACGTACGGCACTTCCTCGACACGGCGAACGATGCCACGTTCCAGGACGAGCGCGTTACCGTGGCCCAGCTCGCCAGCGTGGGCGGGCTGAACCTGCAGGACGCGGCCCGCAAGGCTCTGGACGGAACCCAGAACGACCTCGAGGACTTCCTGGACGGTGGCTGGCAGGACCCGTACTTCCAGGATCAGCGGGTTCAGGTCGCGCAGATCATCGATGCGGGTGGCCCGGAGGTGAAGAAGGCCGGGCAGGCCGCGCTGAACGGGACGCCGGACGACATCAAGGCGTTCCTGTCGACCGGTCAGTTCGACCGGCGGGCGCAGGACGAGCGGGTCGAGGTCGCTCAGATCATCAGCGTGGGCGGCTCCAATGTGGCGGCGGCCGGCCGGATCGCGCTGAACGGTTCGGCGGACGACATCCATGAGTTCCTGGAGGTCGGCCAGTACGTGGCGCGTGCCCGTGACCAGGAGCACGCCACGGTCGCGCAGCTGGCGGACCAGGCCACGAAGGCCGGCAGCCGGGCGGCGGCACAGACCAAGGCGGCCAAGGACGCCTCCGCGCGTGCCGTGACGGCGGCGAAGCTGGCCAAGGAAGCGGCGCAGAAGGCGGCGGCCGAGACCCAGGCCGCGAAGAACGACTCCGTACACGCCGCTTCGGCGGCCGCCCGGGCGGCTTCCGCCGCGAAGCAGGCCGCGGAGGCCGCGCAGGAGGCGATCGACGCGGCGGCCGCCGCCAACAACTCCGCTCGGCTCGCGTCCAGCGCCGCCGAGCAGGCCGCTTCGGCTGCGGTGGGTGCCGCGCAGGCCGCGTCCCGTGCCCAGAGCGCCGCCGCGGACGCAGCCACCGACGCGAGCAAGGCCTCCGCGGCGCGCAAGGCGGCCGATGACGCCCGTACGGCGGCCAAGGGTGCGCGGCTGGCGGCGGATGCGGCCAAGCAGGCCGGCAACGCGGCGGCCGATGCGGGCAACGCCGCGAAGGACGCCGCCGACGCCGGCAGCAACGCCGACGCCGCCGCGGACGCCGCCGATCAGGCCAACGACTACGCCAACCAGGCCGGCGTCCACTCCTCCGAGGCCGGCGCCGAAGCCGCGGCCGCCCACCGCCACGCGCAGGAGGCGAACCGCGCCGCCAACGCGGCCGCGTCCCTGGCCGCGGAGTCGGCCGGCGCGGCGAGCGACGCGGAGGACGCGGCCAACGCGGCGGCCACGCATGCGGACAACGCCGCGAAAGACGCCGATGACGCGGCCAAGCACGCCGGCGAGGCTGCCACCGCCGCGGCCCAGTCCGCGGCGCACGCCAAGGCCGCCCAGGACGCGGCCGACGCGGCCACCGCGGCCGTCGCCAAGGCCCAGAAGACCCACGCCACCGCCGTCAAGATCGAGACGGAGGAGCTGACCGAGCGCACCAACGCCGGTATCGCGCAGGCCAAGGACCTCAAGGCCCAGCAAGACCAGCAGACCGCCGCGGACGCCGCGGCTGCCCAACAGGTCAAGGACACCGACGACCAGGCCAAGAACCTGGCCGTGCAGGCCGCACAGCCCGGAGCCGACCCCAAAAACCTCGCCCCGGCCGGCCGCAAGGTCGCGCTGGCGACAATGCAGACCGGCGGCCCCTGGAGCAGGGGCGCCGCCGAGGACGTCCTGACCGGCACCGACCAGGACGTCGTCGACTACCTCACCACCCGCCGCACCCAGGCCGCCCACCGGGACGACCGCTACCGCGTGCAGACCCTCGCCCAGGAAAGCTCCCTGGCCGCGGTGCGCACCGCGGCCGAGGAAGCGCTCAAGGGCAGCGACGAACAGGTCTCGACGTTCCTTGTCACCGGGCAGTACGAGGCCGGGGCGCAGGACTTCCGGGTGAACATCGCCCAGATCATCAACGCCGGCGGACCGGTGGTGCAGCAGACCGGCCGGGCCGCACTGGACTCGAACGACCCGCAGCAATACCGCCAGTTCCTCACCACCGGCCAGTACCAGGCCCGCTCCCAGGACGAACGCGTCCGCGCCGCCCAACTCGCCGACCCCAAGAACAACAGCAGCGGCCCGCAGGTGAAGTCCGCGGCCCGAATCGCCCTGGAGGGCCCCGACGATCTGCTGGACCAGTTCATCCAGGTCGGCCAGTACAAGGCGCAGCGCCAGGACTTCCTCGGCGCCACCCACACCGCGCAGATCGCCCAGCTGATCGCGGACGCCGCCGGGATCGCGGCCACCGCCCAGCAGAACGCCGCCGACGCCCACAAGGCCGCCGCCCTTGCGGTCAGGGCCAAGGACCAGGCGGCCGACTGGGCCAAGAAGGCCGACGCCTCCGCCAAGCAGGCCAAGGGCTACGCCGACCAGGCGGCCCAGTCCGCCAAGGACGCGCAGGCCTCCGCTGACCAGGCGGCCGCCTCCGCCCACACCGCCGCCAAGGCCGCCGCCTCCGCGAATCAGGCCGCGAGCGACGCGGCCACCTCCGCCGTCGACGCCGCCGGCTCCGCCCAGTGGGCCCAGGCATCCGCCACCGCCGCCTACACCGCCGGTGCACAGGCCCGCGCCTCCGAACTCGCCGCCGGCAAGGACTCCAAGGCCGCCGACCAGGCCTTCGCGGACGCCTTCAAGACGGCCGTGGAGAAGAAGGAAGCCGAACGCAAGGCCGCCGAGAAGGACACCGGAGCCCAGGACGAAGCACGCTACCGCTGCGGCATGCTCGGCTGCGACGCCGTGGAACGCCCGGCCCGCTACTGCCAGCACAGCGAGGTGCTGTGCGACCTCGCCTCCATGGGCCCCGGCGCCGAGGCCGCGGCCGACGAGCTGTGGACCGTGGAGAAGGACTTCGGCCTCGGAAACTGGTACCCCTGCAGCAAGGGCGACCTCGAGGCCTGCACACAACTCGCTGAAGACCAGGCCTTCCGCAGCAAGTGGAAGCTCCTCGAAGAAGGCGTGGAAGCGCTTCAGGACTTGCGCCGCCTCCGTTACACGAAGGGGTGCACCCAGTGCTTCCCGGCCGGCACCAAAGTCCTCATGGCCAACGCCGGCCCGCGGAGCATCGAGGCCATCCACCCGGGTGACACCGTCCTGGCCACCGACCCACTCACCGGCCGCACCGCACCCCGCAAGGTCAGCCGTCTCATCATCACCGACGGCGACAAACACTTCGACGAACTCACCATCACCACCCCCAACGGCCCCCGGAAACTCACCGCCACCTACGAACACCCCTTCTGGAGCCCCTCAGCACACCAGTGGGTCAAAGCCCACGATCTGACACCGGGCGCCACCCTCCTCAGCACCAACGGCACCACCGTCCGCGTCCAGGCGAACCACGCCTTCGACCAGACCACCCGCACCTACAACCTCACCGTCGAAGACCTCCACACCTACTACGTGCTGGCCGGCCACACGCCGGTACTCGTCCACAACAGCAACTGCTTTTCCCAAGGGGCGACCCTGGGAGACACAGCTCGTCTTGAAGGGTGGATCCCCTCCTCCGTTCCATCGGTGAGCATGGAAGTCATCGATGATCTGAAGAAATATGGTCACGATGCCACTGGATGGGGCTCTCAATTCCAGGGGCCGAAGCTCCTGGAATCTTTTGAGAACCGTGGAACAAACGGTGGATACCAACTCCCCACGCACACGCCGGACGGTTCCCCTATCACCTATCGTGAGTACGGAACCGCGCAGTCACCCAGCAACCCAAGACCAGGAGGAGAGCGCATTGTGATGGGCAGCGACGGATCCATCTACTACTCTCCGACGCACTATCAGACCTACATCGTAGTGGAGCCGCCGAGGTGGTAACGGAAGAGGGTCGATGGGCCGCCATCAAACCGTGGTGTCATATCGCGACACACCGAGCACACGCACCAGTCAATGAACTGATTCCCGCAGAAGGCCTCAACTTTGTGGCATCCGTGGAGGGTGCAGGTGCTCTCAGCGTCGACGACGTGTTTCAGAAATTCTGGGACGCGTTTCGCCTCCCAGACTATTTTGGCTGGAACTGGCCTGCACTCCATGACTGCCTGAGGGACCTGAGCTGGCTACCCAGTGATCAGTACCTGCTGGTGATCTCTGACGTCGACAAAATTCTTCCGGATGACCAGGAAGATCGTCTACAGCTGTTCAGAATCATCGCCGAAGTCGGAAGAAAGTGGTCCTATGTGAAGCATCCCGAAGGGATGGAAGCCGGGAAATTCGGCATCGTACTAGTTTGCGATGAATCGAATTTCGAAGAAATAAGACACACCTTCGAAAAGCTTCTCAACTCTTGACACCACAAGAGATCACGGGATAAGCGGCGTGCCCTGTCAGGCTGGGCCTGACAGGGCACGCCTGCGTCTTGCCGAACCTCCAAAAGAGCGCCGGTGACAGAGCAGTTATAGCGACGACGACAGCCCGGTTGATGGCGGACCGGATCCGGGCAAGGTCGTAGTTGTAGCTCCACTTGTTGCCCGCGTTGTCGCTCATCGTGGTGACCTGGCCGGCGGGCGTGTAGGTGTAGCTGGTGACCACCGCGAGGAACGGTAGGCGTCGCCACTGACAACTCACCCGGCCAGGTGAATCCGGGGTCTGAACAGAACCCCGGCCGTCCACGAACACGTACTGACAGACGTGGACCCGATCCGAGAAGCACCTGTCCGAGCCCGGCCTGCTCGTCATCGACGTGGCGGGCCGTGACGATGCCACCGTCTTCGCCTTCCAGGCCGCGATCGCCCGCCTGTGGGGCACCTCGACCGCCGAGCACACCACCCGGGACGTCGGCCAGCCCGGTGTTCGGCTGCGGATGTACACCGATCTGCGGCAGGTCCTCGAGCGGTGGGGTGTGCTGAGCCGTGATGGCATGGCGCTCTCCTGCTGTGATGACGATGCATAGGCGGGTGGACCGCGAGCAGCACGGTATGGCGCCGGGCGCGTACGGCGGGGATTGCCGTCGCGTTCGGGCATGAGGGGGCCAGGCTGGAGGCAGGGGGCTCTCTGCCGTGAGCCGATGCGGCTACTGGTAGTCACGCATGCGGGAGAGGATGAGCTTTCCGCGGTCGATCAGATAGGGGCGTTCCTTGGTGAGGCCGGTGTTCAGGTAGGACACGCCGAGCCTGGTGGTCAGCAGGCGCAGGAGCCTCTCCTCGGTCTTCGACAGCGCGCGGCCGTAACCGGTGAGGTAGGCCGCCTTGAGATCGGGGCGTACCGCCCAGACCGCGCCGCACAGCCACACGAACTCCTCGACCGCGGGACCGTGCTTGGCCATCGCGAAGTCGATCAAGCCATGCCCGTGTCCGTGCCGGTGGTCCGGCTCGGGGGCCCACAGCCAGTTTCGGGGGGAGTAGTCACCGTGCTGGTACACGACGGGGAGGTCTGCTGCGAGCGCGGTCAGTTCCTCGGAGACAGAGCGCACCAGTGCACGTTGCGCGCCATCGAGGTGCGCGGAGGTGCTCTCCAGGCAGGCGGCTGCCTCTTCCGCCTGTCCCGTCATGGAGACACGGACGGCCTCGATGTCGTGGGGCGAGGTCGGTTCGGAGTGGTCGTGCCAGCGCCTGAGCACGCGGCCGGCGAGCTCGTGCACGTGCTGCTCGATGTCCGGCTCGAGGGGCAGGCCCCGCATGGCGCGGCCCGGCAGCGGCGAGCTCATGATCGCCTGCAGGTGAGGATCCGAGGCCAGGAGGCGGGGTGCCTCATAAGGGGTGAGGACGCGGGTCGCGTACGCGTATCCGGCGATCTCGCGCTCGTAGTCCTTCGCGCTCGGACTGAGCTTCACGAAGGCACCGCCCTCGGGTGCGGGAACCCGCCGGACCCTGGAGTCGCCCCGGTCCCAGGACACGTCCTCGGCGTTGTCCACGTCCGCGCCCGGCAGGCGTGTGCTGACTCATCGCCGCAGGTCAGAGGGGACGGGAGTGTTCAGGGTCATGAGCGGGCCTTCTCCGAATCGCGTGGGAGCAGCGGTGGCCCACAAGTGCGGGGCTGGCTGCCTGGCGGCCGCGGCGATGCCTTGAGGGTACTTACCGCGGAGAGGCAGGCGCGGCCAAACGGGCGCACGAGCCGCCGTCATCTGCGTCGTTGCTGCCATCGCCGTTTTCCTCTCCATGTGTTCACTCAACGTCGCGGCGGAGCTCCGGCCCTGCCGCGCTCCCCCGGGAAGGTCGAAGGGGTCAGAATCTCGACGACGGCCGAACCCTGACCCTCTGACGGCGCATCAAAAGTGACCCACTTGGTGATCGTCGTCTGACTCTGGCCTTGGCGATCAAGGTCAGGAGGAAGAGTGATCCTCGTGGAGGACTGGGCAGAAATCCGTCGACTGCACCGGGCAGAGCAGATGCCGATCCGGGCGATTGCTCGACAGCTGGGCATCTCGAAGAACACCGTCAAGCGGGCCTTGGCCAACGACCGGCCGCCGAAGTACGAGCGACCGGCGAAGGGTTCGGTGGTGGACGCGGTCGAGGTGCAGCTCCGGGAACTGCTGCGGGAGACGCCGACGATGCCCGCGACGGTGATCGCCGAGCGGATCGGCGGGGAGAGGGGCATGACGATCCTCAAGGAACGGATCCGTGATCTCTCGACCAGCATCTCCCGCTTCACGGCCTCGTCTCGCTCCGAGAGCACCATGCCCCGGGCGTTGGCCACGTGACACAGTCAGCTTCGACGCAGCACGACTGACGCGCTCCACCACCAGCCGTGCTGCACCGGCAGGCCGCCGGAGGTGAGCTGCAGGTGGTAGCGGCCGGGCTGGTCATGCTAGCCGGATTTATGGCGCCGGCGGGATTGGGAGCGGGCTGAGTGATGAGGTGCATAGCCGAGAACGACGGTCACCTCACCAGGTCGTGGCCTTCAGCATGTACGGGCCGTTCCAGTTGAAGGCCGGACCGGAGTCGCGCCAGAAGAATTGCAGCTGCCCGCCGACGTTGCACACCACTTCCAGATTTCCTGGGCTGCCGTAGTTGCTCTCGATCATGGCGACACTGGCGACCTGACCGAGACCTTGCCCGAAGTAGGTGGGTCCGCTCCATGGCATATTGGGGTCATCGTTGTTGCGCCAGAAGTGAACCAAGCCGCCATTCGCGCTCGGCACCACCAGTTCGAAGTTCCCCATGGAGCCGAAGCGACTCTGGATCAGCACCGGGTTACCGGTCACTTGGATCCCCGGCTCGATCACGTACGGGCCGTTCCAGTTGAAGGCCGGACCGGAGTCGCGCCAGAAGAATTGCAGCTGCCCGCCGACGTTGCACACCACTTCCAGATTTCCTGGGC
>NZ_JBFAWF010000026.1:0-46552 GCF_040680195.1 Streptomyces sp. NPDC052109 | reverse complement strand
GCTGCCGTAGTTGCTCTCGATCATGGCGACACTGGCGACCTGACCGAGACCTTGCCCGAAAGCGGTCGGTGCCCCCCAGGGGAGGAAGCGGTTGTCGTTGTTGCGCCAGGTGTGGATCAGGCCGCCATTCGCGCTCGGCACCACCAGTTCGAAGTTCCCCATGGAGCCGAAGCGGCTCTGAATCAGCACCGGATTGCCGGCCGCACCGGGAAAAGCCTGCCACACTGGCACAACACAGCGCTGATCGGCCTGGGACCAGTACGCTTCTTCAGCATGACCGTTTACGATCTGCCAGGTCGAGTTGCAGACGTCACCGATCTCGGCGTTGTTGTTGACAATGATGCCGCCGCCGTCAACATTGCTGACGTTGGGGTCAGTGCAGGCCTCGGCCAACTCATGGGAAAAGACCTTAGGAATCGAGTTTCCGCCGGTGAGGGTGCCGTCGTTGGTGACCCAGGCCCAATACACCCGAGTGCCGTCCGACCGGTCGTAGTAGCCGTGGTAGCCGACATCGCCAGGGTGATCCTGAGTACTCACGCCAGTCGGCAGCATAACTGCATACAGCCGGTCGATAGAGGTGTCGGGTGTCGGCACACTGCCAGCTGCGATGCGCTTCTCGATCTCCTGCCTGATGTCGGCGTCGGTGAAGGTGGCGCCCGGCGAGCTATTGACGTCAAGATCGGTGTGTTCGAGGGTGATGGGCCCGATGCCTCGGTACTGGCCGAGTTGGGTGGCCCAGGGGCCACTGAGAGTATCGGTCACGGCGGATACGCAGGCGGTGAAGCTCGGGACAGCGGCGGGGACAGCGTTACTGTCCCAGGTGGCTCCCCAAAAAATGAGGACGACGCGGCAGCCAGTCAACAGTTTGCCGCCGTAGTCTTTGTACGCTGTGACATCCCCGTCAGCTGGCGAGACGAGCTGATCTTCCGACCGCTTGACGACCAAGGACTCGTCGACTCCGGTGACGCGACCGGTTACGTCCCTGACAACTTCGGCTGCCACCGCTCCTGCTCTGACCGCAGGATCGTGTCGATCTGGCATAAACCTCTCCTGATACGTACATCAAAGCACTAGCAGGTGCTGCTTGCACCTATTAGGAGATTGGGTACGTAGCGGTACTGCAACCTGACACGAGCGGAGGGGCGACTCAGCGGACGCTCGGCGGAGCGGGTCGCTGCCTGACATCGCATCTCGTTTCCCCTATCGGTGAGCACGGCGATGACCAGGCCGTGGGGGTGCAGGGCGACATCGCCGACCAGGCCGGATCCTGCAACCTGCTCGCGTAGTGGAACCGGTGAGGACCAGGAGCCGGTGGCAGCGGCAAGGCGCCTGGTGGCCCAGCAGCGTCCGTCGGTTGCCCCTTATCGCGACGGGGCGAAGCCCACCCGGTGTATGCATGACCACCAGAGAGCTCCCGCCTCCGGCGCGTACCAATGGCGACTCGGTGGATCACCGCGGATGATGATGTTCGAGCCCTCTGCTCGACAGCGGATCTCCGGCGGCCGGGCCGCCCACGCACGCCACGTCTTCCCCGCCCAGCGCGTGGAGATGCCCGCACTGCACACATGTAGGTTACGACCCGCGACCTCAGGAGGTGATCGGGTGCGAACTCCCCCCAAGCCGCACAACGGCTTGCGCCCGAAGGCGCTCCGGCCCTCGCTGAACACCCGGCGGGCCCAGCTCGACATGGCAGGGATCCTGCTGGTCCTCCTCGCGACGATGGTGCTGCTGGGCTGGTTCGGCATCGGCAACCTCGTCCATGCTCTGACCTTCCCCGGTCGCCTTACCGGTGCCTTCCTCATCACGGTCGCGTTCACCACGCTCCTGGCTGCCGGCGCAGTCCTGGACTACTGGGTCAGGCACAGCTTCCAGCACTCCGGTCTGGCCGTACTGATCGGCGTGTTTGCAGCGCTCCTGGCCGACACCTTGCTGCTGCTCAGGACGGTGAAGAACGGCGATCTGCTGCTTTTCAAGGTGCTATTCGCCGTACTCACGGCGGGGGCGGCTTGGGCTCTCTACGCCGTGTGGCGGACGTCGGTCACGGTCCCCGCCCCGAAGCGTGTGGCCGCTGCCCTGGTGGTCTCCTCGGCTCTCGCTGTCACCAATTTCGGCTACCAGAACCTCTATCTGCCATACCGGCGTGAGGCCAGGCCTCTCATCACCTTGGTTGTGGGGAAGGCTGTGTTACGCAAGGACCGCAAGGCGTTCACCGTACCGGTTGACATCACCCTCCAGAACCACGCCGACGTGGGGTTCTACGTGCTCGGCACGGAAGTCCACGTAATGGGGGAACAGGTGCGGCTGAGCCGCAAGGACCGACTCCGCCAGCAGTGGCGACGCGATGCCGAGCAGATTGCCCAGTCCTCGGGGGAGACGAACCCGCTCTCCCGCAGGGAGATTCACCAGTCGGGCCAGTTGGTGGAGGCAAAACCCTGGATGCAGCCCGGAGACTGGATCGAGCCGAGCGACACCTTCACCACGCGCCAGGTGGTGGAACTACCCATGGACACGCAATACGACCAGTTGGCCTTCTACGCCACCGCGAGCCTTGCGCGCAAGGACCAGATCGTGCTGGATCCACCAGTCAAGTTCGTGACGACCTCCTGGAGTGGTGACGGTAACGTGCCGAAATGGGTGAAGGACCAGCAGAAGAAGGGCACCGACTCCCTCCTCTACCGCGCCCGGGTGCACGAGAACAACAAGATCGACGAAACCATCAGGCAACCGCACTTCGTCACCGTCGCTTGGTTGTTCGGCACGCATGGTGCAGCTGTGCAGTCGAGCATTACGCACACGGACGACAATGGCAGCAGCCAACCGTCCGGGGAGGAACTACGGGAGCTGGTGACCCGGTACGGTCTCGTCGATCTCTCCGGCGGCCCTCTCGAGCTGACCCTGTGGGATATCAAGGCCCAGCAATGAGCCGCTCCAGCCAGGCCACCAGCGCGACCGAGCTGTTCATCCGGCCCCAGGAGTACGCGTCCCCCATGCCGAGCCGGGCCTCCCGCACGGCCCGGCACAGCGTCTCGACGTCGAACATCTCCCTCACCAACGGATGCTGGGCACAACGGCACAGGGCTATGAGTTCGTCGCCGTGTCTGCGCAGGTCGCCGGCGTAGAGGTCGTCGAAGGGAACCTTGACGGTCCTGCCTCGGATCGGAGTCGGGAGCAGGTCCGCCCCAAGGGGAGGCGAGATGCGGCGGATGCCGCAGACGCCTTCGACCGGCTTGTCGGCGGCATGTTGCGAGTACTGGACCCCGACCACCTGTGTAGTGCGCCAAAGCCTCGCACTACTGGCGGAGCGGGCGGGTGAGGCGTCAGGTACGGATGGATGACACCAACCAGCCTCGAAGCGGTCTGCGAACTGCGGATCCAAGAGGGTCGTAAAAGTCCGCCGCCGGAGCAGCTGCGGGTAGAGGGTACCGCCAGGATCCCACGCATGTACGGGGGTTGCGCGGTTCGCGGGGAGGGTTTGTAAAGTATTCAACTGCCCCGTGGCGTGTGTGTCCGGGTGTCCTTGTAGAGGGGCGTCGTGTGAGCCAGTACCAGCCCGGGCCGTGGGCCGTCCGTCCGCCTGAGCCTGTTCGCATGCCTGATATCCGTCCGCTGCACAAGCGCAAGCGTGTGTGGGTCGGTGGTTTGACGCTGTTTGCGGTCGGTGCCGCGTTCGGTGGTGGTAATTCCAGTGCGGCCAGTCCCGCCCCGCGCCCCACGGTCACCGTCACCGCGACCGCCACCAAGACGGCCATGCCAGCCCCGACGGTCACCGTGACGAAGGCGGCCGCGCCGGCCCCGACGGTGACGGTGACCAAGACGGCCAAGCCCGCGTCGGCGGCCACGCACGCGTCAAGTGCCGGCTCCTCGGGCAGCAGCGGCGGTTCGTCGTCGGGCGGCTCGTCGAGCTCCGGCGGCACGTCTGATGCGGCCGGGGCCACCGCTTTGTGCAATGACGGCACCTACAGCTACGCCGCTCATCACCAGGGAGCCTGCTCCCATCACGGTGGTGTCGCCGTCTTCTACAGGTAGCAGGCGCCGCGGCGCGGCTGCTGAGTCGCAGTGCGGCGGCTGTGGTCGGGCGATATGGGGCAGCCCCAGGGCAGGGGTGTCCGGCTCGCCCGTTCTCACGGGTCGTGCCGACGGCAGCGCGGCCAGGTCGAGTTGGGCTGCCGCGGTGCGATGCAGCAAGCGGGCGGTCGTCGAGAGCAGTCGCCTTGGGTGGAGACGGCAAGAACGGAGAGGAACCATGGCTTTCGGCTTTCGTGTGGGTGTGCCGGGGATGAGTGTGCGGGTCTCGACCCGGGGCGTACGCACCTCCGTGGGACCCCGCGCGGCGCGCATCAGCATGGGCAGCGGCGGCACGCGGATCTCTTCCGGAGTGGGCCCGTTCTACGCCTCCAGTTCCCTGGGCGGAGGACGACGCCGCACCAGCACGAGCCGTACGAGCCGATCTCGGGCCGTCGCCCCCTCAGCAGCGCAGCTCGAGCGTGCTCGCCGACAGGCCGAGCGGGCCCGGCAAGAAGCGGACCGCGACGCCGCGATCGCTGAGTTGAAGGAGCTGCGGCGGCAGACGACGAGTGTCCACCTGCAGTCCTTCACCCCGGCCCGGCCCCCGGTGGTGCCGGGGCCTCCGCAGCTGAACCTGGCCTGGGCCCTGGCAGAGGCCCAAGCCCACCACCTGGCCGGGCTGGGCCTCTTCGCCCGAGCCGAGCGGGCGGCAGCCAAGCACAGGGCCGAGGAAGACGCCCCGGCCTACCTGGCCGCCGAACAGGCCCGCCTGCAGACCGTCCACAGCCAGTTGGCCGCCGAGGCCGATCAGTGGTGGCAGACCCTGATCGCCAACGACGAGGAAACCGTGTGCGAGGTGGTCAATTACGCCTTCTCCGACAACCCCGCCGCAGGCTGCGCAGTGGGAGTCGACGGGGCAGTGCTGTCCGTGGTGATACGGCAGCAAGACATCGACTCGCTGCCCGACCAGACACCCGGAGTCACCCCCAGCGGGCGCCCCACTCTCAAGACCCTCAGCAAGCGCGACCGCACCCTGTGGTGGCTCACCTCCATGGGGTCGAACATCGTTGCCACGCTCAAAGAGGCATTCGCCGTCGCGCCCGGCATCACCGCCATCGACCTGGCCGTGCTCACGCGCCTGCCGGACACCCAGCGTCTGAGGTTCGTTGCCTACGGCCGCTGGACGCGCCAGGCCATCGAAGCCGGCCCCTGGCGGGAGACGACCGACGCGCTGCGATTCCTCGACATCGGCCAGGACGTCGCCTGCTCGGTCACCACCACCGCCTCCGGGAACCTCTCCAGCGCCATCAAGCCCCTGGACACCAGACTGCTGCCCGGCCTGCAAAGCCTCCTCGACCACGCCCAGGACGACGCCGAATCCGGGGATGCGACCCTGGCCGGCCTCGACGGAGAGCTGCGCGCCAACGTACCTGCCGCATCCTCTGTCCCCCTGCCGGATCCCTACCGGATCCTCCCCTTCGCCGAGTGGAAGAGTCAGACCACTCCCCTGACGCCGCCGCCCGCACCCGCGGCGCCGGCCCACACTCCTGCGCTGCCGAGCCACGCCCCTGCAACCGCGCTCACGCCGGGACAGAGCCTGGTGCTGCCCGAGGAGGCCTGGCAAGGGCTGCTCATCGCCTTCAGTTTCGCTGGCGCCGACGCGGACCTCACCCTCTTCCTGACCGACACCGGCGGCCAGGTCTCCTGTGATGAGGACTTCGTCTTCTACAACCAGCCCTCCGCCGCCCACGGTGCGGCTCGCCTGCTGGGCAAGCAGACCGACGGCCCGCACACCGTCGAACGCGCAGCCCTCCACCTCACCGCCCTGCCGACCCACATCCAGCGCGTCACGGTCGCCATCAACATGGACGTCGACACCGGCCTGACCTGCGGCGCCCTCACCCACGCAGCTCTGTACATGGACTGCGTCACCGGAGCCGCCTGGACCTTCCAGCCCCCTGCCGACCCCGACATCCGCGCCATGGTCATCGCCGAGCTGTACCGGCACACCACCAACGGCCAGCCCGTCTGGAAACTCCGCGCCATCGGCCAAGGCTGGGCCGACGGCCTCGACGGACTCGCACGCGCCCACGGCGTCAACGTCACATAGCCAGTCAGTTGCTCCGTACGCGATAACCAAAATCGTTCATCGGCGACTTCGGAAGTCACTCCGCGGCCCCTTCACGTGATCAACGCCGATGAGTTTGGAAGTCGCGGCCGCCTTTCTCGCGGATCGGACCGCGCGGTCAGGCGGTCAGTTCCGTCTGGGCCGATGCCACAGGTGTGGGGATGTGACGGATGTACCACTCGGTGGCGAACAGCCGCTCCCGTGCATCTGGCGGAAGGTCCGCAATGACCCGCGGTAGGGCGCCCCGCTCCACCTCGGAGCGATGCGCGAGGGTGTTGTCACGTTGAGCGGGGGTCCTCTCCGGTGGCATGATCGCCGCCGGATTGCCGGAGGGGCCGCTCGTGGACATGCCGTCGTACCGGGGTTTCCGCTTCCCGCCGGAGGTCATCTCCCAGTGCGTGTGGCTGTACCACCGGTTCAGCCTGAGCCTGCGCGACGTCGAGGAGTTGATGCTCGAGCGCGGCATCGAGTTGACGTACGAGACGATCCACCAGTGGACGCGCAGGTTCGGCCCCGCCTACGCAGCGGCCTTACGCCGGCGCCGCCCGCAGCCGGGCGACAAGTGGCACTTCGACGAGGTCTTCGTGAAGATCAACGGTGTGCAGAAGTACCTGTGGCGGGCCGTGGACGCCGAGGGCAACGTCCTCGACATCCTGCTGCAGAACCGGCGGGACGAGGCCGCGGCCAGGCGCTTCTTCCGCAAAATCATGAAGGAGACCCGGTCCGTGCCCCGGGTGATCGTCACCGACAAGCTCCGCTCCTACGGCGCCGCCCACCGCGAGGTCATGCCGTCCGTCGAGCACCGCTCCCACAAGGGGCTGAACAACCGGGCCGAGAACTCCCACCAGCCGACGAGGCAACGCGAGCGTGCGATGAAGGGCTTCCGATCGGTGCGTGCCGCGCAGCGGTTCCTCGCCTCCTTCAGCGGCATCTCACCCCACTTCCGGCCCCGCCGCCACCTGATGAGCGCACCCGACTACCGTCTCGAGATGACCATCCGCTTCACCATCTGGAACCAGATCACCGGCGCGCCGACCACGGCCTGAACACACCACCCCCACCGGCCTCCCCACGCCCTTTCACGCCCTCAGCACCCAGAACGCAGACAACCTGACAACACCCGCACGAGGGCTACCGGGTGACGGTGACCGTGACCTCGTAGTGTTCCTGGCCCGGCGAGCAACGCATCGCCTCACCGCACGAGGTGCGCCGGGCCGTGATGTGCGCTGTGCCGGGCCGGCGCGCGGTGAACCGTGCCGAGGATGTCCCGCACCCTCGGCCGGGCGGGCAGGTGCTGGCGGGGGTGATGCCGGCCCCGGACGGTTCGAGCACTCGCGGATCCGACCCGGCCGGGACCGACCAGTAGGTGCTGTGCAGGCGCACCACGACGAGCGTGCCGGTGGTCACCCGGACGGTGGTCCCCCGCGTCCGTTCGTCGAGAACAAGGGGTCGGGAGGAGTGGCTGCTCGGTGCCGGGGAGGTGGCGGAGTCCGGCGGTGGTGTGGCGGCAGGGGATCCTGCGGCCTTGCCGGAACATCCGGTGAGGAGGCAGGCCGCGGCCGCCAGGCAAGTGAGGCCGGTGCGCAGCGGGCGCGGCCGGATAGGGCGGCGGGCCGGCAGGTGTGGCATGGGCGCTCCCGTGGACGCCGCCCGACAGGACGGATGGACTGCGGTGGAGGGCGGGGGGCGGGGCGGCGGCCCGCCCCCCGCGGTCTGGGGTGGAGGTCAGGAGACGGTCACGTCGTCGTAGTAGGTGTACGTCGCGTCACCCGCGTAGTTGTCGTCCTTGTTGGTGAGGGTGAGCGTGTAGTTGTGGCCCGGGGTGACGGTGCCGGAAACCTGCTTCCAGCCTGCGCCCTGGGTGCAGGTCTTGCCCAGCAGCGTCGTAGTGGTACCGGACGTGGTGTCCTGGAGCGTGGCTGTCGCCCAGTCGTAGGTCACCGTGTCCGGGCAGGTGACGTTGTACCAGAAGGAGACCTTGCTGGTGCCGGAGGGAGCGGTGAAGCTCTGGGAGAGGGAGGAGGTGTTGGTCGGGCTTGTCGAGCCGGCCATGGCGCCGTAACTGCCGCTGTGCGCCGCGGAGGTGGTCGCGGAGGCACTGCCGCTGGTGGTCCAGCTGGACAGGCTGCCGGTCTCGAAGGTGCCGTTGGTGAGGGTGCCGCCGCCGCCCGTGCCGCCGCCCACGATCGGGTGGGAGATGGCGCAGGAGTTGGTGTCGTTGGACCAGCTCGCCTGCTCGGCGAAGGTGCCGGTGCCCATCCTCACGTTGGCCGCGCCGCCCGTGCTACCGGGCGAGATCCAGGCGCATTCGTCGGAGTTCTCCTGGCCGTCGTAGGAGCTGCCGGTGTGGTTGGTCCAGCCGCCGGCCGGGTTCTGGTCGGACATCATCTCGTGCCACTCGTGGCCGAGTGTCATGGTCCAGCCGTCGAGCGTGCCGGGCGAGTTGACGAAGCCGACGCCGCAGCCCGCGCCGGAGTCCATGTTGTACGGCTGGTTGCTGAACGCGATGTCGCCGTAGGAGGAGGACACCGGGCCGCCGGTCAGGGTGCTGTCGCCGTTGTAGTCGTGCCAGGCGCAGTACTGCCCCTGGTAGTTGTCCGGGTTCGTGCCGTGGGGCGACAGGATGACGTAGTAGGCGTCACGGTTGGCGGCCGCGGTGGTGTTGCCGAAGTGCCCGGCCGCCTTGACGGCCTCGGCGCCCAGCTGGTGCCCCGTCGCGGCACTCGGGGAGGCGGCCGAGTTGTCGTACCACACGCCGGCCAGCACACCGCCGCTCTGGTAGGGGATGAAGCTGGCGTTGGACGGACAACTGGTGGCACCCGTCGACACGTTGGGGCCGTCACACCACTGGGTGAGGTCGGCGGACCACAGCTCGTTGCCGGTGCCGATGCCCTTGAACATCTCCTGAGTGACCGGGGCCGCGCCGTCCGGGTCGCCGGAGAAGGTGGCGTCGCCGCTGCCGTTGGTGCTCTGCGTGCCCCACTGCGAGCCGTAGAAGACCAGGTAGACCTTGGAGTGGCCGCTCTGGACACCGATGCCGTCGACGCCGCCGCCGTAGGAGAGCGTCTCCGGCCCGGTCGCCGCGGTCACCGCGGGATGGGCGGCCGACCAGGACTTCATCTTGGCGTGCTGCTGGATGGTCGGAAGGGCACCGTGCCGGTACGGGTGCTGGTAGGCCGGGTCGTAGGGGTTCGGTCTGGCCGTGTGACCGGCGGTCTGGGGGGCGGCTGTTGCCTGGGGTATGGAGGCGAGTGCCGCAGCGGTGAGAAGGGACAGCGACGCGAGGCCGGTCAGGGTCGCCCGGGCCGCGCCGCGGATGTGGGGTTTACCCATGGGTAATGGGTTCCTTTCTGCGTACAGGCCTCCGCCGTGGGTGCGGTGGAGGCGATCTGTGTGACACGTCGACGGAGCTGTGCCGGGTGACTGTGCGGGCTTGGGAACCGGCCCGACAGCCGAGGACTCACAACGGCATTGCGTGGGGTGCGCAACTCCCCTGCTACAAAGCGTTTTTGCTGGTGGTAGCAGGTGATGCCCCGCCAGACGGCGAGAAGCAAAGCAGACTTGACGCGTTCCGGTCAATGAGAAAGCACAGGGTTTTCATGGGATCTGAGGCCATGCGGCCCCCTTTTCGTCAGTCAACGCGAAGGTGCCGAAAGTTGAAGGAAATACTGAGTCAAGAAGTCGGCGCCTGGAGGATCGCAAGCGGCAAAAAGCAGGCGGACTCTTCGGCGATGAGTCCTGCGGACTCGCGGCTCTCTCTCCCCCCCGGCCGAGCCATGACTCAAAGGGTGTTGCACAAGGCGCTGAGCCGGCTGTCTCTCAGTGCCGCATCAGGCGAGGTCCACCCTGCGCCGGTTGAACTCGCTGCGCCTTGCGGCAAGGCGTGCAGATGCGGCCTCTCAGGAAGCGGCCTGTGGAGGTTGTGCTGCTTCAGCGTGAGATTCCGCTGAGCTTCCCCAGGCTCGGCATCCAGCTCGCCGCCCGGATCCTGGCCGAGATCGGTGACGACCGCCCCCGCTGCGCCGACGCCCGGAGACTGAATGCATACGCGGGCTCCAAGGCGCCATCTACCCCGCCGAACTCGCCACCGCTGCCGGACGCGTTGGCAACATGAGGTGCCTGACGAGCCATCATAATGCGAGGTTTCGAGGTCTGTCGTCACAAACGGACCAACGAGACCCTCGCTTCACGCACCCGGTTACTTCGGACTTACTCGTCTAGGGTCTGTTGCGAAAGTGCTGGTCGCAGCCCCTCGTTGATGGCTGCGACCAGCACGGTCGCTTCATAGCGGACGGCGAGTTGTCGTACCTCGTGGCTGCAGCCCGGTGGCGCTTGAGGCGGTTGATCCCGTACTCGACCGCGTGCCGCTGTTTTGTGGTGGTCCTTGTCGAACTTGGGCGGCTGTCCGCCTCGCGATCCGCGCTTGAGGCGGTTGCGGACGCGGTCCGTCGGGACCGGGATCGGCTTGCTTGGAGTGCACTCCAAGGTCATAGCGTTACGACGGCTGAACCGAACACCCCACGCATCGACGCATCATCCCGCACGACCAACCGAAAAGGGGCAAGTGATGGACAACCACCTCACCCCGCACGCAGAACTCTTCGATCTGGGCGGAAAGCGCGCGCTCGTCACCGGTGGCACCCGAGGCATCGGAATGATGATAGCGCGTGGCCTTCTCCAGGCGGGCGCCCGCGTGGTCATCAGCTCACGCAACGCGGAAGCGTGCGCTCAGGCACAGGAACGGCTGTCCGAATTCGGTGAGGTGCGGGCCATCCCCGCCGACCTGTCCCGCCACGACGAGTGCCGGCGGCTGTCCGACCTGGTCACCGCCGACTCGGAGCGCCTCCACATCCTCGTCAACAACGCGGGCGCCATATGGGACGAGCCGCTGGCGACGTTCCCCGACGCGGCCTGGGACACGGTCGTCGACCTCAATCTGAAGTCGCCGTTCTGGCTGGTCCAGGCTCTGCTGCCCGCACTTCGCAAGGCGGGCACCATCGACGATCCCGCGCGGATCATCAACATCGGCAGCATCGCCGCCATCCACATCCCCCAGCGGCCCAACTACTCGTACTCCAGCAGCAAGGCCGCACTGCACCAACTCACCAGAGTGCTCGCCAAGGAACTGGGACCGCAGCACGTCACCGTGAACGCCGTGGCGCCGGGGCCGTTCCCGTCGGCGATGATGGCGGCGACCCTCGACGAGCTCGGCGAGGCGATCGCGGCGTCGGCCCCACTGCGCCGGATCGGCCGCGACGACGACATGGCGGGTGTCGCCGTGTTCCTCGCCAGCCGGGCAGGCGCATACCTGACAGGCACCGTGATCCCTGTAGACGGCGGCATCGCCACCACCGCGTAGACCGCCTAGGGTCTGTTGTGGAGGTGCTGGTCAGAGCCACTCGTTGATGGCTGCGAACAGCACGGTCGCTTCGTAGCTGACGGCCAGTCCAAGGAGCCGTCCAAGCGGCCAACCGCGGCTGAACTCGCACGTGAATGCGGCGCGTTGCTGGCGACGCAGGCGACCGCCGTGCTCTCCCCTGCCGGCCAGCAGCCGCCCACGCTGATAGCCGATCTCATCGCCCTGCACTGGGACCTGCCGGCCCAAGACGATCCCACCTGGCCTGCCCCGCCACGGCGCCACAGCCGTGCCCGGCTGTATCTGGCCGTGGGCGCAGCCGCTGCCGTCCTCAGCAGCCTCGGCGGTGCCGTGGCCGCCTCCCAGTCAGGCCCCGCCCAGAAACACGCCTCCGCCTCGAGCAGCCGCCCCCCAACCGTCGACAGCGCCGCCACCGCTGCGCCCCGGCACTCCCCCAGCCATACCAGCGCCCCCGCGTCATCTTCCTCCGCGGTACCACTCACGTCGCCGTCGCCGAGCATGCAGCGTGCGGTTGCTCCCACTCCGGCCTACACCCGCAGCGACAGCGTCCAGCCCACCGTCGGCGAATGGGTCGCCGCCCGGGTGCCCGCGACCCCGGCGGAGAAGACCGCCGCCCGGCGGCTGGTCAACGACACAGCCTCCTTCTTCAAAGGACAGCAGTACATGGGCGGCGACGTGGTCGTCACCTTCAACCCTCAAGCGCAGACCATGTTCGTCACCTTCGGGCCCGGCACCTTCCCCGAAGGACAGGATTACCACGACGACCCGAACTCGACCGACGACGTCCGTAGCCTGATGTTCGCCGGCTGCTCCGAAGCGCAATACGACTTCGGCCAGGACACCACCTGGCCCTACGGCCGGGCCGTCGTCGTCTACCGCGAATCCATGGCAACGCCCCTCATCGCCGACTTCCGCGAGGTCACCCACACCGACAGTTGCCGGGTATGACACCGCCTCGCAGCAAATGGTCACGCGGTCAACGCCGGCTCGACGCAACGGTGTTTGAACGGCTCCAGGTCGTCTACCGGAGGGGAAGGGCCGAGACCGTCGCTCCAACCGCGCGGGGCCAGCTGGGGGATCGCGGCCTCAAGGCCGGGAAGTGTCTCCAGGATGTCGAGCAGATTTTCGCCGGGGGTACGTGAGTAAGCCGCAGCGTACGCGAACCCAGCCGATTGATTGCGCCCACCTACGGGAAGGGAGGAACCCAGATACGCATGCCGAGCTGCCGATAAGCTTCTGCGTTATCCCGGATCGTCCACCAGTTCCGGCGGGTGAGTTGCAGAGATGTCGACTGACCGGGGTGGCGCTTGCCCAGGGCCGAACAGATTTCTGTCAGATCGGACGGGAAGGCCAGGACGCCCGTCACGGCGAACGATTCGTAGACGACGAGCGCGTACCAGCGGACGCCGGGGATGCTCCGCACAGTGTGCTCGTTCGGCCAGTCGGAGGACGGGTTAGCGAGGTACTTGACCTGTACGTACTCGCCGTCGGCCGATATCAGGTCGTAGTTCGCCTGCACCCGGGATTCGGCGAGTTGGCCTTGCCACAGGGCCGCGACCAGGTGCTCGGCGAACTCGGCGACGGGGTCCCGGTTCGACTGGCCGAGTCCCAAGACCCCTAGCAGAGTTTGCCGCGCCAACCGGTAGGAGTCCAAGCCGCTCAACAGCTCGGGGAGGCCGGCGCCGTTCGGCCCGGGACGTAGAACGCTATCCGTCACGCAGCCACTATTTCGCGCCAGGCCGCAGAGCCGCCAGGGGAACTGTGACACCGGAAGAGTTTGGCCGCTGCCCGCTGCGGCGGCAGTCGGCCTGGCCACGCGCTCGGTGACGCGGGTTGGGTCTGCCAGCCGCGTCCGGCGCCTCGTGGGGGACTGTTGGCCGACGGGGGCGTGGTCGGCGACGAAGATCCGTTCGTGGATGCCGGGCGGGGTGAGCACCCACCAGCTGGTCTCGTCGCGGCGCCGGGTACGACCGGCAGCGACGTCACTCAGTGCGCGTTCGACCGTTCTTGACCACCCCGAAGTAGTCGCTGTAGGGGAGTTCCAGCTTGAACACCAGGCCGTACCGTTTGCGGATGGCGGCGACCGTGGCGGTCTTCGGGTCACGTACCACGCGGGACACGGGTGGGTCGTCGACGAGGCCAGCGTAGGGCTCCTCGACCAGCTGGCGCGGGGCGCCGTCGCGTGTCGTGTCCCAGGTCAGCGTCTGTCCGGAGGCGGCCAGCCTGGTCGGTTCGGGGGCCTGCGGGCCCTGGGGGTTCGGGCCGTGCCCCCGGTAGTAGGCGACGACTTGCTTTCCGTGGTCGTCGTGCGTGAACGGGATAGGGCTTGCGGATCCCGCCGGCCGGGGACGGGCGTGGTCGCCCGCGGTCAGGATCCCGTCGAGGGTGTCGCTCACGTGCCTGGGGTCGGCGCCGTAGTAGGCGGTGATGTTCATCGAGCAGACGATCTTGTAATCGTCGGTCTTCTGCTGGAAGAACCAGCCCGGTCCCGATCCCGGCACGCACACGTCATGCACCACGACCAGGCCGAGCGACAGGGGCGTACGGTCGGCGTACGCCCGCGCCACGTCCCGGAGTCGTTGCTCCGCCCGCTGCCGGGCCTGCACCGCCTGGCCGCTCTCCCCGAGCTTGCGCAGCTGCTTGTCGCCGACGGCACGGTCCGGGGTAGTGGAACAGGCCGAGACGGCGACCAGGACGATCACCGCCAACGAGCCCCACACGCTCTTCGAGCCGGCGGCACGCCGCGCGGAAGTCCTCATGCTTGTCCGCCCCTCATCAGCAGCTGTCTCGACATCGTCGTAGGCCCGGCCCGACCGTCACTGTGCACCAGGACGGCCGGGCCGGGAATGAGTACTCGTACTCAGACGGCTACAGGCTCATGCCTGCCATCGTGCGCTCGAGAGCGTTCGCGTACAGGCGCGCGCCCCCGATCTTCGGGTGGAACGACTGGGCCGACAGGCCGTACTGATTGATGAGCGGCCAGTCCTTGATCGGCTCGTCGGACTGGGTCAGGGTCTTGACGATGCCGTGGACCTGTTCCGGGTCACCGCACACGCCCTTGCCTGCGAAGTCGCTCTTGGGGTCGGAGAACCACACGTTGATGCCCGAGGCCTTAGCGTCGTCGGCCGCGCCCTGCATCGCCAACGCCAGTGTGTCGGCGGTGTCATCGAGCCATGCCGAGGATGTCTCGGACAGGCCGATAGCCATGCCGCTGAAACCGATGTTCAGGCACGATCCCTTGTCGGAGATCAGGGGCGGGTACCCCATCAGGACGATCTTCGCGTTCTGCGCCCCCTTGTGGATCTCCTTCAGGACCCGTGTGATGTCGGGCCGGACGACCTGGTTCATGAGGCCCGGAATGGCCGTCTCCAGCGGCTGCCCGACGAAGGGCTTGTCCCGGCCGTTGACGCTGTCGTCCGTCTTGTCGAACGTCTCATGCTGGCAGCTGCCGTTACCGACGGACAACAGGCACTTCTGCACGATCTGAGAGAACCGGGAGTCGTTGCCGCCGATGGAGATCGTGACGAGGGTGGTGTTCTGGTCCAGATAGCCCTTGTCGATCTGGGGCTCCTCGCCGTTCTGGCTCTCGCCCTTCGACAGAGCGCTGTCGGCCCCCACATCCTTGGGCAGGACGTTGTAGGTCCGCGCGCCCGAGCAGGCGATCAGGTGGTAGTCCATGGACGGGTCCAGCGAGTCGTCCAGCTGACCGATCGACTGCGACGCGCCGGGCATCGTGGCCTGACGCGACCATGCCTGGGTGGAGCGGTGGCAGGCGTTGCGGGCGTTGTCGTCGAGTTTGCTGCGGTAGTTGGTCTCCGGGTAGTAGTCCCGGTCGCCTTCGGAGGCGCCTTCTCCGGAGGAGTAGGAGTCGCCCATCGCGACGACCACGTTCTTCGGCTTGCCGGGCAGCGGCTGGAAGGCGACCGAGCCCCAGGCGATGTCCTCGTCGGCCGTACCGTCATCGGTGACGTTGGACAGCATGACCGCCGGCCGCCCCGTGAAGTGGAACGCGCCCAGGCTCACCCAGCGTCCTGCACGCTGCTGCACGGACCGAGCGGGGCTCGTGCTGTCGGTGTTGATGACGTGGTACTTGGCCTGCCTCGTCTGCGCGCCGGTGTCAGGCAGATGCACCAGGACACGCGCCCAGCCGAGATCCTGCCCGAGGGTCCAGACCCCGTTGATGGCCATCGGGCCGCCGTCACCGCCGAGATGGTCTGCGTTGCGGGTGTGGGCGTACCAGTAGTGGCCGCCGTATCCGCCGCCGACCTGGTGCAGGTCCTCCTTGCCTTCGTAGTGGCCGTCGGAGTCAGGGAAGAAGCGGAAGCCGAAGGTTCCCGCCGAGCGGGTGTTGCCGCAGTCGGACCATGTCGGTGTGCCGTCCGGTAGCGAGGCTACGACCTTCGCCCCGGACGGGGCTCCGGTGCAGATGGGGGCGCCGTTAGGCGATGGACGGCTATAAAAGCCGTGATCCGGAGCTGGGAATCGTCGTGGACGCCATCAAGATGACCGTCAAGGGCGGGATCGGCAAGCTGCGGGAGAAGGCGCGCGGCGGCGGCTGGAAGCCGGGACAGGCCTGGCCCGCCCTCGCCCGGCCCACCTGGCGGCCTGACATCCGCGCCGCCGTGATCTCCCGGGCGCGGATCAACATGCACCGCAAGATGGTCGCCCTCGCCGCGGCCACCGGCCGCTACCCCGTCGCGGTCCTGTCCGACTGCGCCGTCTACGCCGCCGACGGGCCCAGCCCGCTGGACGTCCTGCCCTACGACGCCGACGGCAAGACCGTGCCCGGCTCCTTCCGGCTCGGCGTCTCGCCCGGGATGGTCAAGCACGAGGGCACCCAGAGCGTGCTGTGGGGCGCCAATGTGCTCGAGCAGCTCGCCGGCGACGGCCACGTCGCCAACCTCGCCCGGTACATCAAGACCGGTGAGGTCACCGCCAAGGACACCGGAGAGTAAGGGAATCGCGGCATGGTCACGGTCGGGGAAGGACTCGACAAGGCGGTGCAGGGGGCGTTCACCCGTCCCCTGCCCAAGTCCGCCGGGGCACAGATGCGTTACCTGGTCCGCCAGCACCAGCGCAGCACCCGGCGCGTGGCCGAGCTGCTCGGCGTCAGCCAGCGCACCGTCGAGCGGTATGTGAAGAACCAGATCAAAACCCCCCGCCCGGACCTCGCCGACCGGCTCGAACGCGAGGTCCGCGCCCGCTGGCAGCCGCAGATCCGGGCCAGGGCGAAGCGGGCTGCGGCCACCACCGGCGGCATCATGATCGACGTCCAGGCCCGCTTCGGCTACACCGCCGCCCCCGGCAGCACCGACGACGCCCGCGTGCGTCACCTCACCCTCGCCCTGCCCCCACGGCACGCTGCCCGCCTCTTCGAAGCCCAGGAGGCCGGCGTCGACGAGGACGACCTCCGCCAGATCGCCGCCGAGGCCCTGGGCGAGGTCTACTTCCGCGACAGCGGCCGCCGCGCCCACGGCCTCGAAGTCGAACTCACCGACCTGCTCGACCTCGAATTCGAGCTGTAACCGGTCAGGGCGCTGGACACACGCGCTCCACGCATACTTCCGGGGTGTCGACCATGGATCTCGAGGCCGTCGGGGCTGCGCCGAATGGTGCTGCGCTCCAGGCGCGGCAGGGAAATGGGGCGCGCGTTTCCGCGCCCCGCTCTGCAGACGTCCGAGAACACCCTCCTCGACGCGATCGGCGGCAAACGGGACCGCCGCCACTGGCCCCTCGCCGAACCCGCGCCCGACCGGATCGGCCGTCCGGCCCCCGAGAGCGCATGGGAGGCACTCCCCAGGGCGGGACGGCGGACGCGGCCTCGCCGACAGTCCCGGGCCGGGGTAGTCCGCGTCGCTCCTGAGACGCGCGTGCGGTACCGCTGGTACCGTGGATACCATGTCGGATGCCAAAACAGCGATGAACCTTCGCTTCCCCGATCCCGCGCAGCGGGCCGCTATCGCGGCGGCGGCCAAGCAGGCGGGGGTCAGCATGCAGGAGTACATCCTCTCTGCCGCCTACGACCGTGCGACCGCTGTGGAGCGGCGGTTCCTGGACGGTTTCCAGGCGTCCATGGCCCGAAGCGGCGCGGCCTTCGCTGCCGAGCCCAGCAGTCTGGACCCCAGTGCCGAGCAGCGGGCGGCCGAGCAGGAAGCGCAGCGGGAACTCGGACAGCATCAGGAGCGAGGTCACGCCGCGTGACCCAGCCGGAACCGCACCCGCTCGACGTCACGTTCCTGCTGCACGCCGCCGAGCTGCTCGACGGTGATCCACAGGTCGACGACCTCGGACCGCTGTACGCCGCTGTCGCCCGGGTCAATGCCCGGGCGATGGAGCGCGACATCTACGGGTCTCTGTATCTCAAGGCCGGCGCGCTGCTGCAGACTCTGGCGAAGCTGCCATGCTTGGAGCATTCCAACGAGCGCTTCGCCTGGCATGCAACCGAGGCTTATCTGATCCTCAACGGGCGCGAACTCGACTATCCGCCCAAGGCGGCCGTCGCGCTCGTACGGGACGCCGCCTCCGGAGCGCTCGGTATCGCCCGGATCGCCCGCCAGCTGCGCGACTGGACCGTCGCCTGATCCCGGCGTGCCCCGGCGCCTGGCGTACCGCCGGGGCACAGAGACAGGTTGGCGGTGACGCTGCACAACGCGGTGCTGCGGCTGGCGGCGAGGCCAGCAGCGGGAAGCGGCATCTCACCGCTGCAGCGAGGACATCGTCCGCTACCGGGCCTCAGCGTCAAGAAGTCCCGTGATCTGCCGACGGTCCACCAAGGCGGTCACCGTCGCCTGTGGGGCCTGCTGACGGATGTCCTCCACCGCCTCGTCCTCGGCGGGAGCTGCCAGTGACCGGGGCCCGCGGCACCATCACCCTGGACGGAGAGACCACGCTTTCACGCGGCCGGTGGTCAGCCACCCTGTAGACATCTGGCTGGTCACCAGCCCCGCCCACGAGCCGGCGGAGGAGCTTTGAAGACACTGCTCCCCACTCGCAGCGGCGGGCCGCCATCTCTGTTCGCGGACCTCTGTGGCCTGGTCGCCATGGCGTGCCGTGCCGAGGGCGGCTGCGGGAGGTGAGAGGGCACCGGCAACTGCCCTTCAGAGCCGGACCACCCGCACGCTGCTCGCCGACCGGTCCGGGCGACAGGCGACGCCGTACTCGCGGGCGCACCGGTTCGCCTCCGCGGCCGAACCGCCCATCGAACGCAGGTAGAAGGCGTAAGCCGCCGAGGTGATCTGCTCCTCGGTCAGGCACAGAACCCACAGGCTGCCGAGCTGGCGAGCGGCGCGCACCCTGTCCGCCAGGCCCGCGGCCGGCGGCACGTGCAGCCGGTCACCGAGGTGCACGTACAGGCGCGGTGCGTCCATCTGAGAGCGGCGCAGCTCCACCAGCCGCTCACCCGGCGCCGGCCCGCCAGGATCGTGGTCGGGGGCGGGGCTGGCCTCGGTGTAGGCCAGGACATCCCGGCCATGGCCGGTCAGCCGGGCCGCCCACCGCACGGGCCCGCCCTCGTGAGCGGACAACTCCGCACGCATCTCCCGGTCGGCCAGCTCCACCAGACCCTGGCCCACCGCGGCCTCCACCTGCTTGTGGTGGTCGGGACGCAGTCAGAGCCAGGCCGGATGCAGCGTCGAACGAGGCGGCCCCATAACGCGACCAGGTTGAAGTCGGCGGGCCCGTGTGGGCGGCTGCTTCACCAGAAGCCGCCCACACTTTGTTCAGATCCGCACGTCAGGGTTCGACCCTGCGCCAGTATGTCGTCCGCCACCAATACAGGGTGGTTCTGTCCGCAGGCCAGTTGCCGGACTCCGTCAGCGGATCAGGACCCCCGTCCCGCGCCATCTCGAAAGGCCGCCAGCCGGGCTCCCGCCTGTCGGATACCCGAGGTGTGGTAGCCCGCTCCCTCGTTCGTGGATCGCTCACACCGATCTCCACGAATGACCGCTGCGCCTCGATAAGCGAAGGCTTGTTCGCACCTCCGGGGAACCAGGGAGAACGAAGTTGCCCAGGATCGTCCTCCCAGCGGCAGATCCTGCAGATCTCATATGATCCCGGCCCGTCCTCGTGGACTAGGTATCCACAGCAAGGGCAGGGGAAACGACAGCTCATGGCGTGCTCCACGGTATAGGGTCGCCCAATGGCACGATGTCCCCCGCGACTTGCGAGGAGTTGAAGTAGGCCGCCCCCCGGTCCGGCTTGAAGTACGTGACGATACCCTTCTTACTCTTGATCGCGAGCTCCCCGGTAGCGGGTTCGAAGTAGGCCGCCGTCTGCGTAGCCGCGTCGAACTTGCGAAGAATGGAGGGGTCTTTCGGGTCGCAGTCACAGGTGAGGAAGGCCGCACCTGCTTCGTACTCCGCCTCCGACCCCGCGCCCACTTCTGCGCCGTGCTTTGCGAAGTGGTCGCTGAGGCTTCCGGGGCTAGTCCAGGTATCTCCGCAGTTATGGACCAGGACCGGAACCCTGCCGGCCTCCACGTAGAAGGAGTGGAGGTCGGCTACGCTCAAATCCCACACGCGCTGCGGCGACCTGACCGCACGGATGCGGGACACGGCCTCCGCGGCACCGGCTGCGGTACGAAGCCGGTCACCGGTGCTTAGGTCGGAGGCCACGACCCAGCCTCGGCCCAGCACATAGAGTCGGTGACCTGGCGTCGTGACGATCCGCCCGCCGTCGGCGAGGGTGATCCGCAGCAGCTGGTCCGCGGAGTGGGAAAACGTCGCGATGACACGTGCTGATCGGGTGACGCCAGCGCTTGGGTCGGTGGCGAGTAGTTCGTCGCCCTCGCTGATCGCGTCGATCGGCCTCAAGGTGCCGTCGGCCAGGAGCACGCGGGTGCCGCTGGGGAAGCTGTTCTTCAAGCAGCCACCCAGATTCAACTTCTTGAGTTCTTCCTCGCTGATCCCTGCTAGGGCGTCGGCATCCAGTCCCGCAGCCCTTAACCCTTTCCACGCGTCGAATATGCCGGAACGGGTCCGTATAGCGGCGTCGAGTGACTTAACGGCGTCGGCAGCCACCTTGAGGATCTTGGTGTCGAACATGGTGGCCAGGTCGATGGCCGCCCAGGCACATCCGCTCCAGCTTCCTGACGCGCCGCCCGGGGTGAGCTTTTGGGCGCACTTAATCCAGCTGCCGAAGAGGATGTCGATGGGGTCGATCTTGCTGTTGAATTCCTCGATCGTGATGGTGTGTGTGACCTCCTGGGACTGCTCCTTGGTCCGCATCTCGCCGAGATACCGTGTCGCGCCAGAGGGGCACATGTACTTCTGCGGGTCGAGATCCTGAGCGGTGCACAGGTACAGGTCGACGAGCGCCGTGTAGTGGATCTTGGCCGTGATCGTGCAGTCGCCCTTGTAGGCGAGCTTGTCGATCCAGTCGTCGCAGCTGGCCGACTTCTTCACGATCTCGGCATGGCCGGTCTTGTCGATCTGCTTGACGACGTAGAACATCTTGCCGATGGAGCCACCACTGCCGTCAGGGACGGTCCCGGTGTCGATCTGCTTGCCTTTCGCCGCCTTCTCAGCCTGGTCGGCGGCGTCCTGGGCGTCCTTGGCGTACTTGTCGGCGTCCTTGGCGGCTTGTTCGGCCTCGGTCGCGGCGGTGTCGGCGCGGTCGGCCGCCGTGCGGGCGTCCTTGGCGTCCTGTTCGGCCTGGGCGGCCGCCGACCGGGCGGCGTCGGCGTCGAGTTCGGCGGCGTCGGCCGAGTCACGGGCGTCCTTGGCGTAGCCCTCGGCGTTTCCGGCGGCGGTGTCGGCGGCCGCGGCGTCGGCGGCGGCCTGCTTGTCGTAGTCGATGGTGCGGGCCAATGACGCGGCGGCGGCCGAGGCGGCCTTGGCCGCGTCGGCCGCGTAGCCGAGGGCCTGCTTGGAGTAGGTGCGGGCGTCCGCCGCGTACTGGGCGGCGTTCGCGGCGTGCTGGTAGGCCTCCTTGGCGTCTCCCTTGCCCTGGTCGGCGATGATCTTGGCGGCTTCGGCCTCGGCCTGGGCGTTCTTGGCGTGGGCGTCGGCGACGGCCTGCTGCTGGTCGGCAATCGTCTTCGAGGCCTGCCCGGTCAGGACGACCAGGCCGGCGGCGGAGTCGGTGTCGGCATAGCGCGACCCGAGCTGGATCGCGTCGTTGGCCGGGTCGGCGACCTGCTTCGCCGCCTTGCCCGCGTCCACCGCGGCCTGGGCGGTGACGTGGGCGTAGCCAGCGGCCTTCGCCGAAGCGGCGAGTGCCTTGCCGGCCTCGGTGTTCGCGGCGTCGGCCTGGGACTTGGCCTCCTTGGCGTGCGCTTCGGCCTCGTCGGCGAGCTTGACCGCCGTCTTGGCCTCGGTGGCGGCGTCCTGGGAGGCCTTGATGGCGTCGGCGGCGGCGCTGGTGGCGGTCTTCACCGCCGCGTCCGCCTTCACCTTGTCCGCCTGCGCGGCGTCCGCGTCCGAGCGGGCCCGTTTGGCCGCCGCCTCCGAGCGGGTCGCCGCCGCGTCGGCGTCGGCCGCCGCCTGGGTGGCGGCATCCGCGTCCGCGCGGGCTTTCTTCGCCGCGGTCTCGGCGTCGTCCGCCGCCTTGTCCGCGTCGTTCGCGGCGGCACGGGCGCCGTCGGCCGCGTCCCCGGAGTCCAGGGAGTCGGCGTAGGCGTGCTTGGCGTCGGCCTTGGCGCGGGCGGCGTCGGCCTTCTGTTCGGCGTCCCAGGCGTCGTCGCGCATGGCCTTGGCGTGGTCGCTCGCCTTGACGGCCGCGTCCCTCTTGTCCTCGGCCGTCTTCTCGGCGGCGTCGGCCCTGTCTTTGGCGTCTTTGGCCTTGCCCGCTTGGTCCTCGGCGTTCTTGCGGTCGTCGGCGGCCTCGGCCTGTTTGGCCGCGGCGGTCTCCTTCTCCGCCTTGGCCGTCTTCTCCTCCGCCTCGGCCGCGAGCCGCTTGGCGTGGGCGTCGGCGGCGGCCGCCTTCGCGTCCCCCTCGGCCTTCAGCGCGTCACCGAGCCTGGCCTCCGCGGTCTCCTTGTCCGCCTTGGCGTTGTCGCGGTGGACCTTCGCCGCGTCCGCCGCGGCCTTGGCCTGCTCCTCGGCGGCCTTCGCGGCCTCCTTGCGGAACTCCGCTTTGGCCTGCGCGGCCTGCGCCAGCGCCCGCTGGGCGATGGTCGCGCTGTCACCAGCGGAGGCGCGGGTGGCGGCCTCGGCGGTCTCACCGGCTTTCTCCATTGCCGCGAGTGCGGCCGCGGCACCACGGGTGACCTGGGCCTTCTGCTGGCCGACCAGCAGACCACGGCCCCGCGGCGCGCCCTGGGCATCCGCGATGCCGTAGGCGGACTGAAGGGCGGTGTCCGAGTCGGTGGAGGCCTTCTGTGCCGTGGTGAGCTGGGATTTCAGGACCGCGAGTTGCCTTTTCGCGCCCGTCTGGGCCGCGGTGACGCCGGCCGTCGCCTTGGTGAACTGGGCTTTGTCGGGGTAGTTGAGCTTGTCGTCGCCGTCGTGTCCCTGGGGGACGATGCGGATCTTCTGCGCGTCGGTGCCGTTGCACGTGTAGAGCTGGGCGTCGTTGCCGTTGGTGAAGGTGCGCAGGTCCAGGCACTTATTGGCGGCGGCATTGCGCAGCTCGCCGGCGGCGCGGACATCGAAGTCCCACTGCTGCGCCGGGCTGCCATTGCACGACCAGAGCTGGATCTTCGTGCCGTTGGCATTGTTGCCGCTCTTCACATCAAGGCACTTGCGTGCGTTGGTGTTGTACAGGGCGTAGCCGCCGTCGTAGGAGCCCCAGAACTTCCACTGCTGGGCGGCGCTGTTGTTGCAGGTGTAGATCTGCACCGGGGTGCCGTCGGCCGTCCCGCCGCCCTGCACATCCAGGCACTTGCCCTGGGCCGCCTCGACCTTCATGGTCAAGGAGGAGTCGCCGATCCAGCCGATGCCGCCCGGGGACCAGTAGTCCTGCCAGCGGGTGAGGTGGTCGGCGACCCAGGAGTGCCCCAGCATGTCGCTGAGCGCTTTCGCGCCCTTGGTGAGCGCGTCGACGGCGGTCTTGTTCGCATCCAGGATCTGGTTGCGCTGCGTGGCCTGGGAGGAGACCTCCTGCTGCCACTCGTTCGCCGCGGTGGAGGTGACATCGCCCAGCACGTCGTCCGGGTCCAGCGGGTCACGCCAACCGCACGCTGCAAAGCGGGACTTCACGTCCTCCACCGCGATGCGGTACTCCGGCGTCCCCGGCTGCGGCGCGGTGCGCGGGAAACCGCCCGAGGACAGGAAGATGCGTGCGTCGTCGGCGCCCGCGTTCGTGGCCGGGCCGCCGTGCATCCACTGGAACGCGTTGTGCTCGGCGAGCGCCCGGTTCCACTCCTGCTGGGTGGTCCCGGCCGGGTCGGGGTCCTTGCCGTAGAGCGGGCCGCCGACGGCGTCGACGGCCTTGAGGGTCTCGTCGTCGGCCTTCGGCGTGGCATCGTTGTAGAAGTCGTCGTCCTTCTGCCAGAACCGGTCGGCGACCCACTTGCTCAGACCTGTCTGGTTGTAGAAGCTCTGCTCGCCGTCGGGCGGCCAGTGGAACCCTGTGTCGGTGAACCCGCCGGGCGTCGCCAGCCCGTCGAGGGGCTTCTTCCAACCGTCCCGCTGAGCAGCGAGATCCTTTTCTTGCTTGTCCGCCGCGTCCCGGTCGTTCTGGTACGCCACCGCCAGCGGCGTCTTCTCCCAGTGGTCCCGGGCGGCCAGGGTGTGGAGCTTGTCCGCGTTCTGGTTGAGGCTGTCCTGCGCGGTCACGGCCATCGACGGGCCGCCCAGCCGCAGCACGTCGGCCATCAGGCACTGGTCCTGCCGCAACTGCTCTGCCGCGGTGTCCTGGTACCAGGGGTAGGAGTCACTCGCCGGCTCGGCCTTCAGCGCGGACGCGCCCGGCTGCACCGCGAGACCTGCTACAACCGCCAGCGCCGTAAGGGCGGTGACGGCGGGGGCGAGCTTTCTTGATCTTCGTGATGCGGGCAGGCGGAACCATGGTCTGGGGTGCACAGACGCATCCCTTTCTTCATTCATGGGGGTGCGCCGGGAGAACGGCCGAAGAACGTGAAGCAGCAGCCGCATCCGCTTCTGACCACAGGTCAGGACGACGGAGACTACGGCATGGTGAAGCAACCTCTCCCCGTGAGCGACAGTGTTCCCCCGGTCGCTGTGTGATGTGCGCTCACCACGGAACTGGTCAGGTTCCGGCAAGGCGCGGCGATACCTTACCCATACACAGACCGCCCCGTACAGACGTTCACTTCACGGGTCGCTAAGGACTGGCCTGAATCCGCCACGCTGATCACACCTCCGCCACCGCCCACCTGACCAGCCAAGGCATCGACCCCGCCAAGAAAATCATCGGACGCAAGCGGCACATCGTCACCGACACGCTCGGCCTCCTGCTGGCCGTCGCCGTCACCGCCGCCAGCGTCCACGACTCCGCCGCCGGCACCCAAATCCTGACCGAAGTCCGCGAGCGCCACCCCACCATCACCAAAGCCTGGGCCGACAACGGCTACAAGACCAAAGCCGTCGAAGACGCCGCCGAGATCGGCATCGACCTGGAAATCGTCCAGCGTGATCCCGCCGTCCGCGGCTTTCGCGTCCAGCCCAGACTCTGGGTCATCGAACGCACCCTCCGCTGGCTCATGCACCACCGCCGCCTGGCCCGCGACTACGAAACCCACCCGCACCGATCAGCAGCCATGATCCAACTCGCCGCCATCAACCTCATGACCCGCCGCCTCACCCACGAAGCCACCCCGAACTGGCGCGACAGCTAAACCAAATGAAACGGACAAGCAAGAATCAAGCGCTCACTCAGCTTGTCTTTTATCCTCTGTCCGTGTCGTACGGCGGTGACGGTTGATTCCAGACGTCATCACACTTGCTGATGATGTGACGGAGTTCGCGGGCAGTTCGAGGCGACATAGCCTGCGTCACGGCGTCGAGGAGAGCACGTGCTTCAAGGGGATTGCCGCAGCAGTACCAGTGCACGTTGCCCCACTCGTAGTCGTGCCACAGCTCGCGCTCGGGACGATGGACGTAGTCCTTCCACAAGCGCACGGCTGCGCTGACGTCGCCTGGCTGCAGATAGTTCCGGGTGCGTTCGAGACGGTAGATCTCTGACAGTGCACGCGAGGACAGGTCGTCGATGACGGGGTTTGCGTCTGGTGTCCGGTGGCGGCGGGAGATGCCGGCCCGGATGTGTCCTGGCCGTCTACGCGGCATGGACCTTTCGGTTCGTCGTCATGCCGAACATGGTGCCATGACTCCGAACGACACCTAGAACGGGTTCGCTCGTCCGGGGATTCGCCGGGCAAGCGGACGGCCCTCGCATGTCCTGCGTTCCGCCACGGAATCAGTTTCATACGAAGGCCGCAGAGGTGAGTGTGCTGGACCGCGATGCCCGGCGGGACGCGTTCGACTTCACGTCACACTTCCGGGAGGACCTGTACGCGTGCCTGACCCGACGCGGTGACACCCTGTTCGAGATCACCGACGCGATGTTGTGCGAGAACGGGCCCGTGACCTCGCCGGTGAACCTGACGCTGCTGGCCGAGCACCGCCGTGTTCACGGTGCGTTGTATGACGCGCTGAACTGCGGCCGCAGCGACGCGGACGCGCTTCGCCACGCTCTGGCGGTGCTGCCGCAGCCCAAGGCGGCCGACGACCGCATCGTCCTCGCGGTCGACGTCACCAACTGGCTTCGCCCGGACGCTCCGTGCAGCCCGGAGCGGCTGTTCTGCCACGTCTACGGACGCAGTGGACGCTCCAGTGACCAGTTCGTTCCCGGCTGGCCGTACTCGTTCGTAGCCGCACTGGAAACCGGCCGCACCTCCTGGTGCCAGTTGCTGGACGCGGTCCGCGGAACTGACCGACGCCGTCCCTCAGGCCCTCGCCCTTGTCTGCGACGTCACCGACGAGGACCAGGTCGCCGCCGCCGTCGACCGCACCATGGAAACCTTCGGACGGCTCGACATGGCCTACAACAACGCCGGCCTGTCGCACTCCGTAGCGAGGCGGCTCCCTTCTGCTCCGCCTCCGACCAGCCGGGCGGGCCGCAGCGGCTTCTGGGGGACTCCTCAAGTGTCACCGGCTCCACCAGGGGGGCCCGAACGACGCAGCGAACTCCGCGCGCAGCTGGGTGATCTCGCTCTGAGCTTGCTTGCCTGCACGGCTGGCGTAGTGGTGTCTGCCGGGGCAGGCTGAAGGTGTGGTCCGCAGGACGGATAGCAGGCTTTCGGGTGCCGGGCCGGGTCTGTCGCTCGGGGAGGGGCTGGGCGTGGGGCTGGCCTGGGTCGGACGCCACACGCACCCCTGAGGGGCCGGGGCTTTGTAGGACGTCGCCCGCCTGAAGAAGGGAGGAGGCCGTGGCTGCACTGGAGCGGAAGTGGCCGTCGATCCGTCGTGCGGGGGCACGGGGGCTTGTGGCAGCCATGGCGATGACCGGCACCCGAACGGTGACGTCCGGCCTCGCTCCTCAGGAGCAGACGCCGCCGGAGGCGGTCATAGAGAAGCACGCGACCGCTCTGTTCGGCCGCCTGGAGGAGCATCATCGTCAAGCCGTCACCGAACTGCTTCACTGGGCCTACGGTGCCGGCGGCGGCATGGTCTTCGGCCTGCTTCCCGAGCGCATCCGCCGTTTCCCGGGCGCGGGCGCGGCTTACGGACTGACCTTCTGGCTCGGCTTCGAATTGGGCATCGGTCCGATGCTTGGCATCAGGCACGTGAAGCACCGGCCGGTGCTGTGGCGTTTGATGATCGCCCTCGACCATGTCCTGTACGGCGTGGTGGTGGCCGGACGGCTGGCCCCCGAACCCTCGACCGACGCCGGCGACCACACCCAGCACGATGACGCGAGCGCTGACGGCTGACCGCGAAAAGGGGAGCCCGGGACCGGGGGTGACATCGGCGGCGCCGTCGACACTGCGCCGCCCCGAGCGGCAGCACGGTCGTGAATTTTCCCGCCTTGGGGCAGCGGGCCGGCGCCGAAACGGCTGACAGCCAGGGGCTGCCGCCGCTAGTCGGTTTGTGGCTGAGTTCAGGCGTCTATGGCCTGGTCGACGGTGGGGTGGCAGGAGATGAGGGCGTCGACGCCTACCAGTTGCAGTACTCGTAGGACGGACGGCCGGGCGCCGGCGATGCGCAGCCACCCTTGGGCCTCGCTCGCCTGCCGGTGGGTGGCGATGAGGACGTTGATCCCGGTGGAGTCCATGAAGGTCACGCCACTGAGGTCGGCCAGGATGCGCGGTGGCATCGCACCGTCCGCGGGCAGCAGGGGGACCGGCCGACCAAGCCGACACCGCGGCCCCGTGCCGCGTGACTCGGCTGATCGAGGCGGTGAACGCGGTAACCGACACCGGCCTTTCGTGGCGAGGGTGACAGTTCGGCATCGCACAGGCGGGGCGTAGGGCCGGCCGGCGGGCGCCGCGGCACCAGGTAGGGATGACCGTCGCATAGAGTGCGGGCGCGCGGGTGTCCACGCCATTCGCCGAAAGATGATCTTGGACACCTTCGTTCTCGTCTCCGCAGGCATCCCTCGGGCCGCACCACCAGGAGGAACCAGTGTCATCCCCGCAAGTGATCACCCCCGAGGAGAAACTCGCCGAGGCGAAGAAGCAGCTGAGCCTCCCGCCTATCGTCGTAATATGCGGCTCCACCCGTTTCATGGCCGAGATGGCCGAGGCCAGCTGCGGGAGACCACCGCTCGGCCCGGAAAGATTGTCGTCAAGCCGGCTTGCGATCTGAAGTCGCCGCACGAACTTTGGTCCGATCCTGTCGAGGTTGAGGCCCTGAAGGTTCAACTCGATGAACTGCACCGGTCGAAGATCCTGCTCGCTGATGAGGTGCTCGTAGTCGGCGACTACATCGGAGACAGCACCCGAGCCGAAATCGCCTACGCTCGGTCGCTGGGCAAGCCCGTGCGGTTCACGCACCCCGAAGTCGACCCCGACGTCTGACGTCTGAGGGCCCACCCCCACCCCTTCCACAGGCTTCCCTTGGAATTGATCATCTAGTGGCAATGCCAGTGACTTAACGGCTGCCGGACGGTTCACTCATCGACGTTTCTGCAGGTCAGGGCTCCGAAGGACGCGTTAAGTCACTGGTATTGCATCTAGGCTGGCGCGGTGACTGATGAGCAGGAGCGGGTGCAGCCGTCGGGAGTGTGGGCCACGGCGGTGGGGGTGGCCAGGGTGGGGGCGCTGGAGACCGAGCGGGAGAACGCGCTGTTCCGCGACCCACTGGCACAGGCCTTCGCCACCGCCGGCGGCCTGGGGCCCTCCTCGCCGCCGCTGCCCGGTGACGAGGCCGCGCGACGCCGCCGGCTGGGCGTGGCGTTCTCCATCGTCATCAGGACGAAGTTCCTCGACGACCTGTTGCAGCAGGCCTCCGCGTCCGGGGTCCGGCAGGTCGTGCTGCTCGGCGCCGGCATGGACAGCCGGGCCTTCCGGATGGACTGGCCCGAGGGCACCCGGCTGTTCGAGGTGGGCGCCAACCTGCACGACAGCCAGGCCCTGGAACCCTTGGTGATGGGCATCCCGCCCATTCGATCCCGCCGGGGACCGCGCCGTCGGCGGCCTGCCAAGCTGCACGGCGACAAGGGCTACGACTACGACCACCTGCGGAAATGGCTGCGGGCACGCGGCATCGTCCCGCGACTCGCGCGCCGCGGGGTCGAGAGCTCAGCCCGCCTCGGCCGTCACCGCTGGGCGGTCGAGCGGACCATGTCGTGGTTGTCCGGGTGCCGTCGGCTGCACCGGCGCTACGAGCGGAAGCCCGAACACTTCATTGGCTTCACTGCAATCGCGGTCATGCTCATCTGCCTGCGGCGTCTGGGTGTCAGCGCCGGCCGGTAGCGTCTGCCAGGTGACCGACGATGCCGTCATCTGGAACCGGCTCGCCGCCTTGCTGCCGGAGGCCGAAGCCCAGGAAGTCAAAGACTGCTGGGACATCGGAGAGCAGGAGGCGGGACTTGGCCTGCTCGTCTCCGGCATGCTCGGCCACCGTGTGCCGATCAGCGAAACGGTTAGGGCCCAGATCTCGGTGCTCGCGGAGACCTGGGGCGAGCGGGAGACGCTCACACCACGGATCCTTCGGTGCCGTGTTGACGGCCCATCGGACCACCTGAAGCTGATCGAAGGCGACGGAAGCATCGTCCCCGAGGCAATAGGTGGGGCCGAACAGGACCTGGCTGGTCTCGTCCTCGTCCCCTGGATCGCCTGCGTGAGATGCGGCCAGGTGCTGATGCGCGCCCATGCCCGAGAAAGCTGGGGAGATCTCTCCTACCTGGCGCGGCACTACATCATCACGACGCCGAACCGAGTCACCGTCCTGCGGCGCTTCCCTGCCGACTCCTCCAGCGTAGCCTTCGCTGCCCTCCAGCGTGCGTGCTCCGACGCACCATAAGAAACAACGTGTAATCGCAGCCATCAAGTGCCGACATCTCAGAAGCCTCTCGCGGCGCCAGCGCACCGCACGGGCCTCTGCCTATTCCCAGGGCTCAACTGCCCGGCACTTTCAAGAGGTCACCGTGCGGCGTGCTCACCCCACGAGGTCAACGAGCGCAACGGTGCGATGGTCACATGAACGCCAACTCGCCATTCTTCGCGGCGTTCGGTCGGCGTCCATGCGACGCCACATCCCGCGCCAGACCGCCCGCCGCTCTACGGCAAGGCATTGGACGCCAGCTGTAGGACAGGCGTGGCGGTCCAGCACTCGAACAGTCCGGCCAGGAGCAACGTCCCGGACCGGAGCCGTAGGAATCGGCCTTTGGAGACCCGGTTTGAAGTGACAGGGACTGGAAACGGAGCAGCAGCCACCGCGCCAATCCCCGACCCTGCTCAGATCGGCTGATCACCAGGACCCGCAGCAAGAACACGTTCGAAGGCGCGGGCTGCCTTCAGCACGGTGGCGTCCGCAAGACGTCTGCCAACGATCTGGAGGCCGACGGGTCGGCCATCGATTGTCGTTCCGATCGGCACGCTTGCTGCAGGCTGGCCTGTGAGGTTGAAGGGGAATGCGAACGGCGACCAGTCACGCCCCGCGGACTCGGCCGGATTACGCATTCCGATCGGAAAGGCAGCCGTTGCCGTGGTGGGCGTGAGGAGCAGATCCCAGTCCGCCATGAAGCTCTGGACCGCGTCGTAGAGCGTTTGCCTGCGCGTTGCCGCCCAGGTGAACATCTCAGCCGTCCAGTCCTTTCCCACGAGCTCTTGTATGTCCTGAGAGACCCGGTATCGTCCGGCCAGTTCACGCAGGCCTGTGAGGTCCGAGTCCCTGGCGACGGTGGCGTAGAAGGCCTTGCGCAGCTCGTGGACATCTCCGATCGGCGGATCCGCGGCTGCGACCTCGCAGCCGAGTCCTGCCCGATCGAGTGCGTTGACGGCACGGGTTGTCAGTTCGATCAGCTCGGGGTCGACATCTGCCTGTCTCAGGCGTGGGCTCCAGGCGATTCTCAGCCTGTTGACACCGTCGTCGAGGCGAGCCGTAAGTCCCCGGATGTCGGTCGGTATGGAGTGCCGGTCCCGCTGGTCGAATCCGGCGATCGTCTCCAGCACCAGGGCAGTGTCTTCCACCGTCCGGGTGATCGGTCCGACGGACTCGAGTGTCTCCCAGCTGCCGAGCCCTGCTCTTGTGGGCAGCCGGCACGACGGGTACAGAGGCACGACTCCGAAGGTGGGTTTGAGGGTGAAGACGCCGCAGAGCGCGGCCGGGACGCGGAGCGAACCACCGCCGTCGTTGCCCAGGCTGATCGATCCCATGCCGCCGGCAACCGCCGCTGCCGATCCGCCGGAGGATCCTCCAGCTGTGCAGGCGAGCTTTCTGGGATTGCGCGTCGGCCCAAACAATTCGTTGTCGGTGACGACCCCGTAGCCGAGCTCGCGGGTGTTGGTTTTCCCCACGAGCAGCGCGCCCGCCGCGCGCATCCGTTCCACCGACACATCGTCGTGACTGGGGATCCAGTCCGCGTAAGCGGTGCTGCCCAGTGTGGTGCGCAGTCCTGCTGTCGGTATCAGGTCCTTGACGGAGAAGGGTACGCCGTGCAGAGGTCCGATCACGTCGGCCCTGGTCAATGCTCTGTCTGCCGCCCGGGCCTCTTCAAGGGCGTGCTCGTTGAGGGTGCAGAAGGCGTTGACCTGCGGGTTGGTCTGAGCGATGCGGTCCAGCACGGACCGCATCAGCTCCTCCGCGGAGAATGTGCCCTCGCGGACCCCTCGCGCCTGCATGCTCGCGGTGAGTTCCCACAGCTCCGTCATCGGACGGACTCGGGCAGGCTTCGGTGTTGGTACTTCCCGAATGCGGGCTGCTGCTTGAGCTCGCCGTTGTCGAGCACGACGCGCCCGCGCACGGTGGACAGCGTGGGCCAACCTGTGACCTCACGACCCTCGTACAAGCTGTATGTGGCCGTGGAGTGCTGCGTTGCCGCGCTGATGACTTCCCTGCGCTCGGGATCCACCAGAACGAGATCGGCATCGGAGCCCGCCGCGATGATGCCTTTCTTCGGGTAGAGCCCGTAGATACGCGCCGGGTTGGTGCTGAGAATCTCTGCCAGGAGAGACACGCTCCCGCGGCGTTTCACCACGAGCTCGTCGTAGATCACCGGCAGCATCGTCTCGGCGCCGGGTGCGCCATAGGGTTCGGCGAACACGTCGTCGACCTGTCCTGTTCGCTCCCGTGCCCGGGGTGCGTGGTCGCTGGCCACCACGGACAACGTGCCCGTCTTCAAGGCGTCCCAGAGGTGCTCGCGGTCGTCGTCGCTCCGCAGCGGTGGCCCGACTTTGGCCTGCGCTCCGACACGCAGCAGATCGTCGTTGGTGAGTGTCAGGTACTTGGGGCAGGTTTCCCCGAACACGCGCTGGCCGGCCGCGGCCGCCTCGCGCAGGAGTTTCACGCCGCCCTTGGTGGTCATGTGCAGGATGTAAAGGGGGCAGTCGGTCGCCTTTGCGTAGGCGAGTGCCTTGTGCACACCGAGGTCCTCGGCGGCGGCGGGATGCGTCCAGGCGAAGTCCTCGAGCCGCGTACGCCCGGTCGCCTTCGCATGGTCGATGAGGTGTGCGAGGATCTCGCCGTCTTCCGCGTGCACCATGGCGAGGCCGCCGTTCTCCGCCACGATACGGAGGTTACGCAGCAGCGTGGCGTCCGGGGTCATGATTCCGTTGTCCTTGTAGGACATGAAGAACTTGACGGACGGGCTGCCCAGAGCCATGACCTTGGGTACCTCGGTTGCCGCATCGTGTTCCGGACGCAGGATGGTGTGCAGACCGAAGTCGATCGGTGAGGTCCGTTCGCCCTCTGAGATGAAGTAGCTGATGGCGTCCGAAGGGGCCATGTCCACGGGTGCCCTGATCTGGGTGATCGCGGTGGTTACGCCTCCGAATGCCGCCGAACGGTGCGAGTCCCCGATCGCGTCGGCATGATCGGTCCAGGTCTGACAGTGGACATGGGCATCGATGACCCCGGGCAGGACCAGCTTCCCCTTCGCATCGATGACGCGTCCCGTGACCTGCGAAGGTACGACGGGGACACCGATGGACGCGATGACGCCGTTCTTCACGGCAATGTCTCCCTGGACGACGCCGTCAGGTGTGACGACGGAACCGCCCGTGACAGCCATGTCGTACATGATTCGTGTCCTGCCTTTCACCGAGAGAGCACCGGGTGCCGCGTATGCCAGACCGTGCTGGCCTCGTAGGCACCGGCCGCGTAGAACAAAAGAGATTCCGCATGCGGCGGTCCTGCCAGTTGCATGCCGATCGGCAAGCCGCCCGTCGTCGCCCCGCACGGAACGGACAGCGTGGGCAGGCCGAGTGAACTGAAAGGGGCGAGATAGCGGGTGTAGACGGTGTGTGTGGGCTCTGGGCCGCGTGAGCTCGTCGTCACCGCCTGCGTCCCGATGGGTGCTGCGGGAACCGGGACCGTCGGCGTGACGACGAGGTCGACATCTCGCCACACCTCGGAGAAGCGCCGGCACAGCATGGCACGAATCCGGAACGCCTTGAGGTACTGCCCGGCGAGCATGGCCCGCCCGGCCTGCTCACGGTCACGGATATTGGCTCCGATTCCTTCTGCCTGATGCAGGAGGAACGGCTCGTGATTGGCCGATGCCTCGGAGAATGCGATGGCCCGGTGCATTTTGAGGATGTCCCCCGCGTACGGGACGTCAACCTCACGCACTTTTGCTCCGAGTGCGGTGAGGTGCTCCAGTGCCTTCTCGAAGGCGGCCCGGACCTCCGGATCGAGCCCCATGTCCAGCCAGGAGACGGGGATGCCGAACGTCAGATCCAGACCGGCTGTCCGTTCTCCGGCCAGTGCAGCGCCTTCGCAACTGCCACGCCTGCCGTGCGGTGTGCGCGGGACCAGCAGGTGATCGGCGACTCCGGCGGCCCCCCGCACGCGGTGCGCCATCACGCCGAGGGCGTCCAGCGTCCAGGTCAAGGGCAGTACGCCGTGCCTGCTGATCGCGCCGTAGGTGGGTTTGAGGGCGACGACCCCGCAATGGGCTGCGGGTACCCTGATCGATCCCCCAGGGTCCGGTCCGAGAGCCGCGGATACCATCCCGGCTGCGACCGCGGCCCCCGCACCGCCGCATGCCCCACCGGTCATCCTGGTCGTGTCCCAGGGATTCAGGGTCCAGCCGAACCGGGCGTTCTCCCCTGTCGTGCCGGCGGCGAACTCCTGCACGTTCAGCTTGCCCGCAAGCACGGCACCGGCCCCGGCCAGGGAACTCCAGCAGTCCGCGTCCGCTGCAGCAATCCGGTCGTGCATCACCGCTGAACCGGCGGTCGTCGGCAGTCCCGCGACGTCGATCAGGTCGGTCAGCCCCACAGAGGCCGCCGCAAGGGCTCCCATCTGTGGCGCAGCAGCATCGTCCAGGGTCACGTCGATGAACGCGTTGACCTCTGGCTGCCAGTCTTCGATCCGCCGTGCATACAGTTCGGTCACCTCTGCGACTGTGAGGTCTCCGGCGCGCACCAGGCGCGCGATATCAGTGGGCGGTACCCAGGGCAGTTCCTGGACGTCCGGCAGGGAGACGGAAGCTGCGGGTTCATGGCTCGGGTGATCCACCGGCCGGGGAAGGTAGGAGGAGGCAGCCGCTGGGTCGAACACGAAGGCCGGGAACGCGCCATCAAGGCCTCGCGCATCGACCGAGTTCAGGTAGGCGGCCACGTCATCGAGCATGCTCCCGGCACGGTTGAGGACGCTCTCCTGCAGGTCCGGCTGTATCAGCCGTAGAACGTCGGACTGGGATTGCACTGTCGCTGTGCCTGCTTTCAGATGGAACGGGTGGGGATCGTGGCTTCGGGCCCGGCTGCCTGGGCGGGAGACCCGAAGACGGACTCGGGCTCGTCGTCCGAGACGTTGCCGACCGGCTCCCACTTGATGACGGCAAGTGCGACCAGACCGATCACCGGGGCGACGAGCAGGATGAGCAGGGCGTGATACAACCCGAACGCGCCCAACAGGACCGGAACGCCGTAGAGCGCTACCAAGCTGCCCGTACGGTTACTCGCCTGGGAGAGTCCAGCGCCGACGCCGCGGACCCGCGTCGGGTACGACATCGCCGACATCGACTGCGCGGTGGAGCCCGGGCCAAAGGTGTGCGCGCCGATGAAGAACGCCAGCAGCACAACTCCGAGTACCGATGGAATGACCCGGCCGAAGAGGCCGAGGAGGACAAGTACGGAAGCAACGCCACTGAACCCGATGATGCTCAGCTTGCGCAGCCCCAGCCTGTTCGCGACGTTCGCTGCCAGCAGCCCGCCGCACAGACCGCAGGCATTCGCGAACACCGAGGCCAGTAGAGAGACGGAAAAGCTGCTGTGGAAGAACGAGAAGACGATGAGGGGCAGGTAGAAGCCGACCGAGGAGAACTGGATGCTCTGCGCCGCGCTAATCACGGAGATCAGGATTGTGCGCTTACGGAATTCACCGGTGAAGAGCTGGACGAAGGGACGGAACGGGCCGGTCTGTTCGTCGGGGTGGGACAAGGCCGCCGCATCCGGCGCGAGCTCGAACGGCCGGCCGTACGTTGCGCTGAGAATCCGTACCGCTTCGGCCAGGTCTCCCTTGGTTGCAGCCCACATCGGGCTTTCCGCCATGTATTTGAAGCGCAGAAGGAGAATCACCAGAGCCGGCACCACGCCAAGGCCGACCTCCCACCGCCACAGACTGGTTCCTGCCCCGAGGGCGTTGAGGACGAGCGCCACGAGGAGCCCGCAGATGGTCGCGGCCGACCACAGCGCCGCGGCCGACTCCACCCATTTAGCCTTCTTCTTCATCGCCATGAACTCGACCAGGAACGCCATGGCCACCGGCACATCGAGACCGACGCCTACACCGATCAAGAGGCGCAGCACAATGAGTGATTCGTAGTTCGGAGCAAACGCCGCGCCCAGCGTGGCTCCCACGAAGAGCAACAGGTTCACGATGAACATGCGAAGCCGACCGAACCGGTCAACGAAGTAACCACCGCAGAGCGCACCGATGATCGCGCCGAACGCCATGACGGCTGTCACGAAACCGAGCTGGCTGGCACTGAGCCCGAATTCCGCCTTCATCTGCACCGAACCTGCGCTCAGGCTGGTGAAGTCATAGGCGTCGAGGAAGAAGCCGCCGAGCGCTATGAAACCGATGATGCGACTGTGCGGAGCGTCCGCACTCTCGTTGATCACCCGGACGACATCGTCCTTGGTTCTGATCAGGACCGGGGAGGAACTCACACGTTTCTCCTGCTCTTTAAGTTGCAATGCCAAGGATGGGCACACTGCGGACGAAAAACGTTGTGAGATATGAAACACTGCACCATCAGATCAATCCAGTCTATTTTTTCGATGTAACCGATAGGCGGGCCCTATGGATGTACGCACGCTGGAGTACTTCGTCACCGCCGTCGATGAAGGCGGCTTCACCAAGGCCGCGGCACATCTGCACGTGACCCAGCCGACACTGTCCGAGGCCATCCGCAGGCTGGAACGGGAATGCGGCGCTCCACTCTTCCACCGGGTCGGTCGGGGAGTCGCACTGTCCGAGGCCGGCACGGTCCTGCTCACCTACGCACGTCGCGTCCTCAAGGACATGGAGGACGCACGACAGTCCATGATCGCCCTCAGAGGCCTCCGCGGCGGCCGCGTCACCGTCAGCACACCTCCAGGCCTGAGCATCGAGCCCCTGGCCCGGATCATCGGGAACTTCCGCCGGTCCTACCCGGAAGTCACCGTGTCGATGCTGCCCACCGAAGACGGCGCCCTCGCTGTGACAGCCGTCGCGGACGCCGCATGCGAAGTGGGACTCACGGACCGCACGGTGTCCGCGGACTTGCGTGCGCACTCCATTGGAAGCAACGAAATCGTCGTCGTCCTCCCGCCGGGAAGTACACCGGGCGAGAAAGGCCCCATCAGCCTGGACCAACTCGCAGGGGTTCCGTTCATCAGCAGCGCGATCGGTACCCGAGCTCGCGGCCTGCTCGACGAAGCCAAAGAGCGCGGCATTCCCCTTCACACAGCCGTGGAGACACCCCACCGGGAAGCAGTCATTCCACTGATCCTGGAGGGCGTCGGCGCGGCCTTCCTTCCCTGGACAGTGTCACAGGAGGCCAGGAGCAGAGGCGCGGTGGTCTTGCCTCTGCTGCCTCGAGTGACCTACGACCTCCTCATCGTCCACAGAGACCAGCCCCTCACCGCCGCCGCCCAGGCCTTCGTAGCCACCGCACTGAAGGTCGGCAGCACGCGCGGTCCGGGCTCACGCGACTCCTCCCGCCCGGGCCAACAGCCCGACGAAACCATCCACGGCTGACCCGTCGGCAGCACTCACAGGCTCATGGATCCGTGAGACGGGATCCATCCGTTGATCTCGCGTGAGTATCGCCGGCTTCAGCCGGGGAGGGAAGCGCATCCTTGCTCCGGAGGCGCGTAGCGCCGGAGATCGCTGTGTTGTCGGTGGCGGCCGGCAGGGTGAATTCACCTGCTTGGGCAGGGGGTGGGCTGGATGATCCCTGCGTAGAAGTTCCTCATGCGGCCCACCGTGGGCCAGCAGGGGCGCACTCGCCGAGATGCTGCGCGATCACTGCTCGCTGTACAACGGGGCGTTGTAGGAGCGCCGGGACGCCTACCGGCATGTGTCGAGGACAACGGTCCGCTACGGGCAGCAGTCCGCGCAGCTCGAGGACCTCCGGGCTTTCGACCCCGAGTGTCAGGGTCGCTGGTCGTTCTCCAGCCAGCAGGCGACTTTGCACCGGCTGGACAGGGCGTTCGCCGCGTTCTTCCGCCGGGTCCAGGCCGGCGAAAGGCCGGGTTATCCGCGCTTTCGCTCGTGCAAGCGGTTCGACACCGTGGACTTCCCCAAGGACGGCAACGGCTGCCGCTGGGATGCCACCCCGCACGATCCCAAGGTGTCGGACACGTCAGGGTCCACCAGCACCGGCCGGTGGTCGGCAGGGTCAAGACGATCTCGGTCAAGCGTGAGGGCGTCGCTGGTACGTCGTCCTGACCGTGAAACAGGACCAGCCCGAGCCGCTTGCGGCGACCGGTTCCGTGGTCGCGTCGACATGGGCATAGCCAACTTCCGTGCCGACTCGGACGGCGGGTTCGTGTCCAACCCGCGTCACGGCTGGAAGGCTGCCGCCAGGCTGGAAGCCGCTCAGCAGTTGCTCAGCCGGTGCAAGCGAGCGTTCCCACGGTGCCGTCCGACGGCGTGCACTCGCCGGTCGGCCGGGTCCCCAGGGACAGGCGGAATCCACAGCAAGATCCCTGCCGCGAAGTGCCGGGTGCCGCGCTGGATGCCCAGGCCGCCCTCGCCTCGGGCGACCTCGCGCGCGACATTGGCCACAGGCACCAGCCCAGCAACCCGTCCGGCACGTCGTCTTCTCGAGGCTGACGTCACTCACTGGTTGTCGTATTCGTCGTGGCGACGCCACCAGTGGCCGGTCTCGTTGCGGCCGAGGGGCGCGCGGTCGAGCCACTGGTACATGCCCCACAGGGCGTCCAGCCCGCGCGCGTAGGACGAGTAGGTGTGGTAGACGGTGCCGTCCTGCAGCGCGATGCCTACCAGGACACCGCGATCCTCACCGCCCGTGCGATCGAAGCCAGGGACAAAACCGCCGATTTCCACAACCGTATCCAAGAGCTCACCTCCACGGGGTCTTTCGCCGACCTGATCGCCCAGTACCACGCAGGGGCCATCGCGCGCTTCGCCGCCGCCCATCCGGGTTTGTGGGACCGCGCTCGGCTGCTGGCCGCCAAGCACCAGGCCGGCTGCCCGGAACGGGCCGAAGGCTGCCCGCGATGCCACCTCGCTCTTGCCGCGGCCCTCGCCATCGACGTCCCTGCCACCGCTTCCTTGGACGAGGACGACGCTCCAGGGGAGATCGTCGAACCGGACGCTGGCTCAGACCGATACGCGATCCTCAACGACCTCCTCCCCCATGCGGTCGTGGCCGTTGCCGACGCCGCGGTCGGCGACGAGTCCGCCCAGTGCGGCTATGGCTGGGTCTGCGAGAACGGCACCACGGGACACGGCGCCTCCATGGCCCACAGCAGCGGTGAGACGGAGGTAATCGGCATCTGCACGGCCGCCCTCGGCGTTCTCCACCGCAGCCTGGACTCCCCCATCGTCATCCTGTGCGACAGCTTGGAAGCCGTCACCACCGTCAACCGGGCCCTGGAAACGTGCGACCCGGCGGTGGCCCACCGCACCGTTGTGTTCCCCGAAGGCAGGCAGCTCCTGGCCAACCTGATGCCCTACCGCGACCGAGTACAGGTACGCTGGCTCAAAGGCCACATCGGCCACGACCTCAACGAGAGCGCCGACGCCCTTGCGGCAGTGGCCCTGCGCCACGCCACCGGCCGCATCCCCGCTGCTGTCGCCCGCAAGGAGCAGGCGCACATCCTGCGCACTCTTCGATTCGCCCAGAGCGAGCCGCCCACGGCCGCCTGATCCTCAAGCCCTGACGGGTCCCAAGCCGTCTCATCCTGCCCCCCCCCGGTCATCAATCGCCGGCCGGAGCCATCCGCCGCCCGAAGGGACCGCCTGATGCTCGTCCAGGACCAGCGCAAGCCCACCACCCGAATGTGGACACTCCACCGGCTCAGGTCCCTGACGGGCGCTAGGTCGAACTCCGCGAACTCCTCCAGAAAGACCGGGGGGTGCACGGCCGTGCAGGAAATAACCGGTCTGAACGTCCCCTAACTACTTGCAACTAACACGTTTCTGATAATTCTTTCGCTGGGGGGCGGGCGTATGCCCGTTGCGGCGCGCCTGCTGGGCGCCGCAAGGGAGGGAAAGCACATGGCCATCACCACGACGCGCGAGCAGGTCATCGCCGACGAGCAGAAGGCAGTGGATCACGCCTACGACTGCTACACCGCACGGCTGGCCGAGATGAGCGGGACGTCGGCGGCTACGGCGTCGGCCAGCGGCAAGGACGGCATCGCCAACCGGGAGGACGCGCAGGAGCGGGCAGCGGCGTACGGCGGCCTCGGCAACGAGTCTCTCGTCTTCGTCCGCATCGACGCGCCGGAGGAGCCCGGCGGTGACGTCAGGAAGTGGTACGTCGGCCGGCGCGCCGTCTCCGATGTCCACACCCGCACGGTGGTCGTCTTGTGGACCAGCCCGCTGGCGAAGAAGTGGTTCCAGGCGCGGCCCGACGCGCCGGGCGAGGTGGTCCTGCGACGGCAACTGCGGTGTGTGCAGCGCATCGTGGAGGGCTACGTCGACGAGATCACCTCGGCGGCCCCCCTTCGTGCTCTGGCCGGCCTCCGTCCGGTGTCCACGGCGGTGCCGAAGCCTCGGTCGGCCCCGGACGACGCCACCACCGACAAGGTCCCCGCCGGGGACGTCGCGCCCGACCAGGCCCCTGCCCGGCAGGAGGCCGACGAGCGGGAGATACGCGAGCCGTTCACCGACCCCAGCCTGCGCGACGAACTCCGGCAGCGGCTCAATCGGATCGAGGGCGTGAGCATCCCGCATGGCAAACTCGCCCTGCGCCCCACCTTCCCCTGACCGCGCTGGCAGGCGAAGAGGGTCGAGCAACGTTGTTCGAAACCCTCGCCTGGTTCCGCGACCACGCACTGCGCACGACCTGCTGACCGGTTGCGTCCTTGGAAGTGGTGTACGGGTTCGACCTGATCCGGGGGTTTGCTCCGGCGTCGGGGTGACGCCCGCATGGACGAACGGCCACCGGCTGATCTTCGAGGTGTCGAAGCCCGAAGGAGATCAGCACGATGACCGCACCCGACAGTCTGCCCCTGCGTGCCCTCGCCGAAGACAACCGTGCCGCGGCGAGTCCTGATCTGCTGCGCGCGATGGTCAAGACGTTCGCCGACGCACTCATGTCCGCCGAGGCCGACGCCCTCTGCAACGCCGAATACGGCCAGGTCAACGAGGAGAGAGTCAACCACCGCAACGGTTACCGCCCACGCGAGTGGGACACAAGGGCCGGCACGATCGAGCTGGCCATCCCCAAGCTCAGGTCCGGCAGCTACTTCCCGCACTGGCTGCTGGAACGCCGGCGCCGGGCCGAACAGGCCCTGATCTCGGTCGTGGCCACCACCTATCTGCTCGGTGTCAGCACCCGCCGGGTCGAGAAACTCGCCGAGTCGCTCGGCGTCACGCAGCTGTCGGAGTCGCAGGTCTCGGCGATGGCCCGGCACCTGGACGAGCAGGTCACCGCATTCCGCAACCGCCCGTTGGACGCCGGGCCGTATGCGTTCGTCTGGGTGGATGCGCTGACTCAGAAGGTCCGCGAGGGCGGCCGCATCATCAACGTCGACGCCCTGATCGCGGTGGGCGTGAACGCCGACGGCCACCGGGAAATCCTCGGCCTGGACGTCGCCACCGCCGAGGACGGTGCCGGCTGGCTGGCGTTCCTGCGCTCGCTCATCGCCCGCGGCCTGTCCGGCGTCCAGCTGGTCGTCTCCGACGCCCACGCCGGCCTCATCGACGCTGTCGGTGCCGTTTTGCCCGGCGCCTCCTGGCAGAGGTGCCGCACCCACTACGCCCGCAACTTGCTGAGCCAGGTGCCCAAGTCGGCCCAGCCGTGGGTGGCCACGCTGCTGCGGACGGTCTTCGAACAGCCCGACACCGACGCGGTGAAGGCCCAGATGCGGCATGTCCTGGACGCACTGGAGGCGAAGTTCCCCAAAGCCGCCGAGCACCTGGATGCTGCTCAGCACGACCTGCTGGCCTTCGCCACGTTCCCGCGTGAGATCTGGCGGCAGATCTGGTCCAACAACCCGCAGGAGAGGCTGAACAAGGAGATCCGCCGCCGCACCGACGTCGTGGGCATCTTCCCCGACCGCACCGCCCTGATCCGCCTGGTCGGCGCGGTGCTGGCCGAACAGAACGACGAGTGGACCGAAGCCCGCCGCTACATGGGACTCGACCTGCTGGCCAAGGCCCGCCTCCACCCGATCGAGTCAGAAACCGACGACACCGTCCTGCCCACCGAACTCACCGCATAGCCTCGAAGACAAGATCACCGAGTGGCCGTCGATACACCACCTCGGCGGACGTGACCACCTGACCGGCAGAACCCCATCGAAGGCCCGGCCACGGGGCGGACAAGCCGCGGCGCAAGGCCGGCTGGTGGTGACACATCGTGCCACCACCAGCCCCTCGCCCGTACCTGGTGGGAGCCGCGAAGCCCCGCTGTTGCCAAGGGCACAACAGGCATCGGCAACCCTCCCCGCACGTCACCCCTGGCGCCCCTGGTTCGGGTACCGGCCCCCGACCAGGCACCGCGTGCCTCCTTACAACCCGGTGAGTTCGCCGCAGCGACGCCTGGCAACCCGGTCAGGCGTCACTCATGCGTCCGCCCGCCTACGAACCGCAGCAACCTGCGCGGGTCCCAGAGCGGGTGGCAGACACCCGACGCTCACTCCAAGATCATTCATGAGGTTGGTGGCTGCCAGAGCAGGGCGGAGATGGTGGCACCGGGCAGGGCTACAGGCTCGACATCTGAAGCGGACTGCACATGGAACACCACGAGGGCAATTCCCGTTCGATGCGCTCCTGACTCAACTCCGTGTAGTCAGGCGGAACGTCGCCGATCCCGTCTACTTCTAGAACGTAGAATTCTGCCTGCTTACCCGCGACGTCGAGTTGGGCGTCAGGGAAGAACTCGAACCTCGCGCGAAATGAATCGGCAGCTCGGTCGGGCAGGCTTGAAACTACGGTAAGGGCAGCGAGAGGAACTTGGACTACCGAGGACTTCCATCCGAAGGAGCTCAGTCCGCGCACGACAAGTAGTGCCGCGTTTCCGGTGTCGAACTGTAGCGAAGTGCGCAGTTCGAACAGGAGCGCAGCCGTCGAGGTCAGCTGGCACACGCGGGAGTCGAGCAACTGGGCTTCTTGCAGGGCGTCGGCCTCCCTCAGGGGGTCCGGGGCTGCTGCCTCAGCGAGAGCAGAGATTTCGCGCCTCGCTGCAACGAGATTGTTCACTGAGATCATGGAATCGGGATGTGATTGTAAGGGTCAGCTTTACTGACCGTCTGACCTGTTAGAGGGTTGACTGATTGTCCGGCCTTGTTCATGTAGACCACGTATCCATTGGGGTACTGATACTTTCCTGTCGTTACCGGATCCATGACTCGGACTTGCGTAACCCGGGGATCGAGCCCCTTGGTGCCGGCTGGAATATCGTAAGCCCAGCCCTTCCCTGTTGCGACTGGTGTGCCGGTTGCACCCTTGGGGAGAGGCAATGTCTCACCGGCGGGGCCCGTCACCGATGCAATGCTGCAGGGATTCAACCCGAGAGGATCTGATATCGACAGAGGCGCTGCCACATACCCGTGGTGGTTGGGCGCCGGTTCAAGGCCAAGAGGGTCGGGGCTGAGGTATCTTGCGGTCTCGGGATCGTAGTAGCGGAAGTGATTGTAATTCAGGCCGGTTTCCGCATCGGCGTACTGCCCAGGGAAGCGGAGCGGGCATTCCACTGCCGTCTGACTGCCTGCCACTGCGGGAAGCTCGGTTCCCCATAGCGCAGTACGGTGCTGCCATGCCACTTCGCCGTCAACGGTGACTAGTTCGGTAGGAGTTCCTACGAGATCGGTGACAGTCGCGTGGAAGCGCGTGCTGCGATCCACGTCTGTATCCTCGGCGAGCTGAGCCAGGAAGGAAGTCCCCGGAGTGCGCGTGCGAGACCAGTGATCGGTCTGAGTGAGTGGGCGGTGAGTTCCTGGGACGTAGGCCCAGGTGGTGGTCCGCCCATCAGTCCCGGTCTGTTCTGCGAGCCGGGTGTCGTCCCAACTGAAGTCAGTTGTCGCAACTGAGCAGCCGCCAGTGGACTCGCGGCGTTTGGAGATGCGGCGGCCGAGTGGATCATAGCTGTAGTGCCAGCACTCTCCGTCCGGAGTGGTTACTGCGGTGAGGCGGTCTTCCGCGTTCCAGGTGTAAGTCCAGGTGTGAGACTGACCGTTGAGTAGTTTGCGAGTCTTGCGGACCAGCCGTCCCTGGGGATCGTGCTCGTATGCGGTGCGGCCCGCAGTGCGCAGGAGTGTGCCTTTGAAAGAGCGCCCGTCGGGCTCAGGGTGGCCGGGAGCGGTGGCATGCGTGAGGTTGCCCGTGGTGTCGTACACGTAGGTCTCGGACCATCCAAGAGCATGGACCGCTGTGGTCCGGCCGGCCGCGTCGAGGTCGAAGCGACGGGTGCCGGAGGTGAGTTCGCGGATCTCGGTGACGTAGCCGTCGGGGCGGTAGGCGTAGCTGCGGTGTTGGAGCAGGGCTTCCGCGGTCTGGGGCGAGGACGGGGCGCTCAGGGTCTGGGTGGTGAGGCGGTCGGTGGCGTCCCATGCCTGGGTGAGGATCACGCCGTCGCCGATGCGGCGCTGGGTCTCGCGCCCTGCGGCATCGTACGTGAAGGCCAGCGAACCGTGCTCCGAGCGGAGTTCGGCGAGGCGACCCGCTGGGTCATACGTCCAGTCGGTAGCCAGGCCGGTGGGGGTGACGCGGTGGGTGCGCTGCCCCAGGGCATCATACGCGTACGCCATGGTGCGGCCGTTGACGGTGTCCGACAGCAAGCGGCCCAACGCGTCGTATTCCAGTAGTACTTCGGCATCCGCATTGGCGGCGCGGCTCAGATTGCCCCTGGAGTCGTACGCGTATGTCGTGATGTCGCCGGTCGCGGTGAGTTGTTCAACGACTCGGCCCAGGGTGTCCCGAGTGTAGAGGAGTGCCTCGTTTGCACCGTTGGTGCGAGCGGTGAGACGGCCTGCCGCATCGTGGGTGTAGGTGATGGTACGGCCGTTGAAATCGGTCTCTGCGGTCAGGTGGCCTGCCGCATCGTAGGTGTAAGTCCAGCTGCACCCTTGCGGGTTGGTGACCGACGTGAGCCGCAGTTCCGTGTCGTAGGCGAACTCATACTGGGAGCCATCAGGATCCGTGCGCGTAGCCGGGACGTCGAACAGGCCAGGAGTGTGTTGGGTGATGTTTCCCGCAGGATCGGTATGGGTGAGGAGATTGCCCTCACCATCCCAGGTCCACACCTCGCGAGTGCCGTCGTGGAGTTCACGCCAGGCGGGCTTGCCTTCGATCGTCCAGCCTGTCCGCGTCGTATGGCCAAGCGGGTCGGTGGCCTCGGTGATGCGCCCGAAGATGTCACGGCGGAGCACGGTGGTGTATCCGAGCTCGTCGGTAACCAATATGGGGAGCCCGGCAGAGTTCCAAGCCGTGGTGCGGGTATGGCCCAACGCGTTCGTGACTGCCGTCGGGCGGCCCGCATCGTCGTACTCGTACCGTGTCTCGGCGCCTAGCGGGTCGACCGTCGCCAGCCGGTTACCCCGCTCGTCGTACGTGTGCCTCCAGACCGCTCCGCCCGGCTCGACCACCTCGGTCGGCAGGCCGAACGCGTTGTACTCCGCCCGGGCGGTCGTGCCGTCCGGGAGGACCACGCCGGTGAGGTTGCCGGCGTCGTCGTACGTGTACCGCGTCGTGTGGCCCAGCGGGTCCGTCACTGCGAGCGGCCGCGCCCCGTACTCGTCCCAATCCGTATGGGTGACATGCCCAAGGGGGTCCGTCTCTTCCACGACCAGGCCCTCGGCGTTGTACCGGTGGACCGAGACCTGACCCTGCGAGTCCGTGTACGTCGTGGTACGGGCGGTGTCGTCGTAGGTCAGGGTGCCGGAGAGAATGCCGTCGACGCCCTCGGTGCGGACAACCCGGCCTCGGTCGTCGTAGACGTAACCGAACCAGGTGCCGTTGCGGTCGGTCCAGCGGCTGACGCGTCCCTCGGTGTCATAGGTGAAGCGCAGCGGCTCGTCACTGGAGTTGGTGACCTCGGTGAGGTTTCCGGAGGCGTCGTAGCCGTAACGCATCACGACCGTGCCCTCATCGGGCGTGGTGCCCGGGCGGTATCGAGAGGGCGACTCGTCCAGCAGACGGAGGGCTGTAATGCGTGGGCCCTTGGTGTCGACGGCGACGTAGTACCCGCCTGAGTGACGGATGCCGAACGGGATGCCTTCGTCGTCGCGTTCGACGTCGATGCGGTTGCCGTTGCGGTCGGTCCAGGAGTCCAGCGCAAGGTGGAACACGCCGAAAGACGGGGAGGGGACGGGTGCGGCGAAGGTGCGGGTCACGCCCGTCGCCGGGTCGGTGACCGTCATCGCACCGTCGGGCTTGCCATCCCATTCCAGCGGCCAGCGGGCACCCTTCACCGGCATCGTCGGCACGCCCGGCTCCGGCACCAGGTACACCAGGCGCATGCCGTCAGCCGCGGCGAAGACGACTCCCTCGCCGTCGATCTGGAGGCACTCGTCCAGGGTGGAGATCCAGGTGGGGCCGAAGCAGACGCCGCCCCGGTAGGAGGAGAGGTGGGTGCGCGTGAACTCGAAGGGCAGCGCGGCCGGCAGGGCCAGGTCCGTCTGGGTCATCAGCATCGCGCCGGTCGCCACGTCGATCGGCTCGCCCACACACGGTATGTCGTCGGCTTTGCGGGCCGCCGGGCCCAGATCGACCAGGTCCGGGCGGAGCGACGGCGGGCGCAGCAGCGTCGGGGTGGTGTCGGCGAGGCCGCCTTCCATACTCGCCGTCAGCAGGCCGCCGCCCGCCCCGAGCGCACCCCCGAAGATCATGCCGTCCTTGGCGGCCTGATTG
>NZ_JBFAWF010000025.1:0-137648 GCF_040680195.1 Streptomyces sp. NPDC052109 | reverse complement strand
GCTGCACACCTACAATCACCACCGCGGACACACCGCGCTCAAGGGCCAACCACCCGCCAGCCGCGTCCCCAACCTCACGGGTCAGTACAACTAGGTCTCGTTGGCGTACGCCAACCCGTACGCCAACAGCAGCGGACAAAGACAGCTACCCCCCGACGCCCACGGGCCCTATGATCAGGCCGCGCCCCACCTGGACGCGGCCTGAAAAGCGGAGACCAGATTTCACTCACGGTCAAGCGCCCTCCCACGGGGCCTCTTGCATTGCCCGCCCCGCAGGGAATTACAGCAACCCCGTCAGGCGCCCGTGTCGGCTGCGGCAACCGTCGCACATCCCACTGCCCAGCCTCTGCCTGGAGTTGCGCGGATGGCACCCGCCGGTCGGTGTGACGCGGCCCCGGGCATGTCTCGAAGACACGCCCGGGGCCGCTCCGCGACGGTCCGTCTCAGCCGAACAGGTTGTACTGCTGCCAACCGGTGCCGATCGTCACAGGGGTGCCGAAGATGTCGGACGTGGCCTTGCCCGTGCCCGGGTACAGATAGAGCGTGCCAGCCGGGGTGCGAGCGACGAGGTCGGCCCTGCCGTCCCCGGTGATGTCGCCGACAGCGTCGAACGCGTTGAACTGGCCCCACGTACGGACCTGGATCCGGGCGCCGAACGTCCCCGAACCGGACTTGCCGGTACCCGGGTAGAGGTAGACGGCGGAGTTGCTGCTGCTGCGGGCGAGCAGGTCGGCCTTACCGTCGCCAGTGAAGTCGCCGTGGCCGAGCAGCACGTTGTACTGGTTCCAGCCGCTGCCGACTGCGACCGGCGAGCCGAACGTCCCGTTGCCGAGGCCCGGGTAGACGTAGAGGATCCCGCTCGCCGTCACCGACAGCAGGTCGGGCTGGGCGTCGCCGGTGACATCGCCGGGTGCGACGATCTTCGTACGGGTGGACCAGTTGCCGAAGACCAAGGGGGTGGCCCAGCTGTTGCTCGCAGGGATGTAGTGCCGCCAGTAGACGGCGCCGGTGGAGGCGCGCCGGATGATCTGGTCCTGGTAGCCGTCCCGGTTGAGGTCGGTCTGCAGGACGACGTTCTTGTCGCTGTAGGAGCCCCAGGAGATCCGGGTGGCGAAGGACGTGCCCTTGGAGTCGTACTCGTAGCCGGTGTTGTCGGACGCGCGGCGCACGAACAGGTCGGCATTGGCGTCGCCACTCAGGTTGGTGTCGTCGATGCGCGGGTATGTCGCGCCGACGTACGTGCTCACCTTCGTGAAGACGCTGTACGAGCCGGAGGCCACGCAGTCCTGGACGCCCCAGGAGACCACGCCGACGATCTTGCCGCCGACGATCAAGGGACCGCCCGAGTCACCGTTGCAGGCGGCGACGGTGCCGCTGTCCGATCCGGTGGCCGGGGTGCCTGCGCAGACCATGTGGCCCGCGACGAAGTCGGTGGTGTAGGTGCTGGAGCAGGTGGCGTCCGAGACCATGGGCAGCGTCGCGGTGCGCAGCGTCTGCGCTATGTCGCCGCTGGTGGAGCTCGTGCGTCCCCAGCCGTACAGGGTTGCGCTGGTGCCCGCCCCGTAGGACGAGGTGTCGTTCGACGTGGTGATGTTGATGGGCTTGACGCTGACCGGGTTCGGCAGCGTCAGGACCGCGATGTCGTTGTCGATCGTGGTCGCGTTGAACGACGGGTGGTTCCACTGCCGCCATACGCCGGAGACGGTGCCTCCGTGCAGGTCAACCGAGCCGTCGCTGTTGTCGGTCGGCAGCTGGTCGGTGCCGGTGACGATGGTGCCGTTGGCGTGCCAGTTGTAACCCTTGACGCAGTGCGCGGCGGTGAGGATCTTCGTCGGGGACACGACCGAGCCGCCGCAGAAGAAGCCGATGTCGTCCGAAGTGTCGCTGGTGCCCTTGTCGTCGTAGTACCAGAGCTGCGCCATCCACGGAGCCTTGGCGATCGTGGTCTCCGTACCACCGATGATCTTCGGGTCGACGGTGGTCGTCGCGGAGGCCGAGGGCGTGGCGGTCGGCGGCGCGGTGCTCGGCGTCGCGGCGGTCGCGGACGGCTTGGACCGCGTCTGCGAGGCGTGGTCGGTCCGCAGTGCCCCCTTCACGCGAGCCGTCAACTGCGCCTGCGAGGCGACCGTGGCCTTCGCCGGGGCGGGAGTGGGAACGGCAGCGGGGGAAGCGTGGGCCGACGCCAAAGAGAAGGCGCCGGCAAGGGCGGCGGCAAGCGCTACGGCAGCGGGAACGACTCTCCGCGCCCGTCGCCTGCGTCTTACGCCCCCGCTGGCCCTGTGGGTAGGGAACACTCAGATCTCCCGTCGGTGAAAGATGGTTTCTCGCACGCGGACAGGGAGAAAGCCGCCGACCGACGGCGGCTCGTGGATAGCGCCAACTGGTTCGGGACCGACACGTCCCGAAATTCTGTTCCCCGCCCCGCGGCCGCCCGATCGTAGGAACGATCAGGAAGTGGCCCTGGGACCGGCCAGGAAACGCATGCGGAACAACCACACAAGACTTTGCAAAGCCGCCGGGTTGGCATCGCCGAGGACCACCTTGCCGGTCAGCCTCCGCTGCTGCACGGGGACGACTCCATACCCGACCACGTCGCGCTGGTCGTCGTTGGTGCCGTCGTACGCCGACCGGTACGCCGACAGCAGCGCACAAGGGCGTCTCTCTCCCGACGCGTCCGCCCCCTATGATCAGGGGACGCCCCACCAGGACGCGGCCTGAAAAGCGGAAGGTCGCCGGTTCGACCCCGGCCCCAGCCACAGCCACGAAGGCCCCGTTCGACGAACGGGGCCTTCGTCATGAGGGGGCATGCATGGCAGACGACTTCCCGGGCTTCCAGGGCTTCGAGATCGCCCGGCGCGGGTACGACCGCACCCAGGTGGATGCCTATCTGACCCGGCTGGCCTCGGGCACGGCGTCCGAGACACCCCCCGTCTTCGACATCGTCCGGCGCGGGTACGACCGGTCACAGGTGGACGCGCGGGTCTCACAGCTGCTGAACGGGGGAGCGGGGAGATGAGCCAGGACCAGGCCGCCGCCATGACGACGGACACCCAGCTGGAGAAGACCCGGGCACGGTACGGGCTGCTCGCGGTCATCGTCAGCAATCTGGCGATCGCCGCGGTCGCCGTCTTCGGCGTGTGGCGGCTCGACGGCGACAAGTCCGTGATCGTCGGCATCCTGACCGCCGCGTTCACGGCCGTGAGCAGCATGACCACCGCCTATCTGGGCATCAAGGCCGTCTCCAACACGGCGAGGTCGATCGCGCTGGGGCAGCAGGGCGGCGGCGCTGCGCCCGTCTCGACGCCACCCGTCTCGACACCCCCCACCTCGATGCCACCGGCCCAGCGCACCCCCTGAGGCAACCGTCGGCAACCCGCCGTAGGGGTGCCTGTCGTACGCCGGATGCGTGTGCGTTGTGGCTGGTCGCGCCCACGCGGCGCAGCCGCAGACGTGGCCCGGTCAAATCGTTCGCGAGTTTTTCGGGCGGGGTGAGATCCTGGATCGCGTATGTCTACGCATCCCGCCCCCGCTCTCGGCACCCTCGCTCCCCGTCTGACCGAACTGTCGCTGCGTGACGCGCACCGGCTCGGTCGGCGGCTCGAGGGCGCGCGCAAGATCCGTAAGCCGGAGGCCCGCGCCGCCGTCCTCGCCGAGATCGAGGCAGAGGTCGGCAAGGCCGAGGTCCGCATGGCCGAGCGGCGCTCCCGTGTGCCCGCGGTCGGCTACCCGGAGCAGCTGCCGGTCAGCCAGAAGAAGGACCAGATCGCCGAGGCCATCCGCGATCACCAGGTCGTCATCGTGGCCGGTGAGACCGGTTCCGGCAAGACCACGCAGATCCCGAAGATCTGTATGGAGCTGGGCCGTGGCGTGCGCGGCATGATCGGGCACACCCAGCCTCGGCGGATCGCCGCCCGGACCGTCGCCGAGCGGGTCGCGGACGAGCTGAGGACGCCGCTCGGGGAAGCCGTCGGTTGGAAGGTCCGCTTCACCGACCAGGTGAACCCGGACGCCACATTCGTCAAGCTGATGACGGACGGCATCCTGCTCGCCGAGATCCAGACCGACCGCGAGCTGCGCGCCTACGACACGATCATCATCGACGAGGCCCACGAGCGGTCCCTGAACATCGACTTCCTGCTCGGATACCTGGCCCAGCTGCTGCCCAGGCGCCCGGATCTCAAGGTCGTCATCACCTCCGCGACCATCGACCCCGAGCGCTTCTCCCGGCACTTCGGCGACGCCCCGATCATCGAGGTCAGCGGGCGGACGTACCCCGTGGAGGTGCGCTACCGGCCGCTCCTGGAAGAGGACTCCGAGGACGCCGACCGGGACCAGATCACCGCGATCACCGACGCCGTCGAGGAGCTGATGGCGGAGGGGAAGGGCGACATCCTCGTCTTCCTCTCCGGTGAACGGGAGATCCGGGACACCGCGGACGCCCTGGAGAAGAAGAAGTACAGATTCACCGAGGTCCTGCCGCTGTACGCCCGGCTGTCCCACGCCGAGCAGCACCGGGTCTTCCAGCCGCACACCGGCCGCAGGATCGTTCTGGCGACGAACGTCGCGGAGACCTCCCTCACCGTCCCCGGCATCAAGTACGTCATCGACCCCGGCTTCGCCCGGATCAGCCGCTACAGCCACCGCACCAAGGTCCAGCGGCTGCCCATCGAGCCGATCTCGCAGGCCAGCGCCAACCAGCGCAAGGGCCGCTGCGGCCGTACCAGCGACGGCATCTGCATCCGGCTGTACAGCGAGGACGACTTCCTGGCCCGGCCGGAGTTCACGGACGCCGAGATCCTGCGCACGAACCTGGCCTCCGTCATCCTCCAGATGACCGCGGCCGGCCTCGGCGACATCGAGAAGTTCCCCTTCATCGACCCGCCGGACCACCGCAACATCCGCGACGGCGTGCAGCTGCTGCAGGAGCTGGGCGCACTGGACGCCGCCCAGAAGGACCCGCGGAAACGCCTCACCGACACCGGCCGCAAGCTGGCCCAGCTGCCCGTCGACCCGCGCCTGGCCCGCATGGTCCTGGAGGCCGACAAGAACGGCTGTGTCCGCGAGGTCATGGTCATCGCGGCCGCGCTGTCCATACAGGACCCGCGTGAGCGCCCCGCCGACAAGCAGGCCCAGGCCGACCAGCAGCACGCCCGCTTCAAGGACGAGACCAGCGACTTCCTCGCCTACCTCAACCTGTGGCGGTACATCCGCGAGCAGCAGAAGGAGCGTGGATCGAGTTCCTTCCGGCGGATGTGCAAGCAGGAGTACCTGAACTTCCTGCGCATCCGGGAGTGGCAGGACATCTACACCCAGCTGCGTACGGTCGCCAAGCAGATGGGCATCCACCTCAACGAGGAGGATGCCGCCGGCGACCGCATCCACGTCTCGCTCCTCGCCGGCCTCCTCTCCCACGTCGGGATGAAGGACGTACGGGACGGCAACAAGAACGAGTACCTGGGCGCCCGGAACGCCAAGTTCGCGATCTTCCCGGGTTCGGCGCTGTTCAAGAAGCAGCCGAAGTTCGTGATGTCGGCGGAGCTGGTGGAGACGTCCAGGCTCTGGGCGCGGGTGAACGCCAAGATCGAGCCCGACTGGGTCGAGCCGCTCGCCGAGCACCTCCTCAAGCGGACGTACAGCGAACCGCACTGGGAGAAGGACCAGGCGGCGGTGATGGCGTACGAGAAGGTCACGCTGTACGGCGTCCCGATCGTCGCCCAGCGCAAGGTGAACTACGGCCGCGTCGACCCGGAGACGAGTCGCGAGCTGTTCATCCGCAACGCGCTGGTGGAGGGCGACTGGCGCACGCACCACAAGTTCTTCGCCGACAACCGCAAGCTCCTCAGCGAGGTCGAGGAGCTGGAGCACCGGGCGCGGCGCCGGGACATCGTGGTCGACGACGAGACCCTGTTCGACTTCTACGACCAGCGGGTGCCCGAACACGTCGTGTCCGGCGCGCACTTCGACTCCTGGTGGAAGCGGAAGCGGCACGAGCAGCCGGACTTCCTGGACTTCGAGCGGGAGATGCTCATCCGGGAGTCGGCGGAGGCGGTGACCAAGGCCGACTATCCGGACTCCTGGCAACAGGGCCGGCTGAAGTTCCGGGTCACGTATCAGTTCGAGCCGGGCGCCGACGCCGACGGCGTCACGGTCCACATCCCGCTCCAGGTCCTCAACCAGGTCACGGACGAGGGCTTCGACTGGCAGATCCCGGGCCTGCGCGAGGAGGTGGTGACGGAGCTGATCCGTTCCCTCCCCAAGCCGATCCGCCGCAACTACGTCCCCGCCCCGAACTACGCGAAGGCGTTCCTGGAGAAGGCGGTGCCCCTCCAGGAGCCGCTGGCCGTGACGATGGCCCGCGAGCTGAAGCGGATGGTCGGCGTGCCGTTCGAGGCGGAGGACTTCGACTGGTCCAGGGTCCCCGACCACCTGAAGATCACGTTCAGGATCGTGGACGAGCGGCGGCGGAAGCTGGCCGAGGACAAGAACCTGGAGACGCTCAAGCTGCGGCTGAAGCCGAAGGCGCGCGAGGCCCTCTCCCAGGCGGCAGCGGCGACCGCGTCCCGCGAGGGCGGCGAGTCCCTGGAACGCGGGGGCCTGACCGACTGGACCATCGGCACGCTCGCCCGGGTCTTCGAGACCCGCCGCGCCGGACAGCCGGTCAAGGCGTACCCGGCACTGGTGGACGACGGCGACACGGTCTCGGTCCGGCTCTTCGACACGGAGGCCGAGCAGGCCGAGGCGATGTGGAAGGGCACGCGGCGCCTGATCCTGCGTAACATCCCGGTGAACCCGGCGAAGTTCGCGTCGGACAAGCTGACCAACGCCCAGAAGCTCGCTCTGTCGGCGAACCCGCACGGCTCCGTCCAGGCCCTCTTCGACGACTGCGCGATGGCGGCGGCGGACAGGCTGATCGCGGACTTCGGCGGGCCGGCGTGGGACGAGGAGTCGTACCGGAAGCTGTACGACAAGGTGCGCGCCGAGATCGTCGACACGACGGTCCGCACGGTCGGCCAGGTGCAGCAGGTCCTCGCCGCCTGGCAGGCCTGTGAACGCCGCCTGAAGGCCGTCAGCAGCCCGGTGCTGCTCGCAAACCTGACGGACGTCCGCAAGCAGCTGGACGCCCTCGTGAAGCCGGGCTTCGTCACATGGGCGGGCATACGCCGCCTGCCCGACCTCATGCGCTACCTGGTGGCCGCGGACCGGCGCCTGCAGCAGATGCCGACGAACGTCCCGCGGGACACCACGCGCATGGAGAAGGTCCACGAGATGCAGGACGAGTACGCCTGGCTCCTGGAACAGCTCCCCAAGGGCCGCCCGGTGCCGTCCTCCGTCCTGGACATCCGCTGGATGATCGAGGAGCTCCGGGTCAGCTATTTCGCCCATGCCCTGGGCACCGCGTACCCCGTCTCCGACAAGCGGATCGTGAAGGCGATCGACGCGGCCGTATCGTAGTCGCTCGAGTACAGGGGGTGAGTTCGACCAGGCGGCCCCACCTCCTGTACAGTCTCTTCTCGCAGCGCAAAGCAGCAAGCCAAGCGCCGCGAAACCTGGTCCTGTGGAGCAGTTTGGAGTGCTCGCCACCCTGTCAAGGTGGAGGCCGCGGGTTCAAATCCCGTCAGGACCGCAGAGAACGAGGGCCCGCATCCGGCAACGGACCGCGGGCCCTCGTCGTACACCCACCCCCATGACAGAGGCCGCGCCCGCGGCGCAGCCGCAATCAAACACAGCAAATCCCGTCAGGACCGCGTAGAACGAGGGCCCGCATCCGGCAACGGACCGCGGGCCCTCGTCGTACACCCACCGCCCACCGCCCACCACGCACCACCCCACCAAGGCGGAGACACCGCGCCCCCGGCGCGCCGCAATCGAGCGGCGGCACACCACCGTCAGGGCCGCATCGAACCAGGGCCCGCATCCGGCGACGGACCGCGGGCCCTTCCTCATGCCGGTGACTCCTGGGACCGGTCGGGGTGTTTCGGCCCGTCCGGCGTTGAGGACGAGGGACGTTCAGGGCCGAGGGTGGGGCGGCAGGCCCCAGGGGGTGGCGCAGACCGGCGCGCCGGGTCCGCACGGGCGCCCGGAGGAGCGGCCGAACCGGCGGAGCCACCCCGCGCTCTTGACGACGTCACATTCCGTCGGTACCCAGAAGACAGGGCCCGCCTCCGCTGTGCGGCCCCTGGAGGTGGCGTATGGCGGCATCGGTCAGGCACGAGACGCGGGCGCTGCTGAGGGCCCATCTGTCGGCCGCCTCGTCCTACCGGCATCTCACCCGCCACTGCCCCGTCTGTCATCACCTGTTGCGGCTGGCGATGGACGCCGGCTCGCGGAACCCCGAAGCGAGCGACGAGGAAGCCGAGGACGAAAGTCCCCGCAGCGCGTGACCGACGCCGGCCCCAACGGCCCACCGGGCGTGGGACGCTGGAACCGGCCGCTCCACTAGCGCACCCGTACCGTCGGCAACAACCGCCGGGGCGTGTGACGGGAGTCACCGCATGAGTTTTTGAAAGGGCGGTACTTACCCCCGTCCTACAACTGGTCAATTTAATATGTGCAATTGCACCGCTCTCAGCGGTCACGCACAGCCGTTCCGACAGCCCTGCCCAGACTCCGACAAGGCCGCTCACAGCGACCCGCCCACGCCCCGACCAGCGCACAAAAAAGATCGCGCTGGACCCGGCGGAGTCCAGCGCGATCTACGACGCACCCTGTGTCGCTGCCTACAACGTTCTGTTCGGCTTGGGCGTGGGCCTGTTGGGGCAGGTCCCGCGTCGCTTGGAGCTAGGGTTTCGGGCACCTCGACGGGTTGGGGGACCTGCCGGTTTGCCCGGTTATGGAGTTGTTCAGGCCTCGCTGCGCTGCTGCGGGATGCCCGCGAGCAGAGCGCGGACCTCGGCCTCGCGGTAGCGGCGGTGCCCGCCGAGCGTGCGGATGGACGTGAGCTTGCCGGCCTTCGCCCACCGCGTGACCGTCTTCGGGTCCACGCGGAACATCGTGGCGACCTCAGCCGGGGTCAGCAGCGGCTCGGCATCAGGGGTGCGAGCGGTCATGAGCGGCCTCCTCGGGAGAACCGAACCTTCTCGGTTCTTTCCTCTAAATTCTGCACCTTGACCCGCGTTGCCCGAAATGGCGGACGCGGGCCGAGTCGGTTATAGGACGAACGGCTTGTCCTCGGCACTACAACTACACCATCTGTCCAGCCACGTCGGCCAAACCGATGGAATTGCCCTCCCAGGTGTTCATCAGCGACGGAAGCCGATGGACCATGCCATAGCGGACAGTCACGCCACTGTGACGATCAGTCACAGGACGATCAGGAGTCACCAGACCCCCCAAAGCGTGCAATGCTGAGAATCCGCCCACAATGGAGCACACGCGGACGGACGGAGTCCTCCCCGGACTCCTTGTCCTATTTTGGCATGAGGGGCGGCAAGAGGCGCAAGGGCCGCGTAAGTGCCGTCCATCACCCTTGAGGCAAAAGTCCAGATCGGGACCAACATCCCGTCACCTGGTCAAGTGGCCTAGACCGTACGACGTTCGACGCCGTTCGAGCCGTGACGTACGTCACTCTTGCGGCGTTTCCGGAACTTCAGTTCGCCGAGCGCCGGTCCCGTACCGCCCGCCAGCGCTCCACGAGGCGCACGTACGCCTCCCCGGCCGCCTCCCCGTCGCCCCGGCGCAGCGCGTCGATGCCGTCGGCCACGTCCGCCGCCGAGTGGTCGTCCTCCAGCTCACCGGCCGGCAGCACGTGCACCAGGCCGCCGTAGTCCAGCTCCACGAGCGAGCGCGGGTGGAACTCCTCCAGCCAGCGGCCGACGTCCACCAGGCCGTCGATCAGCGGGCTCTCCTCGACGGTGTCCCTCAGGGCGCGCAGGCCCCGCGCCACCCGCCGCCGGGCCTGCACCATCGGCGTGCGGTAGCGCAGCAGCGGCGGCACCTCCGCGGTGCCCTTGTCATAGCGCCGCTCCTCGTCGGAGACGAGCACGAACCAGTTCAGCGGCACCTGCCAGGTCGCCGTACGGATCCACGGGCGGGCGTCGGGGTTGCGGGCGAGCCAGCGCTCGTAGTCCTGGGCGGCCTGGCGGCGTACGACCGGTGGCAGCACCGCGTCCAGGACCGGCGCCGGCAGTTCCTCCGCCAGCTCGCCCAGCGCCTGCCAGCCTCGCAGCCGGGTCCGCCAGGGGCACACGCAGACCACGCCGTCGACCTCCAGCACGAAGGCGTCGCTGCTCTCGTGCACCGGCACCGCGACCGGCGGGGTGGGCAGCAAGTCGGCGAGGGAGCGTCGCAGTTCGTCCTGGTACGAGGGGCGGTCGGTGCGGCGGGCGTAGCGCGTCCAGTGGCTGCGCTCCGGCTCCGGGAAGGCGCCCAGCGGCTCGTACACGCGCAGATACGCGGCATAGGGGACGACCACGGAGGACACCTTCGGCACGCCTGCTCCCTCCCCAACGGACCCGGCTCGAAACACTGCAAATCGTGCCACGGTCATGCGTGCGCGAACGCCCCTGGAGAGTGATCCTGAACACTGCGCGGATGGTGGTCGTGCCGAGGCTCTACGCTCATGCCACGGCACCCCGCCACCCGCACGGGGTCCGACCCCACTCGCCGCTATTTACACAGGAGTCACCACAGTGACCGACGTAACCGGCGCGCCCGCTGATGTCCTGCACACCCTGTTCCACTCGGACCAGGGAGGCCATGAGCAGGTCGTGCTCTGCCAGGACCGCGCCAGCGGCCTCAAGGCCGTGATCGCCATCCACTCCACCGCCCTGGGCCCGGCCCTCGGCGGCACGCGCTTCTACCCGTACGCGACCGAGGCCGAGGCGATCGCCGACGCCCTCAACCTCGCGCGCGGGATGTCGTACAAGAACGCCATGGCCGGTCTCGACCACGGCGGCGGGAAGGCCGTGATCATCGGCGACCCGGAGCGCGACAAGACCGAGGAACTGCTCCTCGCCTACGGCCGCATGGTCGCCTCGCTCGGTGGCCGCTACGTCACCGCCTGCGACGTCGGCACCTATGTCGCCGACATGGACGTCGTGGCCCGCGAGTGCCGCTGGACCACCGGCCGCTCCCCCGAGAACGGTGGCGCCGGCGACTCCTCCGTGCTCACCGCCTTCGGCGTCTACCAGGGCATGCGCGCCTCCGCCCAGCACCTGTGGGGCGACCCCTCGCTGCGCGGCCGCAAGGTCGGTGTCGCCGGCGTCGGCAAGGTCGGCCACCACCTGGTCAAGCACCTGCGTGACGAGGGTGCCGAGGTCGTCGTCACGGACGTGCGCACGGACGCCGTCCAGCGGATCCTCGAGCAGTACCCCGAGCGTGTGACGGCGGTCGCCGACACCGAGGAGCTGATCCGGGTCGAGGGGCTCGACATCTACGCCCCCTGCGCGCTCGGCGGCGCCCTGAACGACGACTCCGTCCCGGTGCTCACCGCCAGGGTGGTCTGCGGCGCGGCCAACAACCAGCTCGCCCACCCGGGCGTGGAGAAGGACCTGGCCGACCGCGGGATCCTCTACGCGCCGGACTACGTGGTGAACGCCGGCGGGGTCATCCAGGTGGCCGACGAGTTGCACGGGTTCGACTTCGACCGGTGCAAGGCGAAGGCGGCGAAGATCTTCGACACCACGCTGGCCATATTCGCACGTGCGAAGGATGACGGGATTCCGCCGGCCGCCGCGGCCGACCGGATCGCCGAGCAGCGGATGGCCGAGGCCCGCGCGGGACACGCCGCGCTGTGAGCCGGTCGCACGGGTGAGCGGTACCCGTCGGCGGGAACTTAGAGAGAACTCTCACTTCCACCGGCGGGTCGTTCCCCGATAAGTGGTTAAAATCGCCACTGACCAGCGAGGACAGGGCGCCTCGAAGGTCCTGGGCACACGCGCGTGCTGCGGGCGACGTACCGTATGGGCGCGGGCTCAGGTACCGTGGAAGCCCTACGGACCGGCCTCTCCGCGGAGGGTCCGTTCCGGATCATGAACGCGTGTCAGACTCTGGGGCCGTCGAGCCCCGTCACCGAGGGGGTCGAGCCATGGGGCGCGGCCGGGCCAAGGCCAAGCAGACAAAGGTCGCCCGCCAGCTGAAGTACAACAGCGGTGGGACTGACCTGTCACGTCTGGCCAGTGAACTGGGCGCATCGACTTCGAGCCAGCCGCCGAACAGCGAGCCGTTCGAGGACGATGAGAACGACGAGGACGATCTCTACTCTCGTTACGCCGACCTCTACGAGGACGACGACGAGGAAGAGGACGACAACGATCCTCACCAACAGCACCGTCGCGGCGCTTGACCTTGCAGTGACCAGTCCGGTCGGTGGCACAGCCACCGACCGGTTTCTGTGCTGTGCGCACGGTCGCCGGCCGCGGGATCAGGCGGCGTAGTCCCCCACCAGCTCCGCGCCGGTCGCGTTGTCGCCACGCTCGGTGATCTCGCCGGCCACCCATGCGTCGACACCGCGGTCGGCCAGGGTCGCGAGCGCCACCTCGGCGGACTCCGCGGGGACGATCGCCATCATGCCGACGCCCATGTTGAGGGTCTTCTCCAGCTCCAGGCGCTCGACGTTCCCGGTCTTCCCGACCAGGTCGAAGATCGCGCCCGGGGCCCAGGTGGAACGGTCGACGACCGCGTGCAGCCCGTCGGGGATCACCCGGGCCAGGTTGGCCGCCAGGCCGCCGCCGGTGATGTGCGAGAACGCGTGCACGTCCGTGGTGCGGGTCAGCGCCAGGCAGTCCAGCGAGTAGATCTTCGTGGGCTCCAGCAGCTCCTCGCCGAGGCTGCGGCCGAGCTCGGCGACCTCCGTCTCCAGGGCCAGGCCGGCGGTGTTCAGCAGGACGTGGCGGACCAGGGAGTACCCGTTCGAGTGAAGCCCGGAGGACGCCATGGCGATCACCGCGTCGCCCGTACGGATGCGATCCGCGCCGAGCAGCCGGTCGGCTTCCACGACGCCCGTACCGGCCCCGGCGACATCGAAGTCGTCCTCGCCCAGCAGACCCGGGTGCTCGGCCGTCTCGCCGCCCACCAGGGCGCAGCCGGCGAGCACACAGCCCTCGGCGATGCCCTTCACGATGGCCGCGACGCGCTCGGGGTGGACCTTGCCGACACAGATGTAGTCGGTCATGAACAGCGGCTCGGCACCGCAGACCACGATGTCGTCCATGACCATGGCCACCAGGTCGTGGCCGATGGTGTCGTAGACGCCCATGCGGCGCGCGATGTCGACCTTGGTGCCGACGCCGTCCGTGGCGGAGGCGAGGAGGGGACGCTCGTAGCGCTTGAGGGCGGAGGCGTCGAAGAGGCCGGCGAAACCGCCGAGGCCGCCGATGACCTCGGGGCGCCGGGTCTTCTTCACCCACTCCTTCATCAGCTCGACGGCGCGGTCGCCCGCCTCGATGTCGACGCCCGCCGCTGCGTAGCTGGCGCCGGTTCCCGCGTGCGGAGCACGCTGATCGTATTCAGCAGACATGACTGTGAGAGCTTTCGTGTCGTACGCGGGATGGTTACGGGCGACGGATCGCGTCGGCCGCGGCCGTGGCGGCGGGACCGGCCGCCAGCTCGGTCTCCAGGAGCTGCTTGCCGAGCAGCTCGGGGTCCGGCAGCTCCATCGGGTACTCGCCGTCGAAGCAGGCGCGGCACAGGTTCGGCTTGGCGATGGTGGTCGCCTCGATCATGCCGTCGATGGAGATGTAGGCGAGCGAGTCGGCGCCGAGGCTGGTGCCGATCTCCTCGATGGTCATGCCGTTGGCGATGAGCTCCGCGCGCGTGGCGAAGTCGATGCCGAAGAAGCAGGGCCACTTCACGGGCGGCGAGGAGATCCGGATGTGGACCTCGGCGGCGCCCGCCTCGCGGAGCATGCGGACCAGGGCCCGCTGGGTGTTGCCGCGCACGATGGAGTCGTCGACGACGACCAGGCGCTTGCCCTTGATGACTTCCTTCAGCGGGTTCAGCTTCAGGCGAATGCCGAGCTGGCGGATGGTCTGCGAGGGCTGGATGAAGGTCCGGCCGACGTAGGCGTTCTTCACGAGACCCGCACCGAAGGGGATGCCGGAGGCCTCCGCGTAGCCGATGGCGGCCGGCGTGCCGGACTCCGGGGTCGCTATGACCAGGTCGGCCTCGACGGGGGCTTCCTTGGCGAGCCGGCGGCCCATCTCCACGCGGGAGAGGTACACGTTCCGGCCGGCGATGTCGGTGTCCGGGCGGGCCAGGTACACGTACTCGAAGACACAGCCCTTGGGCTTCGCTTCTGCGAATCGCGAGCTGCGCAGGCCGTTCTCGTCGATGGCGACGAACTCGCCCGGCTCGATCTCGCGGACGAAGCTGGCACCGCAGATGTCCAGGGCGGCGGACTCGGAGGCGACCACCCAGCCGCGCTCCAGCCGGCCGAGGACCAGCGGGCGGATGCCCTGCGGGTCACGGGCGGCGTACAGGGTGTGCTCGTCCATGAAGACGAGCGAGAAGGCGCCCCGGACCTTCGGGAGGACCTGGTGGGCGGCCTCCTCGATGGTCAGCGGCTTGCCGTCCTCGTCGACCTGGGCGGCGAGCAGGGCCGTCAGCAGGTCGGTGTCGTTCGTGGCCGCGACCCGGGCGGAGCGGCTGTGGTTGTCGTTCGGCAGCTCGGCGACCATCTCGGCGAGCTGGGCCGTGTTGACCAGATTGCCGTTGTGGCCGAGCGCGATCGAGCCGTGCGCGGTGGCGCGGAACGTCGGCTGGGCGTTCTCCCACACGGAGGCGCCGGTGGTCGAGTAGCGGGCGTGTCCGACCGCGATATGACCCTGGAGGGAACCGAGCGAGGTCTCGTCGAAGACCTGGGAGACCAGGCCCATGTCCTTGAAGACGAGGATCTGGGAGCCGTTGCTGACCGCGATTCCCGCGGATTCCTGACCCCGGTGCTGGAGGGCGTAGAGCCCGAAGTACGTGAGCTTTGCGACCTCTTCGCCCGGAGCCCAGACACCGAAGACGCCGCAAGCGTCCTGGGGGCCCTTCTCGCCGGGAAGCAGATCGTGATTGAGTCGACCGTCACCACGTGGCACGCCACCGAGTGTAGGCGAGGTCGACCACTGGTCCGAATTGGGGATACCTGCCTCCCTCAGATCTCGGATAACCGATCAGCTTGTCAGTTTCCGCGTTTGTGCAGGTCAGGGGCGCGACCGCAGCTCTCCGTCGAGCGCCGGGGGCCTGCCGCGCGGCGTTCGCGCGGGCGTCAGCCCAGGGCGTGAGTGAGGCGTCGCACATCATCCGGCCGCGTTGCGGCTCAGGTGGATGCGGTCACCGTCGCCGTCGGTGAGCGTCAGCTTGCCGTCCTCGCCCTTGGCGACGAGTGTGCCGGTGGTGAGGGCGCGGGACAGGGCGCGCTCGAAGGCCATCCGGTCCGGGGCGCAGGCCATCCGGGTCGTGCGCAGATCACCGAAGGTGATCCGGTCGCCGTGGACCGTGGCGCGGGCGCTGAACTGGTTGCAGCCGAGGTTGCCGGCCGCCTTGCCGTCAGGGTCGATGCGCAGGCGTGCGGTGTCGGGCGCGTCGCGGGTCGTGCCGCCGACGGTGAGACTGTCGACGCGCCAGTCGACGCCGGTCACGGGCTGTGGGGCGGTCACCGCCCCACTGTCCGCCCTTCCGGTGCCGCACGCCACCGTGAGCGCGACGAACAGGGCCGCCGCCGGAGTGCGGATCATGCGGTTCTTGTACCGGTTCATACGGGTTCGACGGGCCGACGGTACGACCGGTTCCGCTGCCTGCGCCCTACGACATCAGCGGCAGCAGCCCCCCGATGTCCGCGCGCTCCCCACTGGCGCTCACCTTGGCGTCCGCCACGGCGTCCTTCCAGCTCTCGCGGCCGGCGGCGAGCCGGATCCAGGTCAGCGGGTCGGTCTCCACGACGTTCGGCGGGGTGCCACGGGTGTGCCGGGGCCCCTCGACGCACTGCACCACGGCGTACGGCGGCACGCGCACCTCGGTGGAGCCGCCGGGCGCCTTCACGGCGAGGGCGTCGGCGAGCAGCCGAGTGGCGGCGGCCAGGGCCTGGCGGTCGTACGGCACGTCCAGGCCGGGCACGGCGGCGTTCAGGTCGTCGGTGTGGACGACGAGTTCGACGGTGCGGGTGACCAGGTAGTCGTCGATGGACATCCCACCGGCACTCGTCCGGAGGATCCGGCTGCCCGGATACTCGTCGAGGAGGGCGCGCAGGGACTGGTCGATGTCCCCGAGGTAGGCGTCGAGGTCGGGCTGTTCGGCGGCGAGGTTGCGGGTGAACTCGTCGATGGCCGCGGAGTTGGCCGCAGTGGCGAAAGGCCAATCGAGCAGCACGGCGTCCGCCTTGGGCGGCTCGGGCAGGGCGAGCGCCCGGTGGATCGCGGTGAGGGCCATGCCGATGTGCACGACCAGCTCGCGTACGGTCCACTCGCCGAGCCGCGTGGGCAGGGCGAGTCGCTCGGGGCCCAGACCTCGTACGGTCTCGCGCACGTTTCCGAACTGGGCGAGGACGGCCGCCCGGGTCCTGGCGGGGTCGTAACTGCGGGGGCGCTTCTTGGCCGGTGGCATGGCCGTGAGCCTATGCCTTGACGGCGTAGGCCTTCAGGCCGTTTTCGACCAGGGCGACGGTGTGCCGGGAGCGGCCGCCGACGTCGGTCGCGCCCGCGCCGACGCTCTCGGCAGGTCCGCCCCGTTCCCGCGCGCTTCGCCCGGAGGTCGGAGGGCGGACAGGCGCGGTCCCGCAGCACCGGTGCCCCCGGGACGAGCCGGCGGATACGACGGGGCCCGGCCCGGGATCCAGGCCGGTCGAGGGTCACGCCGCTCGATCATTCGAGGAACTGGCGGCATACGGCCGCCACCGCGGATCGGCGCCGTGGCCGCCACTGCGGCGTCCCCGCTGCTCGCCCCGCGGCTGCCGAGGGTCCGGTCCGCGGCGGCGGAGCCCGCCGGGAACCCGTCGGCGCAGGAGAAGGGCCCCGCCCGGCTTCGTCCGGGTGGGGCCCTCGTCGGCCGCGCCTACGCCAGCAGCGCCGGGATGGTCTCCTCGTGGAGCCTCCGCAGCTCCTCCAGGGTGAGCGCGAACTCGCCCTGGACCTCGACCGTGTCACCGTCCACGACACCGATGCGGGTGGCGGGCAGACCCCGTGCCCCGCACATGTCGTTGAAGCGGACCTCCTCCGAGCGCGGCACGGCGACGATCGCACGCCCGGCCGACTCGGAGAACAGGAAGGTGAAGGCGTCCAGGCCGTCCGGCACGACCAGCCGCGCGCCCTTGCCGCCGAGCAGAGCGGACTCCACGACCGCCTGCACCAGGCCGCCGTCGGACAGGTCGTGCGCGGAGTCGATCATGCCGTCGCGGGAGGCGGAGATCAGGATCTCGGCCAGCAGCCGCTCACGCTCCAGGTCGACCTGCGGGGGCAGTCCGCCGAGGTGGTCGTGGACCACCTGGGACCAGGCCGAGCCGCCGAACTCCTCGCGGGTGTCGCCGAGGAGGTAGAGCAGCTGGCCCTCCTCCTGGAAGGCGACCGGCGTGCGGCGCGCGACGTCGTCGATCACACCGAGGACCGCGACCACCGGCGTCGGGTGGATGGCCGCCTCGCCCGTCTGGTTGTAGAGCGAGACGTTGCCGCCGGTCACCGGGGTGCCGAGCTGCTGACAGGCGTCCGCCAGACCGCGCACGGCCTCCGCGAACTGCCACATCACCGCCGGGTCCTCGGGCGAGCCGAAGTTCAGGCAGTCCGACACCGCGAGCGGCTTGGCGCCCGTCGTCGCCACGTTCCGGTAGGCCTCGGCCAGGGCGAGCTGCGCGCCCGTGTAGGGGTCGAGCTTGGCGTAGCGGCCGTTGCCGTCCGTCGCGATGGCCACGCCCAGGCCGGTCTCCTCGTCCACGCGGATCATGCCGGAGTCCTCCGGCTGCGCGAGGACGGTGTTGCCCTGCACCAGGTGGTCGTACTGCTGGGTGATCCACTTCTTGGAGGCCTGGTTCGGGGACCCCACCAGCTTCAGGACCTGGTCCCTCAGCTCCTGCGACGTCGCGGGCCTCGGCAGCTTGTTCGCGTCGTCGGCCTGGAGGGCGTCCTGCCAGTCCGGGCGGGCGTACGGGCGCTCGTACGTCGGGCCCTCGTGGGCGACCGTGCGCGGGTCGACGTCCACGATCTTCCCGCCGTGCCAGAAGATCTCCAGGCGGTCGCCGTCGGTCACCTCACCGATGACCGTCGCGATGACGTCCCACTTCGCGCAGATCTCCAGGAACCGGTCGACCTTCTCCGGCTCCACGACGGCGCACATGCGTTCCTGCGACTCGCTCATGAGGATCTCCTCGGGAGACAGGGTCGAGTCGCGCAGCGGGACGTCGTCCAGGGTGACGCGCATGCCGCCGGAGCCGTTGGAGGCGAGCTCGCTCGTCGCACACGACAGACCGGCCGCCCCCAGGTCCTGGATACCGACGACCAGCTTCTCCTGGAAGGCCTCCAGGGTGCACTCGATGAGGAGCTTCTCCTGGAAGGGGTCGCCGACCTGGACGGCGGGCCGCTTCGACGGCTTGGCGTCGTCGAAGGTCTCGGACGCGAGGATCGACGCGCCGCCGATGCCGTCACCTCCGGTCCGGGCGCCGTACAGGATGACCTTGTTGCCCGCGCCGGAGGCCTTGGCGAGGTGGATGTCCTCGTGCCGCATCACACCGATGGCACCGGCGTTGACCAGCGGGTTTCCCTGGTAGCAGGCGTCGAAGACGACTTCGCCGCCGATGTTGGGCAGGCCCAGGCAGTTGCCGTAGCCGCCGATGCCCGCGACCACGCCCGGAAGCACCCGCTTGGTGTCGGGATGGTCCGCGGCGCCGAAGCGCAGCGGGTCGACCACGGCCACCGGCCTGGCACCCATCGCGATGATGTCGCGGACGATGCCGCCGACACCCGTGGCCGCGCCCTGGTAGGGCTCGACGTAGGAGGGGTGGTTGTGCGACTCGACCTTGAAGGTGACCGCGTAGCCCTGGCCGACGTCCACCACGCCGGCGTTCTCACCGATGCCGACGAGCAGCGCGTCGCTCTGCGGGGCCTTCTCTCCGAACTGGCGGAGGTGGACCTTGGAGGACTTGTACGAGCAGTGCTCGGACCACATGACCGAGTACATGGCGAGCTCGGCGCCGGTCGGGCGGCGGCCGAGGATCTCCACCACCCGCTCGTACTCGTCCTTCTTCAGGCCGAGTTCGGCCCAGGGCAGCTCGACGTCGGGGGTCGCGGCCGCGTGCTCGACCGTGTCCAGAGGCGTCCGGCTCATGCGTTGACCAGCTTCTTGAGGATCGAGGTGAAGAACGGGAGGCCGTCGGTACGGCCCGTACCGACCAGCGGCTCGACGGCGTGCTCGGGGTGCGGCATCAGGCCGACGACGTTGCCCGCCTCGTTGGTGATGCCGGCGATGTCGTTGAGCGAGCCGTTGGGGTTGAAGTCCAGGTACCGGAATGCGACCCGGCCCTCGGCCTCCAGCTTGTCCAGCGTGTACTGGTCGGCGACGTACCGGCCGTCCATGTTCTTCAGCGGGATGTGGATCTCCTGGCCCGCGCGGTAGTCGCTGGTCCAGGCGGTCTGCGCGTTCTCCACCCGCAGCTTCTGGTCGCGGCAGATGAAGTGGAGGTGGTCGTTGCCGAGCATGCCCCCGGGAAGGAGATGGGCCTCGGTGAGGATCTGGAAGCCGTTGCAGATGCCGAGGACCGGAAGACCGGACTTCGCCTGCTCGATGACGGACTCCATCACCGGCGAGAACCGGGAGATGGCACCGGCGCGCAGATAGTCGCCGTAGGAGAAACCACCGGGCAGGACCACGGCGTCGACCTGCTTGAGGTCCTTGTCCTTGTGCCACAGGGCGACCGGTTCGGCGCCCGCGAGGCGGATCGCGCGCTGGGCATCCTGGTCGTCGAGGCTGCCCGGGAAAGTGACGACGCCAATACGAGCGGTCACTTGGCCGCCTCCGCGACTTCTTCGACCTTCACGGTGAAGTCCTCGATCACGGTGTTGGCGAGGAAGGATTCCGCAAGATCGTGGATGCGGGCGAGCGCGGCCTCGTCGACCGGCCCGTCAACTTCCAGTTCGAATCGCTTTCCCTGACGGACGTCCGAGATCCCTTCGAAACCCAGACGCGGCAGCGCACGCTGGACCGCCTGGCCCTGGGGGTCGAGGATCTCCGGCTTGAGCATGACGTCGACTACGACGCGTGCCACTGGCACTCCCGGTGTTGTGGTGCTGAGCAGGTCCCTTCAGACTACCCGCACAAAATTTCTACGCGGGTAGAGTTGTAGGAAACTACGTGAGGCGCATCACGATCGGGTGTCGGAGCGGTACGGCCGAGAAAAGTTCTGGGAAAGTTCCACAGTCCGCCTCGTTCACCTATTGTCTTCGGACACGCGGACGGATTTAGTCGGGCTTCACTTTGCATTGCCGGGCACTGTACAAATGAATTGGCAATAGCCGATACTCGGCACGTCATCGCCGTTGAGCTGTATCGACGTGCCGCACGAAGGGACCGATATTCGTGGCGCAAAAGGTCGTGGTCACGCTCTTTGACGACATCGACGGCTCGGAAGCGGCGGAAACGATCGCCTTCGGACTCGACGGCAAGTCGTACGAGATCGACCTGAACGAAACCAACGCCAGGAAACTGCGCAAGGCGCTCGCGCCCTACGTCGAGGCCGGCCGCAAGCGGTCGCGCTCCGGCAAGGCGTACAAGCAGACGGAGGTCGCCCCCGACCCGGCGGCCGTCCGTGCCTGGGCCCAGGCCAACAAGATGGACGTCCCGGCCCGCGGACGCATCCCCAAGAAGGTCTACGAGGCGTTCAGCGCCGCGCAGTGAGGCGCGCGCCGGGAGCCGTCGTGAGCGGCCGGCCGCACGAGCCCGCGAAGGGGCAGTCCTCAGGGTCCGTCAGCGGGCCCTGGGGGCCGCGCACTTGGCCGGCGGCGGGTCCTGCGGAGGGCCGACTTGCGCTACCCCCCTGCTGATCAGCTAATGTCTGGGACACGCCGAGGGGCGAGGGCGAAAGGCCGGAACCCCGAGGACCATGCGGGTGTAGTTCAGTAGCAGAACATCCCCCTTCCAGGGGGAAGGCGCAGTGTGCGATTCCTGTCACCCGCTCTGGCACCGGTCACGGCCACTCCTGTGGATCAGGTAGGCTGGTGCTCGCACCGATCGGTGGGAGCCGGTCGGGAGCAGTGCGGACGTAGCTCAGTTGGTAGAGCGCAACCTTGCCAAGGTTGAGGTCGCGAGTTCGAGCCTCGTCGTCCGCTCGGGAAAAAGACCCCGGTCCAGTGGACCGGGGTCTTCTCGTTGTCCGCTCCCGTCCGTTCCGGCCCCCCTGACATTTGTCATGGCGAGCGGTGACAGCGCGCACTGCCGAACCGGTCCGGCCGCCGGGACGCTGGCCGCATGGTTATCGACGACGAGCACGTGATCGAGGTCACCGACCTCCGGCGTGTCTACGGGGGCGGGTTCGAAGCCGTACGCGGACTCGACTTCTCCGTGGCACGCGGGGAGATCTTCGCCCTGCTCGGCACCAACGGCGCCGGCAAGACATCGACGGTCGAACTGCTGGAGGGCCTCGCCGCACCCACCGGCGGCCGCGTCCGCGTCCTCGGCCACGATCCCTACCGCGAACGGGCCGCCGTACGGCCCCGCACCGGCGTGATGCTCCAGGAAGGCGGCTTCCCGGCCGAGCTGACCGTCGCCGAGACGGCCAGGATGTGGGCGGGGTGCACCAGCCGGGCGCGGCCGGAGGGCGAAGTGCTGGGTCTGGTGGGGCTCGCGGACAGGCACGGGGTGCGGGTCAAGCAGCTGTCCGGCGGGGAGCGCAGGCGGCTGGACCTCGCGCTCGCCCTGCTCGGCGATCCCGAGGTGCTGTTCCTCGACGAGCCGACGACCGGGCTCGACGCGGAAGGCCGCCGGGACACCTGGGAGTTGGTGCGTGCCCTGCGCGACGCGGGCTCGACCGTGCTGCTCACCACGCACCATCTGGAGGAGGCCGAGGTCCTCGCCGACCGGCTCGCCATCCTGCACGAGGGCCGGATCGCCGCCTGCGGTACCCCGGCCGAGGTCACCGCGGGCCGGCCCTCCCGGATGTCCTTCGAACTGCCCGAGGGCTACTTCCTCGGCGATCTGCCGCCGCTGGCCGCCCTCGGCGTCTGTGAGCACGACAGCGACGGCAGGTTCGTACGGCTGCGCACGGCCCAGTTGCAGCGCACCGCGACCGCGGTGCTGACCTGGGCCGAGCAGGCGGGCGTCGAACTGACCGCCCTGGACGTGCGCTCCGCCTCGCTGGAGGAAGCGTTTCTGGGCATCGCCCGGGAGCGGCAGGGGGCGGCGTGAAGGGGGTCGGCACGCGGGCCGGGCGTGGCGGTACCGGCGGGGCTGAAGGGGGCAGCGGAGCCGGGGAGCACACCGGATTCCAGGGGGCGGGAGGTGCTGGAAGGTTCAGCGGGACCGGTGGGGCAATCGACGGTGCTGTGGACGTGACCACGGCCGGAGTGCGCGGCAGGGCGGAGCGCGCACCGGAGTCGAGCAGAGCGCGCACCGGAGTCGAGGGGACCGGCCGGGCCACGGGGAGCAGCGGGGCCCCCGGGGACGGCCGGCCGGGAGCGGGGACGGAGGGGGCTGCGGTGGGCGGCGTTCGGATGGTGGGGTTCGGTGGGGGAAGCGGGGGACCCGGGGTGGTCCGGCGGCGGCTGGGGGCGCTCGCGCGGGCGGAGCTCGCTCTGCTCGGGCGCAACCGCGGGGTCGTGGTCACCGCGCTGGCCGTGCCGCTGCTGCTGCCGTTCAGCGTGCGGCCGGCCTTCGACCGGCTGGACCTGAAGAAGCACGGGCTGACCGTCGGCACCACCATGCTGACGGCCGCGATCGGCTTCTCCTTCCTCTTCGCCGTGTACACGTCCCTGGTCAACGCCTACGTCGCCCGCCGGGAGGAACTCGTCCTCAAACGGCTGCGCACCGGAGAACTCTCCGACGCCGAGATCCTCACCGGCACCGCACTGCCCGCGCTCGCCCTCGGGCTCGCCCAGGCGCTGGTGCTGTGTGCCGGGTGCGTGGCCGTGCTGCACACCGGCGCGCCCAGGGCGCCGTATCTGATCCTGCCGGGGCTGGTGGCCGGTTACCTGGTCAGTGCCGCGCTCGCCGCGCTCACCGCTTCCTTCACCGGAACCGTGGAGAGCGGCCAGGTCACCGCGCTGCCGCTGATGGTCCTCTCGATGGTCGGCTCCGGTATCACCATCCCGACCGAGGCCCTGCCCGACCGGCTGGCCGCCGTCTGCCAACTGCTCCCGCTGTCCCCGGCGATCCGGCTCTTCCGCGGTGGCTGGACGGGCCAGTTGGGCACGGGCGAGGTACTCGGCGCCCTCGCGACCGCGCTGGCCTGGATCATCCTGGCGGTGTTTGCTGTACGACGGCGGTTCCGGTGGGAGCCGCGGCGCTGAGGGGCGGGGGGACGCGCGGATGGTCGGGCGCATACGGCGCTGGCAGCGACGGCACTGGGGAGACCGCAGCAAGGCCGAGCGGGTCGAGCTGTACAGCCTCCTCACCTGGTGCTGCACGGTCTGGTTCATCATGGGCTGCTGGGTGCTGCTGCCGATGCACGGCGGCCTCGCCCACCGGCCCGTGGCGATGGTCCTCGGCGCGCTCCTCGCCCTCGTGGCGATCGGGCAGTGCGTGCTCGCCACCGGGCTCACCAGGACCGTGCTCGACCACTACCTGGGGCGCGCGGAGCTGCCGGCCGGCGCCCAGCGCGCACCGGCTGTGCTGCTGGGGCTGGCCCTGGTACTGATCACGACGCTCGCAGGGCTGGACGCGGCGACCCCGATGCTGGTCCGCTTCGCGATCGCCGGCTGCCTGCTGCCGTTCGCGTTGCTCTACGGACTCACCGTCCCGGTGGGGGTGTTCCTGCGCCGGTCTGCGACGTTCACGGTCCTGCTGGCGGCTGCCGTCGGGCTCGCCGACCACGACGGCTTCGGCCTGGTCGCGACCGTCGGGATCACCGTTTTCCAGGGGATCTTCGCGCTGCTCGCCGGCCGCTGCGGCGCCTGGACCCTGGCCGTGCTGTGGGAGGCCGAACGCGCCCGCGAGGTCGAGGCGCGGCTCGCCGTCGCCGAGGAACGGCTGCGGTTCGGGCGAGATCTGCACGACGTGCTGGGGCGGAACCTGTCGGTGATCTCGCTCAAGAGCGAACTGGCCGTGCAACTGGCCCGGCGGGGGCGGCCGGAGGCCGTGGAGCAGATGATCGAGGTGCAGCGCATCGCACAGGAGTCACAGCGGGAGGTACGGGCCGTCGTGCGGGGTTACCGTGAGGCCGACCTGGGGGTCGAACTCGCGGGCGCACAGGGGGTGTTGGCAGCCGCCGGGATCGACTGCGAGGTCCGCGCGGAGCCGACGGGGCTGCCCGCCGGGGTGCAGTCCGCGCTCGGCTGGGTGGTGCGGGAGGCGACCACCAACGTGCTGCGGCACGGGGACGCGGGGCGCTGCACGCTGTGTCTGCGGGTGCTGGAGGGGTCTGTGGTGCTGACGGTGGAGAACGACGGACAGGCCGGCAATCCCGACGGGGGTGGGGGTTCAGGGCTCGCCGGGCTGCGGGAGCGACTGGCTGCCGTCGGCGGGACCTTGGAGGCGGGTGCGGTCACCGGCGGCCGGTTCCGGGTGGTGGCAGAGGTGCCCCTGAAACAGGAAGTGAGTGACGTCACATCATGAACTCTCCGGTACGGCTGCTGCTCGCCGACGACGAACATCTGATCCGGGGCGCGCTGGCCGCGCTGCTGTCGCTGGAGGACGATCTCCTCGTGGTCGCGGAGGCGGCCGGCGGTCCCGAGGCGCTGGCGATGGCGCGGGCCCATCAACCCGATGTGGCCGTGCTGGACCTGCAGATGCCGGGCGCCGACGGTGTGAAGGTCGCCACATCCCTGCGCACCGAACTGCCCGGCTGCCAGGTGCTGATCGTCACGGGCCACGGTCGGCCCGGCCACCTGAAACGGGCGCTCGCGGCGGGGGTGCGCGGGTTCGTCCCGAAGACCGTCAGCGCCCAGCGGCTCGCCGAGATCATCCGGACCGTGCACGCCGGAAGCCGCTACGTCGACCCGGAGTTGGCCGCCGACGCGATCTCCGCCGGGGACTCCCCGCTGACCGTCCGGGAGGCCGAGGTGCTGGAGCTGGCGGCCGACGGGGCGCCGGTCGCGGAGATCGCCGAGCGGGCCGCGCTGTCCCCGGGGACCGTGCGGAACTACCTCTCCTCGGCCGTCACGAAGCTGGGCGCTGAGAACCGGCATGCGGCGGTGCGTCTCGCACGCGACCGAGGTTGGGTATAGTTGCTCTCGCGCCACGGTGCAACGCGGACGTAGCTCAGTTGGTAGAGCGCAACCTTGCCAAGGTTGAGGTCGCGAGTTCGAGCCTCGTCGTCCGCTCCAGCAAGGCCCCCGGTCCCCCGGGGGCCTTTTGCGTTACGCCCAGCTCATGCCCGTCAGCCGCTCGTACGCCTCCACGTACTTCTGCCGGGTCGCCTGGACCACCTGCTCGGGCAGCGGCGGCGGGGGCTGCTCGCTCTTGCGGTCCCAGCCGGACTCGGCGGACGTCAGCCAGTCCCGGACGAACTGCTTGTCGTACGACGGCTGGGGCCGGCCCGGCTCCCACTGGTCGGCCGGCCAGAAGCGGGAGGAGTCGGGGGTGAGGACCTCGTCGGCGAGGACGAGGCTGTCCCCGTCGAAGCCGAACTCGAACTTGGTGTCCGCCAGGACGATCCCCCGGTCGCGGGCGATGTCCCGGGCCCTCGAGTACACGGCGAGGGTGGCCTGGCGCAGCTGGGCGGCGGTCTCGGCGCCGACCTGGCGGGCGACCTCCTCGTAGGAGACGTTCTCGTCGTGCTCGCCGACCTCGGCCTTGGTGGCCGGGGTGAAGATCGGGCCGGGCAGTTCGGAGCCGTCGACGAGGCCTTCGGGGAGGGCGAGGCCGCAGACCGTGCGGGACTCGTTGTACTCCAGCAGGCCGGAGCCGGTGAGATAGCCGCGGGCCACGCACTCGACCGGGACCATCTTCAGGGACTTGCAGACCAGCGTGCGGCCCGCCCAGTCGGCGGGGGCGCCCTCGGGCACCTCGGCGCTGATCACGTGGTTGGGGGCCAGGTCGCGCAGCTGGTCGAACCACCACAGGGAGAGCTGGGTGAGCACCCGGCCCTTGTCGGGGATCTCGGTGGGCAGCACCCAGTCGTACGCGGACATGCGGTCGCTGGCGACCATCACGAGGTCGCCCGCCTCGTTCTGGTACAGCTCGCGCACCTTTCCGGTGTGCAGGTGCACCAGGCCCGGAACCTGAATCGGCTCGGGCTTTTCTACGAATCCGGACACGGTTCCTCCCCGTGGTTCTGTCCAAGTGCCTCGATTCTCCCTTATGAGGGTGATGGGTTTCGGCCAGGGTCGGCCGTGAGCCGTTCTCGGTCAGTCGCGTTTGCAGATGCGGTCCAGCAGGTTCGCCGTGGCCCGCTGGACGCGGGGGTCCACATGGCCGGGGCGGTCCAGCGCCGGGGACCAGGCGAAAGTGCCCGAGGCGAAGACCCAGGCGCCGGACGGGGCGCGGTAGAGGGAGGTCTCCTGGTGGCGCAGGGAGCCCTCACTGTCGGTGTAGGGGGAGTGGGCGAGTAGGATCCGCTCCTCGTGCGCGGGCAGCGGGGTGCGCGGGAAGTAACGGTCGGCCTCGCCGGCGACCAGGCCCTCGATCTCGTCGCCCTCGTGCGCGCCGGTCGCCTCCCACAGCCAGTGGCCGGCGTTGCGGACGATCAGCGGGTGCGGCTCGGGCACCCGGCCCGCGTACTGGATGCCGACCAGTTCCTGTTCGGGCCGGTCGATCTCGCGCCACAGCACCGGCCTGCCGGGGCCCTTGCGCTTGCGGCAGGTCAGCAGCCGGTCCGGGACACCGGAGGGGGAGGGGCCCAACTCCACCTGCCAGTACATGGTGTTGGCGGAGAGGAAGACCAGTGAGGTGCCGCGGTCGCGGGCGTTCTCGACGGCCCGGCGCATCGGCACCGACCAGTACTCGTCGTGGCCGGGGAAGACCAGGCCCCGGTAGCGGCCGGGGTCGACCCGGCCGGCGTGCAGATCGCGGGCGTCGGCGTAGGCGATGTCGTAGCCGTAACGTTCGGCCCAGCGGATGAAGTCGTAGGCGTGGCCGACGTGCAGGGGCAGGCCCGCGCCCGCGTAGGGGCGGTCGAAGGAGACCGTGGTGGCCGCGTCGGCCTCGCCCAGGAGGCGGCCCTTCTCGTCCCAGGCGTGGTAGAGGCTGGCGCCGGTACGGCCGTCCTCCGGATAGAGGTTGTACGCCTGCCAGGTGATGTCGGGCAGCAGCAGGAGCAGGTCGGCGGGGTGGTCGTCGCGGACCGTGAAGGGCACGTGGGAGCGGTAGCCGTCGGCGGTGGTGAGGACGGCCACATGGGCGCCGATCTGCCAGTGGGCGGGTACCTGGAGGCGCCAGGACAGCCACCAGTGGTGGCAGGAGACCGTGCGGTCGGCGGCCAGCGGCCGGGGCTGGACGATGCCGGACAGCCGCGGACTGGTGGTGATCTTGGCGGCGCCGTCGCCGCCGTAGTGGCCGATCCGGTAGATGTCGACGCTGAACTCCTGGGGCGGATCGACCGTGATGTGGAAGTCGATCGCCTCGCCCGGCGTGACCGCGCCGGTGGAGGTGAAGCCCTTGATCTGGCGGTGCACGTCGTCGGCCGAGCGGGGTCCGGTGCCGGCCGAACGCGGCGCGGGCACCCGGCGCATGCCGCCGGCGAGCGGCTGCGGGCTCGGGTCGACGTACCAGGGCACGACGTGACCGGTGTCGTCGAAGTAGGTCTCACTGCCACGCAGCCAGGGCACCGGGCCCTGGCCGAAGGGGTCCGTGACGGCGTGCGCGAGTGCTCCGGACTCCCAGCGGCGAATGTGGTCCGAGGCCATGGTCGCTCCCCTCCCTCAGCCCCCGTGTCGTCCTGTCTCGGTGGTGCTCGCGGTGCTCGGTGGTACGCGCAGTCCTCGGCCGTGCTGTCGTATGTCGCACGCCCTTGCCAGGTGCGTGGTCGCTCCCAGCACATCACATAACGCACGGGCTCGGTCACTAGTCGTTGCGAATTGACCTGAAGTGGAAGACAGGGCTCCCGTTAGACGAGGCGTACCGGCTTCTCGGGGCGTATACCGGACGCGGCCAGCCAGTCGCGCAGCGGGCCCGGGTCTCCCTCCTCGATCAGGCTGAGCACCCGGGGCGCGAGGTCGGCGGCCCGCTCGCCGCCCAACAGCAGGGAGGGGCCGTCCAGCCAGTCCAGGGCGGGGACCGCGCCGGCGGTCTCCACGGCGGCACAGCACACCATCGCCGTCACATGGTCGGTGAGCAGATCGCGGCCGGTGCGCGGGGGCTGCAACGGGAAGAGGGGCAGTCCGCCGTCGTCCCACAGCGCGCTGTCGGGGCTCTGGCCGGAAGCGGCCGCTCCGGCCCCCGGGGCGCCGGCCTCCTCACGGGCGAGCTCGGCGAACAGTCCGGCGGCGAGGGTGGCGCTGCGTTCCGTGCCGGGATCGTCCTCGGCCGGTTCCGCCTCGGCTTCGCCTGCGGCGGGGAGGTCGCTCCCACCGGCACCACCCGGGCGGCTTTCGTCATCGGGGGCGGGCGGTCCCTGTGGGGTGTTCTCGCCGTCGGCGGCCTGCGGGTCGTCCTGAGGTGCGCTCGGTATCGCCGCTTCTCTGCCGGGCTCGGTGAGGTGGTCCAGGACCCGGGCCAGGGTGGGGCCGCCGGGGTCGGGAGCGGCGGGGTCGAGGGAGGGGCGGACGCCGAGCGAGTCCAGGACGCGGTGCAGACGGGCCGCGTCGGCGCGCCACGTGCGGTCCACGACCTCCTCCGGATACGCCTGCCAGTCCACCGGTGCCCAGTCCGGACCGCACTCCGCGGGGCCGCCGTGGAAGAGGCGCGCGGCGAGCAGCGAGGCGGCCTCGTCCACCACGCCGGGTTCCTCCAGCAGGTCACAGGCCGGGCGCTCGCCGAGCCGTGACGTGAAACCCTCGGCCAGCCGGTCGCGCCGGGACAGCTCGGTGAGCGCCGCCACCACGCCCGCGTCCAGCCGGGAGGGCCAGCGGCCCATGCGCCACGCGGGCAGCGCGACCCGGGTCAGCAGCCGGTCCCAGCCGGCGTAGGCGAGGCCGACCTGCTCCTGGGCGACGATCCGCAGGCCGTAGTCCACGGTCTGCGCCCGCTCGGCCGCCGCCGCCGCGACCCCGCGCTCCATCTGCGTCGCGTGTTCCCTACAGCCGCTCAGCAGCAGCCGGGCCACCCAGCCGAGGACCGCGCAGCCCCCGCGGATCAGCGGACATCGGCCCGGTGTCGAGGCGACCGCGACCGCCGCGTCCAGGCCCCGCACGAAGCGCCGGGCGGCGGCTATGTCCGGGTGCGCCGACGGACCCGTGCCGGCGATGACCGGGGCGAGGACCGCGCGCAGCTCGCCGACCCGCATCCACCACAGGAACGGGGAGCCGATGACGAGCACCGGTGCCGCGGGGGCGCGACGGCGGCCCGGGCCGGCCAGCTCGTCGGACACGGGGCGCGGGGGCGGGCCGTGGGCCGAGTGCGTGCGGTCCTCCAGCCAGCTGTCGCAGTCCGGGGTGAGGGCCAGGGCCGACGGGGCCGGCACGTCCAGGCGGTCGGCGAGGTCGCGCACCATCCGGTACAGGTCCGGGGCGGACTCCTCGGGGATCGGCACCGTCGGGCTGACGGCCGGGCGGGCCCGGGCCACGACCAGGGCGATGCCGGCCGCCGCCAGCAGCACCAGCACGGCGAGGACGCCCACGACCCAGCGGGCCATGTCCCAGCCCCGGCCGACGAAGTGGCCGGTGGAACCGCCGGTCAGCAGGATCACGGCGGCGGCCGCGGGCAGCAGTGCCACGGCCAGCGCCCGACCCCGGACCCGCAGTACCGCGAGGGCCCGGGAGCGCGCGGCCTGCGCGCCCACTTCCGCACCGATTCCGGTCACGTGCCGACCTCACCCCCTCGCCGCCGATGCCGTGCTGTCCTGGTGGTGCTCACTCCCCCACTGTGGCACCCGCGACTGACATCGCAATGCCGGTGGGCCAAGTGCCGGAACGCTTGCGCGGCACCCTAGTTGGGGCCCCGGCCCCCGTCAGCCGTATGGACGATTGCTCACTCGATGGAATGGCTCTGGTCAGAGGTGAGTGACAGACAGCAAGGATCAGGCCCCGGATCGGGGATCCGGGGCCTGTATCGGAAGGAGGGCAGGTCAGGAGGGCGGGTCAGGCGCCCGCCGCCTGCGACGCGGCCTGCGCGGCGATGTCGGTGCGGTGCTGGGAGCCGTCCAGGCGGATCCGGCCCACCGCCCGGTACGCCCGCTCGCGCGCCTCGGCCAGGTCCGCCCCGGTGGCGGTGACGGACAGCACCCGCCCGCCGGCGCTGACGACGGTGTCGCCGTCCCGCCTGGTACCGGCGTGCAGCACATACGCGTGCGGAGCGTCCTCGGCGGCGACCTCGTCCAGACCGGTGATCGGGTCACCGGTACGGGGGGTGGCGGGGTAGTTGTGCGAGGCGACGACGACCGTGACGGCCGCGTCCTCGCTCCAGCGCAGGGGCGGCAGATCGGCGAGGTTGCCGGTGGCGGCGGCCATCAGGAGGCCGGCCAGCGGGGTCTTCAGCCGGGCCAGCACGACCTGGGTCTCGGGGTCGCCGAAGCGGGCGTTGAACTCGATCACCCGGACACCGCGGCTCGTGATCGCCAGGCCCGCGTAGAGCAGGCCGGAGAAGGGGGTGCCGCGCCGGCGCAGCTCGTCGACGGTCGGCTGCAGGACCGTCTGCAGCACCTCGTCGACGAGCTTCGGCTCGGCCCACGGCAGCGGCGAGTACGCGCCCATGCCGCCGGTGTTCGGGCCCTCGTCGCCGTCCAGGGCGCGCTTGAAGTCCTGGGCGGGCTGGAGCGGTACGACCGTCTCGCCGTCGGTGATCGCGAAGAGGGACACCTCGGGGCCGTCGAGGAACTCCTCGATGACGACCCGGTCGCACGCGGCGGCGTGGGCCTTGGCGGCCTCCGGGTCGTCGGTGACGACGACACCCTTGCCGGCGGCGAGTCCGTCGTCCTTGACGACGTACGGGGCGCCGAAGGCGTCGAGGGCCGCGGCGACCTCCTCGGCGGTGGTGCAGACGTAGGAACGGGCGGTCGGCACCGCGGCCTTCGCCATGACGTCCTTGGCGAAGGCCTTGGAACCCTCCAGCCGCGCGGCCTCCCCGGAGGGGCCGAACACCGGGATGCCCCCCGCGCGGACGGCGTCGGCCACACCGGCGACCAGTGGGGCCTCCGGGCCGACGACGACCAGGTCGGCGCCGAGGGCGGCGGCCAGCTCGGCGACCGCCTTGCCGTCGAGCGCGTCGACCGGGTGCAGCTCGGCGACCTCGGCGATGCCGGCGTTGCCGGGGGCGCAGTGCAGCGCGGTGACGTCGGGGTCGAGGGACAGGGAGCGGCACAGGGCGTGTTCGCGGGCGCCGCTGCCGATGACGAGGACCTTCACGGGGGTCAGCCTAATGGCAAGGTTGCCGAAGGCTGGGGTGCGGGTTTGTTGGGGTTTCCTACAAGGGCGCTGAGAACGCCCTACTCGTTCGAGAACTCCTCCACCACCGTCGCCCCCAGCTCCCGCACGATCAGCTCGTGGCCCGAGAGGGCCGACTCGTCGAGGTCCGGGTCGTCGTCCTCGGGGATGTCGTCCTCGGGGGCGACCGGGGCCGGCTCCGGGGCGGCCGGAGAACTGGGGGCCGGAGTGGGTGCGGACGGAGCGGTCGCCGGGCCGGGCCGGGCCGAAGCGGGGGCCTGCGGGGCGGGCTGGGGAGCCGCGGGGCGGGGGGCGGCCGGGGCACCGTAGCCACCGCCGCCCGCGGCGGGAGCGCCGCCGTAACCGGCTCCGCCGCCGAAGCCCGAGCCTCCTGCGGACGAGGGTGCGGAGCCGCCGCCGGACGGGTCGACGACCGCCTCGATCTTCCACTGCACGTTGAACTGCTCGGCCAGCGCCGCCCGCAGCACGTCCTCGCTGCCGCTGCCGGCGAAGTTGTCGCGCGCACCGGCGTTGACGAAACCGAGCTGGAGGGTGGTGCCGTCGAAGCCGGCCACCTGGGCGTTCTGGCTGAGCAGGATCCAGGTGAAGCGGCGGCGGTTCTTGACGGCCTCCAGGATGTTCGGCCAGAGCATGCGGGGGTCGAGGCCACCGGCGGGCGCGGCCGGCGCCGGGGCCGGGGGTGATGCGGCGGGCTGCTGCTGTGCCACCGGGGGACCGCCCGGGGCCTGGCCCTGCGGCGCGCCGGCGCCCGCCGGTGCCGCGGCCGTGGGCCAGCCACCGGGACGCCGGCCGCTACCGGCAGCGGCGGCGGTGGGCCAGGCGCCGGGAGCGGCGGGGGCGGACGGAGCGCCGGGGTCGGAGGGCGCGGAGGGCGTCGCCGGGACCTGGGCGGCGGCAGGCGCGGGGGCGGGGGCCTCGGGGGTGGCCGCGGGCGCCGCTGCCGGGGCAGGCGCGGGTGCCGTAGGGGTGGGGGCGGCGGCAGGGGGCATGGAAGTGGCAGGTCCTGCGGGGGCCGTGGGCGCGGGGGCGGCCGGAGCCGGGCCTCCTGCACCGGAACCTCCGAAACCAGAGCCACCGGCACCGGGGCCGTCCGCACGCGGAACGCCCGCGCCCGGCCCGTTGGACGTTCGTACGGCCGCGCGGGCCGCCGCCCGGCCGCCGCCGGGCGGTACCGGGGGCGTGGGGGCGCCGTGGGCCTCGGGCCCGGGGACGTACCCCATGGCAGGGGCGTTGCCGGCGCCCGAGAAGTGGACGCCGCGCTCGAGACGGTCGAGGCGGGCCATGACCGACCGCTCGTCCCCGTAGGCGGCGGGGAGCAGCACCCGGGCGCAGATCAGTTCCAGCTGAAGGCGGGGCGAGGTGGCGCCGCGCATCTCCGTCAGGCCCTCGTTGACGAGGTCGGCGGCACGGCTGAGTTCGGCGGCGCCGAAGGTGGATGCCTGGGCCTGCATACGCTCCAGCACGTCGGCCGGCGCGTCGAGGAGTCCCTTCTCCAGCGCGTCCGGAACCGCGGCGAGGATCACCAGGTCGCGCAGCCGCTCCAGCAGGTCGGCGACGAAGCGGCGCGGGTCGTTGCCGCCCTCGATGACGCGGTCGACGACCTCGAAGGCGGCGGCCCCGTCACCGGTGGCGAAGGCCTCGACGACGGAGTCGAGGAGAGAGCCGTCGGTGTAGCCGAGGAGGGAGGTGGCCATGGCATACGTCACACCCTCCTCACGGGCCCCGGCGAGGAGCTGGTCCATGACGGACATCGAGTCACGCACGGATCCCGCGCCGGCGCGCACGACGAGCGGGAGCACGCCGTCCTCGACCGGGATGTTCTCCTTCTGGCACACCTCGGCGAGGTAGTCCCGCAGGGTGCCGGGCGGCACGAGCCGGAAGGGGTAGTGATGGGTCCGGGACCGGATGGTGCCGATGACCTTCTCGGGCTCGGTCGTGGCGAAGATGAACTTCAGATGCTCGGGTGGCTCCTCGACGACCTTCAGCAGCGCGTTGAAGCCGGCCGACGTGACCATGTGGGCCTCGTCGATGATGTAGATCTTGTACCGGCTGCTCGCGGGGCCGAAGAACGCCTTCTCGCGCAGCTCACGGGCGTCGTCCACACCACCGTGCGAGGCCGCGTCGATCTCGATGACGTCGATCGAACCCGGGCCGTTGCGCGCGAGGTCCCGGCAGGACTGGCACTCCCCGCAGGGGGTCGGAGTGGGACCTTGCTCACAGTTCAGGCAGCGGGCGAGGATCCGCGCGCTGGTCGTCTTGCCGCAGCCGCGCGGACCACTGAACAGGTACGCGTGATTGACCCGGTTGTTCCGCAGCGCCTGCTGCAGCGGGTCGGTGACATGCTCCTGCCCGATGACCTCGGCAAAGGTCTCCGGGCGATAGCGACGGTACAGCGCGAGAGACGACACGCATACGAGGTTATAGGCGCCCACTGACAACTGGTCCCGGCCACGGATCCCGGAAACACAAGGGCCCCCCACGCACCCGCCAGAGCCGACCTACCCTTGCTGCCTTCCGGCCCTGGGGGAGTTCAGTCAGATAGCGCCGCGTGAGGGGCTGCGCCCCACAGTACCCGATCGCGGCCCCCGGTCAGTAACCGATCAGGTTTCGCGGAGACCCCCGATGCGGGCCTGCGGGAACGGGTTCGCGAGCACTCCCCTCGGTCATGTAATGTTTCCGGCGGAGGATTCGCCTAGAGGCCTAGGGCGCACGCTTGGAAAGCGTGTTGGGGGCAACCCCTCACGAGTTCGAATCTCGTATCCTCCGCCAGTGCCTCACCGGGCACGATGTCGAAGGGCCCCACTGCTTGCGGTGGGGCCCTTCGACGTTGTCCGTCGACCTTGCGGAGCATGGCCCCCGTCACATCCATGTCCGGGCGCGCATTCGCGCCGCTCCCCGGACTCCCGGCCCGTGATCGGGTCGATCACCACGTCAGGGACGCCGGGGATCAGGAGGACGGTCGCGGCGGTGTGGCGGGCATCAGGGAGACGGCCGTCTCGTACGCCTCCGTCCCCGGAGGAGCCGCCGCTGCGGCACCTGCGGCAGGAGCCGGCTCAACGGGAGGATCCTCCCCCGACGGACTGTGCCAGGCGGCCGGCCCCGACATCACCCAATCAAGTTCAGCAACACGGATCGGGTCTCGGAACCCCAGGTCAACGGCGTGACGCGAGCGTTCCCGTCCCGGATCTGTGCCGTCGGCCACAGCGAGCGGGATGTACGTAGGCGCATACTGAGCCATGACAAAGCCTGCGGCACCGAAGCGTCATTTGCCTACCAGCCCATTCAAGGCCCCGGTCACACCGGCTCCCAAGCACTTCGCCACGGGCGACCAGGTCACACACGACGTGTACGGACTCGGCCGGGTACTCGGCATCGAGGACGGAATCGCCGTGCTCGTGGATTTCGGCTCGTCACAAATGCGGATCTTGAGCCCGTACTCCAAGATGACCAAGCTGTAGCCAGGCCCGTCAGGGACCTGTAACGAAAGGCAGACCTCTCATCGACCCGTCGTCGCTGTTCTCCGCCCTGGAAGGGCAACCCCGCCGTTCCGCTGCAGTATCGCCACCTCCGACGTCAAATCCCTTCCAGGCGCCGGACTTCGGAGAAGACGAGATCTTCTACTCCGAGGATGCGCAGGAGCCCGCCCCGGCCCCGCGTGCGGCGCGGCGCAAGGCCGCCTAGCGGTGGTTTCGACAGCCGCCCCCCGGCTGTCTGCGGTTCTGCCGTGAGGAGATGCGGCCGTCTCGGTTTCCTTCTGCTTCAACCCGTTCACCGTCGTGCAGGCGAGATCCGAAGGCCTCCCGGGCACCGACGGCCGGCCGCGAGTGAACGCAGGTGAACGCCCCCGCGCCTACCCGACGTCCGCATCAACACCCGACAGGGCAGCAGAAGGCCCCGACCGGTTCGCCGGTCGGGGCCTTCTGCGCATGGATCTACCGACGGACGTCCGTCGACGAACAGCGGCCGACGCACAGCGACCGGCGACGCGAATGCCACGGCGACCAGGGCCTCATGGCGCTGGGCCCCGTCGTCAGACTCCCGCCTGCCCCCTACCGCGTCACCCGTACCGGTGCCGACACCGTCACCTGGTCCAGTTCCGAGGTCCGGACCGTCACCTTCATCGTCCAGGTGCCCGGCAGAGGGAGGTCGAAGGAGTCGGCGCTCCAGTAGCCGCCGCGGTCGGTGACCCTGGTGTCCAGGGGGCCGATCTTCTGCGCCGCCAGGGTCAGGGTGACGCGGAGTTCGGGGACCGTGGACAGGCCGCCGTCCGGGCCGTAGACCACCGCCTGGACGGAGGTGCGGCCCACCCGGCCCGGGTCCAGAGTGACCTGGACCTGGCCGTGGCCGCCGGGGGCGCCGGTGTCGAAGGGGACCGTGGTGACGGAGGCCGTCGGGATGCCGGCCGCCGGGGCGGCGCTCTGTGCGGCCTCGGTGGCGGCGCGGCCGGGCACCGTGCTCGTGAGCAGGGTCGTCAGGGCCAGGACCACCACGGCGACGGCAGCCTCCGCCAGCACAGAGCGGCGCAGGAGGTGGAAGGGCGGCCGCGGGGGCGGGGCGGGGGGTTCCGGCGGGAGCGGGGGGCCGCCGGCCGGTTCGGGGACGCGGGCGGGGAGTGTCGCCGCCGTCGCCCGGGTCTTCAGCGCGCGGTTCGTCCAGCCGCGGGAGCAGGCCGCCGCCAGCAGCAGTGCGGTGACCGCCGCCAGTTTGGCCAGCAGGGTGCGGCCGTACGTGGTGTCCGTGAGCGCCTGCCAGGAGCCGAGTCCCCGCCAGGACTGGTAGACGCCGGTCAGGGCGAGGACCGTCACCGAGACGAAGGCCAGGCGGGAGAAACGGGCCACGGTGGCGAGGGAGGTGCTCTGGAGCGTGCGCAGCAGGGCCGCCAGACCGCCCAGCCAGGCCGCCATGGCCAGCAGATGGAGGGTGGCGGAGGTGATGGCCAGCGGGACCTGGATGCCCGCCGACGCGTGTTCGGCCGCCGTCCAGGTCAGGGCGAGAGGGAGGGAGACGGCGGCGGCCACGGCGAGCGTCCTGCGGCGCGGGAGCCTTCTGCGCCGGGCACGCAGCAGCGCCACGGCGGCGCCGGCCAGGAGCAGCAGCGCCAGCCGGGCGAGCAGGAGCGCGCCGGGGCGGGTCGCGGCCGTGCGGGTGAGGGAGCCCAGGGAGAAAGCGGGTGCGGTGCCCTCCTCGTACGGGGTGCGCAGGAGGTAGAGGGCGGTCGTCGTGGCGAGCAGGGCCCAGGCAGCGGCCAGCACGGGGGTGCGCAGCGGTGCCGCGGTGGGCGGGCGGCAGTACGCCACGAACGCCGCCGTGCCGAGGAGGAGGGCCAGGCAGAGGTAGGCGAGGTAGCGGGCGATGTTGTACAGGGCCGCCGTGGCGGGGTTCTCCGTGCGGTCGGCGACGGGGCTCGCGGTCGTCGCGGTGCGCTTGCCGACCGAGAAGGTGAGCGCGCCCGACACCGGGTGGCTGTCCGCCGACACCACGCGCCAGGCGACCGTGTAGGTGCCGGTGGCGAGCCGGGCGGGCAGGGAGACGCGGGCCGTGTCCGAGCGGCCGGGGGCGTGCTCGGCGGCACCGGTGCGCAGGCGGTGGTTGGCGGGGTCGTAGACGCGGAAGGAGTCGGCCAGCAGGCCGACCGACTCGGTGAAGGTCAGCGTCACCAGCCGGGGGGCCGTGCGCAGGACGGTTCCGTCGGCGGGGTCGGTCGTGCGCAGGGCCGCGTGGGCCGAGGCCGGGACGGCGGTGCCGATCAGGAGGAGGAAGAGACCCGCGGCCAGCAGGACCAGCCGCCCGGACCATCGGTGTCGGTGGCGCAGCACCTCGCGCACGTCGTCCCTCCTTCGCCGCGTGCCCTCCGTATGAGTACGCGGCGATCGGCCGGTGTGCTCACCATGTCGGGCGGGCCGAGACCCCGCCGTCCACCGTCAGGTCGTGGCCGGTGATCCAGCGTGCGAGCGGCGAGGCCAGGAAGACGCAGGCGTCGGCCACGTCCTCGGGGCGGCCCAGGCGGCCGGTGGGGGCGGCGGCCAGCCAGCGGCGTACGCCGTCCGGCCAGGCCTCGGCCAGGCCCTCCCGGTCGATCAGGCCGGGCGAGACGGTGTTGACGCGGATGCCGTCGGGCCCGTACTCCAGGGCCGCCGCGCGGGCGTGCATGACCACCGCCGCCTTGGCCGCGCTGTAGTGGGCGTGGCCGGGGGCGGGATGGGCGGCCTCGACGGAGGCGATGTGGGTGACGGTGCCGCCGCCGTGCGCCCGCATGTGGTCGGCCGCGGCCTGGGTGCAGGCGAAGACGCTGGTGAGGTCGGTGTCGACGACCGCGCGCCAGTCGGCCGCCGTCATGCCGGGCAGGGGCTGGACGGGCTGGACGGACGCGTTGTTGACGAGGGCGGTGAGCCGGCCGCGGGACCAGTCCGTCACCTCCCGGACCAGGCGGTGGCAGGCGTCCTCGTCCGTCAGGTCCGCCCGGACCACGACGGCCGCGCCGCCCGACTCCCGGATCCTGGCCGCCACTTGCCGGGCCGCCTCCTGCGCCGTACGGCAGTGGACGGCCACCGCGGCGCCCTCCTCGGCGAAGCGCAGGGCGATGGCGCGGCCGATGCCGCCGCTCGCGCCGGTCACCAGGGCGGTCTGTCCGTCGAGCAGGCTCATGGGCGGCACAGTCGCGTGATCCGGGCGGCCTCGGACGGGTAACGCGCCGTGAGGTCCGCCGCGTTCCCGTGTTCGTAGTCCGCGTAGGTGAATCCGGGAGCCATCGTGCAGCCGAAGAACGTCCACGCGCCGCCCGGTGCCACCCGCGCGCCCATCCAGGTGCGGGCCGGCACGGTCAGCTGGAGGTGCTGGCCGGACAAGGGGGCGGGGCCGAGAACGGCGGTGCGGGTGGTGCCGTCGGGGGCGAGCAGCAGGAGGTGGAGCGGGTCGCCGAGGTAGAAGTGCCAGATCTCGTCGGTGGGCAGGCGGTGCAGGGCGCAGTAGTCGTCCGCGGTGAGCAGGGCGACGATGGCGGAGCCCGCCGGCCGGCCGTCGGCCTGCTCCGGTCCCTCCCAGGTACGCCGGAACAGGCCGCCCTCGCGGGGGATGGGTTCGAGGCCGTAGTGGGCGATCAGATCGTCCGGCGTCATCGTCACCCGGGGAAGGCTACCCCTCGTTCCGGTAAGGCGAGTTGGGCGTGCCTCTCCGGCCGACGCAGGCGTGCGAAGCGGGCGATCGCCCTGGTGTACGTGAGGGAGGAGGGGCCGGAGGGCGGGGAGGCACAACCTTCCGGGCGACTCGTGTGTCCAGTGAGCATCCGGCCTTCGCCCGGCCGCGGTCCGTCATCCGTCGCACCGCCCCGAGTCAAGGAGTCTCGTTGCGCAGAGTCCTCACGGCGGGAGCCGTGGTCGCCGCAGTCGTCGCCGTTCCGCTCACCCCGATCGCGTCCGCCGCCGCGCCCTACAAGGGGGCCAACACGGCGGCCGTACAGGACGACTTCAACGGCGACGGGTACCGGGACCTGGTCGTCGGAGCGCCGTACGCGGCGAACGGCAAGGTGGAGGGCGCCGGTGCCGTGGTCGTCCTGTACGGCTCCGCCTCCACGGTGAGCGCCACGCACCGCACGGTGCTCACCCAGGCCACCGCCGGCATCCCCGGCGACCCCGAGGAGTACGACCGCTTCGGCACGGCGGTGGCCGGCGCCGACCTCGACCGGGACGGATACGCCGACCTGATCGTGAGCGCCCCGGACGAGGGCGTCGGCGGCAAGTCCGCACGGGGTTCCGTGACCGTGGTGTGGGGCGGTCCGAAGGGGCTGAGCGGTGGCACGACCATCGCGCCGCCCAAGGGGTACGGGGACGGCCGGACGTACTGCCGCTTCGGGATGTCCCTGGCCACCGGCGACATGAACGGCGACGGCGCGCCCGAGCTGTCCGTCGGCTCCTCCTGTGAAGGGGCGGCGTACAGCGGCCCGTTCACCCGCACCGGGCAGGCCTCCGGTGTCGAACGTCTCCAGGACATCGGCGAGACCCGTGGTGTGGTCATGGGCGACGTCGACGGTGACGGCATGGCGGAACGGTTCTGGATGGCCGGGCCGACGGACGGCGACCTGCGCGGGCCGGTCCGGTACGACGACGGCGGCAGCGGCTCCGGCGTCGAACTCCCCTACGCCGACGGCCACGCCGGGCAGATCGGCGACGTCAACGGCGATGGCTACGGCGACCTGGTCACCGGGATCTCGGAGGACGACTACCTCGCGAACGAGACCGGCGCCGCCCACCGCGGCGGCGAGATCCAGGTCCTCTACGGCGGCCCGCACGGCATCACCGCCGACCAGCGCCCCAAGGTCTTCCACCAGGACACGGCCGGCGTCCCCGGGACCGCGGAGAACGGCGACGAGTTCGGCCAGTCGCTCAGCGTGGGCGACGCGAACGGCGACGGCTACGCGGACGTCCTCGTCGGATCGCCCGGGGAGGCGGTCGGCACGCACAAGCTCGCCGGCACCGCCGTACTGCTGCGCGGCTCCGCCTCCGGCCTGACGACCGCCAAGGCCGCCGGGTACACCCAGGACACGGCATACGTACCGGGCGCGGTCGAGACCGGCGACCAGTTCGGGGCCGCCGTGCACCTGGCCGACCTCGACCGGGACGGCAAGGCGGAGACGGTCGTCGGCGCGCCCACCGAGAACAGCGACGGCTGCGTGTGGGTCGCCCGGGGTTCGGCCGCCGGGCCGGTGGCCAAGGGCTCGTTCAACGTGTGCGGCAAGAGCGCCGGCATCGGCGTGTACAACGTGAAGGGCTACTTCGGCGCGGCCACGACCAGCGCTCACGTGGAGCTCTGACCCGCGCCGGGGCATGATCGGGGTCATGGACGTCACCCTGCACCTCGCCCAGGACCCCGAGGCCGACGCGCTGCTCGGGCGGTCCCCGCTCGCCGCGCTCACCGGGATGCTGCTCGACCAGCAGGTTCCGATGGAGTGGGCGTTCAAGGGCCCCCGGACCATCGCCGACCGGCTCGGCGCCGCGGCCTCCGGGGACCTCGACGCGCACGACATCGCCGCGATGGACCCGGATGCCTTCGCGGCGCTGCTCTCCGAGAAGCCGGCCGTGCACCGCTACCCGGGCTCGATGGCCAAGCGCATCCAGCAGCTGTGCCAGTACCTCGTCGAGCACTACGACGGGGACACGGAGGCGGTCTGGCGGGACGTGGGCAGCGGCACCGAGCTGCTGAAGCGGCTGGAGGACCTGCCCGGGTTCGGCAAGCAGAAGGCCCAGATCTTCCTCGCGCTGCTCGGCAAGCAGCTCGGGGTCACCCCCAAGGGCTGGCGGGAGGCCGCGGGCGCGTACGGCGAGGCCGGGTCCTTCCGGTCGGTCGCCGACATCACCGGGCCCGAGTCCCTGGCCAAGGTGCGGGCGCACAAGCAGGAGATGAAGGCGGCGGCGAAGGCGAAGGCCTCCGGCAAGTAGCGCCGCCCCGCGCCGCGCCCTCGGGGCGGCCCGCTCCACCCGACCGGCCCACTTCCGATGGCACGCCCGCGCCCGCGGGTCAGACCATGGACCATGACCGAGGCACCGAACAGCGGTCCGAACTGGGGCCGTGAATACGACGACCGGAACGTCCACGCGGCCTCCCCGCCGGCAGGCGAACGGCGCGAGCCCGAGCCGCCGTTCGAGGGTCCTCTGCACGCCCTGTCCAAGGCCGCCTGGCAGGTGGTCCTGGTCACCGGGATCGCCTCACTGATCCTCGGCGTACTGGTGCTCGTCTGGCCCCACGCCTCCCTGCTCGCCGCGGGCGTCCTCTTCGGCCTCTACCTCATCATCAGCGGCATCTTCCAGCTCGCCTCCGCGTTCGGCACGCACATGGCGACCTCGCTGCGCGTGCTGGCCTTCATCAGCGGCGCCCTGTCGATCCTGCTCGGCCTGTTCTGCTTCCGCGGGCCCATGCAGTCGATCCTGCTGCTCGCCCTGTGGATCGGCATCGGCTGGCTGATCCGCGGGATCACCCAGACCCTGGCCGCCCTGCACGACTCCCGGATGCCGGGCCGCGGCTGGCAGATCTTCCTCGGAGTCCTGACCTTCATCGCCGGGATCGTGCTCATCGACTCGCCGTTCCACTCGATCGCCGTGCTGACCCTGGTCGCGGGCATCTGGCTGATCGTCGTGGGCATCACCGAGATCGCCACCGCGTTCGGTATCCGCAGCCGGGCCAGGGCAGTCCCCCGGACGCTGTGAGCACCGCCGTCGACCGCGGTATCCGCGCGTACGCCACGCGGGCGGATCTCGGGCCGCGCAAGCTGCACTCGCCGCCCCTACGTGGCAGACACCTGCCGTGAGCGGGAGAGCGGGCCGCACCCGCAGCCGTACCTGGCTGCGGGTGCTCGTGCTGCTCCTCGCCCTGTGGGTGCCCTGCGCCCATGCGCAGGCCCAGGCGGCCCCCGCGTTCGGCGCGTCCGCCGAGACCTTCGAGCACGACGTCCTCGACACGCTGCTGCGGCCGACCGCCCCCGCCGTACACCGGGACGACGTACTGGAGCGCCCCGCAGCCCTGCCCGACCCGGCGCCCGCGCGCCCGGCGGCCCGCGCGTGCCCCGCCACGCCGCGGGTGCCGTACGCCCCGACCCTGCTCCGCACGGTCGTCCTGCGCTGCTGACCTACCCGCGTCCCCGCGACAGGTCGGTCAACTGGTCAGTCAGACGCAAGGAGCAGCACCACATGCCCATGGATCCCTACGCCGTGCTGCGCGCCCTGCTGCGCGCGGAGGCCAGGCGTGCCTCGGCACCGAGGCCGGAACAGAAGGAAGAACCCCGGCGGACGCCCCAGGAACGCGGCCGCTGAACCCGGCACCGGCGGGGGCGGGCCACCGCCTCCGCCGGTGCCGCACGGGGAACGGGTGGGCCCGCGGCCGCGCCGGGTGGCGACCGAGCGGGCCGGCGACCCTGAACATACCGCTGCTGCGAACCTGTTCGACCGGCGACGGCACCTCCTTGGCGGGCCGCGTCGGCAGGGCGGTCTCCGGTTCCGGCCGGGCGCTCGGCTGCTCGTGCGCCGCCTCGCGGTCCACAGCCTGTGCACAACGGCGACCGGGGGGTTGGGGCGCCGCTCTCGCCGAGGACGGCCACCTCGGACGCCGGCACCCGGACCGGTCAGCAGTCCCTCGCCGTACCGGCCCGTCCTGCACCGCCGGGACTCCGGGGACCGGGACGATCCCCCGACCGGCCTCCGCCGTACGGAGGAAATCCGCCGCGGCGCACCGTGCAGGCCGCCCCGTGGCGTCCGCGGGGAACACCGGCGGCGCCGCGACCGGACGGTGGCGGCTGCGCACGGACAGCGGAACGCGGACCGGGGCATCCGGGTGACGTTGCCCTCCCGCAGGAGGGCGCCAGGGTCGGGAGCCGAGCCCCAGAAGGCGTATCCGGAGGCGGTCTTCGCGGTTCGGCGGGGAGTGCCGGAGCGGATCCGGGCCCGGTCTCGCTGCCGCTCGTCCCGGCCGCCTGGTCCTGCTAGCAGCGCTTATGGCCCTTTTGTGGCATCTTTTCAAGCGCCGCACTCCGCCGCCATGGCTGCGCCCGGAACGTCTTGACCGGTAGGCTTTCCGTGTGATCTTCAAGCGCATCGGAAACGGCCGGCCGTACCCCGACCACGGCCGGGAAAGCACCCGGCAGTGGGCGGACGTCGCGCCGCGCCCGGTCCGCCTCGATCAGCTCGTGACCACCAAACAGCAGCTCGACCTGGAGACCCTGCTGGCGGAGGACTCGACGTTCTACGGCGACCTCTTCGCACACGTCGTCAAGTGGCAGGGCGACCTCTACCTGGAGGACGGACTGCACCGCGCGGTCCGCGCCGCCCTCCAGCAGCGCCAGGTGCTGCACGCGCGCGTGCTCGAACTCGACTGACCCGGCGCGACAGGGCTGTTGACCCTTGACCCTTTCGGGTTCCGCTGAGCGGCATCGACTGATCATCTAATAGGCATCGCCGCTCGCGCGCACTACGCTGCGCCCATGAGCATGCTCACTCCCCCTGGCATGGGCGGCCAGTACCGGATCACCGGGGACAAATACCCCCGGATGCGTCCGCCGCGCCGACGCGGCAGGCTCGTGGCCGCCGTGGTGGCGTCCGTCGCCGCGCTCGGCCTGATCGGCTGGGGCACCCTGCAGCTCATCGACGTCTTCACCGGCGGCAAGAAGAGCACGACGGCGAGCTCGAAGACGGGCTGCCGTCCCGAGGCGGCCACGGCCACTCAGGTGAAGGCCCTGCCGAAGCCGGGCGAGATCACCGTGAACGTCTACAACGCCACCGACCGCACCGGTCTCGCCAAGGACACCGCGGACGAGCTGAAGAAGCGCGGCTTCAAGATCGGCGCCGTGGGCAACGCCAGCAAGCAGTTCGACAAGAAGGTCAAGAGCACCGGGATGCTCCTCGGGCCCGCCTCGGCCCGGAACACCTCGCTGCCGGTACTCGGCACCCAGCTCTCCGGCGCCGAGCAGCGCACCGACACCCGCAAGGGCACCGACCTGGACCTCATCCTCGGCGACGGCTTCAAAAACCTGACCCAGCGGGCGGCGTCGGACCAGGCCCTGACCAGGCTGGCGGCGCCCGACCCGACGGCTTCTCCGAAGAAGAGCTGCTGACGAGCGCCTCCCCTGGGGGGCGCCGGGCCGTGTCGACACATGCGGCGCCGGCGCCACGGGCGACCGCGCCGCGCACCCGCGAACGGCGATCGACCGGCACCCCCACGGGCGCGGAAACCTACTCAGCAGCCCCGTAAAGCCGATCCCCCGCGTCCCCCAGCCCCGGCACGATGTACCCGAGCTCGTTCAGGTGGTCGTCCACGGCCGCCGTCACCACCGTCACCGGCGTCCCCGCCAGCTCCCGCTCCATCACCGCGACGCCCTCAGGAGCGGCGAGCAGCACCACGGCGGTCACATCGTCCGCGCCCCGCTTGATCAGCTCCTGGATCGCCGCGACCAGCGTGCCGCCCGTGGCCAGCATCGGGTCCAGGACGTACACCTGGCGGCCCGAGAGGTCCTCCGGCATGCGCGAGGCGTAGGTGGAGGCCTGCAGCGTCTCCTCGTTGCGGATCATGCCCAGGAAGCCGACCTCGGCGGTCGGCAGCAGCCGGACCATGCCGTCCAGCATGCCGAGGCCCGCGCGCAGGATCGGGACGACCAGCGGGCGGGGCCGGGCGAGCTTGACCCCGGTGGTCCGCGCGACCGGCGTCCGGATGTCGACGGCCTCGGTGCGCACGTCGCGCGTGGCCTCGTAGGCCAGCAGGGTGACCAGCTCGTCGGCCAGCCGGCGGAAGGTCGCGGAGTCGGTGCGCTGGTCGCGCAGCGTGGTGAGCTTGTGAGCGACCAGGGGGTGGTCGACGACATGGAGACGCATGCCCCTAACGGTACCCGCGACCGACACCCCGGCGGCCCTGGCGTCAAAGCGGCCGTCCGAGGGAAAGTGGGAAGGACGGAACTGGGGTGGTGTGACGTGCCTGACCTGCCTGACCTGCCTGACCTTCCCGAGGACGCGCCCGGCGACGCGAAGGAATCCGGGGGCACCGGCGAGCCCGCGATACGGGGGGCCGGCGCACCCGAGGCGGACGCCGAGCGCCGGCGTCGGCGCGCCCAGTTCCTGCGTGACCTCGCCGAGGCCCGTGAGCTGCGTGCCCGGGTCCAGCCGCGGCGCGCCAAGGCCGCCCGGCTGCGTCACGAGATGCGCATGCGGACGTTTCGCTGGTAGGCCGTCTGCAGGGAGGAACCCGCTTGGGCAAGACCCGGTAAGGAAGTTCTGGGTAAGGAAGATCCGCGCCCGCACCGGGCGTTTGCGTGGCGGGGGTGCGTGAGTGCCTGGAAAAGCCGCGTACGATCCGCAGGTGGCTGCAAGACACAGGGAGCCGAAGACGTCCCCTGAGCGCCTTGTTTCTGCCACGATTCCGAGTGGGTGGGGCTCGGAGCCCAGCTCTCTCCGCCCAAGTACCTCCGCCGGGGGGACCCCCAACCGGCACGCCTATGACCAGTGGGAGAGTCACGGTGTACTTCGCCGCACTGCTCGCGCGCACCGAAGACGGGTGGGAAGCGAGCGACACAGAGCTCGACGATGTGGAAACCCTGTCGGATCTGGCCGACCTGGCCCGGGAGGCCTCTCCCGAAGAGGACACGGTGCTCGTCCTGATCGAGCAGGAGGACGCCTGGTTCGGTGTCGTCCGCGTGGACGGCGAGGACGACCCTCGCATCTACGTGTCGGACGCGGCCGCCGCCCAGCGCAGCGCGTACGGCGAGCTGCTGCTCACCGACGAGCTGCTCGGCCGGGAGCCGGGTGCCGACGACGGCCCCGACCTGGACTCCCTGGACCTCGACGGCACGGAGGACGGCGAGTCCGAGGACGACGGGGACGACGAGGAGGGCACCGCCGCGGACGCGGTCCCGCACAGCCCGGTGGGCGACAGCCAGATCCTCTACGACCTGGGCATCGGCGAGAAGGAGCTGCGCTCGCTGGACGCCGAGGACGCGCTCGGCGCGATCGCCGAGGCCCTGGGCGCCTCGGAGGTCCTGGAGACCGTCCGCTGACCATCGAGAACACACCGGCCGCACCGGATCCGGTACGCGACCGCTGGCGGGCCGCGATGCGACTCGCCCTGGCCGAGGCCGAACGGGCCGTCCGTGGCGGGGACGTACCCGTCGGCGCCGTCGTGCTGGCGCCGGACGGTACGACGGTGCTCGCCACCGGGCACAACGAGCGCGAGGCCACCGGCGATCCCACGGCCCACGCCGAGGTCCTCGCGATCCGGCGTGCGGCCGCCCTGCTCGGGGAGTGGCGGCTGACCGGCTGCACGCTCGTGGTCACCCTGGAGCCCTGCACGATGTGCGCGGGCGCGATCGTGCAGTCCCGCGTCGACCGGGTCGTCTACGGCGCCCGGGACGAGAAGGCGGGCGCGGCGGGCTCGCTGTGGGACGTGATCCGGGACCGGCGGCTCAATCACCGCCCGGAGGTCGTCGAGGGTGTTCTGGCGGCGGAGTGCGCCGCACCGCTCACCGAGTTTTTCCGGAGCCGGTGAATACCGATTTCAAACCATGCCCCACCTTGCTGTAAGGTCTCCCTCGGTAGCGTGTCCGAGCGGCCGAAGGAGCTCGCCTCGAAAGCGAGTGTGGCGCAAGTCACCGAGGGTTCAAATCCCTCCGCTACCGCTGTAAGAAGGGCCTCGTCGAAAGACGGGGCCCTTCGTGCCTCCCGAGGAGGGACGCAGGGGACCGGACACTCAAGTGCGCACCGTTTCCGGGGGGATGCCGCGGCCCGGACCCCGCGGTCGGGGACCCGTCCCCGCCCCGCCCGTTCCGGCCGGACCCGCGGGCTCCGCTCCCGTCGTGTTGCCGGCCGCGGCCGCCGGGGCCCGGCAAACGACCTCGGACGGCGGGCCGTTGGTCCTTCAAAGGGGCGTGAAGGTTACACTCGCCGCCGGCAGCAGGGGGCCCACAGGACGCAAGTACAGGGGAGGCCGCGGTGGCGGTGAACGCCAAGAAGATCGCCGTGTACGCGCTCGTGGTCTTCGCGCTGTACGTGATCATCACGGACCCGGCCAAGGCGGCCGACTACGTCCAGATAGGCTTCGAGGGCATATCGGACGCGGCCAAGGCCATCGGCCAGTTCATGACCTGGGCCGCCAACGGAGGAAAGAGCTGAGGTACGCCCCATGATCCGCCATCTGGTCCTCTTCAAGCTCAACGAGGGCGTCGAGCGCGACGATCCGCGGGTCGTCGCGGGCGCGGAGGCCTTCGGGGCGCTCGGCGGCCAGATCGAGGAGCTGCGCTTCTGGGAGTGCGCCTGGAACATCAGCGAGCGGCCGATCGCCTACGACTTCGCGATCAACTCGGCGGTCGAGGACACCGCCGCCCTCAAGCGGTATCTGGAGCACCCCGCCCATCAGGCGGGCGTCGCGCTGTGGCGCGAGTTCGCCACGTGGGTGATCGCCGACTACGAGTTCTGAGCCCCCTGCCCCTTTGGGGGACACAGCCCTCCGCCGGAACGGCGGGGGGCTTTCGTGCGTCTCGCGCCCAACTTGTCGATGTTTGAACACAACACGGCGTTATGCGGTGCTTGCACACAGTGCACATGTCTTGTGATGCTATGACCGCTTTTGACGGATCATGGACCGAGGGAGAGGTGGCGTTGACCGTGTCGGCCAGTACCGCGCCGCCTCAGGAGGAGGCAGCCGCCTCCTCCTCCGCCCCCTCTCCTCCTCCTGATTCCACACCCTCCCCTCCCCCCGATTCCGCCCCCTCTCCCCCCTCCGATCCCCCCTCCGATCCCGACCCCACGGCACCCGAGAAGCGGCGCGGTGCCGACACCCGTGCCCTCACCCAGGTGCTCTTCGGCGAGCTGAAGGAGCTCAAGCCGGGCACACCGGAGCACAACCGGGTGCGGGGAGCGCTGATCGAGGCGAACCTCCCGCTCGTGCGCTATGCGGCCGCCCGCTTCCGCTCCCGCAACGAGCCCATGGAGGACGTGGTCCAGGTCGGCACCATCGGCCTGATCAACGCCATCGACCGCTTCGACCCCGACCGGGGCGTGCAGTTCCCGACCTTCGCGATGCCGACCGTGGTCGGCGAGATCAAGCGGTACTTCCGCGACAACGTCCGCACGGTCCACGTACCGCGCCGGCTGCACGAGCTGTGGGTACAGGTCAACAGCGCCACCGAGGACCTCACCACGCTCTACGGCCGCTCCCCGACCACCTCCGAGATCGCCGAGCGCCTGCGGATCAGCGAGGACGAGGTGCTCAGCTGCATCGAGGCGGGACGCTCGTACCACGCCACCTCGCTGGAGGCGGCGCAGGAGGGCGACGGACTGCCCGGCCTGCTGGACCGGATCGGCTACGAGGACCCGGCTCTGGACGGCGTGGAACACCGCGACCTGGTCCGGCATCTGCTCGTCCAACTCCCCGAGCGCGAACAGAGAATCCTTCTCCTGCGCTACTACAGCAATCTCACCCAGTCACAGATCAGCGCGGAACTCGGCGTCTCCCAGATGCACGTCTCCCGGCTCCTCGCCCGCAGCTTCCAGCGGTTGCGCTCCGCGAATCGCATCGACGCGTAGAAGCATCCGAGGCGGAGCACAGCGGGCGCACGGGAGCACGCCCGGGATCACCCCCTGCATCGCAAACCCGATCGATCCCTCACCGCCGGGAGCGAATCGCTCACCAGCGCTGATGCCGACAGTTGGGCCCCGAAAAGGCGTCAGACCCCTTCTTTCCTGGGCCGATTCGCATCTCGCATGTCGACATGTCACTACAGCGTGTTGCCGACATGTGACATTCTGCGGGAGACGCGTTTGCCGGGCCTTCGGCGCCGGTATTCAGGTGAAGGCTGCGTTGCTCGAAAGGCGGCGCCCGCCACGACCGTCCCGCGACCCAAAGGGGGTGGCATGTCCGCAGAACAGGGCAGCTCGAAGGTGCTGACGCCCGCGACCAGCGAGGCAGCGCCCAAGGAGCTCGACGCTTTCGACGTCCTCGACGGCATCGAGGGCGTCACGGCCCTCGACGCCGTGCCGGCCCCGCCCGTCCCGGCGGCCAACGACCTGCCGGCGCCGCCGGCCTCGGGGGACATCGACACCCGCACTCTGTCCCGCTCCCTGTTCCTGCGGCTCGCCGCGCTCGGCGAGAACAGCCCCGAGCGGGCCTACGTCCGGGACACCCTGATCGAGCTCAACCTGCCGCTGGTGCGCTACGCGGCCGCGCGCTTCCGCTCCCGCAACGAGCCCATGGAGGACATCGTCCAGGTCGGCACCATCGGCCTGATCAAGGCGATCGACCGCTTCGACTGCGAACGGGGCGTGGAGTTCCCGACGTTCGCGATGCCGACGGTGGTCGGCGAGATCAAGCGCTTCTTCCGGGACACCTCGTGGTCGGTCCGCGTCCCGCGCCGCCTGCAGGAGCTGCGCCTCGCCCTGACGAAGGCCAGCGACGAGCTGTCCCAGAAGCTGGACCGCTCTCCGACGGTCACCGAGCTGGCCGCGGTGCTCGGTGTCTCCGAGGAGGACGTGGTCGACGGCCTCGCGGTCGGCAACGCCTACACCGCCTCCTCGCTGGACTCCCCGGCCCCCGAGGACGACGGCGGCGAGGGCTCGCTCGCCGACCGGCTCGGCTACGAGGACTCGGCCCTGGAGGGCGTGGAGTACCGCGAGTCGCTCAAGCCCCTGCTGGCCAAACTCCCGCCCCGGGAGCGCCGGATCATCATGCTGCGCTTCTTCGCCAACATGACCCAGTCGCAGATCGGCGAGGAGGTCGGCATCTCCCAGATGCACGTCTCCCGCCTGCTCACCCGGACCCTGGCCCAGCTGCGGGAGGGCCTGATCTCGGACTGAGGGTTCCCATCTGACGAACCGTCAGCGACACTGGCCCGATGCCGCGAGCGACAGGGCCGGACGACACCGCGCGAACGACACGTTCGACATGGACTCGTGGCCGCCGAGGCGCCGTTACGGCAGCGTCGGCGGCCGTCGTCGTCCTGGGCGGGATCGTGGCCGCTTGCGGGGGCCAGGGCCCGGGCGGCGGCTATGTCGCGATCGGCTCGGCGGGTGGCCGGGGACAGCACGGTCCGAGCGCCGCCACACCGACGGGATCGGTGACGATGGTGCCGCTCGACGGGCCCAAGGGCAGCGAGGGAAGCGGCACCGCGCGCGGCGGTCAGGTCTCGCCCGGCCGCAGCTCCCCGCAGAGCAGGCCGGGATCGGCCGGCGGGGACACCTCGGGACTCCCGGGCATCCCGGAGCAGACCGCCACCGGCCCCGGCGGCGACGGCTCCCCCGGCACCTCGAGCCCGACCGGTGGAGAAGGCGACGGCACCGGCGGTCGTACGACACCGCCGTCCGCCACACCGACTCGGGCCCCCGGCCCTGGCACACCCCCTGCCCCCGCCGAACTCTCCTGGGGCAGGCCGGACACGCAGGCGGCGGATCAGCGCTGGTGCCAGAAGGTGACCGTCGCCTTCCACAACTCGGGCGGCACGGCTGTGCGTTCGGGCTCGGTGACCTTCGGCACGCACATCATCGGCGCGCTCGGCATCGACTGGGGGACGGTCGACTCGACGGTGGACCTCCCGGTGCCGATCGCGCCGGGCGCGCGCAAGCGCCCCACCTGGACGGTGTGCGTCGACGCCTGGCGCGTGCCGCTCGGCATGCACATCGAGACGCGGGACGTGTCCGTCCAGTGGGAGTGATCGCCGGGAGCGGGCCTACTTCAGCGCCAGCCAGGCGACGCCGGCCACCACGGCGATGGCGACGATGACACCGATGATCAAGCCGATGCGGGGACCGGAGGGGGCGGCCGCCTGCTGCTGGCGCCCCTGGGGAGCCTCGTCGACGAACGCGCGGAACATCTGGGTGCTGCCGGCGGGGTCGTAATTGCCCTGGGGGCCCTGGGTGTTAGCCATGGCCCGAGACACTAGCGAATCCGCGTGACCGACCCAAGTGCGGGGCCACCGGGACAGACGGGGGCACCTCACCCGCACCGACCTGCATATTTACGCTTGCAACACTTGCCTTTGCCAAGTTTTTGCACGACTGGCCCCCGACTTATTTGCCTGCAGCAACCAAACAGCCTTAAGGTTGCCTCAAGCAACGAATACGGGAGGTGTGATGGCCGAGCAGGCGCAGTTCGAAGAGCTGGCGCGTCAGCTCAGTGCCGTCGGTGCCGTGAAACGGGACATGGGGCGGATCCTGCCGCCGGACTGTCCGGCCGGCTCGGCCGCCGTGCTGACCTTGCTCGGCCGCCACGGAGACATGCGCATGAGCAAGCTCGCCGAGCTGCTCGCCGTGGACATGTCGGTCACCAGCCGGCATGTCGCGCACGTCGCCGCACGCGGCTGGATCGAGCGGCACCCGGACCCGGCGGACAAGCGCTCGCGCATCCTGCGCCTGACGCCCGCGGGCCTGGAGCTGCTGCACGAGCTGTCCCTGCGCACCACGCACCTGCTCGCCGAGCGGCTCGCCGACTGGACCGACGACGAGGTCGCCCAGCTGATCCGGCTGATGACCCGCCTGCGCGAGTCCTTCGGCGACTGCCGGGCCACCCAGTTCCGGCTCCCGGCCGCCGTGACCGCCCCCGTAGTCGAAGAGACCACCCGTACACCCGCAAGCACGTAAGAAAAGGAAGCCCATGGCAACGACCACACCAGCCGGTGTGCGGGCTCATGCCAAGCACGGGGGAGGCTCCCCGGAGCATGCCCCGATGACACACCGGCAGATCATGGAGGCGCTGTCCGGCCTGCTTCTGGGCCTGTTCGCCGCCATCCTCTCCTCGACGATCGTCACCAACGCACTGCCGACGATCATCAAGGACCTCGGCGGCGGTCAGTCCGCCTACACCTGGGTCGTCACCGCGGCGCTGCTCGCCCTGACGGCCTCCGTGCCGCTGTGGGGCAAGCTCGCCGACCTGGTCAGCAAGAAGGCGCTCGTCCAGATATCGCTGGTCATCTACGTCATCGGCTCGGTCGTCGCCGGTCTGGCGCAGAACCCGGCGATGCTGATCGGCGCGCGTGTCATCCAGGGCCTGGGCGCCGGCGGTCTGTCCGCCCTGGTGCAGGTCATCATGGCCGCGATGATCTCCCCGCGGGAACGCGGCCGTTACTCCGGCTACACCGGCGCCACCTTCGCCGTCGCCACCGTCGGCGGCCCGCTGCTCGGCGGTGTCATCACCGACACCTCCTGGCTCGGCTGGCGCTACTGCCTGTTCGTCGGTATCCCCTTCGCGCTGATCGCGCTGGTCGTACTGCAGAAGACGCTGCACCTGCCGGTCACGAAGCGGAAGGTCAAGGTCGACTGGACCGGCGCCTTCTTCATCACCGCCGCCGCCTCGCTGCTGCTGGTCTGGGTGACCTTCGCCAACGACAAGTACGACTGGCTGTCCTGGCAGACGTACACGATGGTGGGCGGCACGATCGTGCTGGCGCTGCTGTTCGTGTTCACCGAGACCAGGGCCTCCGAGCCGATCATCCCGCTGCGCCTGTTCCGCAACCGCACCATCTCGCTGGCCTCGGCGGCCTCGCTGTTCGTCGGTGTCGGCATGTACGCGGGCACCGTGTTCTTCTCGCAGTACTTCCAGCTGGCCCGCGACAAGTCCCCGACCATGTCCGGCGTCATGACCATCCCGATGATCGGCGGTCTGTTCGTCGCCTCCATGGTCTCCGGCCGGTTCATCACCAGCACCGGCCGCTGGAAGGGCTGGCTGGTCGCCGGCGGTGTGTTCCTGACGGCCGGTCTGGGCCTGCTCGGCCTGATGCGCTACGACACCCCCTACTGGGAGCTGTCCGTCTACATGGCGCTGCTGGGCATCGGCGTCGGCATGATGATGCAGAACCTGGTCCTGTCCACGCAGAACCAGGTCGCCCCGAAGGACCTGGGCGCCGCCTCCTCCACGGTGAGCTTCTTCCGCTCCCTCGGCGGTGCGGTGGGCGTCGGCGTGCTCGGCTCGGTGATGAGTGAGCGGATCACGCACTACGCCAAGGACAGCATCCTCGACCTGAGCCCGAAGGCGCGGACGGCCGCCGCCAAGGCCGTGGGCGGGGGCGACCTGCCCGACATGAACGCGCTGCCCAAGCCGGTGCGCACCTGGCTGGAGGCCGCTTACGGCCACGGCATCGCGGACGTCTTCCTCTACGCGGCGCCCTTCGCCCTGATCGCGTTCCTCACGGTGCTGTTCATCAGGGAGGTCCCGCTGCGGACCACCGGCGCGCTGGCCCAGGCCGCGCAGGAGAAGGCGGGCGTGGTCGCCGAAGCCGCCGCCTCCATCGAGACCCTTGTGGAGAACACCGTGCAGGAACCCGCACAGCAGAAGGTGCCCAGCTGGGCCGAGCCCGTCGTGTCGTCGGCCGGCTCTCCCGAGGCGGCGGCCACGGCCGCCCAGCCGATGGCGACCGCCGTCGCCACGATCGCCGAGCCCCGCCCGGGCGGCGGCACCCCGGTGCACGGCTTCGTCCGCGGCGCCGAGAGCGCCCCGGTCCCGCAGGCCGCGGTCACCCTGATCTCGCTGGCCGGCCGCCAGCTTGGCCGAGCGGTCGCCCAGGCCGACGGCTCCTACTCCGTCGACGCCCCCGGCACGGGCAGCTACGTCCTGATCGCCTCCGCCGACGGCTACCAGCCGCAGGCCTCCACCGTCGTGGTGGGCGCGGAGCCGCTGTCGTACGACATCCTGCTCAGCGGCACCAGCGGGCTGACCGGTGTGGTCCGGGCCGCCGCGAGCACGCTGCCGGTCAAGGACGCGATGGTGATCGTCACCGACGTGCGCGGTGACCTGCTGGCCACCGCCGCCACCGGTGAGCAGGGTCAGTTCGCCTTCACCGACCTGGTGCCGGGCACGGTCACCCTGGCCGTCAACGCGAGCGGCTTCCGGCCGCGGGCGCTGCCGGTCGAGATCGGTGCCACCGGGGTCACCCGGACCGAGATCGACCTGGACGCCGGCGCCCAGCTCCAGGGTGTCGTGCGGGCCCCGCACGGCCCGCTGGCCGACGCCCGGGTGACGCTGGTCGACCAGGCCGGCAACGTGGTCGGCACCGCCACCACCGGCGCGGACGGCGCGTACGCCTTCACCGACCTGGACAACGGCGAGTACACGGTCATCGCGACCGGCTACCCGCCGGTGGCCACCGCGCTGACCGTCGCCGGCCCCGGAGTCGACGGCCACGACATCGAACTCGCCCACCCGGGCGAGTAGTTCCGGCCGGCCCGTGGCGGGGCACGCTCCGAGCGGAGATGCCCCCGCCACGGGCCGGTTCACTATGACCAGTTTGTAAGGCTTTGCAGGGAGAAAACGGGATGGGACTGACCGCGAAGATCCGTACGCGGGACGGGTGGGCCGTGTCGCACGCGGTCGTCACGGTGACCGACATGACCGGCACGCAGGTGCTGCGCGCCGAGACGGACGCCGAGGGGGCCGTACGAGACACCACCGAGCTGGCGCCGGGGGCGTACACGGTGATCGTGACGGCCGTCGGCTACGCGCCCGCCGCGTCCAGCGCGATCGTCACCGCGAGCGGCCGGGCCGAGGTCGGCACGGTCACGCTGGCCCGGCAGGGTGGGACCGAGCTGCCGCCGCCCGGGCCCTGGACCATCGACCCGGTGCACTCCTCCGTCGCCGCGGTCGCCCAGCACCTGGGGATCTCCAGCGTGCACGGGCGGTTCACCGAGTTCGGAGGCACGATCGAGATCGCGCCGGACGACGTCGGCAAGTCCCGCGTGGAGGCGGTGATCAAGGCCGCGTCCATCGACACGGGCAACGGCATGCGCGACACGCACCTGAAGTCCGGTGACTTCCTGGACGTGGAGCGGCACCCGGAGATCACCTACCGCTCCACCGGCCTGACGGCCGCCGGCTCCGACCGCTGGACGGTCCACGGCGAGCTGTCCATGCACGGGGTCGTACGACCGGTGGACCTGGACCTCGCCTACCTCGGCACCGGCGCCGACCCCTGGGGCGGCACGCGGGCCGCCTTCCGCGCCACCGCGGAACTGCACCGCGAGGACTTCGCGATGAACTACAACCAGGTGCTGCAGGCCGGTATCGCCGCGATCGGCACGACGCTGAAGGTGGAGCTGGACATCCAGGCCGTCCAGGGCGACTCGCTTCCCCAGGCGTAGGCACAGCAGGGTCAGCCACAGGGGCACGCACTGCCCCTAGGCTGCCCCCATGGCACCGAACATCGCTACCAACACCCGTGTATCGCTGGACGAGCTGCTGGACTTCGTGCGGCCTCGGCACCGCGCCCTGCTGATCACCCGGAGGGCCGACGGCGGGCCGCAGGCCTCCCCGCTGACCTGCGGGGTCGACGACTCGGGCCGGATCGTCATGTCCACCTATCCCGAGCGCGCCAAGACCCGCAACGCCAAGCGCGACTCGCGGGCCAGCCTGGTCGTCCTGAGCGACGAGTGGGACGGCCCCTGGGTCCAGATCGACGGCACGGCCGAGGTCGTCGACAGCCCCGACTCGGTGGAACCGCTGGTCGAGTACTACCGCAACATCGCCGGCGAACACCCGGACTGGGACGAGTACCGCGCGGCGATGGTCAAGCAGGGCAAGTCCATCATCCGGGTGACACCCGAACGCTGGGGCCCGATCGCCACCGGCGGCTTTCCGGCACGGCTCGTCAGCGACCACTGACGGCGCCTCTCGGCACGGGGAAGCCGTCAGCCGCGGGTGACCATCGCCTCGATGCCCGCGATCAGCAGGTCCAGGGCGAAGGTGAAGTCGCGGTCCAGCATCTCGGCGACCGTGTTCCCGCCGCGGGCCGCCATGAGGTCCTTGGACTCCTCGACGGCCTCGGCGGTCTCCGGGGCCTCGGCCACCATGGCCATGGCCTGCTGGTAGTACTCGTCGGCGCTCAGCCCGGTGTCGGCGATCCGGGCGATGAAGTGGGCCTCGATCGTGCCGTAGCCGTACACGAACTGGAAGACCGCCGAGATCGCCCCGGTCACCCCGTGCGCGGGCAGCCCGGCCCGGCGGACTACCCGCTGGACCACACGGGAGAACGCCAGGGAGTTCGGGCCGATGTTGAGATAGCGCCCCGCCAGCGGCGACAGCCAGGGGTGCCGCACCAGCAGCGCCCGGTACTCGGTGGCCAGCGCCCGCAGCTGCTCCCGCCAGTCCTGCCCCGCGGCGTCCGGGTCGGGCAGCCGCAGCTCGCCGAAGGCGGCGTCGAGGGCGAGTTCGAGCAGGTCGTCCTTGGTGTCGACGTACCAGTACAGGGACATCGCGGTGACGTTCAGCTCCGCGGCCAGCCGCCGCATGGAGAACTTCGCGAGCCCCTCGGCGTCCAGCAGGCGTACGGACACGGTCGTGATCCGCTCACGGTCGAGTCCGGAGGGCTGGCCGCCGCCGCGTCCGCCCCGGCGGGCCTTCTCCTCCAGCCACACACTGGCCCGCGCCGACCTTCCTGCGTCTTTCACCACCGGCGCACCTTTCTCGATTCCGGCCACTGGACCAACCTAAGGGGGCGCGGGGAACCGCGCGATCAAGCAGGTACAAGCCGCAGCCGCACGCCTACCCATCGCCCCGAGCTCTCAGGCGGCCACCCGCTCCGCCCGCCGCAACAACGCCGCCGCGACGAACCCCCCGCTCAGCACAGCCGCCGCCCCCACCAGCTGACCGGCCCCGAGCCCCGCCGCCAGCGACTCCCCCGACGCCACGGAAGAGCTGAGCACAGCACCCAGCACGGCAACACCAAGACCGTTACCGAACTCGGCCAACGTTCCGTTGATACCGGCCCCGACCCCCGCCTTCTCCGGAGGAATCGCGCTCATGACGGCGTGTGCCATCGCCGGGTTGGCCACCGCGCACCCCGCCCCGATCAGCAGCAGGCCGAGCAGTGTCCCGCCGTAGCCCCCGGAGTCAAGCTCCGCGATGGCCACCAGCCCGGAGGACATCAGCACCATCCCGAGCGCGACGGACACCGGCGTACCCAGTCGGCCGGACCACTTCGCCGACAGCCCGGTGAAGTTGAGGAGCACCACGGTCAACGCCAGCGGAGCGGTCCGCAGGCCCGCCTCCAAGGGCCCGTACCCGAGGACGAACTGCAGGTGCTGGGTCAGCAGGAACAGCGCCCCTCCCATGCCGAAGGTGATGAGCACGGCCCCGGCCACCGCACCCGTGAACCGCTGGTCCCGGAAGAAATGGACGTCGAGCATCGGCTCGGCCACCCGGCTCTCCCACCAGGCGAAGACACCGAGCACGACCAGCGCGACGGCGACCGTGCCCAACACCCGCGCCGAGGTCCAGCCGTGGCGGGGGCCGGAGATGATCGCGAAGACGAGCGAGGCCATGCCGATGGTGGACAGCAGCGCGCCGAGCAGGTCCGGACGGTCGCCGCGGGGGTTCTTCGACTCCGGCACCAGGGCCACCACCGCGACCAGACCCAGCACCGCGACCGGCAGGTTGATCAGGAAGATCGCACCCCACCGGAAGTGGTTCAGCACGAACCCTCCGACGAGCGGACCCGCCGCGAAGCCGAGCGCGGCGACCGCGCTCCAGATGCCGATCGCCCTCGGCTGTTCCTCGGGCGTGAAGATCTGCATGGCCACGGCGAGCGTGGTGGTGAGCAGCAGCGCGCCGCCGATGCCCATGCCCGCCCGCGCGGCGATCAACTGGCCGGTGGAACCGGCGAGTCCGGCCACCAGCGAGCCGATGCCGAACAGGGCGAGCCCCGCGACGAGCATCTTCTTGCGGCCGTAGCGGTCGGCGGCGCTGCCGGCGGTGAGCAGCAGCCCGGACTGCACCAGCGAGTAGGCGTTGATCATCCATTGGATGTCTGAGGTGGCCGCGTGCAGCTCGCGGGTGAGCGAGGGGATGGCCACGTTCAGGACGGTGTTGTCGAGCAGCACGGTGAGCTGGGCGAGGCAGATGACGCCGAGGATCAGCCAGCGCTGGGGGTGACCTTGGGACACAGACATGTCGTACACCGTATAGCAGTCCCTATACGGTGTACGACAGCTTTTTTCGCCGGCCGGTCGCCCCTGGTCAGCCGGTCGTCTTCTGGGTGAGGTCGTAGAAGGTGGCCGAGCCGACCGTGACCTTCTTGAAGGTGCTCTGGACCCACGAGCTGATCTGGGAGGCGGTGCCGCTGTTGCCGCCGCCGCCCGCGCCGAAGCCGCCGCCCGCGATGAAGTAGTGGATCCTTCCTTCCGCCACGTACTTCTCGAACTGCGCCAGCGTGGGGGACGGGTCGGTGCCGTTGAAGCCGCCGATCGCCATCACCGGGTCACCGGTGGCGAGCTGATAGCTGGCCGCGTTCTGCGAACCGGTGGACGCGGCCACCCAGGTGTACTTCGAGGCGTCCTTCTCCAGCAGCTTCTTGGCGGCGGAGGATACGTTCGCACCGTTCAGCAGGCCGCCGGCGCCCCCGCCCATCCGGCCTCCCTCACCCGTCCGGCCGCCGGGGAAGCCGTTGCCGTTCTGCTGCCCCTGCCGGCCCAGCCGGCCCGGCATGCCGCCGGCGAAGCCGCCGCCACCCGGGAAGCCGTTGCCGTTCTGCTGCCCCTGCCGGCCGTTCTGCTGCCCCTGCTGACCCGGCATGCCGCCGCCATTGCCGCCACCGGGACGGCCGCCGCCGAAGCCCATCATGCTCGCGCCCGCCGGACCGGCCGTCGGGATGGAGCCGGTGTGCGCGGAGTTCACCGTGCTGAGGGTGTATGCCGTCGGACCGGCCACTGCGGCCACCAGGCCCACTGCCGCCGCCGCGAGCGCCAGTTGCCGGGGGATCCGGCCGGCGAAGATCAGACCCAGCGCGGCCGCCAGCCCACCGATCAGCACCAGCCACTTGAGCCAGGGAAGGTAGGCCGGGGTGCGGTTGAGCAGGGCGTAGCCCCAGGCCGCCGCCGCGACGACGGAGACGGCGAGGGTGACCGACGCCCACAGCTCGTGCCGCTTCTCCCACAACAGCCCGACGCCCATGCCGGTCACGGCCGCGAGGTAGGGGGCGAGGGCCACCGTGTAGTACTGGTGGAAGATGCCCGCCATGTAGCTGAAGACCACCATGGTGATCAGCAGCGAACCGCCCCAGACCAGGAACGAGGCCCGCGTCACGGACGTCCGCTTCAGCTTCCGGGTCGCCACCAGCCCCGCCACCAGCAGGACCAGCGCGGCCGGGAGCAGCCAGGAGATCTGGCTGCCGATCTCGGAGTTGAACATCCGGTCCCAGCCGGTTGCGCCCCAGCGCCCGGCGCCGTTTCCACCGCCACCGCCGCCCACGCTGCCGGTCTCGTCGCCGCTGATCCGGCCGAGGCCGTTGTAGCCGAAGGTCAGCTCCAGGAAGCTGTTGTTCTGCGAACCGCCGACGTAGGGGCGGGAGGAGGCCGGCCACAGCTCGACGATCGCCACCCACCAGCCGCCCGCGACGACCAGCGCGAGGGTGGCGGCGGCCAGCTGGCCGAACCGCTTCCTCACCGAGACCGGCGCACACACCGCGTACACGATCGCCAGCGGCGGCAGGATCAGGAAGGCCTGCAGCGTCTTGGCGAGGAAGGCGAACCCGATCGCGGCCCCGGCCGCGACCAGCCACTTCGTCCGGCCGTCCTCCACCGCCCGCACGACCAGGTAGCAGGCCAGCGCCATCAGCAGGGCCAGCATCGCGTCCGGGTTGTCGAACCGGAACATCAGTGCCGCCACGGGGGTGAGCGCGAGCACCGCGCCCGCGATCAGACCGGCCGCGGGGCTGAACCGGCGCCGTACGCCCGCGTAGACGACCGCCACCGCGCCGACGCCCATGAGGACCTCGGGAGTGAGGATCGCCCAGGAGTTCAGGCCGAAGATCCGGACCGACAGATCCATCGGCCACAGGAACGCCGACGGCTTGTCCACGGTGATCGCGTTGCCCGCGTCCAGCGAACCGAAGAAGAACGCCTTCCAGGACGTGCTGCCCGCCTGCACGGCGGCCGAGTAGAAGGAGTTGGCGTAGCCGGAGGCGCTGAGGTTGTACAGGTAGAGCAGGAGGGTGGCGGCCAGCAGGCCGAGGAAGGCCGGGCGCGCCCAGCGCGGGTCCTCGGGCCGGCCGCGCCACAGCCGGCGCACGAACGGCTGCCCGGGCTCACCGGCCCGGCGCGCGTCCGGTGCGTGCGCTGCCCGCGGGGGAGCGGTCGGGGGTGGGCCCCACACGGTCGTACCGCTGTGCCGGTCGTACTGGGTCGTCATCGGGGATCCCCCGGATCGGTGTCGTGAGGGCGCACCGGCTGCAGGTGCAGGGTGGCGTCCCTCCAGCTGCCGTCCACGGCTTCACCGGCGCGGACCTGGGTGGTCTGGTGGGGCTGCCCGTACGGCACCGGCCGCCGGTGTGGCAGCGGCGGGTACGCAGCGCTCGTGCCGTGCGGCGGGGTGCTGGGGGCCGGGCTCGGGCGGTAGGCCGGTGAGGACGGGGTGTGCGCGGCGACGACCGTCGAGCCGGTGCCCGTGCCGGTCTCGTCGCGGTCCGGGAAGACCCAGGCGCGGAAGAGCAGGAAGCGCAGCACGGTCGCGGCGAGGTTGGCGGCGATGAGCACGGCCAGTTCGGTGGAGTGCGCCGGGTGGTCGCCGGCCGCGTTCAGGGCGGCCAGGGAGCCGCTGGTCAGGGCGAGTCCGATGCCGAAGACGACCAGGCCCTGCGCCTGGTGCCGTACGGCACCGCCCCGGCCGCGCACCCCGAAGGTGAGCCGGCGGTTGGCGGCCGTGTTGGCGACCGCCGAGACCAGCAGCGCGAGCGCGTTGGCGACCTGCGAACCGGAGAACTGCCGGAAGGCGCTGTAGAGGAGGAGGTAGAAGAGGGTGGACAGACCGCCGACCACGCAGAAGCCGACGAGCTGACGGGCCAGCCCCGTGGGGACGTTGGTCAGTTCGCGGTCGCGCGGGTCGTCGCCGAAGGGCCGGGTGAGCCGGTCCAGCGGGAGCGAACCGGTGGCCAGCGCCTTGCCGACCCGCCACACCCCCTTGAGGTCGTCGGTCGCGGTCTTGACGATGTGCACGGTGGAGTCCGGGTCGTCGACCCAGTCGACCGGAACCTCGTGGATCCTCAGGCCCGCCCGCTCGGCGAGCACCAGCATCTCGGTGTCGAAGAACCAGCCGGTGTCCTCCACCAGCGGCAGCAGCACCTGTGCCACATCCCGCCGGATCGCCTTGAAGCCGCACTGCGCGTCGGAGAAGCGCGCCTGCAGCGAGCCGCGCAGGATGAGGTTGTAGGCCCGGCTGATGAACTCCCGCTTGGGACCGCGGACGACCCGGGAGCTGCGGGCCAGCCGGGAGCCGATCGCGAGGTCCGAGTGACCGGAGATCAGCGGCGCCACCAGCGGCAGCAGGGCATTGAGATCGGTGGACAGGTCGACGTCCATGTAGGCGAGGACCGGCGCGTCCGACGCCGACCACACGGTCCGCAGCGCCCGCCCCCGGCCCTTCTGTTCCAGGCGGAAGTTGGTGACCTCGGGGATCTCCGCCTCCAGCCGGGCCGCCACCAGCGCGGTGGTGTCCGTGGACGCGTTGTCCGCGATCGTGATGCGGAAGGCGTACGGGAAGGTGCGCGTGAGGTGCTCGTGGAGTCTGAGCACACACGGCCGGAGGTCCTTCTCCTCGTTGTAGACGGGGATCACTACGTCCAGGACAGGCGTACCGGCGTTTCCGGCCGGGAGGTGCTCCCGCGCCGGCAGAGTGCCGGGAGAAGAGTCGGTTCGCATGGGACCGACTCTCGTCAAGCCCCCTGTTGCACCCGTGTGGTGGCACTGTGCTGTGCCTGTGAGTGCGATTGCCAGTCGGTTTCGGGCGCCGGCCGGGGGACGGCCGGGGCGAGCGCGGGCAGATGCACGGTGAACACCGTGCGGCCGGGGTCGCTGTCGACGGTCACGGCACCGCCGTGCGCGGCCGCGACCGCCTGCACGATGGCGAGGCCCAGACCGGTCGACCCCGTGGACCGCGAACGCGCGGAGTCCCCGCGCGCGAACCGCTCGAAGACGTGCGGCAGCAGCTCCGGTGGGATCCCCTGCCCGTTGTCCTCGACGTCGACGCACATCCACGGCCCGCGCCGCTGCACGCGCGCGGTGACGGTCGTACCCGGTGGCGTGTGCTTGCGGGCGTTGCCGAGCAGGTTGACCAGCACCTGCTGGATGCGGGCCGCGTCGGCGGAGACGAGGGCGGGCTCGTCGGGCAGATCGAGCCGCCAGTTGTGGTCCATGCCGGCCGCACGGGAGTCGCTGACCGTGTCCACGACCAGCGGGATGAGGTCGGTCTGCTCGAACTGCAGCGGCCGCCCGGCGTCCAGCCGGGCGAGCAGGAGCAGATCCTCGACCAGGAGAGTCATCCGGCCCGCCTCGGACTCGATGCGCCCGAGCGCGTGCCGGGTGTCGGGGCCCACCTGCTCGCGACCGCGTCTCGTGAGTTCCGCGTAGCCGCGGATGGAGGCGAGCGGGGTCCTCAGCTCATGGCTGGCGTCGGCCACGAACTGCCGTACCCGCATCTCGCTCTGCTGCCGGGCGTGCAGGGCGCCGTGCACGTGGTCGAGCATCCGGTTGAGTGCGGCACCGACCTGGCCGACCTCGGTGTGCGGGTCGCACTCCGACTCCGGGACCCGCTCGCTGAGGTTCACCTCGCCGGTGTGCAGCGGAAGTTCGGAGACCCGGGTGGCGGTGTTGGCGACCTTGCGCAACGGGCGGGTGGCGACGCCGACGATGACGGTCCCCGCGAGCGTGGCGACGATGAGACCGGCGGCGGTGACACTGATCTCCACGAGGATCAGGGTGTTGATGGTGCCGTCGACCTCCGCGGTCGGCAGGGCGACGTAGTACGTGCCGAGGTTGCCGTCGACGTACAGCACCTGGTAGTCGCCGAGCCCGGGGATCTCGACGTGGTGGATCTTCTTGTCCTTGGAAACCGCCCCGAGCGCGCTGATCTGGGCCGTGATCAGCGGCTTGGCGCCCATCTGCGTGACGTTGTTGTCGTCCTTGGACTTGTGGCCGACCAGGGCCTCGGTGATGGCACCGTTCTCGATCTTCGCCGCGATGGTCCCGCTGGGCTGCGGTCCCCGCCTGACGAAGTCGGAGAGGTTCGTCGCCTTGAGCGCACCCAGCTTGCCTGCCTGGCCGACGCCCTGCCGGCCCGGCGGCGTCCCACTGTTCTTCGGCCCGTCCGGCATCGGTCCCAGTCCGCCGGCCGCGCGCGCGGAGGCCTCCCGGAGTTGCCCGTTCAGCTGGTCGTACAGGTGGGAGCGCAGCGCCACGGTGGTGACGGTGCCGATCGCCGCGCAGACCACGGCGATCAGCACCACCGACGCGACGACGAGCCGGGTCCGCAGCGTGCGCGGCTGTCCCTCGCCCACTCTCCACTTCGCTCGAGCGGGGGGACCCCCACGTCGTTTCTGCGGGGCCGGCCGTCGTCGCCTGCTCATGACACGGCGGGCTTGATCAGATAGCCGGCCCCGCGCCGGGTGTGGATCATCGGCTCGCGCCCCGCGTCGATCTTCCGCCGCAGATACGAGATGTACAGCTCGACGACGTTGGCCTGCCCGCCGAAGTCGTACGACCAGACGCGGTCCAGGATCTGCGCCTTGCTGAGCACGCGCCGCGGGTTGCGCATCAGGAAGCGCAGCAACTCGAACTCGGTGGCGGTGAGGTGGATCGAGTCCCCGGCCCGCGACACCTCGTGGCTGTCCTCGTCGAGGGTCAGGTCCCCGACGACGAGCACCGAGTCGGACCGCCGGTCGGCCGCACCGGACCGCCGGATGAGCCCGCGCAGCCGGGCCACGACCTCCTCCAGGCTGAACGGCTTGGTGACGTAGTCGTCGCCGCCGGCGGTGAGCCCGGCGATACGGTCCTCGACCGCGTCCTTGGCGGTCAGGAACAGCACGGGCACGTCGGGCAGCTCGCGCCGCAGCCGCCCCAGCACGGTCAGTCCGTCCATGTCGGGCAGCATCATGTCGAGCACGACGGCGTCCGGCCGGAACTCACGGGCGGTCTGGATGGCTCCGTGTCCATCCCCCGCACTCCTGATCTGCCAGCCCTCGTAACGAAGAGCCATGCTCAGCAGTTCGGTGATCGACAGCTCGTCGTCCACCACAAGCACTCGGACGGGGCTCCCGTCCGGCCTCAGCAGTTCGGTGCGCCCCTGGGGCGAGGTCGTGGTCATGGTGGACACCTTGTCGCCGTCCTCTGAGAGGAGGCTTTCCCGAATCTGTGATTTCCCTGAGAAACACACAGGCACCTCTCAGGCGGCGCCTGGGAAGCGCATCGGGATCACTCCGGGCGGCCTCCGGTCGGACTGTGACGGCTGAAGGCATGGCCGTGCTCGACCCGTGCGATGTGGATCGCGTACCGCTCGTACCACCGCTCCCGGCCGCTCCGCTTGGCCGCGCGGTGCGCGGGGTGGTCACGCCACCGCTCGATCCCCGCGAGGTCCCGGAAGTAGGCGACGGAGACCGAGAGGCCGCCCGGGGTGCGGGCGGAGTCCTCACCGAGGAAGCCGGGGACCTCGCGGACGAGCCGGGAGAGGTGCTCGGCGGTGCGGGCGTACCCGTCCGGGTCGTCGTCGGTGCGGAGGGAGGTGAAGATGGCGGCGTAGTAAGGGGGTTCGGGGAGAGAGGTGGGCTGTACGGCTGCGTCCGTCCGATCGCTCATGTCCACCACGGTCGGGTGTGGGGCCGGTCGCCGTCCACGCTCCTTGCCGAAAGGGCTCCGCAAGGGATCCGAGTCTTTGCCTTCGCTCCCCGGAATCCTCAGAACAGGCCCTCCGGTCGTTGTGTGAATTCCCGGACTGGGAAGGCGAGTTCACTCGCCCCCGCGTCCGAAGCGCCCGGTGACACCAGGCCCCACCCGGTCATGAGCCGGGTGTCCAGGACGACGACCCCTCGTCGGCCGCCGGCGACCGCCAGATGCAGATCGGGCCCGGCGGCCGAGACCAGCTCACCGCTCACGCTGCCACCGCGGACGAGTTCCACCACCTCCCCGAGCGCGGCCGGAGCGTCGGCGAGCCCGAACACCTCCACGTGGTCGATCACTTCACAGGGCTCCGGCCGCAGGGACTCGGGCCATCCGCCGAGCGCCACGGCCCGCGCATGCAGAGCCCGCACCTCCGTCGCACGCTCCTCCTCGGTCCCCGGCAACGCCGACCGCACCGCCCGTTTCTCGGCGTACGGAATCCGGTCCGGCACCTGGAGCGCGGCCCGCAGCAGCTCCTCGGTGCGCCGGGCGGCCATCAGCGGGCCCGTGCCGAGCCAGCTGAAACAGACGGCGCCCTGCTCCAGCAGCCGGGCACTGCCACGCTGGAGCCCCGTTATGCCGACCTTGACCAGGCCCGGCCCGAACCACGCCAGATACACCCGGTACGGGCGCGGGTCGTCGGCGATCGTGTCGGCGGCCACCGAGTGCGCCCGGTCCAGCCGCGCGCACTCCTCGCACCGGGCCCCCGTGCTCCGCCCCGGCACCACGGCCCGCACCGGGCAGGCATGTCCGCGCGCCCCGACACACGTGCGCACGCCCTCCTCCGGCACCGCGAAGCCGACCCGCTTTCCCCGGGGCAGCCCGCTGCGCCGCCCGCCGTCCCACATCAGCACGGGCCCCTCGGGCGACCAGCGCAGTCCCGTGCACTTCCATACGTGTGCCATCACTCGTCAGGGTAGGGGCCGGGTCCGACAACGGCTTCCGTTGATCAAGCGGCGCTGTGCGGGGGCGCGGCGGAAGGGGCGTCGGTGTCCGTGCTGCCGTGATGCGCGAGCGTGAGTCCGGTGCGGTCCGCGTTCAACTGTCCTTCGCCTACAGCGCGTTCACTCGACAGGTGACAGGGGTGCCGATTCCGCAGCCGTAGACCGCCCCGCCGCCGCGACCACCACCCCTGCCCGCCGCCCCCGCCCCGCCAGCCGGCAGCTGACGCCCCCCGGATGACCCTCCCGGGCCTGCGCGTCCCGGACCCGCATCCCCCAGTGCCCCCGCGCCCACACCCCCGGCGGCTTGCCCCAGCCGGCCAGATGCAGCGCCCACGTCACCAGGACGCTCACGGCCACGACGGCGGGCCCGCCCGCGGCCAACGGAGGGATTTCGAAAGATGCACGGCACGCCGCGACCACCCGCCACTCCGGCCCGGGCGCTGTCGGCGATGGACTACCTCATCGCCGCCCACCTGATCGGACAGCAGGAGCTGGCCCGCGGCTGGGTCTCAACGTCACCGACCTGACCAGTTTCGCCTTCGCCCTGGAGGCCGGCGACGACCTGCTGACGGCCGGCGATCTCGCCGCCCGCGCCACGTCACCACCGGCGCGGTCACCGGCATCCTCAACCGCCTCGAACGCGCCGGCCATGTCACCCGCCGCCCCGACCCCACGGACCGCCGCCGGGTGCGGGTGGCCGCCGTACCCCGAGGAACTGGCGATCATCACGGACTGGTTCACCCGGGCCACCGCCCTGGCGCACACATACCTGGAGAAGCTGAACCGGAACGACCCGGACGAGGAGTGCTGACGCACGACGGCGGCGCCGCCCACCCGTGGCCCCGACGAGCGCACCGCGTTCGCCCGGGTCCGCGGCACTCCGTAGTCGACGACCGAACGCCAAAGGCCCCGGATCTCTCCGGAGCCTCTGGTCCCTGCGCACTCGGCAGGATGCGAACCCAGGTCATATAAGCCCCGGGGAGGGGCGTGGCGACCGGCCTGCACTGACGTGCGGCAATCACGCCCGACACCTGCCGACTCACACGACCAACGTGCTTCCCCATTCTGTTCGGTTGGTGCAAATCACCGATGCCGGCGCCGAGTGGCTGACGAGACCGCGTAGTTGTTGCCTTTGGTCATCATCCCAGACAACGGCCCGTCAGCCATTACAGAAAAGGAATCCGGCCCGATTACGGCGGGCCGGGATCCTGTATTGTGCGCCTAGCCGGAGGGCGCCGGCCCGATTCCGGTGGGCCGGCGTTCTCCAGCATGCGCACCAGACGGTCGCCGGCTTTAGTCTTCGCCGAATCCGCCACCGAATCCGCCACCGAATCCGCCACCGAATCCGCCGCCCTCGCCGAATCCGTGGCGGCAGATGACGCGGAAGCTGGCGACGACTCCGTTCTTGATCCTCACGCCGTCCTCCATCTCCTCGTGGTGCTCGCCGTTCTCGTGGTGCTCGCCCTTCTCGTGGTCGCCGTTCTCGTGGTCGCCGTTCTCGTGGTGCTCGCGCTCCTCGCAGTTCTCGTGCTCGTGCTCGTCCTCGCCCTTGAACCTCGGGCAGACGCCGTTGGCGGAACTGTGGGGGCCGACGGTGGCGATGGGGGCGCCGTTGTCGCAGACGGCCCCGCGGAAGACCTCGACCACGTTGTGGCTGTCGTTGCGGATGTTGAGGGTCCTGGCACCCAGGCCGCTGACGACGGTGATGCAGCCGTCGGGGCGGCCGGAGTATTCGCGCTCATTGACGAAGATCCTGCCCTCGAAGTGGGGGCGGAACTCCCTTCCTTCTCTTCCTCCTCTTCCTTCGTTGCCCTTGCCTTCGTTGTTGTTGTTCGGGGTGCTGGGACCACCGAGCGGTGCCCCCATGACAGCCGCCGGGGCGGACTGGGGAACCGGCGCTGAGGCGGCCGAGGCGTAGGTGATACCAGTCGCGGTCAGTGTCGCGGCGGCCGCAACGGCCGTGGCGATCGCGTGGGAACGGGTCATGAACATGCCGCTTGTTCTCCTTCTGAGACTGAGAGGAAAGCGCCCGCTGTGGCAGCCGGTACGTGATTTAACGTACTAACACCCCCTATTGCTGTCATATCGAGCAATTCGGGATCTCGGCTTTGTGGGGCCGATCGGGTACACGGAGGCCCTCTGTGCCGCTCCGAAGTGGAGCTGATGCGTCCGCAACGTCGCTGTTGTTGGCGGTAGTTGAGGGGCACTTAGCCCTTGCAGGTGATCTTCTGACATCCAGTCACCCGCAGTGGTGTTGGGACGCCGGGAAGTGTGGGCGAGTCGCTGCTTGACATGCGGGCTGTCGTAGGTTCCAAGGAGGCCACGCGAGCGGTGGCTGTCCGCCGAGCGCGGCCGCGCACAGCAGGGTTCGCCAGGCCGGACGGTGACCAGTGCCAGGGGGCACGGCCTACCCGCCGCGGCCAGGGAAGGCATGACGATGGATTAGGCCATGGCCGCTTGGGCTCGTGACTTCAGATGCCCTCGCCGTCCGTGGGCGCGGGCGGCGCCTGGTTCTCGGGGTGTCTGCGCCTCAGCCGACGAAAGGCGGCCACGACGGCGGGCGCACCGACCGCTCAGGCGCGCGTGTGTCTCGCTGCACCTCTGCGGGCTCAACCACCCTGTCGAGGTTTGCCGTCGACCGGAGCAGGCTGCGATGACGGCTTCAGAGCCCTCGGCCCGCCCGGTTCGGCCCTTCTGGCCGGGCCTGGCGCACTATCGTCGCGCGCATGAAGGTCCGTCACCATGTTCGCGCGGTCCTGCTGGATGACGGCCGACTGGTGTTCCCGCGCCGAGGATGGCCGGGCGGCTCGCCCTGCTACACGACGGTCGGTGGAGGCGTCGAACCCTACGATGCCGACCTCGAAGCGGCCCTGCGCCGCGAAGTCATGCAAGAGATCGGCGCCACGATCGGTGCTCCCACCGAGTTTCCGGCCTTCACCGAACCGGGCGAAAAGATCACTGTCGTGCAGCACTACTCCCGTGCCGACGTCCTGGACGTGCATCCGAACCGCCGCGGCGGTCCCGAGCCGGACGATCCCGACGCAGGTGACTTCTCTCCGGTCCGGGTCGCGCTGGACTCGTCTGCCGTGGCGGAGCTCGGACTCCAGGCGCCCGAACCTGCGAGCTGTCTGTGTGAGCATGCCAAGACGTGGGGTGCCTGACAGCGGCGCTACTCCGACCGTGCGGCTCTGCGTCAATCCGCACCTGGGCGGGAAGCGGCTCGACAGGCTGACCGTGCGGGACGTCCAGGAGTGGCCGACCGGCCGGCCGGCACCTGCCAGTGCTGCGCCCAGGGCAAGGACGCCCAGCGGCCCAAGGCCCGGCAGCGGTGCTGCGCCGTCGGGGAGTGCTGCGGGGCCTACCCGTCCCGGCGGTCGTCCAGGCCGCCCGTGCTGCCCTGCGTGCCCTGCTCACCCACACCGGGACCGAGGAGGAGATCAGCAAGAACGTGGCCTCCCCGGTCAAGGCGCCCAAGCCCCGGCGGCGCCGGATCAAGCCCCGGTCCGTGGTCGAGACGGGCGCTTCCTCGCCGATTCCCTCGCCCGCGAAGATCCGCTCCCCGCGGCCTGGGTCCTGGGCCTGACCCGGAAGTCGATCGACCTCGCGCGCTCCGAATGCGGCGTGCCCAGCAGACCGGGGACCGGAAGGCGGCCGGCGAGCTGTGGCAGGACACTCCCGGGCTGATCTTCACCACGGAGTACGGGACACCCGGCACACGTGCAGCCCACTCCTCGTCGCACTGAAGGTCCCCGGCTGATCCAGACCCCGTGCTGTACGCCCCTGAAACGCAAGAGGCCCCGGAGTGATCCGGGGCCTCTTGTCTGTGTGCACTCGGCAGGATTCGAACCTGCAACCTTCTGATCCGTAGTCAGATGCTCTATCCGTTAAGCTACGAGTGCCTGTTCTCTTGTTTTCGTCTCTCCGTTTCGGCCCTTTCGGCCCGTCCCGGCGACAGGAAGAACATTACATGACTGCCGCCGACATGTGAAATCCGATGGGCACACCCCTTGTGACCTGCGGAAACGCCTACGAGCGGGCAGACGGGTGACAAGGGTCCGTAACGCCGAAGCCCCGGTCCTGGGGACCGGGGCTTCGGGATCGGTGCGGAGGCGGAGGGATTTGAACCCTCGATGGGCTTTAAGGCCCAAACCGCATTAGCAGTGCGGCGCCATAGACCGGACTAGGCGACGCCTCCAGCACAACCGCTCACGCGAGCGCGCGAGTGGTGCGTGCAGATGATGACACAGCCGAGTGCCCTGTCACCAATCGCCCCCCACGGTACTAGGCAGTCGGGTCGCAGGGCAAAGGGCTTCCCGCCCGGCGAGGCGCGGACGCAACGTCCGGCGGGCGTGGGCGTTGGGCAGGGCATGGTCTTTCTTCCTCAGCGAGGTCCGGGGCGGGCCGACGGCCGACGGGGCGGCCCGGTGCGCGGCCGTGTCCTGGGGGGCCTCGGTGCCCTCTCGGCTCTCGGCACCGTCTCGGCCCTCCTCGCCCTCTCCGCCGCCCCCGCCGTCGCCGCCGCCCCCGCCGTCGCCGTCGCCGGGCCCGTCATGCCGCCACCCGTGCCGCCCGAGGACCGGTCCGGTGATCACCTCACCGTCGTGGTGCGGCACGCCGGGGCCGGGCGGGACGGGACGTACGAGTTGTTCTGTCATCCGGCCGGCGGGAGTCACCCGGACGCGGCGGAGGCCTGCCGGGCGCTGGACGGGCAGACGCGGTGGGGGCGGGACCTCTTCGCCCCGGTGGCACCCGGCACCACCTGCACCATGCTCTACGGGGGACCGGCCACCGCCCGGGTGACGGGCACCTGGGCCGGACGCAGGGTCGACGCCGGCTACGACCGGAGCAACGGCTGCGAGACCGGGCGGTGGGACCGGATGGTGCCGCTGCTGCCGAGGCTGGGCTCGGCGGCCTAGTCCGGCCGGTCCGCCGGCTCACGGGTTTCCTCGGCGGTTTCCCCTGACGGGTTCCCCCGGCGGTTTCACTTGACCGAATCGCCGGCCCCGTAAAGGTCCCGCGAAGGTCTCGCGGAGTCTTCAGGCCGTGGTCGGCGCGCCGTGACCGGTTCGGTGTCACTTCGTCGTGGGACCTCCCTCTCATCCGGCGTCGCGAGCGCAACGTGTGCCCTTAGACTCCCTCGCGTGACACGTCGCGGGCCGGTTGGCAAGATGGCCCGAGCGGTCGGCAAGGTGCGGTAACAGGGAGGAAGCGTCTCGTGAGCAGCAGGCCATCCCGAGGCGCTGCTCGCCTCGCAGCCATACTCGACGCGCTGCCGGACGCGTTGGTCCTGGTCAACGCCAACGGAACCGTCGTCAACGCGAACACCATCGCGCTTGAGGCCTTCGAGGCGCCGGGTACCGCGCTCGTCGGGCGCGGGTTGCTCGATCTGCTGCCGGAGTTCGACTCGCGGCTCATCCCCGGGTCGATGCGCCGGCCCGATCACATGGATCCGCAGGGCCGGACCAAGCCCACGCGGATGATCGCGCGCCGGACCGACGGGAACGAGTTCCCCGTCGAGGTCACGAGCGCGAACCTGGAGAACGGGCAGCAGGCGTACGACGGTTACGGCTACACGGGTGACGAGCTGCTGATGCTCGTCGTCCGGGACCTGTCCGGGACCGTCGACACCGAGGCGGAACTGGCACGCTCGCAGCGGCAGACCGAGATGATCCTGCGGGCCGCGGCGGAGGGTGTCGTCGGCACCGACACCGACGGGCGGATCGTGCTCGTCAATCCGGCCGCCGCCCAGATACTGGGTTACCGGGCCGGTGAGCTCGGCGGCAAGGAGCTGCACACCCTCGTGCTGCACTCGCGTGCCGACGGCTCCCCCTTCCCGTACGAGGAGTCCCCGCTCGCCGACACCCTGCGCTCCGGGCGCAAGCACCGGGTGCGCGGCCAGGTGCTGTGGTCCAAGGGCGACGAGAAGGTGTCCGTCGACCTCACCACCGCGCCGGTGCGCGACGGGGACCAGCTCGTCGGCGCCGTGATGACCTTCACCGACCGGCGGCCCCTGGACACCCTGGCCGAGGAGAAGTCGGCGCTGGAGAAGGCGCACGCCGAGGAGGTGGAGCGGCTCTCCGAGGAGCACGCCTCCGACCTGACCGCCCTGCGCCAGCAGCACGTCACCGAGCTCGAGGAACTGCGCGAGAAGCACGAGGACGAGGTCGCGGCCGGCGAGGAGCGGTACGCCGCGCTCGCCGAGCGGGAGAAGGACCGGTACGAGGCCCTCGCCGCACGGCACGAGCAGCTGCTCGTGCTGCTCGGCCAGTCGCTGCGCGGCCCCCTGGAGGAGCTGCGGCGCGAGCTGGCGGCGCTGGCCGCCGACGACGCCGGGCAGCTGTGGCCCGAGGCCAACCAGGTGCTGCACCACCTCTCGGCCGGCTACTCGCGGATCACGACGCTCATCGACAACGTCCTCGGGTACCAGCGGCTGGACGCGGGCGCCGAGGACATCACCCGCACGAAGGTGCTGCTGGACGCCGTCGTCGCCGCCGGTGTCGACGGCGCCGTGGAGCTGATCGGACCCGGGCGGGTGCAGTTCGCCGTGCACGCGCCGCCCATCGAGGCCGAGGTCGACCCGCAGCGGCTCGCCACCGCGCTCGCCCACCTCGTGGCGGACGTGGCCGGCGTCGACGCGACCGGCAACTCGCCTGTCTCCGCGGGCGGTTACCTGGACAACACGGTCGTGGTCGCCGCCGCGCAGCGCGGCGAGGTGGTACGGATCGAGGTGCGCGGGCCGTACGCCGGGGGAGACGCGGTGCACGAGCCGATCGTGCGCGGGATCGTACGGGCCCACGGCGGCGTGCTGCAGACGCACGAGGTGCCCGGCATGAGCGGCAGCGCGTATGTGCTGGAGGTGCCCCTCGGGGGCGGCGCCGGCGCGGTCGGCGCGCAGTCGGCCTTCGCGGCGCTTCCGGCCGTGCCGGAGCCGGGCGGGCAGGGGCCGTCCGAGCTGCTCTCCGGCGCCGGTGAGGCGGCGGGGGCCGGTGGTGCCGAGCAGGGCGGCGGACGGCGGCGGGCCCGGCGGCCCTCCACCGACGCCTTCCTGGAGAGTGACGCTCCCGGCGCGGGCCCGGCCGGTGAGGCCGAGACGCCCGTACCGACCGGGCGGCGCCGCAGGCGTGCCGCCACGCCCGCCGAGGAGACCGCCGCGGTCCCGGCCGAGGGCGCGGAGGGCGCGTCCGGCGGTACCGGACGGCGCCGTGGCCGCCCCGCCGAGGGTGGCGCCGGTGCCGGCGAGAGTGTCAGCGAGGGCGCGGTGGTGACCGCCGCCGAGCATGCCGCGGGGGCCGCGGCCTCCGGTACGGGCCTCGGCGGCGCGGTTCCGCCGCAGGGCGTGCCCGTGCCCGCGGGCCGGCGCGCCCTCCCGGACTCCGGGGCCCCGCAGGCGGCCCTGCCGCCCGCCCTGCCCGCCGCGGGCAGCGCGCCGGCGCCGGGCGCCGAGGCGGGCGCCGAGGCCGTTGCGGCCGAGGGCGCCCAGCCGACCGGGCGGCGCCGGCGTGCGCTGGCCGCCGCGGCGGAGCGCGCCGCGGCGGCGGAGGCGGGCGGCGTGCGTACGGTGTTCGCCCTGCCTCCGGCCGAGGCCGACCGCTCGCCCGGGTCCGCGGAATCGGCGAGCGGTGTGGGGGTGCCGGTCGGTCCGGGCACGGGTGCCGTTCCGGGCGCTGCCGAGGGGCAGCCGCCGGTTTCCGTTCAGGGTGCCGGGCTGGTGCAGGTGCCCGCTCAGCCGCCGCTGTCCGCCCAGGGGGTGCCCGCCGGCGACGGCCGGCACGACGCCGTACCGCACGACCAGGCCGCGGACCACACTCCGCCGCAGCCGCATCCGACCAGCGCGCCGACCGGCCGGCGCCGCCGGGCCGCGGCCCAGCCGGGGGACCCCGCCCAGACGCCGGCGGAAGGCACCGCGCTCGCGCCGGGCACCGCACAGCCGGCTCCGGCGGCGACGCCTCCCGCGCCGCCCGCTCCGGGCCAGATCGCTCCCGTACCGGCGCCCGCGGCACAGGCCCCCGCCGTACCGGCGAACCAGCCCGTGCCGGGGCAGGTGACTCCTCCTCAGGGTGCACCGGCCGCCCCCCGGCAGGCCGGCCCGCACCCCGTGGGGACGCGGACTCCCGGTCAGGGCACTCCGGTTCACGGCGTTCCGGCGCAGGGTACGGCCGGGCAGGGCATCCCCGTCCAGGCCGGTCCCACGGCGGGGCAGACGGCGCCCGGTGCCCCCGTGCCCGGTCGGCAGCAGGCCGTACCGCACCCCGCCGCGCCCGCGCACGACAGCACCGGCCGGCCCGTACCGGTGGCCCCCGGACAGGCGGTCCCGGCGCGGCCCGCCCCGACCCCGCCCGCTGGCACCCCGAGCGCCCAGCCGCTGCCGGCCGAGGCCGGTGCCGGAGCGGTGCCGGCCGCCGTCCCGGCACCCGTGCCCCCGCAGTGGCCCGGCACCGGTGACACCTCCGGCGCGGGCACGCCCGTACCGCAGTCCGGCACGCCGGCCGCCGGCACCCCGCTCCCCGCGGAACGCCCGGGTGTCCAGGCGCCGCGGGCCGCGCAGCCGTTGCCCGTCGAGGGCGCAGGGGTCGACCCGAACTCGACGCAGGGGCGGGCGATCAGCGTCCGCACCCTCGGCCAGGGCGTGCCGTTCTCGCGGCAGGCCGCGCAGGTGCAGCAGCCGACGGCGACCCCGCCGCCGCACGCGCCGGGCGGTTCCGGCCGCCGGCGCAAGCTGGGCACACCGCCCGACCCGGCCGGCCGCCCGGAGCAGCAGCCCACGGCTCCCGGGCAGGCGCAGCCGTCCCTGGCGGGGCAGTCCCGGCTCGCCCCGGGCACCGAGGGCGCCGGACGGTCCTACGCCATAGGCGCGCCGGACGCCGACGCCGCCGAGGGGCCCGAGCCGCTGGACGGTCCGGGCGGTGCCGTGGAGGTCGCGGACACCCCGCGTCCGCAGCCCCTCGACGACGAGCTGCCGCCGGAGCCGCTGGACAACCCGCGCCGGCTGCTGGTGTGGCCGGCGCCGGACGCGACGACCCAGCAGGCGCTGAGCGACCGTGGCTACCGGCCGGTGATCGTGCACTCCCGTGAGGAGGTCGACGCGCAGATCGCGGCGTTCCCGGCCGCGCTGTTCGTGGACCCGCTGACCGGGCCCATCACGCGTACGGCTCTGCAGTCGCTGCGGCAGGCCGCCGTCGCCGCCGAGGTGCCGGTGCTGGTCACGGCCGGGCTCGGGCAGGCCACGCGCGAGGCGGCGTACGGCGCCGATCCCGCCGTGCTGCTGAAGGCGCTGGCGCCGCGGGACAGCGAGCAGCATCCGCCGCGGGTGCTGCTCATCGAGGAGCACGCGGAGATCGCGCTGGCGCTGACCTCGACGCTGGAGCGGCGCGGGATGCAGGTGGCCCGGGCCGCGAACGACAACGACGCGGTGACGCTGGCCGGGCAGTTCAGGCCGAACCTCGTCGTGATGGACCTGATGCAGGTCCAGCGGCGGCAGGCCGGCCTCACCGGGATCATCGACTGGCTGCGCGCGAACGGACAGCTCAACCGCACGCCGCTGGTCGTCTACACCGCCGCCGTCGACCAGGCCGACCTGCCCCGGCTGGCCTCGGGCGAGACGGTGCTGTTCCTCGCGGAGCGCTCGACCAGCACCGAGGTGCAGAGCCGGATCGTGGACCTGCTGGCCCGGATCGGCACCAACTAGGCCCCTACGGGGTGCCGGCCGGCGGGGCAGGGGTGACCCGGCCCCGCCGGAACGGGGCCGGGTGCGGGTGTCGGCCGGGGGTCAGAGGCGGGTGACGTCCAGCCGGCCGTCCGCGTACTGCCGGCGCAGCACCTTCTTGTCGAACTTGCCCACGCTCGTCTTCGGCACCGACTCGACGACCGTCCAGCGCTCGGGCAGCTGCCACCTGGCGATGCGGCCCTCCTCGGCGAGGAAGGTGCGCAGCGTCTCGAAGTCGGCGGTGGCGCCCTCCCTCAGGACGACCGTGGCCAGCGGGCGCTCGCCCCACTTCTCGTCGGGTACGGCGACCACCGCGGCCTCGGCGACGTCCGGGTGGGACATCAGCGCGTTCTCCAGCTCCACCGAGGAGATCCACTCGCCGCCGGACTTGATGACGTCCTTGGCGCGGTCGGTGAGGGTGAGGAAGCCGTCGGGGGAGATGGTTCCGACGTCACCGGTCTTCAGCCAGCCGTCCGCGCTGAACTTGTCGGCGGGGCGCAGCGGTTCGGCGTCGGGGCCGTTGTAGTACGCGCCGGCGATCCACGGACCGCGCACCTCCAGCTCGCCCGCCGACTCGCCGTCCCAGGGGAGGCGTTCGCCATCGGGACCGGTGAGGCGGGCCTCGACCGCTGCGGGGAAGCGGCCCTGGGTGAGCCGGTACGCGAACTCCTCCTCCGTGCCGACCGCGTGGGCCGGCGGGCGCGCGACGGTGCCGAGCGGGGAGGTCTCCGTCATGCCCCAGGCGTGGCAGACCCGCATGCCGAGCTTGTCGAACGCCTTCATGAGGGAGGGCGGGCAGGCCGCGCCGCCGATGGTGACCTGGGTGAGGGAGGAGACGTCCCGGGGCTTGGCGGTCAGCTCACCGAGCAGTCCCTGCCAGATGGTGGGGACGGCGGCCGCGTGGGTCGGCCTCTCGCGCTCGATCATCTCCGCGAGCGGGGCGGGCTGCAGGAAGCGGTCCGGCATCAGCATGTTGACGCCGGTCATGAAGGTCGCGTGCGGCAGGCCCCAGGCGTTGACGTGGAACTGGGGCACCACGATGAGCGAGGTGTCCTCGTCGGTCAGGCCCATGGACTGGGTCATGTTGACCTGCATGGAGTGCAGGTAGATCGAACGGTGGCTGTAGACCACGCCCTTCGGGTCGCCCGTGGTGCCGGAGGTGTAGCACATGGCGGCGGCCTGGCGCTCGTCGATCTCCGGCCAGTCGAACGTCTTCGGCCGGTCCGCGATCAGCTCCTCGTACTCGTGCACCCGAGCGGTGGCGCCCTGCAGCGGCGTACGGTCTCCGGGGCCCGACACGACGATGTGCTCCACCGTCGGCAGCTCGGGCAGCAGCGGGGCGAGCAGCGGGATCAGCGAGCCGTTGACGACGATGACCTTGTCGGCCGCGTGGTTGACGATCCACACCAGCTGCTCGGCGGGCAGGCGCAGATTGAGCGTGTGCAGCACCGCGCCCATGGACGGGATCGCGAAGTAGGCCTCGACGTGCTCGGCGTTGTTCCACATCAGGGTGGCCACCCGGTCGTCGCCCCGGACGCCGAGTTCGTCGCGCAGGGCGTTCGCCAGTTGCACTGCGCGCACGCCGGCCTCGGCGAAGGTGCGCCGCTGCGGCTCGGCCTCGCCGGTCCAGGTGGTGATCTGGGACCGTCCGTGCACCAGTACCCCGTGCACGAGGATGCGGGTGACGGTCAGCGGTACGTCCTGCATGGTGCTCAGCACGGAGTCCTCCAGGGGCGGCATTGCCTACGCGGTGGTAGAGGTTCCGCTGATTCTGCTCACATACCGCTTGGTATGTCACTAGGAGGCGGGTCACTCGGGAGGAAAAAAATCGTCGGGGAGAGCCGGTGGAAAACCGGTCCGGAGAGCCGGTTGAGGAAACCCCGGGCCTAGCGCACCAGCCCCAACTCCGGGTCCTCGCGCAGCTTGCCGAGCGCCCGGGACACCGCCGACTTCACCGTGCCCACCGACACCCCGAGGACCTCGGCGGTCTGGGCCTCGCTGAGGTCCTCGTAGTAGCGCAGGACGACCATCGCCCGCTGCCGCGCCGGAAGCTTCATGACCGCCCGCCACATCGCGTCGTGCAGCGCCTGTCGCTCGGCCGGATCGTCGTCACCGGGTACGGGCTCCGGCTCGGGCAGCTCGTCGCAGCTGAACTCGTCCACCCTGCGCCTGCGCCACTGCGAGGTACGGGTGTTCAGCAGGGCCCGGCGCACGTAGCCGTCGAGGGCCCGGTGGTCCTCGATCCGCTCCCATGCCACATAGGTCTTGGCCAGCGCGGTCTGCAGCAGGTCCTCGGCGTCGCTCGGGTTCGCGGTCAGCGAGCGCGCGGTGCGCAGCAGAACCGTCTGGCGAGCCCGCACATACGACGCGAACGTCGGGTATGCGGGGGTCTCCCCGCTCGGCCGGAGCCGGGGGTGGGGGAGGGCCTGCCGCCTTGGTGCGGCGGCGGCCGAGGCGCTGGTGCAGACGGGTGTGGTCATGGCTCCACGCTAGGAGCGGGTGCCCCTCGGGCGGATCGGCCGCAGGTCCCGAAGGGGAGTCCCCCTCAGGTTGTAGGGGTGGGGCTGACTGCACCTCCTGAAGGTGGACGTCGCCTGCACCCGGCCTGCGGGTACGACCCTGACCCCGAACCCCTCACCCCTGCCCTCGACGACCGATCCCACCCTGACCCCGGGTCGGGGTCAGGGCGGCTGCGGGAGGCCGGGGCCGCCGACCACGCGACCCCTGGGGCCGGGTGTCGGGCATCGACTCGGGACCGGCACGCACACCGGGCACTACGGAACCTCGTCCCACAGCCACCGGTGCCGGCCGTGAGTCGCGCTTCTCTCAGTCCTCCGCCGTCAGGATCAGCCCCGATGTCGGTACTCCCGTGCCCGCCGTCACCAGGGTCCGGGCCGCACCCGGCATCTGGTTCACGGCCGTGCCCCGCAGTTGGCGTACCGCTTCCGCAATGCCGTTCATCCCGTGCAGATAGGCCTCTCCGAGCTGGCCCCCGTGTGTGTTGAGCGGCAGCCGCTCCTCCGCCACGAAGTCCGCCGCCTCCCCCTTTCCGCAGAACCCGAACTCCTCCAGCTGCATCAGCACGAACGGCGTGAAGTGGTCGTACAGGATCCCCACGTCGATGTCGGCCGGGCCGAGGCCGGAGTCGCGCCACAGTCTGCGGGCCACCGCACCCATCTCCGGCAGGCCCGTCAGATCGTCCCGGTAGAAGCTGGTCATCTGCTCCTGCGCCCGACCGGCACCCTGAGCGGCCGCCGCGATCACCGCCGGGGGACGCCGCAGGTCCCGGGCCCGCTCCACCGAGGTGACGACCACCGCCTGCCCGCCGTCGGTCTCCTGGCAGCAGTCCAGCAACCGCAGCGGCTCCACGATCCAGCGCGACGCCGCGTGCTCGGCGAGGGTGATGGGGCGGCCGTGGAAGTACGCCGCGGGGTTCGTCGCCGCGTACGTGCGGTCCAACACGGCCACATGCCCGAACACGTCCGGCGACAGGCCGTACGCGTGGAGATAGCGCTGGGCCGCCATCGCCACCCACGACGCCGGGGTGAGCAGCCCGAACGGCAGCACCCAGCCGAGCGCCACCCCCTCCGCCGACGGCTCCCGGTGCCGCACGCCCGCGCCGAATCTGCGGCCCGAACGCTCGTTGAAGGCGCGGTAGCAGACCACCACCTCCGCCACGCCCGTCGCCACCGCGAGCGCCGCCTGCAGCACGGTCGCGCAGGCCGCACCGCCGCCGTAGTGGACCCGGGAGAAGAAGGAGAGCTCGCCCATTCCGCAGGCCTGGGCCACCGTGATCTCGGGACTGGTGTCCATGGTGAACGTCACCATCCCGTCCACGTCCGCCGGCGCCAGCCCCGCGTCGTCCAGCGCCGCCCGGACCGCCTCCACGGCCAGCCGCAGCTCGCTGCGCCCGGAGTCCTTGGAGAACTCGGTGGCCCCGATCCCGGCGATCGCGGCACGCCCGGCCAGCCTGTCACGGGTACGGACGCTCATGACACGGCCTCCCCGGGCGGCTGCACCGGCACCGTGACCGTCACCGTGCCCGTCACATGTCTGCCGAGGGCGTTGGCGCCGACGACCGACACCGTGGCGGTGTCGCCGTCGACCGACTCGATCCTGCCCGTCAACACCATCGTGTCCCCCGGGTAGTTGGGCACCCCCAGCCTGATGGCGACCTTGCGGAGCACCGCCGCCGGGCCGAAGTGGTCCGTGATGTACCGGCCGACCAGGCCGTTCGTCGTCAGGATGTTCATGAAGACGTCCGGCGAGCCCTTCTGCCTGGCCGACTCGGCGTCGTGGTGCACGTCCTGGTAGTCCCGCGACGCGATCGCCCCCGCCACGATCAGTGTCCGCGTGACCGGGATCTCCAGCGGGGGCAGCTCGGCGCCCGCCGTCAGTGCCCTCGACGACGCCGTCGTCATGTCTCACTCCCCACTGATGATCAACTCCCCCGGTTCCTGGAGCACTTCGGCCTCGCAGCCGAGGCAGGCGTCCAGTAGCCCACCCCCAGGGGTGCCGGTGCACCGGATGGTCGACGCCGGCTCCCGCCCCGCCGCCGCGCGGACGCCGAGCGGGGCCGGCCACAGCCGGCGCCCGAAGACGTGCGCGGCCGGGTCACGGGCCTCGGCCCGGGCCTCGGTGGGCGTGACGTCCATGTCGGACCTCGCCCTCTCCCTTGCCCTCGACGACCCGGAAGACCGGCAGCACCAGCGATCCCTCCGCGTCCTCGTAGGTGCGGAACTCCACCCGGACCGGCAGGCCGATGCGGACCTTGTCGTACGGCACCCCGGTCACGTTGCTCACCATCCGCACCCCCTCGGCGAGTTCCACGAGACCGACCGCGTAGGGAGGCTCGAAGGCCGGGAAGGGCGGGTGGTGCATCACCACGTAGGAGTAGACCGTCCCCTCCCCGCTCGCCCGGACCGTGTCCCAGTCCAGGCAGCCGCACGCGTTGCAGCCAGGCAGCCAGGGGTGACGCAGGGTGCCGCAGTCCGTGCAGCGCTGGATGAGGAGCCGGTGCTCGGCCACGCCCTGCCAGAAGCCGGCGTTGTCCCGGCCCACCACCGGGCGCGGACGCGGAGCGGGGGGTTTCCGGCGGGCCGGCGCGTACTTGAGGACGCGGAAGCGGTGCGTGCCCACGAGGGCGCCCTCGACCCGGACGTCCGTACGGGTCGTGACGAAGTACCCGGTGCCCAGCTTCGTCGTCTTGCGGCCGGAGACCGACTCGATCAGCGAGTCGAACGTGACCCGGTCGCCCGGACGCAGGGGCCGTAGGTACTCCTGCTCGCAGTCCGTGGCCACCACCGACGTACACCCCGCCGCGTCGAGGAGGGACAGCAGCTCGTCGTAGGCACCCGTGCGGCCCTCGTGGCCGGCCAGGCCGCCCATCGTCCAGGCCTGGAGCATGGTGGGCGGGGCGATGGCGTCCGGGCCTCGGTAGACCGGGGCGGTGTCGCCCATGGCCTCGCACCAGTGCCGGATCATCGGCTCGTTCACCGGGTCCTTGCCCACTCCGGCGACGACGGCCGGCCGGCCCTCGAACTCCCGCAGCCGCGCGCCGAGCGGGTCGGGAACCACGTCCGCCGTGCTCATCGCCGCCGCCGGCCGTCAGCGCGGACACCGCCCGACAGGGCGCGGGAAGCGGTGGGTTCGCCGGTACCCGGCAGCACGGCCTCGAAGGGGGCGCGGAGTTCGGCGCGCAGCGACTGCTGACGTTCCGTGGGGGCGAGGTGCACGGCGGGGGCCCTCCCGGGCTCGCGTACCTGACAGGGACAGTTTCTGACTGTCCGTCAGACAGGTGCGGGTGTCAAGGCCGGCCGAGGGGGGACCGGCCCCGGGAAACACCTGCGCGGCGGCACCGAAGTACCGCCGCGCAGACGCCTTACGACCCCGAAGCACACCCCACGAGGGCCCTCACCGGGAGGGGCCTCGCCCCAGGGTCACCACAGGTGGGTGAAGTGGATGGCCACGTCCTCGTTGCCCTGCTGGACGGCCGTGAACGCCGATCCGTTGACCTGGGCGGTGTTGCTCTGGTTCGAGGCACCGGAGCCGACCGCGTTCTGCTGCGTGGTGGAAGAGTTGCCGTTGTTGTTGTGGCCCACACCGCTGCCGATGATGCTCGACACACCGGCGTTGGCGCTCGATCCGTTGTCCGCGAAGGCGCCGTTGCCGGCGGCCGCCACACCGCCGAAGAGGGCGACTGCGAGCGGAAGCGCGGCGACTGCGGCCAGAACGCGGGCGGTACGGATGCTTGCCATGTTGTTCCTCCAGAACCAGGCACTAGGCGGCCCTAGGGCCGGAAGTACGTGAAGTACGGCTTGTGTCAGGGCGGTTGGCCGGCCGCTCTGTCTGTCGTGGACGACGTCGCGAGATCAGAGTTGCCCACCGAATCCCCGGCGAACCACACCGGAACCCCCGATTCGCACGCAAGCGTGATGACAAGTCGATAAACCCTTATCTCTCTCTTTCGTCATCTCGCCACACAGAAGCCCATGGAAGGGACCTTCCCCCCTCAAGTGGCACAAGGGATGAATCGTTCCACCACCCATGCGGCCACCCCCTCCCCTCCCGGGCGCGCCGCGGCCACCCGCCCTTCCCTTTTTCGAACATACGTACGACCATGGAGGCATGGCCACCACCGACCGGCAGGCCACGACGCTGGCCCTCGCACACGCCCTGTCAGCCGCCGAACGCGGCCTGGCCGTCATCCCTCTGTCCCGGACGAAGCTCCCGGCCCTGCGCTCCCCCCACCGCGACGACCCCGCCCCCGCCGGACCGCGCTGCCACGGCGAGTGCGGCCGCCTCGGCCACGGCGTGTACGACGCCTCGACCGACCCTCTCCGCATCCGCGAGCTGTTCGCCGCCGCCCCGTGGGCCACCGGCTACGGCATCGCCTGCGGCCTGCCGCCGTACCACCTGATCGGTGTCGACCTGGACACCAAGTCCGGCACGAACTCCTCCACCGCGCTCCGCGAGCTGGCCCTGCGCCACCTGTTCACCATCCCGGAGACGGTCGTGGTCCGCACGCCGTCCGGCGGTCGCCACCTGTGGCTCACCGGCCCGCCCGACGTCGTCGTACCGAACTCCGCCGGCCGCCTCGCCCCCGGCATCGACATCCGCGGGGCCGGCGGCTACCTCGTGGGCCCCGGCTCCCGCACCGACCACGGCGTGTACACGACCGCCCCCGGCACCGCACACCTCACCCCCGCCCCCTGCCCGTCGTCCCTGCTGCGCCTGCTCGTGCCACCGCCCCGGCCCCCGCACCCGGACCCGGCCGCCCCGACACCCCCCGGAGATCACGGCCGCGGCCTGGTCCAGTTCGTCCTCTCCGCACACGAGGGACAGCGCAACACCCGCCTCTTCTGGGCGGCCTGCCGCGCCTACGAGAACGGCATCGGCCCCGCCCTGGCCGACCCGTTGACCGAGGCGGCCCTGCACACCGGCCTCTCGGAACGCGAGGCCCGCGCGACGATCGCGTCGGCGGCGCGGATGACGGGCCACCGGCCATGACGCCCGCCTCCCTGAGCGCAGGTGGTGAGGCCGGAGTGTCTGAAGTGGAAGAAGTGAAATCCCTTGGCGGCGCAACAGTCCGGGGCCGAGGGCCGGGACTCCTGGCCGCAGGTCGGCCGCACGGACTGGTCAGAGGTGCGACCCCGCCGGTTCAGCGTGCGACGGAGTGCATGCGGAAGGGGTGCCGCTCCAGAGAGCCGCACCCCTTCTGACCTGCAAGCCTCTGACCTGCCAAGCGGTGGGTGTGGGATTTGAACCCACGGTGACTCGCGCCACGACGGTTTTCAAGACCGTTCCCTTAGGCCGCTCGGGCAACCCACCTCGCTCGTGCCCACCTGGGACGGAGCGGGTACAGCGTACCGGGATCGAACGTCCGGCGGGCGGTGTGGTCCGCCGAGGAGGGCGGCCCCGTCGAAAGGGGCGTCCCTGTGTGGGCGTTCGACGGTTCAGCTGTCGCCGATCCGGGCGCCCAGGGTCAGTTCCGTCGTGTGCTCCTGGCCGCCGCGGCTGTAGGTGATCGTGACCTTGTCGCCGGGCTTGTGGGTCCAGATCTCGCCGATCAGGGTGGGGCCGCTGTCGATCACCATGTCGTCCAGCTTGGTGATCACGTCACCGGGCTTGAGGCCCGCCTTGTCGGCCGGGCCGCCCGACTCGACCGCGGCGGAGCCGGCCGCGCCCTGGTCGGTGATCTTCGCGCCGTTGGCGGAGTCCTCCAGGGACACGGAGGCACCGATCTTGGCGTACACCGGCTTGCCGCTCTTGATCAGCTGCTGGGCGACGTACTTGGCCTGGTCGATCGGGATGGCGAAGCCCAGGCCGATCGAGCCGGACTGGCCGGAGCCGAAGCCGCCGCTGCTGGTCGACTGGATCGCCGAGTTGATGCCGATGACCGCGCCGGAGGCGTTCAGCAGCGGGCCGCCGGAGTTGCCCGGGTTGATCGACGCGTCGGTCTGCAGGGCGCTCATGTACGACGCCTTGCTGCTGGAGCTGCCGTCGCTGGAGGCGACCGGGCGGTTCTTGGCGCTGATGATGCCGGTCGTCACCGTGTTGGACAGGCCGAAGGGCGCGCCGATGGCGATCGTCTCGTCGCCGACGGCCACCTTGTCGGAGTCGCCGAGGGCGAGCGGCTTGAGGTCGGACGGGGGGTTCTTGAGCTTGATGACCGCCACGTCGTAGCCCTGGGCGTGGCCGACGACCTCGGCGTCGTACTTCCTGCCGTTCGGGAAGGTGGCGGTCAGCTTGCCGCCGTCGAGGGCGTCGGCCACCACGTGGTTGTTGGTGACGATGTGGCCCTGGGTGTCGAAGACGAACCCGGTGCCCGTGCCGCCCTCGCCGTTGGTGCTCTGGGCCTCGATGGTGACCGTGCTGGGGAGCGCCTTGGCGGCCACGTTGGCGATCGTGCCGGGCGCGCGCCTGACCTGCGAGGCGCTGCCGTCGGAGGCGGAGACGGTGGTGGAGCCGTTGCTGTCGTTGTTCTTGGCCAGGGTGTAGCCGAGGCCGCCGCCCAGGCCGCCCGCGACCAGCGCGGCCACCAGGACCGCCGCGACGAGACCGCCGCGCCCGCTGCGGGGCTTCGGGGCGGGCTGCTGGTACGACGCTCCCCAGCCGCCGGCGCCACCCGCGCCGCCGAAGCCGCCCGCGGCACCGGTACCGGCAGGCGCAGCGCCGTAGAACGGGCCCTCGCCGTACGGCGGGGTCGCGGGCGGCGGGGGCGGCCAGGAGCCGTCAGGGGCCGAGCCGGAGGGGTGCGGGGTGTCGGGCCTGCCCGGCTGGTTCCCGGCCGTGGCCGGAGCGTCCTGGGGGACCGGCGGGAGGGGGGCCGTCGGCTCGTTCCCCTCGGGCGCGGAGTCCTGCGGGGAAGCGGGAGAGGCCACCGGCACGGGAGGTGCGGACGGGGCCGGGGGTACCTCGTTGCCCTCGTTCTCGGTGCTCACAGCTCTTCTCCTCGGTCCACGGCTGTTGTTGTCGGTCGCACTCGGTCACGCTCGGCAGCTGTGCATGGTGCTGTGGTCAGTTCTCACTGTGCCATTTGTATGCAGTCAGCTTTTCCCACGGGCCGTCAGAGCACCATAAGCGGTGGCTGTGGGTCCATGGCGATTCTTTACATAGGGTCTTACTTGCAAAAGTTACATAAACGGGCGCTTCGTGCGCCCCGGCCGCCCCGCACACCCCCGGACGGTGGCACCATGACGCGGTGACCCACGCACCACAGCGCTCCATCCAGGTCGTCGCCCACCGAGGCGCCTCCGAGGACGCGCCCGAGCACACCCTGGCCGCCTACAAGAAGGCGATCGAGGACGGCGCCGACGCCCTCGAGTGTGACGTACGGCTGACCGCCGACGGCCATCTGGTCTGCGTCCACGACCGACGCGTGAACCGTACCTCCAACGGCCGCGGCGCCGTCTCCGCGCTGGAGCTGGCCGATCTCGCGACCCTCGACTTCGGCTCCTGGAAGACGCGCGAGGCCTGGCGCGGACGCACCGAGGAGCCCGACTGGGTGCACCGGCCCGAGGACCCGGCCGACACCTCCGTGCTCACCCTGGAGCGACTGCTGGAGCTGGTGGCGGACGCGGGGCGGCGGGTGGAGCTGGCCATCGAGACCAAGCACCCCACGCGTTGGGCCGGACAGGTCGAGGAGCGGCTGCTGACGCTGCTGAAGCGTTTCGGCCTGGACGCACCGGCGTCCGCCGCCGAGTCACCGGTCCGGATCATGAGCTTCTCGGCGCGTTCGCTGCATCGCGTGCGTGCCGCCGCGCCGACGCTGCCGACGGTCTACCTGGTGCAGTTCCTCACCCCGCGGCTGCGGGACGGCCGGCTTCCCGCGGGCGTGCGGATCGCGGGGCCCTCGATCCGGATCGTGCGCAGTCAGCCCGCCTATGTGGAACGGCTGAAACGCACCGGCCATCAGGTGCACGTGTGGACCGTGAACGAGCCCGAGGACGTCGATCTCTGCGTGGAACTGGGCATCGACGCCATCATCACCAACCGTCCGGGCGCGGTCCTGCGCCGGTTGGGGCGGATGTGACCTCAAGAGGCCGGTAAAGAGCTGTGCGCATCTCTTGACCCCGCTGTGCGGCTGCTGAATCCTCCACTCTCGGCCACACCACTGAAATCCAGCCATGCGACGACCACAGAAAAGGTCTTCGTCACAAGGAGTGCTCCGGCGCGTTCGTTCCGCACAGGGCCGTTGCGAGTGCGTCACCGGAAGAGGATTGGCCGGTTTCCGGTACAGGCCAATGGGGCATCCACACCGTGGCGTGGGGCAAAGGAGGTCTCGGGGGTGGCGTTGGTGGTGGCACAGGAGGTGCCCACGTCGTCGAGCATGGCCGTACCCCATGGCCCTGCGGGCGTGGGGAAGGCAAGGCACCGGATGCGTTCGCAGTTGCGCAGCGGTGGCGTTCCCGAATCGGTCATCGACGATGCCGTTCTGATCCTTTCCGAACTGCTGAGCAATGCCTGCAAGCACGGGCGGCCCCTCGGCGACGCGCCGGCCGGCGACGGTGACGTGCGCGCCGCGTGGCGGGTCGACGCGCGGGGCCGGCTCATCGTCGAGGTCACGGACGGCGGCGGTCCGACCCGCCCGGCCCCGGCCACCCCGTCGGTGACCGCGCACGGCGGCCGGGGGCTCAACATCATCACGGCCCTGGCCGACGACTGGGGCGTCCGGGACGACGTCCACGGCGAGGTGACGGTCTGGGTGGTGGTCCACGAGGACGTCCACGATCCCGATGCCGGATGCCGTCAGAACGGTTTCGCTACGCGCGTCACCGCACCCGCACCCGCGCTCGCGGGCATGGCCGACGTGGCCGGCCTGGAGTTCGCGGACGCGTTCGACGACCTGGACTGAACGGGCCCGGTGGAGGACTGGGTCGTACGGCCCGGTGGAGGACCCGGGCCGACGGGCGCGGCCGACGACTGGACCGAAGGACCCGGGCCGACGGCTTCGGGCGGCGGGCACGGTCCGGCACCTGGACCCGCTGACGCGGCCGAGCCCCTCGGCCGACGGACCGAAGTCCGGGATCCGGACCCGCGGTCGAGGACCCGGCGCCGGCCGCGCGACACCCCGACGTATCCACAGATTCACACCGTCGGCCTCGAGCTGACGTGCGTTGTCCACAGGTTCCCGCCGGTCACGGCCCGAACGGCTAGGCTCGCGCCCGTACGAGAAGAGCCGTAACCGGGAGACCCCACGATGGCCAAGAAGCGACCCCAGACGAAGGCCGAGCGGCCGCAGCTCAGGGACGAGGAGATCCCGGTTGTCGGCGCCCGCGAGCCCTGCCCCTGCGGCAGCGGCCGGCGCTACAAGGCGTGCCACGGCCGGACCGCGGCGCACGCGGCGACCGAGCTGGTGCACCGCCCGTTCGAAGGGCTGCCCGGCGAGTGCGACTGGGTGGCGCTGCGCGAGCTGGTGCCGGCCGCGACGGTCGAGCTGACCCTCAAGGACGGCCTGCCCGAGGGCGTCCCGTCCGTCACGCTCGCCACGGTGCTGCCGATGGCCTGGCCGGCGCTGCGCCGCGACGACGGCTCGGTCCTGATCGGCCTGCAGAACGACACGGCGTCCGGCGACCTCAGCCGCGACCTCGCCGACACCCTGCAGCGCGCCCTGACGGCCGAGCCCGGCACTCCGGTGCAGGGCCGCCGCGCCCCGGCCGACGGACCGCGACTGCAGGACGTGCTCGACCTCGGGGCGCCGTTCGAGCCGGCGCTGCAGAGCGGCTTCGAGTTCTGGGTGCCGGACGCGGAGAACGCCACCCCGGAGGTGACCGCCTCCCTGGAGCGGGCCAACGCGGCCGCGATCCCGACGGCGAAGCTGACCGGCGTGGACGCCGCGTACTGGTGCGAGACCCCGGAGAAGAACCACCTGCGCTGGGTGATGCCGCATCCGGAGGAGCGGCTTCTGGACGCTCTCGCGCGGCTGCACGCGGCGGGCCGCTCGAACCTGGGCGAGGGCACCCGGCTCGTGGGCTCCTTCCGTGCTCACGGCCTCACCGTGCCGGTCTGGGACCTGCCGAGCGGGGTGACGGCCGACGACGTGGAGAAGCCGGCCGCCGCATTCGCCGAGCGCCTCGCCGCGGCCCTGGCCGTCACCGAGCCGCTCACACCGGAGGAACGCCGGGCGCGCGGCGGCCTGACCAACCGGCAGGTCACCCTGAGCTGACGCGCCCCGCGCGCGCGTCACGACTGAACGGTCGGTGAGGCGGGAGCACGGCCCCGGAACAGGTGACTCCTGTCACAACTCCCCCTGGTAAGAGGGAAATCGGTGGCCGAATGCCCCGGGCGGAATTTGCGAACCGCCGATCTCTTGTTACCGTTCCAGTAGCCCGGTTGCTGGTGCATCCCCCGTCGCCAGCAACCGGGTCTTTCCATGCCCGCATACGGTGCGCATCGGGCCGGGGAGGGTCAACCGCCCTTTTTCTTCCCGGAGTTGTGGGAGCCGGCCGCAGAATCGCCGGCCGCGGAGGTGCCGGCCGCGTCCGCCGAGTCGCTGGCCGAGCGCAGCAAGAGCGCGCCGTCGGCGCCGCGCGCGGCGAACTCCGTGACGGCCGTGTAGCCGTCCGGGCCGCCCCTGCTGTGCTCACGGGGTGTCTCGCAGGTGGCGGGCTCGTCGTCGGCGCTCGTGACACAGTGCATCTGCAGGCTGTGGCCGCCCGGGCCCATCAGGCTCAGCACGGAGTCCAGCGACTTGCCGGTGGCGTTGCGGTAGTAGGTGCGGGCCCAGGTGTCGGCGCCCTGGGTCAGTACGCAGGTCTGCGCCTCGACGCCGTCGGGGGAGGTGACCTCGGGGCCGCACCGCGCCGCGGTGGCGAGGCCGATCCCGAGCAGTCCGGACGACCGGCCGGGGGCGGGAAACTTGGCGTCGGCGGTCCCGGCGGCCGCCTCGGCCCCTGCGGCACCGGCGCCGACGGCGTCCTCGAGAGAGCCGACCGGATCCTCGCGCCCGGGGGCCCGTACAGCCTCCCGGGACTGCTCGGCCGCCGTGTGCCGGGCGGCCCTGTCCACCTGTCCCGCGGAGGCCACGGCCAGCGGCAGCACGACCGCGGCCGTCACCACGCCGGCGAGTGCGAGCAGGCGCAGGGTTCGGGGATCCGGCCCGCGCGCCTCCGCCGACCGGGCGGCGCGGCGCGGAGACCGCCGAGCATGCTCCCCGGAAGGCCGCCCGGAGAACCGACGGCCATGTCCCCCAGAATTTCGCAGCATGTGCGGAAGATAACGAGCGGGCGGGCCGGACCCGCCCCGCCCGCGCCCGACACCCTTACAACTCGGGCGCGCTCACACCCGTACGAGTGAGGGCGTCGACCACGGCGTCCACCACGGCCTCCACATCGGGCACCCAGGGCGCGGCCGAGCCGGGCAGCGGAGCCCGTTCCCAGCGGACGGTGCCCTGGCCGGTCTCCGAGGGGGGCAGGGCGAGATAGCCGCCCTCGCCGTGGAAGCGCAGCGAGCCGGGGACGAAGTCCTTGGCGTAGAGCAGTTCGCCCAGCTGCTCCATGGAGTACGGCTTGACGAGCAGCGCCCAGCGGGTGGGCGAGGCGATCACCGGGCCGAGGCGCATGCCCCGCCGGTCGAGCAGGGCGAGGGCGCGGGAGGCGGCGAGCGCCGGCAGGCTGACCGCGCAGGGCGCCTTGCCCCCGGTGGCCAGGATGATGGGCGCGCTCGGCCGGTTGGTCCACCACCAGCGCACCATGCGGGCGTCTGCCGTGGCGGCGAGGAGGCCGGGATCGAAGGGGTGCGCACCGGGCACCGTGCACTCCGGGTCGGGACAGCCGCAGCGGGCCCGCCCCTGCGGGTCCGGGGCCACACCCGGGAGTACGGGCCACTGCCACTCGGTCGCGAAGGTCAGGGCCGCGCTGATCAGCTCAGGCCTCCCGTCGTTCCGCCTGGACAGGAGCCTGCGTCGCCTTCCGAGGATCTCGCGCATGAGCGCTCGTTCCTTTCCGTTGCACCGCTGGCAACACCGTGGTCCACATCACACCATGTGTCGATCACTTCACTGTGCGTACCTGTTGGCGCATCACACTCCTGCGCATGGCAGGGGGAAACCCCAAGGGGTCGAGCATGGGCCGCGTCCGCGTCCGTAGTGCGTCTTTCACAAGCACGGCTGCGGCGCGGGGGTGGCGAAGTATGGCGTTTTGCCGTCGCGCGTGTTTCTCTCCGCCTCCGCCAGGGAGGATGGGGCTCGGCCGTCGGTGGCTATGACGCCCGGGTCCGTCGCCAGGTTCCGGGTGGCCCCCAACCACCCCTGGCCTTCTCCGAGTACGTACCCATCACGACCGCTGTGACGCTCCGTGGAGCAAGGCCAGTCGACCGCAATGGACCGATACCTGGTGCAGTTTTCAGCCAACTTGGCAGTAAGGCAAGGGGTTCCGGAGAAAACCTCGTCCGACCCATGGACACCAGGAATCCCCGCAGGACAATGCTGGACATCCCCTCACGAGTGCGTGTACATGTGGAGACACTGCTAGCGGCGCAGAATGACATGGGGGTTTGCGATGCTTTTCAGCAATACGCACCGGTCTGAAGGCCGGACGCCATGAACGCCCCCCACCCTCCGAAAGTGGCTGGAATCGATCCAACGGTCCCGACGCCCGCCCACACTGTCGCGCCCACTCCCCCCTCCCCCGGCGCCGCTCCCGTCCCCGCCCCCAACACCCCCGCGCCCGGCGCCCTCCTCCAGGACCGGCTGGCCGGCTGGGTCTCGGACCTCACGACCCTCCACGAACTCACCGAGCGCCTGTCCCGCACGAACGCGCTGGAACCCGCCCTGCACGAACTGCTGCGCGCCGGAGCCGCCCTCGTCGGCGCCCGCCGCGGCCTGGTCGCCCTGGAGCCCGGCGACGGACTCGGCCCCCGCACCACCCTCGGCCTCGGCCTCGGCCGCGCCGACCTCGGCCACATCGAGACCGTCCCGCGCGGAGCGCTGCCCTACGACACCGGCACCACCGCCGAGATCGTCCACCCCGATCTCCTCGCCGAGGACGGCCTCGACCCGCGGCACCGCGAGGTGGCCGCGCGCCTCGGCTACGCCGCCAGCTACGCCCTGCCCCTCGCCTCCGACTCCGCCGGCCGTCTCGGCGCCGCCGTCTGGCTCTACGACGAACCGGCCGAACCCCATGAGCGGCAGCGCCACCTCGCCGGCCTCTACGTCCGCCACGCCACCGAGCACCTCGCCCGGCTGCTGGAGGTGGAGCGCACCCGCGCACGCATGGCGACCCTCACCGAGGAACTGCTGCCCACCCGGCTGCCCCGGGTGCCCGGCGTCCAGCTCGCCGCCCGGCACCGCACCGGGCCGCGCGGCGGCGGCGACTGGTACGACGCGCTGCCGCTGCCCGACGCCGCGCTCGGCCTCTGCGTCGGCTCGGTCACCGGCTCCGGCCCGAGCGCCGTCGCCGCCATGGGCCGGCTGCGCGCCTCGCTGCGGGCGTACGCCGTGATGGAGGGCGAGGACCCGGTCGCCGTCCTGTCCGACCTGGAGCTGCTGCTGCGGCTGACCGAGCCGGCCCGCTCGGCCACCGCGCTGTTCGCCTACTGCGAGCCCATCCTGCGCAAGATCACCCTGGCCGGCGCCGGGCACAGCCCGCCGCTGCTGGTCGGCGAGCGGCGCACCGAGTTCGCCGAGACCTCGGTCTCCGCACCGCTCGGCATGCTCGCCTGCTGGGAGGCGCCGAGCGTCGAGGTCCAGGCCCGAGCCGGGGAGACGGTCCTGCTCTACACCGACGGGCTGCTGCACCGTACGGGCGACCCGATGGACCGTGCCTTCGCCCGCCTCCACACGGCCGCCGCGAGCGTCCCGCGGGCGCTGCGGCACGACCCCGGGGCGGTCGCCGACCACGTCCTGCGCACCGTCCTGCCCGACGGCCTGGACGCGGCCGACAGCGAGGAGGACGTGGTGCTGCTGGCGGCCCGCTTCGACTGAGCCGGCCGTCCGCAGCCTGTATGACCGGGCATAACAGGGCATCCGGCCCCGGTCCCCTCCCGATGCGACCGTACGATGATGGAGGTCCCCGCTCGGCCACAAGCAGGAGCGTCGCGGGCCCCGGGGGAGATCACAAGGCGTATCGAGGAGGATCACGTGTCCGACGAGCTCAACCCGGCTGTGCCCGACTCCGCTACCGCGGAGGGCCCCGAGACCGAGTCCGAGGAGCCCATCAAGCAGCGCAAGAACGGCCTGTACCCGGGCGTCTCCGACGAGCTGGCCGAGAACATGAAGTCCGGCTGGGCCGACACCGAGCTGCGCGACCTGGCGCCGATCCCGCAGGCGGCCGAGACCGCCCGCCGCCGCGCCGCGCTCTCCGCCCGCTTCCCGGGCGAGCGCCTGGTGGTCCCGGCGGGCAACCTGAAGACCCGCTCGAACGACACCGAGTACCCCTTCCGCTCCTCGGTCGAGTACGCGTACCTCACCGGCAACCAGACCGAGGACGGCGTCCTTGTCCTGGAGCCCACGGCCGACGGCCACGAGGCGACGATCTACCTCCTGCCCCGCTCCGACCGGGAGAACGGCGAGTTCTGGCTCTCCGGCCAGGGCGAGCTGTGGGTCGGCCGCCGCCACTCCCTCGCCGAGTCCGAGGCGCTGTACGGCATCCCGGCCTCCGACGTGCGCGAGCTGGCCGACAGGCTGCGCGAGGCCACCGGCCCGGTGCGCGTGGTGCGGGGCTACGACGCCGGCATCGAGGCGGCCCTGACCGACAAGGTCACCGCCGAGCGCGACGAGGAGCTGCGCGTCTTCCTCTCCGAGGCCCGGCTGGTCAAGGACGAGTTCGAGATCGGCGAGCTGCAGAAGGCCGTCGACTCGACGGTCCGCGGCTTCGAGGACGTGGTCAAGGTCCTCGACAAGGCCGAGGCCACCAGCGAGCGCTATATCGAGGGCACGTTCTTCCTCCGCGCGCGCGTGGAGGGCAACGACGTCGGCTACGGCTCCATCTGCGCCGCCGGCCCGCACGCCTGCACCCTGCACTGGGTGCGCAACGACGGCCCGGTCCGCTCCGGGGATCTGCTGCTGCTCGACGCCGGTGTGGAGACCCACACGCTCTACACCGCCGACGTCACGCGCACGCTGCCGGTCAACGGCACCTACAGCGAGATCCAGAAGAAGATCTACGACGCCGTGTACGACGCCCAGGAGGCCGGTATCGCGGCCGTGAAGCCGGGCGCCAAGTACCGCGACTTCCACGACGCCGCCCAGCGCGTGCTCGCCGAGAGGCTCGTCGAGTGGGGCCTGGTCGAGGGCCCGGTCGAGCGCGTGCTGGAGCTGGGGCTGCAGCGCCGCTGGACCCTGCACGGCACCGGCCACATGCTCGGCATGGACGTCCACGACTGCGCCGCCGCGCGGACCGAGACGTACGTCGACGGCACGCTGGAGCCGGGCATGGTCCTCACCGTCGAGCCGGGCCTGTACTTCCAGGCCGACGACCTGACGGTCCCCGAGGAGTACCGGGGCATCGGCGTCCGCATCGAGGACGACATCCTGGTGACGCAGGACGGCAACCGAAACCTTTCGGCCGGTCTGCCGCGCCGCTCCGCCGAGGTCGAGGCGTGGATGGCCTCGCTGAAGGGCTGATCTGCGTTTGAATGGCCGGGTACCGGGGAGGTGCCCGGCCATTCGCGTGCCTGGGGGGAAGGTTCTCGTGAACGACTTCTGGTCCGGTGTCGGCGTAGACCTGCATCTGGAGCCGGACTCGGCGGACGGCCGCCGGGCCGGCCTGGAACGGGCGCTCCGGGACGCCGTACGGGACGGCCGGCTCGCCCCGGGCACCCGGCTGCCGGCCACCCGGCGGCTCGCCGCGGAACTCGGCATCTCACGCGGAACCGCCAAGGCCGCCTACGACCAGCTCGTCACCGAAGGTTATCTGACGGCTCGTCAGGGATCGGGCACCCGGGTCGCCGAACTGCCGAGCGTCGAGTCGGCTGAGCCCAGCACCGCGACACGCACGCGTGCCCCGCGTTTCGATCTGCGCCCCGGCAGTCCGGACGTCGGCGCCTTCCCGGCGGCGGCCTGGCTGCGCGCGCTGCGCCGGGCCATAGCGACGGCGCCCTCACTGGCGTACGACTACGGCGACCCGCGCGGCCGCATCGAGCTGCGCACGGCGCTCTCCGGTTACCTGGGCCGGGCGCGCGGGGTGCTCGCTCCGCCGGAGCGGATCGTCATCACCTCCGGCTATGTGCAGGGCCTCGCGCTCCTCACGCGCGTGCTGGACGGCGCCGCCGTCGCCATGGAGGATCCCGGACTGCCGTTCCACCGGGATGTGGTGCGGCGCAATGGCGGAACGGTCCTGCCGGTGCCGGTCGACGCGCGCGGGGTGCGCCCCGGGGAGCTGGGCGACGCCGCCGCCGTGGTGGTGACGCCGGCGCACCAGTACCCGACGGGGGTGCCCCTGCACCCGGAGCGGCGGCGGGCGCTCTGCGACTGGGCACGCGCGGGTGGCGGACTGATCATCGAGGACGACTACGACGGGGAGTTCCGCTACGACCGCCAGCCGGTGGGCGCGCTCCAGGGCATGTCGCCGGGCCAGGTGGTCTACCTGGGCACCGCCTCCAAGACGCTCGGCCCCGCCCTCCGCCTCGGCTGGATGGTGCTGCCGACGCACCTGGTCGACGCGGTCGCCGACGCCAAGCTGCACAGCGACCACCACACCGAGACCATCGGGCAGCTGGCGCTCGCGGAGCTGATCGACAGCCATGCCTACGACCGGCACGTGCGCGCGTGCCGGCTGCGCTACCGGCGGCGCCGGGACCAGTTGCTGGACCGGCTGGGCGGGGGGCGGCGCGTGCACGGGATCGCCGCGGGGCTGCACGCGCTGATCGACGTTCCCGACGAGGCGGAGGCGCTGGCGCGCGCGCAGGCGGAGGGGCTCGCCCTGGGCGCCCTCGGCGACCACTGGCACGGCCGCGACACCGGCCGCCCGCAGGGACTGATCGTCGGCTACGGCACGCCCCGGGAACGGGCGTATCCGGAGGCGCTGGAGGCGTTGGCGAAGGCGCTGGGGTGACTGCCGGCCGCGGGTGCGGGTCGCGCCGTACGGAGTGTGGTCCGTCGCGGGGTGCGGGTGCGGGTGCGGCTCGGCATCACGGTGCCCCGGTGGCCGCCACAGTCGTTCCGGCGTCGGCGCGGCGGTGTCGGTGCCATAGCGGTGGTGTCGCGGCGTCGGTGCCGGTCGCGGCGGTGTCGGTGAATGCCGACCGGTACCCGGCGACGGTCAGACCGCCGGCGGCCACCGTGCCGCCGGTCACCGCGAGGGCGCGGCGCCGGGGAGGGAGGTGTTTGCGTGGGGTCACGTCACGATCGAGGAAGCCAGGAACGCACCGTGCCGGCCGGACGGGCACGGGCCGGCGAAGAGCGGTGCAGGTCGGCCGGGCCGGAATCCGGCCGGGAACGCCCCCTCACAGCGCCGGATCATGGTCGTGCAGGATCCGCTGGAGGAGCCTGCAGTCCCGCCACTCCCCGTCGATGTGCAGGTACTTCGGGGCCGTGCCGATGGGTTCGAACCCGCACTTCGCCAGCACCCGCTGCGAGCCGGTGTTCCCGATCAGGGTCGACGCCTCGATCCGGTGCAGTCCCACCGTGTCCCGGGCGATCCGGCAGACCCGCTCCACCGCCGCGGTGGCCAGGCCGCGCCGCTGCTGGTCGGCGGCCACCCAGTAGCCGAGGGAGGAACTGCAGAAGGGCCCCCGGACGATCCCGGTCAGGGTGACGGTCCCGACGATCCGCCCGTCCGCCGCCTGGAAGACGAAGGGCACCGCACCGCCGTCGGAGAACAGCCGCAGCAGCCCGTCGATCCGCTCCCGCTGCCCCGCCTCGGTGAAGAAGGAATCGGGCCGGCGCGGCTCCCACGGCCGCAGGTGCTCGCGGTTGTCCTCATAGGCCGCGCTCAGCGCGCCCGCGTCGGTCCTCGCCAGAAGCCGCAGCGTCACCCCGGCCGCTATGTCCCCGTTCTCGATCTCCATGCCGTCACTATGCCGTGAGCGTGAACTACGCCGTCAGCAGTGACGGATCCTTCTTCCACTTGAGGATCTTGTCGAAGCTGACCACCGTGCCGCCCCGGCCGCCGATGTGGACGTGATCGGCGAGTTCCCTGATGAGACAGAGCCCGCGGCCGTGCTCGGCGTCCGTGCGGGCGGGACGGATCTCCTGGGCGACGGAGAACCCCGGTCCGGAATCGGCCACTTCGATACGGCACTTCTCGCCGTCGAGGTACGCGGTCACCCGGTACGCCTCCGAACTGCCGCCGTGCGGTGCGCCCCCGCCGTGCTCGACGGCGTTCGCACAGGCCTCGGTCAGGGCCACGGACAGGTCGTAGGAGATCTCGGGGTCGACGCCCGCGGTCTCCATGGTGCCGATGAGAAGCCGCCGGGCGAGCGGCACGCTCGCGGCCTCGCGGCGCAGATGGAGTGACCACCAGATGCTCATGCTCCAGCCTCCTGGCCGCGGTACGACATACCGATACCTATTGCCGCCCGTAGGTGGTCGTAAGCACACCGTTGACGTGACTCCGCCCATACGGTCGATGCGCCGAGGGAGGAATCGGTGTATGAGGGGCGATCCTGCTGCCCTGCCACAGCGCGCCGACAAGGGCAGTGCGATGATGGGGCCGCCATGACTGCCCCCCACCCGCGCACGGCGCGCCCCGGAGCCGGCCTCCGGATCCTGCGGGCCGCGGTGTTCGCCGCGGTCTGCGTCGCGCTGGCCGCGTGCGGGCACACCCTGGCCTCCTGCGCGGGCGTGCCGCTGTGGACGCTGGGCGCGGGCTTCCTCGGCTGTCTGCTGCTCGTGGTGCCGCTCGCGGGGCGGACCCGCTCGCTGCCGGGTATCGCCGCGCTCCTCGCGCTCGGCCAGACCGCGCTGCACATGCTGTTCGGGCTGGGTCAGCACGGGACCGCCATGGCCTCCGGTGCCATGACGAGTGGCATGGCGAACGGCATGGCGACGGGGGCACCGGGTGCGCGGGGTTCCTCGCTCGGCGACACGGCGCTGGTCGAGCAGGCCGCACGGCTCCTGTGCGGGGCGAGCCCGACCGCCCTCACCCCGGGACGCGCCTTCCACGTCCTGCTCGCCGCCCACCTCATCGACCGCTCGAGCCGTCCCGCGGCCGTCGTGGGCGGCACGCCCGCGTACAACGCCACCGGCTCCTCCGCCGCCCCGCTGCCCTCACTGCCGATGCTGCTCGGCCACGTCCTCGCGGCCGTCGCCGCCGGCTGGCTGCTGCGCCGCGGCGACCTGGCGCTGCTGCGGCTGATCGAGCTGTCGGCGCACGGAGTCGCGGAGGGGGCGCTCGTACGGTCCCTGCGCGGGGCGCTCGCGCTGGTGCGCGCCCTGTGCGCCGGGTTGCTCCCCGACGCACAGCCCGGCCCGCACGGCCGGCCGGCCGGCCGGGACGAGGCGCCCGCCCCGCACACCACCGCACTCCAGCACACGGTGATCCGGCGCGGCCCGCCCGCCGCCGCCTTCCGTCTCGCCGCCTGACGCGACGCGCGCACCACTCCACCCGATGCGGCGGAGAGGGCTGCCGCCGTCGCGCGGCACGCGCGCGTGCGCACGTGAGCCCGCCGAACGGCACGGCCACGCGCACGCGTACCTCTCTTCGTCACCGAACTCTCAGAGTGGAGTGCTCCTGCCATGCAGGCTTTCCGTATCGCCTCTGGTCGCGCCGTCTCCCGTCGTGCCGTCTCCCGTCTCGCCGCCGTCGGCGCCGTGGCGGGCACGGCCGTACTGGCGCTGTCCGCCCCCGCCTTCGCGCACGTCACCGTGCAGCCGGAGGGCCCCGCGGCCAAGGGCGGCTACGCCGTGGTCGACTTCAAGGTCCCCAACGAGCGCGACAACGCCTCGACCACCCAGGTCGAGGTCAACTTCCCGGCCGACCACCCGCTCGCCTCGGTCATGGCCGAGTCCGTCCCCGGCTGGAACGTGAAGGTCACCAAGTCCAAGCTGGACAAGCCGCTGAGCATGCACGGCGAGAAGATCGACGAGGCCGTCACCAAGGTCACCTGGACCGCCGCCGACGGCAAGGGCATCCAGCCGGGCTACTTCCAGAAGTTCCCGGTCTCCGTGGGCGCCCTGCCCGACAACACCGACCAGCTCGTGTTCAAGGCGCTCCAGACGTACTCCGACAAGGAGGTCGTGCGCTGGATCGAGGTGCCCCAGGCCGGCCAGGACGAGCCGGAGAACCCGGCGCCGGTGCTGCAGCTGTCCACCGCGACCGACGAGCACGGCTCGGCGAACGCCAAGGACGCCTCCGACACGACCGCGACCGCGACCGCCGCCACCGGTTCCGACGCCCATGACACCGACACCACCGCGCGCGTGCTCGGCGTGGTCGGCATCGCCCTCGGCGTCGCGGGCGTCGCCTACGGCGTCCTCGCGGGCCGCCGCCGGACCGTCTAAGCCGTTCCGGACCCCGCACCGGGGGCCGTACGAGGCGTGCGACGCTGTCGTGGCCGGCGTACGACCCCGGTGCGCGCCGGAGTACTCACATCTGGGACATTTTTCTATGCGCAAGAAGACGTTCGCCGCGGCCGCGCTGCTCGCCGCCGCCACCCTGACCCTCTCCGCCTGCGGCAGCGGGAACGACGGCAAGTCGCCGGTCTCCGCGGTCTCGGGGGTGTCCGACTCGGGCAAGGCCGCCACCGTCCTCGACCAGCCCTTCGAGAAGCCGGACCTCGTCCTCACCGACACGCACGGCAAGAAGTACGACCTCCGTCAGGAGACCAAGGGCCACCCGACCCTGCTGTACTTCGGCTACACCCACTGCCCTGACATCTGCCCGACGACGATGAGCAACATCGCCGTCGCCAAGAAGGCCCTGCCCAAGGTCGAGCAGAACGACCTTCGGGTCGTGTTCGTCACCACCGACCCCGGCCGTGACACCCCCACCGAGCTGGGCAAGTGGCTCAAGGGCATCGACCCGCAGTTCATCGGGCTGACCGGGGACTTCGCCACCATCCAGGCCGGCGCCCGTTCCGTCGGCATCTCCGTGGAGCCGACGACGAAGGACAAGAACGGCAAGCTCGTCTCCGTCCACGGCACCCAGGTGATCGCCTTCTCCCCGAAGACGGACGGCGGTTACGTCCTCTACGGCGAGGACGCCACGGTCGACGACTACACCAAGGACCTGCCCAAGCTCGTCAAGGGGGCGACCCCGTGAGGCGCCGCCCCGCCGCCCTGACCGCGGCCGCTGCGCTCGTCGGCGCCCTCGCCCTCGCGGGTTGCTCGGACTCCGGCTCCGCGAAGGCCGAACTTTCGGTGAGCGGGCCGTACATGCCCCAGCCGGTCTCCGCCGACATGGCCGCCGGCTTTCTGACGGTCGCCAACAAGGGCGGCGCCGAGGACACGCTGACCTCGGTGAGCAGTGACGTCGCCGGTCAGGTCACCATGCACAGCACCATGGGCGGCGCCATGCAGGAGCAGAGCTCCTTCGCCATACCCGCCCATGGTCAACTCGTGTTCAAAAGCGGCGGCAACCATCTGATGTTCGAGAAGCTGAAGCACCAGCCGAAGCAGGGCCAGACGGTCACCGTGAAGCTCACCTTCGCCAAGTCCGGTCCCCTCACCGTCGAGATGCCGGTGAAGTCCGCGACGTACAACCCGTCGACCGGCCACTGAGGGAGGACCGACCATCGTGACGCGGACCATCACCCCCACGCGACAGCGGGGCAGCCTGCGCACCCTGGTGCTGCTGCTCCTCGCCGTCGCCGGCGCCCTGCTCGCCGGCGCCGGACCGGCCTCCGCCCACGCGGCGCTGACCGGCAGCGACCCCGCGCAGGGGGTGGTGGTCAGGCAGGCGCCCAGCCAGGTGTCCCTCACCTTCTCCGAGAAGGTGGCGACGAACGACGACTCCCTGCGCGTCCTCGACCCCCGGGGCAAGCCGGTCCAGACCGGCAAACCCGCCAACGTGAGCGGGACGACGTACGCCGTGCGGCTCAAGAGCGGCCTGGGCAAGGGCACCTACACCGTCACTTACCAGATCGTCTCGGCAGACAGCCACCCCGTCTCCGGCGCCTACACCTTCTCCATCGGGGCGCCCTCGCAGACCGTGGTCTCCGACACCGGTCCGGTCGCGGGCGGCGGGCTCGTGGGCGCTCTCTACGCGTTCGGGCGGTACGCGTCGTACGCCGGCTTCATCGTGCTGGCAGGCGGCGCGGCCTTCGTGCTCGCCTGCTGGCAGCGCGGGGCGGGCGTACGGGCCCTGCAGCGGCTGGTCGTCGGCGGCTGGCTCACGCTCACCGCGGCCACCCTGTGGCTGCTGCTCCTGCGCGGCTCCTACACCACCTCGGGCAAGCTCGCCGACGTCTTCGACCTCGGTCTGCTCGGCCAGGTGCTGCAGACCAAGACCGGCGCGGCGCTGGTCTCCCGGCTGCTGCTGCTCGCCGCCGCCGCGCTGTTCATCGCGGTCCTCTTCGGCGCCTTCACCAAGCGCGAGGAAGGCGCGGAGAAACGCGATCTGACCTTCGGGCTCGCGGTCGGCGGTGTGGTCGTCGCGGCCGGCCTCGCGACCAGCTGGGCCATGGCCGAGCACGCCTCGGTCGGGCTCCAGCCGGGTATCGCCATGCCCGTCGACGTCGTCCACCTGCTCGCCGTCGCCGCATGGCTGGGCGGGCTCACCGCCCTGCTCGTCGCCCTGTACCGGGCGCCCGCCGAGACACCGGTCGAGGCCACCGCCGTCCGCCGCTTCTCCCGCGTGGCCTTCGGCAGCGTCGTCGCGCTCGTCGCGACCGGCACCTACCAGTCCTGGCGCCAGCTGGGCTCCTGGTCGGCGTTCACCGACACCCGCTACGGGCAGCTGCTGCTGGTCAAGATCGGGCTGGTGGCGGTGCTGGTCGGCATCGCGTCCGTGTCCCGGCGGTGGACGGGCCGGCTCACCGACGACGCCGGTGCGGTCGCCGTCACCGGGGAGGCCGAGCGGCAGCCCGCGAAGACCTCCGTCTCCGGGAAGGCCAAGAAGGCGGTCGCGGTCGCCGAGCAGCCCGAGAAGAAGCGCGCCCCGGCCTCGAAAACGGCCGGGAAGAACAGCGGCACCGGTGACACCGCGCGCGCCGCCCAACTCGCCCGGCAGCGGGCCGCCATGGACACCGCCCGGCAGAAGCGCCTGCGGGACGGTGACGCGAACCGGTTCGGGCTGCGCCGCTCCGTGCTGGCCGAGGCGGGCGTCGCGGTGGTGCTGCTCGCCGTCACCACCTGGCTGACCCAGACCGAGCCGGGCCGCACCGAACTGGACGCCAAGGCCGCCACCTCCTCCTCCAGCTCGGCCACGGCGCCCTCCAACGGCGCGCTGACCCTGGACATGCCCTTCGACACCGGCGGCACCGACGGCAAGGGCGTCGTCAGCATCGACCTCGACCCCGCGCGCGTGGGCGGCAACGAGATGCACGTCTACGTCCAGCGGCCCAACGGCCGGGCCTTCGACATCCCTGAGGTGAAGGTCGAATTCACCCTGGAGGCGAAGAAGATCGGCCCGCTTCCCGTCACCCCCGACCACATCACGACCGGCCACTGGTCGGCGAGCGGAGTGCAGATCCCCATGGCCGGCGACTGGAAGATCGCCGTCACCGTGCGGACCTCCGACATCGACCAGGTGACCGTCTCCAAGAACGCGCAGATCGGCTGAACCACACCATGCCCGACCAGTCCATCCCGCAGGCCCGTACCTCCGCCGAGACGCCGCAGACGCCCGAGTCCGCGCGGGGCCGCGGCGTCTCCCGGCGCGCGCTGCTCGGCACCGCGGGCGCCACCGGGCTCGTGCTCGGCACGGCCGGCGGGGCCGTGGGCTATGCCGCCGCGCCCGCACCGGCCACCCCACTGACCTCGGTGGGCTCCGACCGGGCGATGTTTCACGGGAAACATCAGCCCGGCATCACCGAAGGCCTCCAGGCGCGCGGCCATCTCGTCGCCTTCGACCTGGCGGCGGGCGCGGGCCGAAAGGAGGCCGCGGCCCTGCTGCGCCGCTGGTCGGCGACGGCCGAGCGGCTGATGGCGGGCGAGGCCGCGCCGCACGACGACACCGATGTCGCCCGCGACGCCGGGCCCTCCTCGCTGACCATCACCTTCGGCTTCGGGCACGGCTTCTTCGGGCGGACCGGCCTGGAGAAGCAGCGGCCGAGCGCGCTGGACCCGTTGCCGGACTTCTCCTCCGACCACCTCGACAAGGCGCGCAGCGACGGCGATCTGTGGGTGCAGATCGGCGCGAACGACGCCCTGGTCGCCTTCCACGCGCTGCGCGCGATCCAGAAGGACGCGGGCGGCACGGCCCGGCTGCGCTGGCAGATGAACGGCTTCAACCGCACGCCGGGCGCCACCGCGCACCCGATGACGGCCCGCAACCTCATGGGCCAGCTGGACGGTACCCGCAATCCGAAGCCGACCGACTCCGACTTCGACCGGCGGATCTTCGTGCCGGCCTCGGGCGATCCCGCCTGGATGGCCAACGGCTCCTACGCCGTCGTACGCCGTATCCGCATGCTCCTGGACGACTGGGAGAAGCTGTCGGTGGCGGCCCAGGAGGCGGTCATCGGGCGCCGGAAGGCCGACGGCGCGCCGCTGTCCGGGGGCGACGAGACGACCCCGATGGACCTGGAGAAGACCGACGCCAAGGGCGAGTACGTCGTCCCGCTCAACGCGCACGCCCGGATCACCCGGCCCGACAAGAACGGCGGCGCGGCCATGCTGCGGCGCCCCTTCTCCTACCACGACGGCTTCGACGCGGACGGCACGCCCGACGCCGGTCTGCTCTTCGTGTGCTGGCAGGCCGACCCGCTGCGCGGCTTCGTGCCGGTGCAGCGCAAGCTCGACCGGGGCGATGCGCTGTCGCAGTTCATCCGGCACGAGGCGAGCGGACTGTTCGCGGTTCCGGGTGGGGCGGGGCAGGGCGAGTACGTGGGGCAGCGACTGCTGGAGGGGTAGCCCGGAGCCGTGCCGCGGGGCCCCGGGAGCGCGACGGGGTCATGGGGTTTACCGGTTCTGCTGGGCTTTCCGGAACCAAACCACCCGGTCGAGTGGCTGTCGTGAGACAGAGAGGACGGCTCGCCTTGGCCCCATTAGGGTGAGGACATGCCAGCGAGCTATGCGTATCTCGGCCCCGAGGGCACCTTCACCGAAGTCGCCCTGCGGACGCTCCCGGAAACGGCCACCCGGGAGCTGGTCCCGTATGTGTCGGTGCAGTCCGCACTGGACGCGGTGCGGACCGGCGAGGCCGAGGCGGCGTTCGTGCCGATCGAGAACTCCGTCGAGGGGGGCATCACCACCACCCTGGACGAACTGGTCGCGGGCGAACCGCTGATGATCTACCGCGAGGTGCTGCTCTCGATCACCTTCGCGCTGCTGGTCCGGCCGGGCACGGCGCTCACGGACATCAAGACGGTCTCCGCCCACCCGGCGGCCCAGCCGCAGGTGCGCAACTGGATGCGCAAGCACCTCCCCGACGCGCACTGGGAGTCGGCCGCCTCCAACGCGGACGCCGCACGCCTGGTCCAGGAGGGCCGCTACGACGCCGCCTTCGCGGGCGAGTTCGCCGCCGCCCGGTACGGCCTCGAGGCCCTGGAGACCGGGATCCACGACGCGGAGAACGCGCAGACCCGGTTCGTGCTGGTCGGCCGGCCGGCCCGGCCCGCCGCACCGACGGGTGCCGACAAGACCTCGGTGGTGCTGTGGCAGCGGGACGACCACCCCGGTGGCCTGCGCGACCTGCTCGGCGAGTTCGCCTCGCGCGGCATCAACCTCATGCTGCTGCAGTCTCGGCCGACCGGCGCCGGCATCGGCAACTACTGCTTCTGCATCGACGCCGAGGGCCATATCTCCGACCGGCGGATGGTGGAGGCGCTGACGGGCCTGAAGCGGATCTGCCTCCAGGTGCGGTTCCTCGGCTCCTATCCGCGCGCGGACATCACGCCCGACGAGGCTCCGGTGGCCCGGGCGGGGACCTCGGACGAGGAGTTCATGGCGGCGGCGGACTGGGTGGCACGCTGTCAGGACGGCCGGTTCTGAGGCGGCTGTAGCCTGCTTCCGGCCAGTACTACCTGCACATCTTCGTTATCCACAGAAGTTATCCACAGGTCCGCTTCTCGACCTGGGGACAAGTCGACAGAGACGTGTGACCCAGTCGACAAATCGCCCTACAAGCCCCTGATGCGGCCACCGCCCGGCAGGTCACCCTTCGTCCACTCGTTTCCTTTGGTTCATCTTTTGGAGCGACCTTTTTCCACCCGAAAGCGGGTGTCGCCCCTGTTTGAACGGGGAATTCCTCAGTCCGGCGGCAACTTCCGGAGTGATCAATTCCGAAGTCCACAGATCTTCCACACAGCCTGTGGATAACTTTTCGGAGGGTGTGGATTTCTGTGGACAGCGGGGCCGCTAAGTCCCGTTCTCCACAAGGGAATCCGGTCAACCCGACGCCCAGGGCGTGCCCCGTCCCAGGGAGTGAGACACTTTTCCTTGACGCGATCTGACACGTTCCGCATTTCGCACATAACAGAACGTAAGCGGGCGAACAGTGGCAAATCAGAAGTCCTCGGAATAGGGATTCGTGAGCGGCAAGCCCGCACCGGTAGCCTTGGCCTCGTGATTGACCTTCGCCTGCTCCGTGAGGACCCCGACCGTGTGCGCGCGTCCCAGCGCGCCCGTGGAGAGGACGTCGCGCTCGTCGACTCTCTCCTGTCTGCCGACGAGCGGCGCAGGTCCTCCGGCGTCCGCTTCGACGAGCTGCGTGCCGAGCAGAAGCAGCTCGGCAAGCTGATCCCCAAGGCAACCGGCGACGAGAAGGCCGAGCTGCTGAAGCGGGCGAGCCAGCTCGCCGCCGACGTCAAGGCCGCCGACGCCGAGCGCGACGCGGCGGACGCCGAGACCCAGGAGCTGCTGCTCCAGCTCGGCAACCTCGTCCACCCCGACGTCCCCGTCGGCGGCGAGGAGGACTTCGTCACGCTGGAGACCCACGGCACGATCCGCGACTTCGGTGCCGAGGGCTTCGAGCCCAAGGACCACCTGGAGCTCGGCCAGCTGCTCGGCGCCATCGACGTCGAGCGCGGCGCCAAGGTCTCCGGCTCCCGCTTCTACTTCCTCACCGGCGTCGGCGCGCTGCTGGAACTGGCCCTGGTGAACGCGGCGATGGCGCAGGCCACGGCCGCCGGTTTCACTCCCATGCTCACCCCGGCGCTGGTGCGCCCCCAGTCCATGGCGGGCACCGGCTTCCTCGGCCAGGCCGCGCAGGACGTCTACCACCTCGACAAGGACGACCTGTACCTCGTCGGCACCTCCGAGGTCCCGCTGGCGGCCTACCACATGGACGAGATCCTCGACGCCGACAAGCTGCCGCTGCGGTACGCCGGCTTCTCGCCCTGCTTCCGCCGCGAGGCCGGCTCGCACGGCAAGGACACGCGGGGCATCTTCCGTGTGCACCAGTTCGACAAGGTCGAGATGTTCACGTACGTCGCGCCCGAGGACTCCCAGGCCGAGCACCAGCGGCTGCTGGAGTGGGAGAAGCAGTGGCTGACCTCGCTGGAGCTGCCGTTCCGCGTCATCGACGTCGCCTCCGGTGACCTCGGCGCCTCGGCCGCCCGCAAGTACGACTGCGAGGCGTGGATCCCGACCCAGGGCAAGTACCGCGAGCTGACCTCGACCTCGGACTGCACCGAGTTCCAGTCCCGGCGCCTGTCCATCCGGGTCCGCGACGGCAAGCAGGTCAAGCCGCTCGCCACCCTCAACGGCACGCTGTGCGCCGTGCCGCGCACGATCGTGGCGATCCTGGAGAACCACCAGCAGGCCGACGGCTCGGTCCGGGTCCCCGAGGTGCTGCGCCCGTACCTGGGCGGCCGGGAGGTCCTGGAGCCGGTCGCCAGGTGACCGGCTTCCCCTACCGGCTGATCGCCACCGACCTCGACGGAACGCTCCTGCGCTCCGACGAATCGGTCTCCCGGCGCACCCGTGACGCGCTCGCCGCGGCCACCGAGGCGGGCGCGGCCCATATCGTCGTCACCGGCCGCGCGGTCCCGTGGACCCGGCACATCCTGGACGACCTCGGCTACGACGGCCTGGCCGTCTGCGGCCAGGGCGCGCAGGTCTACGACGCCGGGGCGCACCGCCTGCTGACGTCCGTGACCCTGGACCGGCAGCTGGCCGGGGTCGCCCTGGCCAAGATCGAGGCCGAGGTGGGCCCGCTGTACCTGGCGGCCAGCCGGGACGGCCTCGACGGCGAGGTGCTGGTGGGCCCGGGATACGCGGTCACCGGGACTCTCCCGGCGATGCCGTTCACGGACGTATCCGATCTGTGGGCGGCCCCCCTCAACAAGATCTTCATACAGCATCCGACGCTGTCCGACGACGATCTCGCGGAAGCGGCCCGGCAGGCGGCCGGCGGCTTCGTCACGATCGCCATGGCGGGCGCGGGCATCGTGGAGCTTCTCCCGCTGGGCCTGTCCAAGGCCACGGGTCTGTCTCTCGCCGCCCGCCGTCTCGGCCTCAAGGCCGCGGACACGATCGCCTTCGGCGACATGCCGAACGACATCCCGATGTTCGCCTGGGCGGCCCGGGGTGTGGCCATGGCCAACGCCCACGCGGAGCTCCGCTCGGTGGCGGACGAGGTGACGTCCTCCAACGAGGAGGACGGAATCGCGCTGGTACTGGAGAGGCTGCTGGGTTAGCTGCTGGGTCAGCTGCGAGTTGGGTGCGGGTTAGGTGCCGGTCTCGCCGTTGGGGCTGTGATCCGTCGCCGAGGGCGCGTTCGGCGCCGAAGGCACGTCCGTCGCCGAAGGCGCGCGCGTCGTGGCTGGTCGCGCAGTTCCCCGCGCCCGTGGGGGGTGCGGTACCGGCATCTTCACAGGGCCGCCGCCGGCGGGCAGTCGTGCCGCTGGGGCGGCACGGGTGAGCGCAGCGGCAGCTCATGGCGCCGCGTCGCGCGACTCACCCGGCCGCCCCAGCTCAAGGTGCCCCCTTGCGACAAGAGGGCCACAGGGAAGGCGGCCCACGCGAGAGCGACATCGCGTGCTCGAAGCGGCCGCCCCGGGCTGCCCCTTGGGCTTCACGGTGGAGTAACTACACCGGAGCCGGCCTCGGGCTGCCCTGTCGGGAGCCGGGCGTACTGCCGTGCATGGGCATCGCCCTGCTCCTCTCCCAGATCATGGCACCGGGACGATCCCGGCGGATGGGGCACAACCACTGTGCACCTGCCGCCGATTCGGCCGCCACTGAATTACCGGCGACGCCACCTGCGCCTGCGCGCCTTGCTGAAGAACCAACCCGCCGGCGGCTCGTCCGAGCGCCAGGGCTGCGGCTCGGGCGCCTCCGCCCGCCAGCGGGCGGCAAGCATCCGGGCCCGGGCCGACGGCTCGGAGGTCTGGGCACACCGTATGAAGTCCTCGTCCAGGACCAACTCGTCCCAGATGTCCTCGGATCCCTCGGACCGCCCACGCCCGTCGTTTCGCGGCATCTCCTCTGCCATGACCGGCCTCCTAGCCGTACATCCGCTTTGCCCAGTCTGCCCGGACCCGCGTGAAGCCCCTGTCAAGGCCGCGGCCGCCTACTCCTCTCCGGCCAGCTTCAGCGTCCGCAGCTTCTGCCCGGCGTACCAGGTGGCCAGCGCGGTGACCACCACCAGCAGCACGGTGGCCGTCGGCAGGCTCACGTCCGAGGTCACCAGGTCGCCGCCGGCGATCTTGTGGGCGACGGCCAGCGACCACTGCTGGACGCTGAGCGTGCGCGCACCGGGCACCAGCGAGCCGAACAGCGCCTCCCAGACCAGCGCGTAGACGAGCCCGAAGACCACCGCGTGCCGGGAGACCGTGCCGAGCAGCAGGAACAACGCCGAGTAGGCGATGGAGGAGACCAGCGCGGCGACCGTGTAGGCGACGGCGACCTGCTGGCCGTTGCCGTTGAGGATCAGCCCCGCGATCAGGGTCGGCACCGCCGAGAAGACCATGGTCACGGCAATGGCGACGATCAGCTTGGTGAAGATGATCGTCGGCCGCTTCAGCGGCTTGGACAGCAGGTAGACGACGGAGCCGTCGTCGATCTCCGGGCCGATCGCGCCCGTGCCCGCGATAACGCCGATGATCGGCACCATCGTGGCGAGCGCGAAGCCGCCGAGGACATTGGCGGCGGTCTGATCGTCGGGTCCGGTCAAGGCCCGCACGGCCACGGAGATCACGATCAGCAGCAGCGGCAGGGCGCCGAGGATGAGGGCACGGCGACGGCCGAGCAGGGCCCGGTAGGTGAGTCGGGCGACGGTGGGGTCGTACATCTTCGGCCTCCTACGCCGCGACCAGATACGAGAAGACGGACTCCAGGGACTCGTCGGAAGGCGAGACCGTGAGCAGCCGGATGCCGTGGTCCCGGGCGACCTTGGGCAGCAGGGTGGTGAAGCGGCCGAAGTCGACGGCCTGGATGCGCAGCGCGCCCTCGGCGTGGTCGACCTCGATGCCGGCCGTCGAGGGGTCGGCGATCAGCGCGGCGGCGAGGGCGCGGTCGTCGCTGGAGCGGATCAGATAGCGGTGCGGGCGGTCGGTCATCAGCCGGCGGATCCTGCGGAAGTCGCCGCTGGCCGCGTGCCTGCCCGCGACGACGACCTCGATGTGCCGCGCGAGTTGTTCGACCTCTTCGAGGATGTGCGAGGAGAACAACACCGTGCGGCCCTCGTCGCCCATCTTCCGCAGCAGGTCCATCAGTTGCATGCGCTGCCGGGGGTCCATGCCGTTGAACGGCTCGTCCAGCAGGAGCAGCGACGGGTCGTGGACCAGCGCGCTCGCCATCTTCACACGCTGTCGCATGCCCTTGGAGTACGTGGCGATCCGCCGGTCCTGCGCGTACTCCATCTCGACCGTGGCGAGGGCGCGTCGGGCCGCCTTGGCGCCGAGGCCGTGCAGTTCGGCGTTGGCGACGACGAACTCGCGGCCGGTGAGGAAGTCGTACATCGCCTCCCGCTCGGGGACGATGCCGATGTGCCGGTAGATCTGCTCGTTGCGCCACACCGGCTGTCCGTCGAGGGTGACGGTGCCGGTGGAGGGGGCGAGGAAGCCGCCCATCATGTTGATCAGGGTGGACTTTCCGGCGCCGTTGGGGCCGAGCAGGCCGGTGACGCCGGGGCCGATGGTCATGGTGATGTCGTTGACGGCGACCACGTTGCCGAACCAGCGGGAGACGTGGTCGATGCTGAGCGTGGTCACAGTCCCACCTTCTTGTAGCGGCGCACCAGCAGGCCGTAGCTGCCGGCGATCAGGGCGAGCACGACCACGACGTAGACCGCACCCTGCCCGGTCGAGGGGTCGATCGCCCCGGGGTTGCGGGCGGTCGCGCCGAGGAAGGCCGACTGGACACCGTCGATGAGCGTGACGGGGGAGAACAGGCCGATCCAGGGGATGGCGCCGGAGTGGTTCTGCACGTCGGCGATGGCCTGGAGCGTGGACACCGCGCCGTAGGAGATGGTCATGACGGCGATCACGGCCGCGATGCCGAAGCCCCGGCGCGGGGTGACGGCGGCGATGACCAGGCCGATGCCGGCGAAGAGCAGGGAGAGCAGGGCCACGGAGACCAGTCCCTCGGCGAATTCCTTCGTCTGGTGGGCGAAGCCCAGCTTGGACAGCAGCGCGCCCACGTACATCACGACCAGGGGAGCGGCGGTCAGGATGAAGATCGCCGAGGCGAGGGCCGCGAACTTGGCCCGTACGTAGTCGGCGGTCTCGATGGGCCGCGAGAAGTACAGCGGGACCGTCTTGAAGCGCAGGTCGCGGGAGACCGCCTGGGGTGCCTGCGAGGCGACGTACAGGCTGATCACGGCCTGCAGCATGATCGCGTAGCGGGTGTAGGTCACCGGCAGGTCATGCCCCTTGGTGAAGACCACGACGGCCACCATGATGGCCGCGGGCACGCACATCACGGCGAACAGCAGCATCGGCAGCACCTTGGACTTGGCCGAGCGGCCGAGCCCGTAGGCGCCGCGCAGGGACTGCGCGTACAGGGATCGGCGGGCGTAGGCCCGGCCGAGGCGCGGGCCGTCGTAGCCGCGGTAGCCGATGTCGTGGATGCGGGTCTGGTCGCCCCTGGGCGAGGTCAGGGGCTGCACGGGGTGCTCAACCGCCATGGCCGACGGCCTCCTTCCGCTGCTCGTCGCCGGTGTGTTCGGCGTCGCTGGTGAACACCTCGGAGATGTGGTGCCGGCGCTGCTCCATGCGCACCAGGCCGAGGCCGAGGCCGGCGACGACGTCCCGGATCAGGTCGTACGTCTCCTCGCCCTGGGCGGTGAGCAGCAGGATGTGTCCGGCACCGGGCAGGCCGCCGCCGTCGTTGTGGGTGTCCACCCCGCGCGCGTGGAGCGCGTCGCGGACCGCGCGGGTGCCGTCGGGGTGCGCGTCGCTGTCGGTGACCTCGATCGCGAGGGTGGCCGTGGCCTGGGTGAAGTCGGTGGTCGAGCTGGAGCGCAGGAGCTTGCCACCGTCGATGACGACGACGTGGTCGCAGGTGCGCTCCAGTTCGCCCAGCAGGTGCGAGGTGACCAGCACCGAGATGCCGAACTCGGTGTGGATGCGGCGGATCAGGCCGAGCATCTCGTCCCGGCCGACCGGGTCGAGGCCGTTGGTCGGCTCGTCCAGGAACACCAGCCGCGGGTCGTGCACCAGCGCCTGGGCGAGTTTCACCCGCTGCTTCATGCCGGTCGAGTAGCCGCCGATGGGGCGGTAGCGCTCCTCGTACAGACCGACGTGGCGCAGGGTGTCCGCGGTGCGCTCACGGGCGGCGGTGGGCGGCAGGCCGGACATGCGTGCCATGTGGACGACGAACTCGGTGGCCGAGACGTCCGGCGGCAGGCAGTCGTGCTCCGGCATGTAGCCGACGCGCTCGCGGATGGCACCGCCGTCGGTGGCGACGTCGAGGCCGAGCACCTCGGCGCGGCCCTCGGTGGCGGGAGACAGACCCAGCAGGATCTTGATCAGGGTGGACTTGCCGGCGCCGTTGGCTCCGACGAGTCCGGTCACACCGGGCCCGATGTCCACGGACAGCCGGTCGAGCGCGGTCACCCGGGGGAACCGCTTGCTCAGGCTTTCGGTCGCGATCACAGTCACGCCATCGACGGTAGTGACCCGGGCCACGCCGGTCGTCAGACCTCAGAGCCGTCTTCGCGTCAGACCCAGGTATTACGGGGCCCTAAGGGACGCCCTGCCAGGGGCACCCCGAGTTGTCCCCAGCCTGCAGGCCCGCCTATTGACGCCGACTCTAACAACTGTCACATTCACCAGTGTCAAGTTACGGACGAGTACGGCGGTCCACAGACGAGTCGGCGGGTCGGCGGGACGGACCCACGCCACGACGGGACGGGGCGGCATGACGACGGCAGTGAGCAGCGAACTCCCCGTGGAGTTGCGGGGGTTCAGGCGGGTGCAGCGCCTCGCCTACGAGTGCGCGGAGGCGGTCGCGGCGCGGCTGGAGCCGGGCGTCACCGAGCGCGAGGCGGCGCGGATGCAGCGGGAGTGGCTGCGCGAGCGCGGGGTGCGGGACTGGTTCCATCTGCCCTTCGCCTGGTTCGGCGACCGCACGGCGTTCGTGAACTTCCGCGTCCCGCTGCAGTTCTTCCCCACCGACCGCGCACTCGAGCCCGGGATGCCGTTCATCCTGGACATGGCGCCGGTGTACGAGGGATACACGGCGGACATCGGCTACTCCGGCTCGCTCGGCCTCAACCCGGTGCAGGACCGGCTGATGGCCGACCTGGAGGCACACCGGGAGCTGATCCTGCGCGAGGTGCGCGAGCGCCGGCCGCTGCGCGAGATCTACGGGGACGTGGACCGGCTCATGGTCCGCCAGGGCTACGCCAACCGGCATCGCGCGTACCCGTTCGGTGTGATCGCCCACAAGGTGGACCGCGTGAAGCAGCACCGCTTCTCCCCCCACCTGTTCGGGTTCGGTACGCAGTCGCTGAAGGGCCTGGCCGCCGACGCGCTGCACGGCCACCGCGAGGGCTGGTCGCCCCTGTGGTCCCCGTACCGCTTCTCCGACCACCCGCCGCAGCCGGGCCTGTGGGCGGTCGAACCACACCTCGGCTTCAGAGGTACGGGCGCGAAGTTCGAGGAGATCCTCGTGGTCACCGACTCGAAGGACCCCGAACAGAGCGCGTTCTGGCTGGACGACGCTCTGCCGCACGTGCGGCGCTGGGCGGAGGAGAAGTGACGGCGGGCGTGTCGGGAGGAGTGACGGCGGACGTGACGCTGAAGGGTGCGCGGGAGCGCCGCGTGGCGACCGGCGGAGTCGAGCTGTGTGTGGCCGAGCTGGGCGATCCGGAGCAGCCGACGGTGGTGCTGGTGCACGGCTACCCGGACAGCAAGGAGGTGTGGTCGGAGGTCGCCGTCCGCCTCGCCGACCGCTTCCACGTGGTCCTGTACGACGTGCGGGGCCACGGCCGCTCGACGGCGCCCAGGCCGCTGCGCGGCGGCTTCACCCTGCCCAAGCTCACCGACGACTTCCTGGCCGTCGTGGACGCGGTCAGCCCGGACCACCCGGTGCACCTGGTCGGACACGACTGGGGCTCGGTGCAGTCCTGGGAGTTCGTCACGGTGGGCCGCACGGAGGGCCGTATCGCCTCCTTCACCTCGATCTCCGGGCCGTCCCTGGACCACTTCGGGCACTGGATCAACGCGCGCGTGAAGCGTCCGACGCCCCGCCGGGTGGGTCAGCTCCTCGGCCAGGGCGCCAAGTCCTGGTACGTGTATCTGCTGCACGCCCCGCTCCTGCCGGAGTTGGCCTGGCGCGGCCCGCTCGGCAGGCGCTGGCCGAGGATCCTGGAGCGGGTCGAGAAGGTCCCCGGCGGTGACTACCCGACCTCTTCCCTGCCCTCCGACGCGGCGCACGGCGCCTGGCTGTACCGGGACAACGTTCGCGCCCGGCTGACCCGGCCACGCCCCGACGCGTACGCGCACGCTCCCGTGCAGCTCATCACGCCCCAGGGGGACGCGTTCCTCTCGGAGCGACTCTACGACGACCTCGATCAGTGGGTGCCCCGGCTGACCCGCCGCACGCTCCCGGCCAAGCACTGGGTCCCACGCACCCGGCCCGATCAACTCGTCTCCTGGATCGAGGAATTCATCATGTCCGTGGACGGCGGCCGTCCCGAGCCGAAGGCCACCGGCCGCCACGCCGACCGGTTCGGCGGGCAGTTGGCACTGATCACCGGGGCCGGCAGCGGCATCGGGCGGGCCACGGCGTTCGCGTTCGCGGAGGCCGGCGCGCGCGTGGTGGCCGTCGACCGCGACGCCGAGGCCGCCGCCCGCACCGCCGAGCTGTCCCGGCTGATCGGCGCACCCGAGGCCTGGGCGGAGACGGCCGACGTCTCCGACGAGCAGGCGATGGAGAAGCTCGCCGAGAAGGTGCACCGCGAGTACGGCGTGCTGGACGTGCTGGTCAACAACGCGGGCATCGGCCTGTCGGGCTCCTTCTTCGCCACCACGACCGAGGACTGGCGCAGGGTCCTGGACGTCAACCTGTGGGGCGTGATCCACGGTTGCCGGCTCTTCGGCGCACGGATGGCCGAGCGGGGCCAGGGCGGCCACATCGTCAACACCGCCTCGGCGGCCGCCTTCCAGCCCTCCCGGGCCCTGCCTGCCTACAGCACCTCGAAGGCGGCGGTCCTGATGCTCTCCGAGTGCCTGCGCGCCGAACTGGCCGGACAGGGCATCGGGGTCAGCGCGATATGTCCCGGCATCGTCAACACGAACATCACCGCCACGGCCCGCTTCACCGGCGTGGACGAGGCGGAGGAGCGCCGCCGCCGGAAGAGCGCGGCCCGCCTGTACGGACTGCGCAACTACCCACCGGAGAAGGTGGCCGAGGCCGTCCTGGACGCGGTGGTCCGCAACAGGGCGGTGGTACCGGTGACTCCGGAGGCCAGGGGCGCCCACCTGCTGTCACGTTTCCTGCCGGGGGCGTTGCGGGGTTTGGCGCGAGTGGAACCGAAGGTCTGAGGCCGGCCTGGCGCGTGCCGCAGGGCTCGCGGTACACGCCTCGGAGCTCGCGGTGGATGCCGTAGGACTTGCGGTACGCGCCGCAGGGCTCGCGGTGCGTGGCCGGATGCGGGTGCGTGGTGCGCTGGTCGCACAGTTCCCGGTGCCCCTCAGCGTGCTGCGGTCCTGGCGGCTTGCGGGCACCGCCGCTGCGGGCCGTGGTGCTGCGGGGGAGGCGTCCACCCGGCAGCGGCCATCACACCCGCACAACCGCGGGCCGTCGGGCCGCCGCGGCGGCACGGGCGGGCGCAGTGGCACCCGCCGCCGCGGGCAAGCGTCCCAGCCGTGCCCGGCCCGGCCCCACCGCCGGTCACCGGCCAAGGGACCCGAACATGAGGGCCCCCCGGCCCAGAAGACCTACCACGTCGAAGACCTGGCCCACGAAACCCGCACCACCGTGAGAACCATCCGCGCCAACCAGGACCGCGGCCTCCTCCCCCGCCCCGAACGCCAGGGCCGCGCGAACCTCTGCTCCGAGGCGCACGTCACGCGGCTCCACCAGATCGCTCACCTCCTCGACCGTGGCTACACCCTGGCCTCGATCAAGGAATTGCGGACGCCTGGGACACCGGCCGCGCCTGGGCGGCGTCCTCGGTCTGGTCACCGAGGTGGAGAGGCCGTGGACGGGCGAGCGCCCCGACCGAGTCACCCGCGCCGAACCGGCCGCCCGCTTCGACGGCACCTGACGACGACGCCGTGACCGAGGCGGTCGGACTCGGCGTGCTGGAGCGGATCGAGGGCGAGGCCGACACGTTTCTCGTACGGAGCCCCCAAGAGCCTTCCGCAGGCGTCGAGTTGCACACCGCCGGAGTGACACTGCCCGCGATCTCCGGTCGTCTGCGGGAGTTGAGGAGACGGGTCGAGCACATCGCCGTCCACTTCCCGGAGTTCACCACCGAGTATGTCTTCGCCCGCTGTCTGGAAGACCCCGAGCGCGTACGGACGCCCACGCGACAGAGCGGCGTCACTCGTGTGCCGTCTGCGACCCGTGGCCGGGCAGACGACGGACGCCTAACCGGCCCCTGTGATGGGCTCGTTGGCGACTCGGCACCTGCGCACACATCTGGGCGCCGAGAAGCCGCCACAGGAGCTACCCGTCGATCGTTCTGCCACACTTCCCGCGGAAACGATCTCCGCTGTGGAACGCCTTGTTGGACCTGGGCACGTTTCCGATCTCATCAACCTCGCGACCCAACGCATGGCCAGGACACGCGCCTTGGACCAGCTCACCTCAGTCTCCTGTCCCGGTCCCGAAGTTCACGAATCACCTTGATCAGGACCTCACTTGTCCACAGGTTCGCCAATTTCCCTGTGGATAACCACAGTTGGTTGTGGATCAAACCTGCCGAGAAAAAAACCTGCGTGATCCACATCTCTCCCGCACCCTGGACGCATGAACGAACGGAACGAAGAGAGACGCACCGTGACGGTGTCCAAGTACCTCTCGAAACACCTGCGCCACCAGCCGGAACGCATCGGGCTCACCTTGGACCCGGGCGGCTGGGTGGAGATCGACACGCTGATCGCCGCGGCCGCCGCCCACGGCTTCCGGTTCACGCGTGAGGAACTGGACCACGTGGTGGCCGCCAACGACAAACAGCGCTTCGCGATCGAGGGTGACCGGATCCGCGCCAGCCAGGGCCACAGCATCGAGATCGATCTCGGCCTCCCCCCGGCGACCCCGCCGCCGTACCTCTACCACGGGACCGTCGCCCGCCACCTGGACGCGATCCGGGCGGAGGGCCTGAGGCCCATGAACCGGCACGACGTCCACCTCTCCGCCGACCGCGAGACCGCCACCCGCGTCGGGGCCCGCCGCGGCCGCCCCGTGGTGCTCACTGTCGGCGCCGGCTCCATGCACCGCGACGGCCACGTCTTCCGTGTCAGCGCGAACGGCGTGTGGCTGACCCAGACCGTACCGCCGCGTTACCTGTGGTTCCCCGGTCGCCGCTGACACCGGGCGCCCGGCAGCGGTCATGATCGGTGGCATGGACCACGCGAACGAGCACTTGCCGACCACCGAGGCCGCCGTGACAGCGCTGCGCGCCCTCGCCGCCCGCTACGCGCTCGAGATCGAGGTGACCCACGACATCGGCGCCGACCAGACCTCCCGCCGCAGCGCCGCGGGCATCGGCGTGACCACCGACCCCGGCGGCTCCCTGCCGCACGAGGCGTACGTCGAGTTCGGCGGCGTACCCCGGGTGAGCGTGCGCCTCTACCCGGAGGACGACGCGCTGATCACCGTCGAGGGCATCGAGTGCCCGGACATCCTCCGCGACGACGTACCGGCCTTCCTCCGCTCCGTCTTCGAGGGCCTCGCCCACGTGAAGGCGCGCCGCTTCCCACCCGGCTACCGCCTGGTCGTCCCGCTGCCCGGCGACCGCACGCACAAGGAGTACGTCCCGATGGCCCTGCTCAGTCCGTGGCTGAGCAGCCGCGTACAGTGACCGTTTGGTCGGTCGTCAGTGGGTCCGCTTACTCTCGGACGCATGAGTCTGCGTCTGAGCACCGTGATCCTGCCGTACCGCCGCTGGAGCGAGGGCGGCCGTTCGGCCTGGGTGCGGGCCGAACAGCTCGGCTTCCACACCGCGTACACGTACGACCACCTGTCCTGGCGCAGTTTCCGCGACGGCCCGTGGTTCGGCGCGGTCCCGACGCTGACCGCCGCCGCTGCCGCCACCGAGCGGCTGCGCCTCGGCACGCTGGTGACCTCGCCGAACTTCCGGCACCCGGTGACCCTCGCCAAGGAGCTCATCTCCCTCGACGACATCTCCGGCGGCCGGATCACCCTCGGCATCGGCGCCGGCGGCACCGGCTTCGACGCCACCGCGCTCGGCCAGGAGCCCTGGAGCCCGCGCGAGCGCGCCGACCGGTTGGCGGAGTTCGTTCCGCTGCTGGACCGGCTGCTGACCGAGGACGCGGTGTCGTCCGAGGGCCGCTTCTACTCGGCACACGAGGCCCGGAACATTCCGGGCTGTGTGCAGCGGCCCCGGTTGCCGTTCGCGGTGGCGGCCACCGGCCCGCGTGGCCTCAGGCTGGCCGCCCGGCACGGCCAGGCATGGGTGACCACGGGCGACCCGAAACTGTACGAGACCGGCACTCCGGAACAGTCCGTCGAGGCCCTGCGCGGGCAGGTCGCCAAGCTGGCCGAGGCATGCGCGGACGCCGGGCGGGACGTGGCCGGCCTGGACAAGGTCCTGCTCACGGGCTTCACCCCGGACCGCGCCCGGCCGCTTCGGTCCCTGGACGCCTTCGTGGACTTCGCCGGCCGGCACCAGGAGCTGGGCTTCACCGAGATCGTGATCCACTGGCCCATCCCGGACTCCGACTTCGCCGCGGACGAGAAGGTCTTCGAGCAGATCGCCATGGAGGCCGCCGCCCAGCTGGGCTGACACGGCTGCCGCGGGGCTGACCGGGGCCGCGGCGGGCTGACCGGGGCCGCGGCGGGCTGACCGGGGCCGCGGCGGGCTGACCGGGGCACCGTGGGAGTGAGCGTCATCTGTGTCTCATCTGTGCGCAGTTCCGCACGACCGTGCGGGCATATGCGCGAGAATGGCCGGGTGACCTCTGCGACCAGACAGCCCGGGACCCCGTCCGCCGCCGTACGGCCGCGGCTGATCGCCACCGACCTCGACGGCACCCTGCTGCGCGACGACAAGTCGGTCTCCCCGCGCACGGTCGCCGCGCTGGCCGCCGCGGAGGAGGCGGGCATCGAGGTCTTCTTCGTCACCGGCCGCCCAGCCCGCTGGATGGACGTCGTCAGCGACCATGTCCACGGCCACGGCCTGGCGATCTGCGGCAACGGCGCGGCCGTGGTCGACCTGCACGGCGGCCCCGGCGCCCACCGGTTCGTGAAGGTGCGCGAACTGGCCCGGGAAAACGCCCTCGACGCCGTACGGCTGCTGCGCGAGGCGGCACCCGGCACGGTGTTCGCAGTCGAGCAGACCTACGGCTTCCACCAGGAACCGGACTATCCCAAGCTGCACATGGAGATACCGGACAACCTCCTGCCCGCCGAGCGGCTCCTCGCCCCCGAGGGCCCCGACGCCCACCAGCCCGTGCTCAAGATCCTCGCCTACCACCCTGATCTCGACCCGGACGCCTTCCTCACCCTCGCCCGGATCGCGATCCGGGACCGCGCCAACGTCACCCGCTCCAGCCCCAGCGCCCTCCTGGAACTGAGCGGCCCCGACGTCTCCAAGGCCAGCACTCTCGCCCTGTGCTGCGCCGAGCGCGGTATCTCCCACGAGGAAGTGGTCGCCTTCGGCGACATGCCCAACGACGTCGAGATGCTGACCTGGGCCGGCCAGTCGTACGCGATGGGCAACGCCCACCCGGACGTCGTCGCCGCCGCGTCGGGCCGCACTGTCGCCAACAACGAGGACGGGGTCGCGGTCGTCATCGAGCAACTGCTCGCCGAACACTGCTGAATCACCGCACCTGCTCCTGGTACGGCGCCTGCGATCCGACTGCCCCGCCGAGCGGCTCGCACGGCACCGCGACGAACCCGCTCGCCGCATACCGTGCCGGTCCGTTCGGCGGCGGTATCGCAGATCCGGTGCAGCGTGGAGTGCAGCAGCTCCAGCCCGCTGTCACCGCCTGCAGCGGCGGCACCGGTCGCCGAAACCGGAGCCGAGAGCCAGAGTGCCGGTCACCGCGCAACCACCAGCGACTCCGCCGCCGCCTCCCGCCGGGCCAGCGCGCGCAGCGGCCCGTCCACCGCGAGGAGTTCCGCGTACGTACCCCGCTGCACCACCTGGCCCGCGTCGAGCACCACCACCTCGTCCACCGCCTCAAGACCCGCCAGCCGATGAGTGATCAACAGCGTCGTACGGCCCTGAGTGGCCGCCAGCAGATCGGCGGTCAGCGCGTCGGCCGTCGGCAGGTCCAGATGCTCGGCGGGCTCGTCGAGGACCAGGACGGGGAAGTCCGCCAGCAGGGCACGGGCCAGGGCGAGTCGTTGCCGCTGACCGCCCGACAGGCGCGCCCCGTGCTCGCCGACGAGCGTGTCCAGGCCGTCGGGGAGCCCGTCCACCCAGTCCAGCAGCCGGGCCCGGTCCAGCGCCCGGCGCAGCTCGGCCTCGGTGGCGTCCTTCCTGGCCAGCAGCACGTTCTCGCGCACCGAACTGTCGAAGAGATGCGCGTCCTGCGCACACAGTCCGACGAGCCGCCGTACGTCGTCGCCGGCCAGGGCGCAGGCGTCCACACCGGCGAGGGTGTACGAGCCCTGCTGCGGGTCGAGGAAGCGCAGCAGTACCTGCGCAAGGGTCGTCTTCCCGGAGCCGGACGCCCCGACCACCGCGATCCGTCGCCCTTCCTGCAGGGTGAGGTCGAAGCCGGCCAGCGCCTCCCGCTGCTGCCCCTCGTACCGCGCGGCCAGCCCCTTGACCACCACCGGGAACGGAGAGGCGGACGCCTGCCGGGGCCGCTCGGGCTCGCACACGGGCTCCGGAGCGTCGAGCACCTCGTAGACACGCTCCGCACTCCGCCGCACCCGCTGCCGATGGCGCACGGCCAGCGGCAGCCCCAGTACGGCCTCGAAGGCGGCCAGCGGAGTGAGGACGACCACGGCCATCGCCACGCCGCCCAGCCGGCCCACGGCCACCGCCTGAGCACCGAGCAGTGCGGTCGCCGTGACGGTCAGGCCGGAGATCAGCGCGGCGAGCCCGTCGCCGAGTGCGGTCACGGCGGCGGCGCGCGAGGCGATCCGGGTGAGGGCGCCGTCGGCTCGCCGGGCCGCGTCCCTGCGTGCGGGCAGTGCACCGGCGACGGTCAGCTCGGCGGTGCCGGTGAGCAGGTCGGCGACGCGGGTGGCGAGGGCGCCGCGGGCGGGGGCCAGCCGGCGCTCGGTCCGCCGGGCCACGCTCGCGGTGACGAGCGGCACGCCGACGCCGGCCGCCACGAGTCCCGCCGCGAGGGCGGCGCCGGCCTCGGGCAGCAGCCAGGCCGTGAAGCCGACGGAGGCCACGGAGACGAGAACGGCGACCGACGCGGGCAGCAGCCAGCGCAGCCAGTAGTCCTGGAGTTCGTCGACGTCCGCTACCAGGCGGGTGAGCAGATCACCGCGCCGGGCGGTCCGCAGCCCGGCCGGAGCCAACCGCTCCAGACGCCGGTAGACCGCGACCCGGGTGTCGGCCAGCATCCGCAGCACGGCGTCGTGCGACACCAGTCGCTCGGCATACCGGAAGACGGCCCGCCCGATCCCGAACGCCCGCGTGGCCGTCACCGCCACCATCAGATACAGCACCGGCGGTTGCTGCGACGCCCGCGAGATGAGCCACCCGGACGTGGCCATCAGCCCGACGGCGCTACCCAGCGCAAGGCTCCCGAGCAGCAGCGCCAGCACCAGCCGTTCCCGCCGGGGCCCGGCCAACGCACGAACCCGCCCGAGCACACGCCGGCCCCGAGCCGACACCGCACCCGCGGCTGCGCCTTCCAGCCCACGCGAGGGGGAGCCCTGCGAGCCGTCTTTGGACCGATCGAGGCCGGGGGCCGAGGGGCCACTTTCCAGCCGTGCGAGTTCGGGAGCCGAAAGGCCACCTTCCAGCTCACCGAGTGGGGTGGCGGGTGGGCGGTCCAAGGCGCGCAGCCCCCTGGGAGGTTCACGGTCGGACCGGCCGGCGACCGGCTCCGCGGCCTCCAGCCGCACCACCCGATCGGCAACCTCCAGCAACGCCGGACGGTGCACCACCAGCAACACCGTCCGCCCGGCAGCCAGCCTCCGGACCGCTGCCACGACCTCCGCCTCCGTCGCCCCGTCCAGCGCAGCCGTCGGCTCATCCAGCAACAGCACAGGCCGGTCGGCGAGAAAGGCCCGGGCCAGCGCCAACCGCTGCCGCTGCCCCGCAGACAACCCGGCCCCGTCCTCTCCGAGCACGGTCCCTACCCCGTCGGGCAACGAGTCCACGAACTCCAGCGCCCCGGCGTCCCGCAGCGCCCGGCGTACGGCGAGGTCGTCCGCGTCGGGCCGGGCCAGCCGTACGTTCTCCGCGATGGTCGCGGCATACAGGTGCGGCCGCTGCGGCACCCACGCGATCCGCGACCGCCAGTCCTCCACATCGAGGTCCACGAGATCGGCTCCCCCGATCCGCACTCGGCCCTCCATCGGCCGTACAAAGCCGAGCAGTGCGTTCAGCAGCGTCGACTTGCCCGCCCCGCTCGGCCCGACCAACGCGACCGTCTCACCGGGCTCCACGGTGAACGACACATCCGCCACGGCGTCCGCGGACCGGCCGGGATAGCGGACGGTGACCCCGTCGAAGGTCACCGCGCCCGAGGGGACCGCACCGGTACCGGACGCCGGAACAGGCGTCTGCAGCACCGTGAAGATCTCCTCAGCGGCAGCAAGCCCTTCGGCCGCCGCGTGGTACTGCGCACCGACCTGCCGCAGGGGCAGATACGCCTCGGGCGCCAGCACCAGGATCACGAGACCGATGTACAGATCCATGTCGCCGCGCACGAGCCGCATCCCGATCGTCACCGCGACCAGGGCGACCGACAACGTGGCGAGCAGTTCCAGCGCGAAGGAGGACAGGAAGGCGATCCGCAGGGTCCGCAGCGTGGCCTGCCGGTACTCGCCGGTGATCCGCCGGATGGATTCGGCCTGGGCCTTGGCGCGGCCGAAGACCTTCAGCGTGGGCAGTCCGGCGACCACGTCCAGGAAGTGTCCGGACAGCCGGGACAACAGCCGCCACTGCCGGTCCATCCGGGACTGCGTCGCCCAGCCGATCAGCATCATGAAGAGCGGAATGAGGGGCAGAGTGCCGACGATGATCGCCGCCGACACCCAGTCCTCGGTGACGATCCGCGCCAGCACCGCCACCGGTACCACTACCGCGAGCCCCAACTGCGGCAGATAGCGCGAGAAGTAGTCGTCAAGGGCGTCGACCCCGCGCGTAGCCAGAGTGACCAGCGATCCGGTGCGCTGCCCCGCGAGCCACCCCGGACCGAGCGCCGTCGCCCGGTCCAGGAGGCGTCCCCGCAGTTCGGACTTCACCGCCGCACCCGCCCGATGGGCCGCGAGTTCGGTGAGCCACGCGATGACGGAACGGCCCACGGCCACGGCCGCCAACAACAGCAGAGGAGTGCGCAGTTCGGCAAGGGACTGCCCATGCTGGAACGCGCCGACGACGACCTCGGCGATGAGCATCGCCTGGGCGATGACCAGCCCGGCACCGACGGCGCCCAGGCCGACGACCACCACGAGGAAGAGACGGGTGGTGCGGGCGTACTTCAGCAGGCGTGGATCAATTGGTTTCACGTGAAACGTGCCCTTCGGTCCAGAGGGGATGTTTCACGTGAAACACACCCTCGACGGACTCAGTGCGCGGCGCCGGCCGCAGCATCGGGAGCGAGGTGCTGCGTGCCGATCCGCTTGCGGAACACCCAGTAGGTCCAGCCCTGGTAGAGCAGCACCAGCGGCGTGGCGATGGCCGCCAGCCACGTCATGATCTTCAGGGTGTAGGGGCTCGATGAGGCGTTGGTGACCGTGAGGCTCCAGTCCCCGTTGAGCGTGGACGGCATGACGTTCGGGAAGAGCGACAGGAACAGCATCGCCACGGCGGCGACGATGGTGACGCCGGACAGCGCGAACGCCCATCCCTCGCGCCCGAACTGGTTGGCGACCAGAGCGGCCACCAGGGCGACGACCGCCACGACGAGGGCCACCAGACTCTTGCCGTCTCCGCTGTGAGCCTGAGTCCACAGCAGGAAGCCGAGCGCTACGACGGCCGTGACAAGCCCGACCCTCAGCGCCAGCGCCCGGGCCCGCACCCGGATGTCCCCCACGGTCTTGAGCGCGGTGAAGACCGCCCCGTGGAAGGTGAACAGCGTGAGCGTCACCAGACCGCCGAGCAGGGCATATGGGTTGAACAGGTCCCAGACGCTGCCGACGTACTCGAAGTGCTGGTCGATCTTCACGCCCCGCACGATGTTCCCGAAGGCCACGCCCCACAGGAACGCCGGGATCAGCGAGGTCCAGAAGATCGCGGTCTCCCAGTTGCGCTGCCAGTTCTCCTCGGGGCGCTTCGCCCGGTACTCGAAGGCGACGCCCCGGACGATCAGGCAGACCAGGATGATCAGCAGCGGCAGGTAGAAGCCGGAGAAGAGGGTGGCGTACCAGTCCGGGAACGCGGCGAAGGTCGCGCCACCGGCCGTGAGCAGCCACACCTCGTTGCCGTCCCAGACGGGCCCGATGGTGTTGATCAGCACCCGCCGTTCCGGCCGGTTGCGGGCCAGGAGCTTGGTGAGGATGCCGACCCCGAAGTCGAACCCCTCCAGGAAGAAGTAGCCGGTCCACAGGACGGCGATCAGGACGAACCAGACGTCGTGAAGTTGCATGACTGTTCCCCCGGCCTAGTACGAGAAGGCCATCGGCTTGTCGGCGTCACGGGTGTCGCCGCCGATCTTCGTGGGTGGGTTGAGGTCGGCCTCGGTCAGCTCGGGCGGGCCGGCCTTGGCGTACTTCGCGAGCAGCTTGACCTCGACCACGGCCAGGATCGCGTACAGCGCCGTGAAGGTGATCATCGAGGTGAGGACCTCGCCCTGGGAGACACCGGGGGAGACGGCGTGCCGGGTCTGCAGGACACCGTAGACGGCCCACGGCTGACGGCCCGTCTCGGTGAAGATCCAGCCCCAGGAGTTGGCGATCAACGGGAAGGCCAGCGTCCAGGTCGCGATGCGCCAGTACCAGGGCGTCAGCTTCGGACTCAGCGCCGTGTTCTTGAACAGCACCAGATGCGGCACCTCGTCCTCGCCGACCCGCAGATGCTGCGACAGCATGAACTTCTTGCGGGTCAGCCACAGCCCGGCCAGGCCGATGGCGAAGGAGGCCATGCCGAAGCCGATCATCCAGCGGAAGCCCCAGAAGGCGACCGGGATGTTGGGCCGGTAGTCGCCCGGCCCGAACTTCTGCTGCTCGGCCTTGTTGACGTCGTTGATGCCAGGGACGTACGAGCTGAAGTCGTCGTTGGCGAGGAAGGACAGCAGGCCGGGTATCTCGATGGCCACGGTGTTGTGCCCCTTCTCCACGTCGCCGTAGGCGAAGATCGAGAAGGGTGCCGGCTTCTGTCCGTCCCACAGGGCCTCGGCGGCCGCCATCTTCATCGGCTGCTGCTTGAACATGACCTTGCCGAGGGTGTCGCCGCTGATCGCGGTGAGCAGACCGGCGATGACCACGGTGACCAGGCCAAGCCGCAGCGAGGTCTTCATCTCGCGGATGTGCTTCTTGCGGGCCAGGTGGTAGGCGGCGATGCCCACCATGAAGGCGCCGCCGGTCAGGAAGGCCGCCGACAGGGTGTGGAAGGCCTGGCTGAGCGCAGTGTTCTGGGTCAGCACGGCCCAGAAGTCGGTCAGCTCGGCGCGACCCCTCGCCTTGTCGATCTTGTAGCCGACCGGGTGCTGCATCCACGAGTTGGCCGCGAGGATGAAGTACGCCGACAGGATCGTGCCGATCGAGACCATCCAGATGCAGGCCAGGTGGATCTTCTTGGGCAGCTTGTCCCAGCCGAAGATCCACAGGCCGATGAAGGTGGACTCGAAGAAGAACGCGATCAGCGCCTCGAAGGCGAGCGGCGCACCGAAGATGTCACCGACGAAGCGCGAATAGTCGGACCAGTTCATGCCGAACTGGAACTCCTGCACGATGCCGGTGACCACGCCCATGGCTATGTTGATCAGGAAGAGCTTGCCCCAGAACTTCGTCGCCCTGAGGTACTTCTCCTTCTCCGTGCGCACCCAGGCCGTCTGCAGCCCGGCCGTGAGCGCGGCCAGGGAGATGGTCAACGGGACGAACAGGAAGTGGTAGACGGTGGTGATGCCGAACTGCCAGCGCGCCAGTGTCTCCGGCGCCAGAGCCAGGTCCACGTCGTCACTCTCCTCACTACGCCGTGGTACAGCGGCGGTTTGCCCCGTTTCGCTGCACGCATACGGAGCAATCGGGACGCGCTTGTGAACGCGTTCACATTCACAAGCTATTATGACGCACTGATTTTCGGCAATCCACGGGGGGTCCCCCCTTCGCCTTCGCGTCAAGACCTTGGCAGCGACTTCAACATCTTGTTGAATTGCGCGCCATGCAGATACGCATCTCCTGGCCTGCGGGCCACATCACCGCGACCCTCGACGCAGCCACAACGACAGCACGGGCCTTGGCCAAGGCACTGCCGCTCGCCTCCAGCGCCTGCACATGGGGCGAAGAAGTCTATTTCGACACAGGAGTCTCTGTTTCACGTGAAACGGATGCCCGCCAGGTCGTGAAGCCGGGCACGGTGGCCTTCTGGACGGACGGAGACGCCCTGGCCCTTCCCTATGGCCCGACACCGATCTCGCAAGGCGACGAATGCCGCCTCGCAAGCCCATGCAACATCCTCGGCAACGTGGACGGGGACGCCGGCGCCCTGGCGACCGTGCGAGCCGGCGACCCCATCCGCGTGGAACTGATCAACGAGTAGAGCTACAGCTCCTTGTGGAACGCCTCCGCCACCTTCAGGAAGATGTCGTTCGCCTCGGTCTCGCCGACCGTCACCCGCACACCCTCGCCCGGGAACGGTCGTACCACCACACCGTGCTGCTCACAGGCCCGAGCGAACGCCAGCGTGCGCTCCCCCAGCCGAAGCCAGACGAAGTTCGCCTGCGTCTCCGGAACCGTCCAGCCCTGGGCGCGCAGCGCGTCGACCACGCGCGTGCGCTCGCACACCAGTGACCCCACCCGGCCGAGCAGCTCGTCCTCGGCCCGTAGCGAGGCGACCGCCGCTTCCTGCGCGAGCTGGCTGACACCGAAGGGCACCGCCGTCTTGCGCAGTGCCGCCGCGACCGGCTCATGGGCGATCGCGAAGCCGACACGGAGCCCGGCGAGCCCGTATGCCTTGGAGAAGGTGCGCAGGACGCAGACGTTGGGCCGGTTCCGGTACAGCACGACGCCGTCCGGCACCTCGGGGTCGCGGATGAACTCGCGGTAGGCCTCGTCCAGCACCACCAGGACATCTCCGGGCACCCGGTCGAGGAACCGCTCCAACTCGGCCCGCCGCACCACCGTGCCGGTCGGGTTGTTGGGGTTGCAGACGAAGATCAGACGCGTCCGGTCGGTGATCGCGTCCGCCATCGCGTCCAGGTCGTGCACATCGCCAGACGTGAGCGGCACCTGCACCGACCGGGCGCCGCTGATCTGCGTGATGATCGGGTACGCCTCGAAGGACCGCCAGGCGTAGATCACCTCGTCGCCGGGTCCACTGGTGGCCTGAATCAGCTGCTGGGCGACGCCCACGGAGCCGGTACCGGTGGCCAGGTGGGAGACCGGGACGCCGAAGCGCTCCGACAACTCGTCCATCAGCCCGGTACACGCCATGTCCGGGTAGCGGTTGAAGTTGCAGGCGGCCGCCGTCACGGTCTCCATCACGCCGGGCAGCGGCGGGTAGGGGTTCTCGTTGGAGGACAGCTTGTAGGCGACCGGCCCGTCGGCCGCGGCAGGCTTGCCCGGCTTGTAGGTGGGGATACCCTCCAGCTCGGCGCGCAGCTTCGGGCTCGTCTCGCTCACCGCAGTCCTCCTCGCGATCACCGGCGCACCGTCGACACCGCCGGCTTCCAATGCTCCTCACCTTATGAGGATTCGGCCCCGGTGCGTACAGGTGGCGAGCCTGCAATGTGCGAACACCTCCGGCCCGGCGCCATCACCGGCATCGTCGTACGAAGGCGTACGTTTCAGGGGGCGCGCCGTACATATATCTATGCGCCGGTGGCTCGCGCCGTGGCGCGCGTCCCCCATGCAGGTGAGTTGAGACCTCTTCGAGACATCGGGCACTTGGCAGGTTCATACGCGTCACTACGCCACGTCCTGCTGCAGGATCGTTCAACTTCCTTTATTTCTAAGGCAGTTGAGCATGAGTGACCATGCAGAAACGTGCCTGTCAACGCGTGCATATGCGTCCGCACTACCCCACCACATGAGCCCTACTATCGGCTCGCCATGACAGCAGCAGGGAAGCACCAGGTGAGCCGCGCGGAAACCTCACGGCGAGGCAGCCGGCCGGGCCGGGCGGGCATCAGAGACGTGGCCGCCGCCGCCGGGGTCTCCATCACGACCGTCTCCGACGCCCTCAACGGCAAGGGCCGGCTCCCGGATGCCACCCGGCGCCATGTCCGCGAGGTCGCCGACCGGCTCGGGTACCGCCCCTCGGCCGCCGCCCGCACGCTCCGTACCGGCAAGTCGGGTCTGATCGGCCTGACCGTGACGACGTACGGGGATGAACCTTTCACCTTCACGGAGTTCGCGTACTTCGCCGAGATGGCTCGGGCGGCCACCTCGGCCGCGCTCGCCCGCGGCTACGCCCTCGTCATCCTGCCCGCCACCTCCCGCCACGACGTGTGGTCCAACGTCGCGCTCGATGGCACCGTTGTCATCGACCCCTCCGACCAGGACCCGGTGGTCAGCGAGCTGGTCCGGCAAGGCCTGCCGGTCGTCTCCGACGGCCGGCCGGCCGGCTCGCTGCCGGTCACCGCCTGGGTCGACAACGACCACGAGGCCGCCGTCCTCGGCATCCTCGACCATCTCGCCGACGCCGGCGCCCGCCGCATCGGCCTGCTGACGGGCACGACGACGGACACGTACACCCATCTGTCGACCACCGCCTACCTGCGTTGGTGCGAGCGGGTCGGCCAGGATCCGGTCTACGAGGCCTACCCGGCGCACGACCCGTGCGCGGGCGCCGTCGCCGCCGACCGGCTGCTAGCCCGGCCCGACCGGCCCGACGCGGTCTACGGCCTGTTCGACCCCAATGGCACCGACCTGCTGGCCGCCGCCCGCCGCTACGGGCTCCGCGTCCCCGACGACCTGCTGCTCGTGTGCTGCAGCGAGTCCATGGTGTACGCCAGCACCGAACCGCCCATCAGCACGCTCTCACTCAAGCCCCGCCGCATCGGCACCGCGGTGGTCCAGCTCCTCATCGACGCGATCGAGGGCGTGGAGTCGGACCAGCCGGTCGAGCAGGTGATACCGACCGAGCTGATCGTGCGCACCTCCTCCCAGCGGCGCCCGCCGCGCACGACCGTCAGCCCCCCGCGGACTCCGGACGAGAAATAGCGCCAGAAAGCGGGGCGCTCACCCCGCTGCGTGCACCGCCCGGTGGAGGGGGAGCGGCGGGCCGGTGGCCGGCGGGCAGGGGTTCGGTCGGCGCGGAGCCGGCCGAACCCCTGCCCAAACGGGGCGAAAGCCGCAGTGAACTGGAGTCTTGTTCCGATTCACCACCCCTGGGTCATCACACGGCGCGACGCGCGTTCCTATGATGGGCCCACGACACCGCGGACCGCTGCGACCAGGCAGTCCGAAGCGGTGCAGATGCGGCGCGATGGTGGAGGGGTCTGATGACTCAGGGGGCCGGTCAGGGACCCGAAGTGGAGCGGACGGCGACGCTGCGCGACTTCCGGGTACCGGCGTACGTCCACGAGACCGGTCCGTACGTCCGCACCGCCCACCCGGGCGACACCGCACCGCCCACCGACGAGGCGTACCCCGACGGCTACACGCCCACCCAGCGCGACCTGCCCGTCGTCAACCGGACGGAGACCCCGCAGGTCCCCGTCGACCCGGCACCCGCCGCCCCGGCCGCGCAGCCCGCGACCGGCCCCGGACCGCTGTTCGTCGTCGGAGACGTGCACGGGTACCTCGACGAACTGGTGACCGCCCTGCAGGAACAAGGGCTGATCGACGCCTCGGGTCAGTGGTGCGCCGGCACCACCCGGCTGTGGTTCCTCGGCGACTTCACCGACCGGGGACCCGACGGCATCGGCGTCATCGACCTCGTGATGCGGCTGTCCGCCGAGGCCGCCGCGGCGGGCGGCTACTGCAAGGCCCTCATGGGCAACCACGAACTGCTGCTGCTCGGCGCCAAGCGGTTCGGCGACACCCCCGTCAACTCCGGCGCGGGCACCGCCACCTTCCAGGCGGCCTGGCTGCTCAACGGCGGCCAGAAGACCGACATGGACCGTCTCCAGGACCACCATCTGCAGTGGATGGCCCGCCTCGACGCCGTCGAGGCGGTCGACGGCTATCTGCTCGTCCACTCGGACACCACCGCCTACCTCGACTACGGCGACTCCATCGAGGCGGTCAACGACACCGTCCGTGAGACCCTCACCCGCAACGACGCGGACGAGTGCTGGGATCTGTTCCGCAAGTTCACCAAGCGCTTCTCCTTCCGTGACGAGGGCGGCGCCGACGCCGTACGCTCCCTGCTCGATACGTACGGCGGCACCCGTGTCGTTCACGGCCACAGCCCGATTCCCTACCTCCTCGGCGAGGTCGGCTCCGAGGACGGCGAGGAGGGCACCGGCCCCGTCGTGGACGGACCGCACGTCTACGCCGACGGGCTCGCCATCGCGATGGACGGCGGGGTGACCATGGCCGGAAAGCTACTGGTCCGCCAACTGCCTCTGACTACCTGACCGTTCCCCGGGCAGGCGTCCCCCGGCGGAGTACACGCAGGCCGGAGGGCAATTTCCGGCAACCCCCTGTCACCGTGCGCCGTCACGGCTCTACCATCGGCTTATCCGTAGCAGGCTCCCCTCCGTTTCTGCCCGACGGCTCGCCGGCGTGCGAGCCCCAAGCCCTACGGAGCATCGGGGGATGCACATGAACAGCGTTCCGCAGCACCTGCTGAGCGAGGACCGCCAGGAATTCGAGCGGCTCCTCGATGAGGCGCTGCGCTCCGCACCACACCGACCGGAACTGGCCGCTGTCGGACAGCGGCTCAATCCCGAGCAACTGCGCACCATGGCGCTCAACGCCACCGCACTGATAACCCCCGCGGCCGCGGCCGAATACCAGCACTACGTGAAGGTCCGCGAAGAACTGCGACACCCGGCGATGGCCCCCTCCGCAGCCGGCGACTCCGCTGTCGTGGACGGGAGTTCGGCCCCGCCCGGGCTCGTCACCACCCTCGGCGAGGCGGCCGAGGGTACCGGTGCGGGCGCCATCGCGGTCATCGCGGTACTGGCTCCCCTCCTTTCCGGAATCGCCGCGGCGATCTTTCTTCTCGTCGGCTACATCCTGAAGAGCCTGAGTCCCGGACAGGCCTTCGCCCAGACCATGCTCACCGCCGGCTGGGTGTTCGGCGCGGTGACCGCGGCCACCGTCCTCCTTGCCGCGGTCGGACTGCTCCTCACCGCCCTGCGCAACGGCAGCTCGCCACAGGCCGAGGCGCTGGACGCGGCGCACCGGGAGCTGGACAGCGCCAGAGAGGCCTGGCGCCGGGCCCTGCTGGAGCGGGGCATTCTGCCGTTCCTGACGGAAGCGCTCGCCGAGCCGGGACCGGCGACCGTCCACCACACGACCCCACCCGCCCCACGCGGCCGCATGCCCCGGCTGGGATACGACCGCCCCGGTTTCAGCAGCCCGGACGACGGCACCGCGTCCGGCCGGCCGAGCTTCACCAGCCCCGACTACACGAGCCCGGACTTCGGCGGCCCGGAGCACCAGCCGGACTAGTCCGGTTCCGCACCTCGCCACGCCGGCCGAGGCAGCAGTCGGCCGGCGGAAGGCAGACCCCGACCCCGGCCGCCGCGAACTCCTTCGACTTCTGGACCGGCCCCTCCGCGGCCGGCTCGAGGGAAGGACCAGAAGTCGAAGAGCGCTCCGCCATCCAAGCGGCCCCCGGCAAAGGCGTGGACGATGTGAGCCACCCGCCGCCCCGGCAACGGCCGCAGGGACCAGGGACGCAACGGCCCCGGATCCTCCTGACGACGGGCGGCCCGTACCCCGAGCAGCTCACATTTCCGGTGGCACGGACCGCCGTGGGTGGACTCAGTCGGCGATCGGCAGGTACACCCGGTTCCCCGCCTCGGCGAACTCCTTCGACTTCTGGAGCATCCCCTCAGCGATCTCCTCGGGTGACGCCCCCTCAGCCGCCGCACCACCGAACCGCTCCGTGATGCTTTGGCTGATCTTCATGCTGCAGAACTTCGGCCCGCACATGGAGCAGAAGTGGGCCGTCTTGGCGGGCTCGGCCGGCAGGGTCTCGTCGTGGAACTCCCGTGCCGTGTCAGGGTCCAGGGCGAGGTTGAACTGGTCCTCCCACCGGAACTCGAAGCGGGCGTCCGACAGCGCGTCGTCCCACTCCTGCGCACCCGGGTGCCCCTTGGCGAGATCGGCCGCGTGTGCGGCGATCTTGTACGTGATGACGCCGGTCTTGACGTCGTCCCGGTTGGGCAGACCCAGGTGCTCCTTGGGCGTGACGTAGCAGAGCATCGCCGTGCCCCACCAGGCGATCATCGCGGCGCCGATGCCGGAGGTGATGTGGTCGTAGGCCGGCGCGATGTCTGTGGTCAGCGGGCCGAGCGTATAGAACGGAGCTTCATCGCAGATCTCCTGCTGAAGGTCGATGTTCTCCTTGATCTTGTGCATCGGGACGTGCCCGGGGCCCTCGATCATCGTCTGAACGTTGAAACGCCTGGCGATCCGGTTGAGTTCCCCAAGAGTTCGCAGTTCCGCGAACTGTGCCTCGTCGTTGGCGTCCGCGATCGATCCCGGCCTGAGGCCGTCGCCCAGCGAGTACGTGACGTCGTAGGCGGCGAGGATCTCGCACAGTTCCTCGAAGTTCTCGTACAGGAACGACTCCTTGTGGTGCGCCAGGCACCACGCGGCCATGATCGAGCCGCCGCGGGAGACGATGCCGGTCTTCCGGTTGGCGGTGAGCGGGACGTACGGCAGGCGGACGCCCGCGTGGACGGTCATGTAGTCCACGCCCTGCTCGGCCTGCTCGATGACCGTGTCCTTGTAGATCTCCCACGTCAGTTCCTCGGCCCTGCCGTCGACCTTCTCCAGGGCCTGGTAGAGCGGCACGGTGCCGATGGGGACGGGCGAGTTGCGCAGCACCCACTCGCGGGTCGTGTGGATGTTGCGGCCGGTGGACAGGTCCATGACCGTGTCGGCACCCCAGCGGGTCGCCCAGGTCATCTTCTCCACCTCCTCCTCGATGGAGGAGGTCACCGCGGAGTTGCCGATGTTGGCGTTGACCTTCACCAGGAACCGCTTGCCGATGATCATCGGCTCGATCTCCGGGTGGTTGACGTTGGCCGGCAGCACCGCGCGGCCCGCCGCGATCTCCTCCCGGACCACCTCGGGAGAGACGTTCTCCCGGATGGCCACGTACTCCATCTCCGGAGTGATCTCGCCCCGGCGGGCGTACGTGAGCTGCGTCACCGCCTCGCCACCGCGCCCCCGCCGCGGCTGGCGAGGCCGTCCCGGGAAGACCGCGTCCAGGTTGCGCAGGCCGCCGCGCGGCGAGGTGTGCTTGATCCCGTCGTCCTCGGGACGGACGGGGCGGCCCGCGTACTCCTCGGTGTCGCCGCGGGCGATGATCCAGTTCTCCCGCAGCGGCGGCAGGCCCCTGCGGACATCAGTGTCGACGAGTGGATCGGTGTACGGGCCCGACGTGTCGTAGAGCGTGACCGACTGCCCGTTGGTGAGGTGCACCTGACGGACCGGCACGCGCAGGTCGGGGCGTGAACCCTCGACGTACGCCTTGTGCCATCCGATGGACTTCCCGGCCTCCTGGGACTTGTCGTCCTGAACGGAGGCAGGCGTGCGTGTGTCCTTGTTGGTCATGAGACCTACTCCCTACGCCGGCATTACCCGGTAACAGGTTCGGCGGTCGACGCAGCGGTTTCCGTCTGCGACGTCTCCTGCGGAACATCGCCTGTTCCACGTGAAACATCGCGTGTACGGAGGTCAGCGCCCTCTCAGCCCGGTGCTCCGAGCTCCCGCGTGTGCAAAGGTGCTTCCACGCTAGCGCCATATGTGGCGCGGTGAACAGTGGGCCCCCTGCCGTTGTTGGAATGATCGGGCGGTGACCAGGATGGAGCAGTATCCGTATCGACCGGCCGAGCCGCATCACCGAGGTGCCTCGGAGCAAGTCGCCGGACAGGACTGTCCGCCTCCCGGTGACCACGCGAACGGCACCGGAAGGGGCGGGCCTCACGACGACCACGCGCAGGATCAGGGCCACGGGAACGGCCGTCGGGCTCACTCGCACGGCCACGGTGGGCACAGCCACAGCCACGGACCCGCCGCGCCGGTCTCCCGGCACCTGCGCAAGGTCATCGCCGCGATCCTGGTGCCCTTCACCGCGGCAGTCGTCGTCGGTCTGCTGGTGCTCTGGCCCGGAGGAGCCCCGCCTCACAAGCGCACCGGTGTCGGCTTCGACCGGGAGACGCAGCAGGCCACGGTCACCAGGGTCATCGAGGTCAGCTGCGCGTCGGTGAACGCCTCCGGTGGCGCCGCGGGCGGTGACGCCTCCTCCTCCGAGGGCACCTCGGAGGGACAGCAGGCCAAGGGAACCTGCAAGAAGGCGACCGTGCAGATCGACACCGGCAAGGACACGGGCCGTACGTTCACCGAGATCGTGCAGCCTGACCAGCCCCGGCAACTGCACCAGGGCGAGAAGGTCGTGGTCGCCTACGAACCCTCGGCGCCGAAGGACCTGCAGTACTCGGTGGCCGATGTGAACCGGAAGTTCCCCATGACGCTGCTCGCGGGGATCTTCGCGCTCGCCGTCGTGATGGTGGGCAGGCTGCGCGGCGTCATGGCGCTCGTCGCACTGGCCGTGAGTTTCCTGGTGCTGACCCTGTTCATCCTGCCCGCGATCCTCCAGGGGTCGAACCCGCTGCTCGTGGCGGTGGTCGGGGCGAGCGCCATCATGCTGATCGCTCTGTACATGTGCCACGGTCTGTCGGCCCGCACATCGGTGGCGGTGCTCGGCACCCTGGTCTCCCTGTCCCTGATCGGCATGCTCGGCTCCCAGTTCATCGGCTGGGCCGCCCTGACCGGCAACACGGACGACAACACCGGCCTGATCCACGGTCTTTATCCGAACATCGACATGAGCGGTCTGCTTCTGGCGGGCGTCATCATCGGCTCGCTCGGCGTCCTGGACGATGTGACCGTGACACAGACGTCGGCCGTGTGGGAGCTGCACGAGGCCAATCCGTCGATGGGCTGGCGCGGCCTGTACCGGGCGGGCATCCGCATCGGCCGCGACCACATCGCCTCCGTGGTCAACACCCTCGTCCTCGCCTACGCAGGTGCCGCACTGCCGTTGCTGCTGCTGTTCTCCATCGCGCAGAGCGGGGTGGGCACGGTCGCCAACAGCGAGCTGGTGGCCGAGGAGATCGTGCGCACGCTGGTCGGCTCGATCGGCCTGGTCGCCTCGGTCCCTGTCACCACCGCGCTCGCCGCCCTGGTGGTCTCGGCCGACCGCCCCGGGGTGGGCAGCCCGGCACCGGCCGGTGCACAGCTCCCCCCGGCACGCGGCGGCCGGGGGCGACGCCGCAAACGGTAGGGCCCACCGAACCGGTGTGGGACGCGGCGATCGACCCGCCGGGGCACGTGTCGGCGGCTGTGAGCCGGATCGGCTCGAGTGCCGACCGTGGTGGGCGGGCTGGGCCCGCGCCGGACGCCGGACCGCTACCCCCGGTCGCCACGCAGAAGCGTTCCTGCAGGGTTCGGTGCGGCACGGCGGAGCGTCGGCGCTCCATGCCGTAACGCTTCATCCGGCGCTCTGCTCTTCGGCCAGGATGCGGTCCAGGGCCTCGTCCAGATGGGCGTCGAAGTCGGCCAGCGCGCCCTCCTGCCCGAGCGGCACGAGCTTGTCCGTACGGTCCAGGAAGGCCACCAGGGGCGGCGCAGAGGAGCGGAACAGCGCCTGGTCGCTGCCGACCTGAAGCCGGATCAGCACCTCGCCCAGCACCTCGGCATCGGCAGGAGCGATGTGCACGTCCCCCTCCCCGCATGGCCGGCCGACGCCGTCGATCAGCAGTTCACGGCCGAACGCCCAGGTCACCGGGGCATCACCGGGCAGATGGAAGGTGAGCCGGACGGCATAGGGATCATTGGTCTCGTAGCGCAACTCCACCGGGATGCGGAAGGAGAGCTCCTCCGACACGAGAAAGCTCATCATGACGTCTGCCTGTACGGACTCGCGCATTGTCTACCCCGTCATATGACATCGACTGGCCGGGTTTGATCCCTCTCACCGTGGGTCAAATCTTGCTGAAAGTACACGGCAGATCACAAGGAGTAAGTTTTCAGATACTGATAGAGAGCGCGAGCGTCCCCAGATGCCGCCCGATCTCGGTCTGCAGCCGATGAGCCGCGGGCAGCAGCCGGTCGCTCTGGTGGGCGGGCAGCGACATGGCCATCGTCGCCACCGTGGTGCCCACCGTGATCGGGATCGCCGCGCAGACCGTGCCCAACGCGTACTCCTGACGTTCGACCACCGGCCCCGTGCGCGGCATCCGGGCCAGCCGCCGCAACAGGGCGTCGTTGTCTCGCACGCTGTACGGCGTGATGGACTGCACCGGATAGCGGGCGAGATGGTCGCGGCGGGCGTCCTCGTCCAGCTGGGAGAGCAGGCACTGCCCGATGGCGTGCGCATGACCGGTCTCGCGGAAGTCGGCCCACTCCTCGACCGCCGGCGCCTCCGGGGAGTCGGAGACGCACATGACCTCGATCTCGCCGTCCCTGTACATCGCGTAGTACACCGGCACACCGATGGAATCACGCCAATGGGCGAGCGTGGCCGCCACCTCGCTGCGACGTTTCTGCTGCGCTCCACTGCTGCCCAGACGTTCGGCCGCGTCCCCGAGGAAGAACCGCCCTTTCTCCCGGCGCAGATAGCCCTCGTGCACCAGGGTGCGCAGCAGGTGATACGTCGTCGGGAGGGCGAGGCCGGTCTCGCGGGCGAGCTGCTTGGCGGGGGCGCCGTAGCCGTGTGTGGCGACGGTCTCCAGCAGGCGCATGGCGCGCTGGACGGATCCGATGAGCGTCGTGGCGGCCGACGGAGCGGGGGCGTCGACGGGGAGCGGTTGTTCGGGGACCGCGATGGTCGGCGGCCGTTGGGCGGGGGGCGGGCAGGAGCACGAGGGGGTGGGGGGTGCGTGCGGTCCTGCCGGTGCGGTGTCAACCGTGGCCAAGGGTCACTCCCGGAGCGCGAGGGGCAGCCCGTGCGGAGGAAGAGCACGGAGGGGATCTGCGCCGCCCGCGGGGCCGGACCCCGCGGGAGTTCCGGACTCTAACCGTCCGCCGCCGCACCCAGACGGCCTCACGGGGAAACTTCCCTCCCCCGAGGGAAACCGGTGTTCACCTTGCCGGGAACGGGTGCGCCCGTCCCCGGTCACCGGTCCCCGTCTGCGTCACCAGTCGCTGCGCGAGGAGGAGTTCGACAGGAACTTGCGCACGATGTAGATGAGTCCGCCGACCAGGGCGACGAAGACCAGTGCCTTGAACAGCAGGCCGATCACGAACCCGACCACGGTCGCTATCAGGCCGCCGAACACCACCAGGGCGATGACCGGCACCGCGACCCACTTCACCCACCACGGCAGTCCCGCGAAGATCTCTCGCATCGCCCTCGTCCTTTGCGTTCTCGTACGGCTGTGTTCTCGTACGGCGTTGATGTCCTGCACTCGATGCTAGGGCCGACAGGTGGTCCCGCGGGGGCCTTGCGTCCCTTGTCCTCCCCTGACGCGTCCCCTAGGGAACCTCGGGGTCCCGAGTCACGCCTCGGGTGGAGAGAAGACGACGAGGACCCGCAGATCCTCGCTGATGTGGTGGAACTTGTGGGCGACCCCGGCCGGCACGTACACCACGCTGCCCCGCGCCACCTCGGTCGTCTCCAGTCCGACCGTGATCGACGCCCGGCCGCTCACGACGAAGTACACCTCGTCCTGGTTGTGGGGCTTCTGCGGATCGTGCTCGCCCGCGTTCAGGGCGTACAGGCCGACGGACATGTTCCGCTCCCGCAGGAACTGAAGGTAGGCCCCCTCGTTGGCGGCGCGCTCCGCCTCCAGTTCGTCCAGCCGGAATGCCTTCATCGCCGCTGTCGCCCTCGCCTCACTGCTTCGGTTCAATTCGGTCTGCCACGATCAGACACATGAAGAATTTCGTAGTCAAGACGATCGCCAACGCGGGCGCCCTGGCGGTCGCCGTTTGGTTGCTGGACAAGATCACCCTCACGGGTGACAACACGGCCAAGAAGGCCGGAACGCTGATCATCGTGGCGCTGATCTTCGGTCTGGTGAACTGGCTGGTCAAGCCCGTCGTCAAGGTGCTCACCTTCCCGTTGTTCATCTTGACCCTGGGCCTGATCACCCTGGTGGTGAACGCGCTGATGCTGCTGCTGACCTCCTGGGTGTGCGGCAAGCTCGACCTCAGCTTCCACGTGGAGGGCTTCTGGACGGCCGTCCTCGGCGGTCTGATCGTCTCCATCGTCTCCTGGGCGTTGCACGTCGTCCTGCCCGACGAGGACTGAGCGCACCATGGCCTACCGCGTCTGCTTCGTGTGCACGGGCAACATCTGCCGCTCCCCGATGGCCGAATCCGTCTTCCGCGCGCGTGTGACGGAGGCCGGTCTCGAGGACCGGGTGGAGGTTGACAGCGCCGGCACCGGCGGCTGGCACGAGGGCGAGCCCGCCGACCCGCGGACGGTCTCCGTCCTCGAGGAGCACGGATACGACAGCGATCACGTCGCGCGCCAGTTCCAGCCCTCGTGGTTCTCCCGCCTGGATCTCGTGATCGCCCTCGACACCGGCCACCTCAAGGCTCTGCGCCGCCTCGCGCCCACCGAGGACGACGCGCGCAAGGTCCGTCTCCTGCGCTCCTACGACCCCGCCGCCGGTGACGACCTCGACGTGCCGGATCCGTACTACGGACGCCGGGACGGCTTCCAGGAGTGTCTTGAGATGGTGGAGACGGCGAGCATCGGTCTGCTCGCCGCTGTACGCGAGCAACTGGAAGGACGGGCTGCCTAATGCTGATGTCAAGCGATGAGGCGGAGTTGGGGACGTCCTTCGTAGGGCTTGCGATCGCGGAGCATGGCGTAGACGACGTTGACGC
>NZ_JBFAWF010000024.1:0-142407 GCF_040680195.1 Streptomyces sp. NPDC052109 | reverse complement strand
TGCCTGGACGTCACGGACAACAACTCCGCCAACGGCACCCGGATACAGATCTGGAGCTGCGGCGGCGGCGCCAACCAGAAGTGGAACGCGCCGGCGGCCGGCGGTGGCACCACCCCGTCCGCGCCGATGGCCGTCGCGCCGTACCTGTACAACGGCTGGGGCAGCCCGCCCAACCCCACCACCATCACCCAGGCCACGGGGGTGAAGTGGTTCACCCTCGCCTTCGTGCTCAGCAACGGCTACTGCAACCCGCAGTGGGACGGCAGCCGCCCGCTGACCGGCGGTGTCGACCAGCAGACGGTCAACACGGTGCGGGCGAACGGCGGTGACATCATCCCGTCCTTCGGCGGCTACAGCGGCAACAAGCTGGAGAGCTCCTGCTCCAGCGCGAGCGAGCTGGCGGCGGCCTACCAGAAGGTCATCAACGCCTACGGGCTGAAGGCGATCGACATCGACATCGAGGCCGACGCCTACAGCAGCGCGACCGTGCAGCAGCGGACCGTGGACGCGCTGAAGACCGTGAAGGCGAACAACCCCGGCCTGAAGGTGTACATCACCCAGGGCACCGGGCAGTCCGGTCCCGACACCAGCCTCATCAACCGGGCCGCCTCGTCCGGGCTGACCGTGGACGCCTGGGCCATCATGCCGTTCGACTTCGGCGGCGCCGGACAGAACATGGGCAACCTCACCACGCAGGCGGCCGAGGGCCTGAAGAACGCGCTGAAGAACGCCTACCACTACAGCGACGACCAGGCCTACCGGGACATGGGCATCTCGTCGATGAACGGCATCACCGACAACAACGAGACCGTGACGGTGAACGACTTCCGGACCATCCTGGCCTACGCGCAGGCGCACCACCTCGCCCGGCTCACCTTCTGGTCCGCCAACCGCGACCGGCCGTGCACCGGCGGCCCCGCCGACAGCTGCTCCGGCGTGAGCCAGTCCGACTGGGACTACACCCGCGTCTTCGCCGGCTACACCGGCTGAATCCCCGGCCGGTCGCCGGCTGAATCCCCGGCCGGTCGCCGGCCGACCCCCCGGCCGGTCGCCGGCCGACCCCCCGGCCGGTCGCCGGCCGACCCCCCGTTCCGTCAAGGAGAACCCCGTGCCTCCCCTCTCCCGCCGCCGCAGATCAACGGCGGTCGCCCTCGTCGCCACAGCGGCCGCCGCCCTGCTCACCGCCGCGCCGACGCCCCTGAGCACCGCCGCGTCCGCACACGCCGCCACCACCCAGGCCGCCGCGCTGCCCACCGGCTTCGCGACCCTCATCAACGCGGCGAGCGGCAAGTGCCTGGATGCCAAGGCCGCCGCCACCGCCAACGGCACCGTCGTCCAGCAGTACGCCTGCAACGGCTCCACGGCCCAGCAGTGGAGCCTCACCGACGCCGGCAACGGCTACGTCCGCGTCAACAACGCGGGCAACACGAGCCAGGTCCTGGACGTCACCGGCGTCTCCACCGCCGACAGCGCTCCGATCCAGCTGTGGAGTTACGGCGGCGGCGCCAACCAGCAGTGGCAGGCCGTGGACGACGGCGGCGGCGCCTACCACTTCGTCAACAAGAACAGCGGCAAGTGCCTGGACGACCCGGGCGCCTCGACCGCCGACAGCGTGCAGTTCCAGCAGTACACCTGCAACGGCAGCGCCGCCCAGCGCTTCCAGGTGGTCCCCGTGACCCAGTCGGCGAGCGATCCCGACCTCGGACCGAACGTCGTCGTGTTCGACCCGTCGATGTCGTCCTCCACCATCCAGAGCAAGCTGGACGCCATCTTCAAGCAGCAGGAGACCAACCAGTTCGGCTCCCAGCGCTACGCCGTCCTGTTCAAGCCCGGCGCCTACAGCGCGGACGTCAACGTCGGCTTCTACACCCAGGTCCTCGGTCTCGGCCTGACCCCGGACGCGGTCTCGATCAACGGCGCCGTGCACGCCGAGGCCGACTGGTTCCAGGGCAACGCCACCCAGAACTTCTGGCGCGGCGCCGAGAACCTCTCCGTCAACCCCACCGGTGGCAGCGACCGTTGGGCCGTGTCCCAGGCGGCGCCGTACCGCCGGATGCACCTGCGTGGCAACCTCGCCCTCGACGACGGCGGCTGGTCCTCCGGTGGCTACCTCGCCGACAGCAAGATCGACGGGCAGGTCAACTCCGGCACCCAGCAGCAGTGGCTGACCCGCAACTCCCAGCTCGGCAGCTGGACCGGGTCCAACTGGAACATGGTGTTCGTCGGCAGCCAGGGCGTCCCGGCCACCAGCTTCCCCAACCCGCCGGACACCACCGTCGCGCAGAGCCCGGTCACCCGCGAGAAGCCGTTCCTGTACGTCGACGGCTCCGGCGAGTACCAGGTGTTCGTGCCGTCCGTGCGCGCCAACACCACGGGCACGAGCTGGACGAGCGGCAGCCCGCAGGGCACCTCGCTGCCGCTCAGCCAGTTCTACGTCGTCAAGCCCGGCGCCACCGCGTCGCAGATCAACGCGGCCCTCGCGGCGGGGCAGAACCTGCTCGTCACGCCCGGCGTCTACCACCTCGACCAGACCCTGAAGGTGACCCGCCCGGACACGGTCGTCCTCGGCCTCGGGCTCGCCACCTTCGTCCCGGACAACGGGATCACCGCGATGAGCGTCGCCGACGTCGACGGCGTCAAGATCGCGGGCCTGCTCTTCGACGCCGGCACCACCAGCTCGAAGACCCTGCTCGAGGTCGGGCCGGCCGGCTCCACCGCCTCCCACGCGACCGACCCGACCTCCCTGCACGACGTCTACTTCCGCATCGGTGGCGCGGGCGTCGGCAAGGCGACCACCAGCCTCGCCGTCAACAGCAACAACGTCATCGGCGACCACATGTGGATCTGGCGCGCCGACCACGGCAGCGGGGTCGGCTGGACCAGCAACACCGCCGACACCGGACTCGTCGTCAACGGCAACGACGTGACCATGTACGGCCTGTTCGTGGAGCACTTCCAGAAGTACCAGGTCATCTGGAACGGCAACGGCGGCCGCACCTACTTCTTCCAGAACGAGATGCCGTACGACCCGCCGAACCAGTCCGCCTGGATGAACGGCTCCACCAAGGGCTACGCCGCCTACAAGGTCGCCGACTCGGTCACCAGTCACCAGGCGTACGGCCTCGGCAGCTACTGCTACTTCAACGTCAACCCCGCGGTCACCGCGGACCGCGCCTTCGAGGTGCCGAACAACCCGAACGTCAACTTCACCAGCATGGTCACCGTCTCCCTCGGCGGCACCGGCACCATCAGCCACGTCATCGACAACACGGGAGGACCGTCGAACTCCTCGACCAACGTGGCGGACCTGGTCCGCTACCCCTGAGTGAAGGGTGTGGCCTTTCGGACGTGTGAGGTGCCGTCGCGTGGATACGCGGTGAGGACGGACACCAGGGCTAGTCCGGAAGGTCACCCCTGCCATGACCAGCAAAAAGAAGCTACCACCCGATTCGGAGATCATCCTCCGGGTCAACGGCAAACCCCACACCCTGCACGTCGACCACCGGCGTGTCCTGCTGGACCTGCTCCGGGAGGACCTCGGTCTCACCGGGGCGAAGAAGGGGTGTGACCACGGCCAGTGCGGTGCCTGCACCGTGCTGGCCGACGGCCGCCGCCTCAACAGCTGTCTGCTGCTCGCGGTCACCCTCGACGGCAGCGAGATCACCACCGTCGAAGGCCTCGGCGGCGACGGCGAGGAGCCGCACCCGCTGCAGCGGGCCTTCCTCGACCGCGACGCCTTCCAGTGCGGCTACTGCACCCCGGGGCAGATCTGCTCCGCCCTCGGCATGCTCGCCGAAGCCGCGGCCGGCCACCCCTCCCACGTCACCGACCCCGCGGCCCCCTCCGGCCGGCCCGTCCCGCTGGACCGGTCGGAGATCCGTGAGCGCCTGAGCGGCAATCTGTGCCGGTGCGGCGCCTACCCGCGCATCGTCGAGGCCGTGGAGGACGTGATCCCGTGAACGGCTTCGGATACCTCAGGCCCGGCACCCTCCAGGAGGCGGTCGAGGCGTACGCCGCCCACCCCGGCGCGCGCTGTCTGGCCGGCGGCACCAACCTGGTCGATCTGATGAAACTCGGTGTGGAGCGCCCCGCCGTCCTCATCGACGTCGGTCGGCTGCCCCTGGACACGATCGAGGAGCTGCCCGACGGCTCCCTGCGCGTCGGCGCCACCGTCCGCAACAGCGACCTGGCCGCCGACCCCCGCGTCCGCGACCGCTGGCCGGCGCTGTCCCAGGCGCTCCTCTCGGGCGCCTCCGGGCAGCTGCGCAACGCCGCCACCACCGGCGGCAACCTGCTCCAGCGCACCCGCTGCCCCTACTTCCAGGACCTGGACAAACCCTGCAACAAACGCGAGCCGGGCAGCGGCTGCGGCGCCCGTGACGGCGTCCACCGCGACCACGCGGTCCTCGGCCACTCCGAGCAGTGCATCGCCACGAACCCGTCCGACATGGCCGTGGCGCTCGCCGCGCTGGACGCCCAGGTGGAGCTGTACGGCACCGAGGGCACCCGGCGCCTTCCGGCGGCCGAGTTCCACCGGCTGCCGGGCGAGCACCCCGACCGGGACACCTGGATCTGCCCGGGCGAGCTGATCACCGCCGTGCTGCTCCCGGCGGCCACCGCCGGTGTCCCGTCCGCCTACCGCAAGGCCCGCGACCGGGCGTCGTACGCGTTCGCCCTCGCCTCCGTGGCCGTCGTGCTGAAGGTCGCGGACGGCGTCGTCGACCAGGCGGGGATCGCCTTCGGCGGGCTCGCCCACAAGCCCTGGCGGGCCCGGCACACCGAGCTCGCCCTGCTGGGCGCCCCCGCCACCCCCGCCGCCTTCGAGGGAGCCGTGGCGCTTGAGCTCGCGCACGCCGAGCCGCTGCGGGACAACGCCTACAAGGTGCCCCTCGCCCGCAACCTCGCCCTGGACGTCCTGAACCGTCTCGCCCCCGCACCCGCGGTGGTGTGAGCCGGCGCAGGAGGAGCGGACAGAGCAGGAGGAACCATGAACGGCAACTCCCCGGGCACACCCGCAGCGCACCGGGACCCACGGCACCCGGCCCCCGGCAGCGGCGCGGGCGCTTGCACCGAACACCGGGACGCACGGAACGCGGCCGCCGGCGCCGGCACCGGGGCTGCCGGTGAGCGCGGGCCGCAAGGGCGCGACGGCAGCGCCCTGGGCGCACCGGCCGAGCGCCGGGAAGGACGGCAGAAGGTCACCGGTGGCGCCCGTTACGCCGCCGAGTACCCCCTGCCCGGCCGCGTCCACGCCTGGCCGGTGCCCGCCGCGATCGCGCGTGGCCGGGTCACCGCCGTCGACACCGCGGCCGCCCTCGCCCTGCCCGGCGTCCTCGCCGTCCTCACCCCCGACGACGCCCCGCGCCTCGCCGCGCCCGAGGACGCCACCCTCGCGGTCCTCCAGGACCCGCGCGTGCCGCACCGCGGCTGGTGCGTGGCCCTGGCCGTCGCCGACACCCCGGAGACGGCCCGCGCCGCCGCCCGGGCGGTCCGCGTCACCTACGCGGAGGAACCCCACGACAGCGCTCTCGATCCGGGGCACCGGGACGCCTACGAGCCCGAGGAGGCCAACGCGGGCTACCCGGGGCGGGTCGAGCACGGCGATCCGGCGGCCGCCTTCGCCGCCGCAGAGGTCCGTGTCGACGTCACCTACCGGGTGCCGCCGCTGCACAACCACCCCATGGAGCCGCACGCCAGCACGGCCCACTGGGACGGGGACCGGCTCACCGTGTACACCTCCAGCCAGGGCGGTACGACCGTGCGGTCCGTGCTCGCCCAGATGTTCGAGCTGCCCGAGGACCGGATCACCGTCGTCACGGAACACGTCGGCGGCGGCTTCGGCTCCAAGGGCACGCCGCGCCCCGACGTCGTCCTCGCCGTGATGGCCGCCCGGCGCACCGGCCGGCCCGTCACGCTCGCCTACCCCCGGCGGTACCTGGCCACCACCGTGGGCCACCGCGCCCCCACCGTGCAGCGCCTGCGCCTCGGCGCGGACGCGGACGGCAGGATCACCGCGCTGCTGCACGAGGCGACCACCCACACCTCGCGGGTGAAGGAGTTCGTCGAGCAGGCCGCGGTGCCCGCCCGCATCATGTACGCCGCCCCCCACCTGCTCAGCGCCCACCGGGTCGTCCCGCTGGACGTCCCCAGCCCCTCCTGGATGCGCGCCCCCGGTGAGGCGCCCGGCATGTACGCCCTGGAGTCGGCCGTGGACGAACTCGCCGAGGCGCTGGGCACGGACCCGGTGGAGCTGCGCATCCGCAACGAACCCGAGCGGGAGCCGGACAGCGGCCAGCCGTTCAGCAGCCGGCACCTCGTGGAGTGCCTGCGCGAGGGCGCTCGCCGCTTCGGCTGGGCCGGGCGCGATCCCCGTCCGGGTGTGCACCGTGAGGGCCCGCTGCTCCTCGGTACCGGCGTGGCCGCGGCCACCTACCCGGCCTCGGCCGTCCCGGCCACCGCGACCGCCCGGGCCCTGCCCGACGGCACCTTCACCGTGCGGATCAACGCGACCGACATCGGCACCGGGGCCCGTACCGTCCTCGCCCAGATCGCCGCCGACGCCCTCGGTGCGCCGCTGGAGCGGGTCCGTACCGAGATCGGGCACAGCGCCCTGCCGTCGGCGTGGCTGGCCGGCGGCTCCACGGGCACCGCCTCCTGGGGCTGGGCCGTGCACGAGGCGTGCGCCGAGCTGGCCTCCCGGCTCGCCGCGCACACCGGACCGTTGCCCGCCGACGGCATCGAGGCCGACGCCGACACCGCCGGGCGGGCCGACGCCGACAGCCCCTACAGCCGGCACGCCTTCGGCGCCCACTTCGCCGAGGTCGCCGTCGACACCGTGACCGGCGAGACCCGGGTGCGGCGGCTGCTCGGCATCTACGCCGCCGGGCGGATCCTCAACTCCCGTACCGCGCGCTCCCAGTTCACCGGCGGCATGACCATGGGCCTCGGCATGGCCCTCACCGAACACAGCACGGTGGACCCCGCGTTCGGTGACTTCACCGAGGCCGACCTCGCCTCCTACCACGTGCCCGCGCACGCCGACGTCCCCGACATCGAGGCCGACTGGATCGACGAGGACGATCCCCACCTCAACCCCATGGGCAGCAAGGGCATCGGCGAGATCGGCATCGTCGGCACCGCGGCCGCCATCGGCAACGCCGTCCACCACGCCACCGGCATCCGCTTCCGCGAACTGCCCCTCACCCCCGACCGTGTCCTCACCGGCCTGTTCTCCGAGGGGTGACCGTGACGGGCCCGGCCTGGGAGTACGAGGGCTACCGGCCGGAGGAGGAACGTCTGCGGGAGTCGCTGTGCACCCTCGGCAACGGGTACTTCGCCACCCGCGGGGCACTGCCCGAGTGCAGCGCGGACGACGTCCACTATCCGGGCACCTACGCGGCCGGCTGCTACGACCGGCTCACCTCCGAGGTCGCCGGACGCCGGGTCGAGAACGAGGACGTGGTCAACCTCCCCAACTGGCTTCCGCTGCGCTTCCGTCCGGCGGGCGGCGCCTGGCTGACCCCGGACACCTCTCCCGTCACCGAGCACCACCTGACGCTGCACCTCGACCCCGGCCTGCTGGAACGCCGCACCGGCTACGGCCTCGACGGCGGCGCCACGCTCCAGGTGCGCCAGGCGCGCCTGGTGCACCTGGTCGACCGCCACCTCGCCGCCCTGCGCACGGAGTTCACCGTCGAGGGCGGCGAGGTCGAGCTGGAGGTCGAGGCCGCGCTCGACGGGCGCGTCACCAACGCCGGCGTGGCCCGCTACCGGGACCTGGACGGCCGTCACCTCACCCAGATCCGGGCGGGTCTCGCCGTGCACGGCACGATGTGGCTGCGCTGCCACACCCGCACCTCCCGCATCGAATGCGGCCTCGCCGCCCGGGTGTCCGCCGACGTGCCGGTGACGACGGCGCACGAACCCCTGCGCGCCGTCCAGCACCTGAGAGTGAGCCTGGTGCCCGGCCGTACCGTCACCGTCGACAAGACCGTCGCGCTGCACACCTCCCGCGACCCCGCCATCGGCGACCCGCTGGACGCGGCCGTCGACCGCGCCGCCGCGGCGCCCGGCTTCGACGCGCTGCTGGAGACCCACACCATCGCCTGGGACCAGCTGTGGCGGCGCACCGCGCTCGAGGTCCCCGGCGAGGCCGGCAGCATCCTGCGCCTGCACCTGTTCCACGTCCTGCAGACCCTCTCGCCGCACACGGCCGACCTCGACGTGGGCGTCCCCGCGCGCGGACTGCACGGCGAGGCCTACCGCGGTCATGTCTTCTGGGACGAACTCTTCGTCCTGCCCTACCTCAACCTGCACCTCCCTGAGGTCTCCCGCGCCCTGCTGCGTTACCGGCACCGGCGCCTGGACGCCGCCTGCCGCGCGGCGCACGCCCTCGGCCGGCGCGGGGCCCTGTACCCGTGGCAGAGCGGCAGCGACGGCCGCGAGGAGGCCCAGCAGCTCCATCTCAACCCCCGCTCCGGCCGCTGGGTGCCGGACCACTCCCGGCTCCAGCACCACGTCGGCTCGGCCGTCGCGTACAACGTGTGGCAGTACTGGGAGGCGACCGGTGACGTCGACTTCCTGCACGGCGAGGGCGCCGAGATGCTGCTGCAAGTCGCCCGGTTCTGGGGGGATTTCGCCGGATACGACGACCGTCTCGGTCGGTACCGCATCCGGGGCGTGGTCGGCCCCGACGAGTACCACGACGCCTACCCCGGGGCGGCCGCACCCGGCCTGGACGACAACGCGTACACCAACGTCACCGCCGCCTGGGTGCTCGCCCGCGCCCTGGAGCTGCTCGACACCCTGCCCGAGCCGCGCCGCCGCGAACTCACCGAGAGTGCCGGCCTCGACGAGGACGAGCCCGCCCGCTGGGAGGAGGTCTCCCGCACCCTCCACGTGCCCTTCCACGACGGCGTGATCAGCCAGTTCGAGGGCTACGGCGACCTCGCCGAGCTGGCCTGGGACGACTACCGCAAGCGGTACGACGACATCCGGCGCCTCGACCGGATCCTGGAGGCGGAGGGCGACAGCGTCAACCGGTACAAGGCGTCCAAGCAGGCCGACGTCCTGATGCTCGGCTACCTCTTCTCGGTGGCCGAACTCCGCTCGCTCTTCCACCGGTTGGGCTACTGCCTCGACGAACGCACCTGGACCGCGACCGTCGACCACTATCTGCACCGCACCAGCCACGGCTCCACACTGAGCGGACTGGTCCACGGCTGGATCCTGACCCGCGCCCGCCGCACCGACGCCTGGGCCTTCGTCCAGGAAGCGCTGCGCGGCGACATCGCCGACCTGCAGGGCGGCACCACCGGCGAGGGCATCCACCTCGGCGCCATGGCCGGCACCCTCGACCTCGTACAGCGCGGACTGACCGGCCTGGAGACCCGCGGCGGAGCCCTGTGCCTCGACCCGGTCCCGCTGCCCGAACTCTCCTCCTACGGTTTCGCCGTCCGCTACCACGGCCACTGGGGTGTGCGGCTGCGCCTGCGCAGCGGACTGCTGGAGATCGCCGTACCGGACTCCGACCGCGCCCCCATCGACGTCTGCCTCCGCGACCGGGTGGTACCGGTGGGGCCCGGGGAGGCGGCACGGCTGGTGGTGCCGGAGTGAGCTCGCTCAGCCGGCCGTCACGGGGTACCGGTGCACGGGTGGCAGCCCCGCCAGCACCCCCGGCCACATCGTGTCCAGGACGTGTGCGCTGGGTGTGAACAGCGGCCGGCCGAGCCGCGGCAGATCGTCGACCTCGTGCCACTCCCAGCGGTGCACCAGCCGGGGCTCGGTGACCACCGGTACACCGGTGAAGGAGGCCACGTGGACGGCGGCGGTCACCCGGGGTACGCCGTGCACGGAGTCCATCAGGACGGCCCGCACCCGTGCCCCGGCCGGGTCGGCCCGCAGGGACGTCTCCTCCGCCAGCTCCCGGACGGCCGCGGCGGCGAAGTCCTCGTCCGCCTCGTTCTTGCCGCCGGGCAACTCCCAGACTCCGCGCACGGACCAGCCCAGCAGCACCCGGCCCGCCACGTCGGTGACGACGACACCCGCGCCGGTGAGGGCGTGCGGACGGGGGCGGCCCTCGCCGGCGTACGCCGGGGCGCCGGGGGAGGGTCCGCGCAGCACGAGCAGCGCCAGGCCGTCGGCGTCGTACCGGGCGGCGGATGCCCAGCCGGCGCGGAGCAGGCCGATCTCCTCCTCGTCCAGGGCGATGTCGCGCCGGTCCTCGGGTACGGCGTCCGCCACCGGAGTGATCACGCACAGCGCCCCGTCGGGGCGCAGCCGCTCGCGCAGCCGGTTCAGCACGCGGGTGCGGTCGCGGACGAAGGGCCAGCAGAGCCGGGCGGTGATCAAGGCGTAGGCGGACCGGGGGAGTTGACCGAGGTCGTCCCGCTCGATGTCCAGGCGCCGGAACGTCACGCCGGTCGCGTCGGCCTGCCGGGCCCGCGTGAGCGCGACCTCGGACCAGTCGACGGCGTCCACCCGGTACCCGGATCCGGCCAGATGACGGGCGAGTTCGCCGAGTCCGCAGCCGATGTCCAGAGCGAGGCCGCCCGTGGGCGCCGGGACATGCTCCGCCAGTAGCCGGCGCTCGGTGTCGCCCAGCTCACGGAACCGCCCGCCGCCGGCGTAGTGTGCGTCCCACTCGTCGGGCTTCACGTATGCCACCGGGCCTCCTCGGGCTGGCCGTCTGCGCGGACTCCGGAATCCTCGCCCGGTGACGGCCGTCGTACACCGGCGTGTGCCATCTCGACGCCCGCGGCGGGGGAGGCCACCCTGCACAGGTGAGTGGTTGAAGAGGAAAGGAGCCGGCGGAGATGAGCGCGAGCGAGGTGCCCCTGCGGGTGCTGGCGGTCGACGACGAGGAGCCCGCGCTCGAGGAGCTGCTGTATCTGCTGGGGCAGGATCCGCGGGTCGGCACCGTGACGCCCGCGGCGGGGCCCACCGAGGCGCTGCGCAGGCTCGGCCGCGCCGTGGAGGCCGGGCCGGACGGCGAGCAGGCCGTCGACGTCGTCTTCCTCGACATCAACATGCCGGGGCTCGACGGCCTCGAACTGGCCCGGCTGCTGGGTGGGTTCGCCGCCCCACCGCTGATCGTCTTCGTCACCGCCCACGACGACTTCGCGGTCCGCGCCTTCGATCTCAAGGCCGTCGACTATCTGCTCAAGCCCCTCCGCAAGGAGCGCTTCGCCGAAGCGGTCCGCCGGGTCGCCGAACTGGTCCGGGCCGGACAAGGACCCCGGCCGGCCGCGGCCGCCGCGCCCACGCCCGAACCGGCGCCCGCCGCGGGCGATCACATCCCCGTGGAACTGGGCGGGGTGACCCGGTTCGTGCCCGTCGCCGACATCACCTACGTCGAGGCCCACGGCGACTACGTACGGCTGCACACCCGGCACGGCAGCCACCTGGTGCGCGTCGCGCTGTCCACCCTGGAGGAGCAGTGGCGCGCACGCGGATTCGTGCGCATCCACCGCAGCCGGCTCGTCGCGCTCGGCCGTATCGAGGAACTCCGCCTGGACGGCGGCAACGTGACCGTACGGATCGGCGACCGCGTCCTCGCCGTGAGCCGGCGCAACGCCCGGGAACTGCGCGACCTGCTCGCCGCACACGCGGCGGGCAGGGCCCGCTGAGCGGCCGCAGCGGACCGTGGGTGACGGACCTGTGGTGATTCTCGTCCACCGGCTGTCTCCGCGTCGGCCCGCTGCGTACACTCGCCGCAGCACAAGGTGATCACCGCTGCGTCGGGAGTGCGTCATGGGTGCGGAGTCCGTCCCTCGCAGAGAGGTGGTCACCGGACGGCCGCTCCCCTTCGCAGGCCCGGCCGCGCCGCGTCCCGTGCCCGCTCCGCATCCTGGGTCGGAGGAACGCGTACGGCAGTTGATGCGGCGTCAGCTGCGCACCGGATTGCTCGCCGCGAGCCTCCTCGTGGCCCTGCTCGGCCTGCTCCCCGTGCTCCTGCGCGCCCTCCCGCCCGCCGGCGCGGCGCCCCGCGTCCCGCCGGCCGTCTGGCTCGTCCTGGGCGTGGCGCCCTACCCCGCCCTGCTGGCCCTCGGCGCCTGGTACGTCCGCCGCGCAGAGCGCAACGAGAACGACTCGGCCGGCGGCGCTCCGCCGGAACGCCCCTGAGCATGCGCCGACCACCCGCCGGGGCCCTCCGGTGAACCAGACGTACGGCGTCGTGGGCGTGACGGCCGCGATCCTCGCCACGCTCCTCGTCGGCGCGCTCGGCCTGCGCGTCTCCCGCACCACGTCCGACTTCTACGTAGCCTCCCGCTCCGTGGCCCCCCGCCTCAACGCCTGTGCGGTCAGCGGCGAGTATCTGTCCGCCGCCTCCTTCCTCGGCGTCGCCGGGCTCGTCCTCGCCCAGGGCGTCGACATGCTCTGGTTCCCGATCGGCTACACCGCCGGTTTCCTGGTGCTGCTGGCCTTCGTCGCCGCCCCGCTGCGCCGCTCCGGCGCCTACACCCTGCCCGACTTCGCCGAGGCCCGGCTGGAGTCCCGGGCGGTGCGCCGGATCGCCGGGGTGCTGGTCGTCGGCATCGGCTGGCTCTACCTGCTGCCCCAGCTGCGCGGCGCCGGCCTCACCCTCCGGCTGCTCACCGGCGCCCCCGGCTGGCTCGGCGGGCTGGTCGTCGCCGCGGTGGTGACCGGGGCGGTCGCGGCCGGCGGGATGCGCAGCATCACCTTCGTCCAGGCCTTCCAGTACTGGCTGAAACTCACCGCCCTGCTGGTGCCGGTGGTGTTCCTGCTGCTCGCCTGGCGCGCCGACCACGCGCCGGCCCCCGCCTGGGACGCCCGGCCCGTCTTCCACCGCTCCACCGAGGTGCGCGTCGACAGCGCGCTCACCCTCACCGTGCACGAGCCGGTCCGGGTGACCGCCTCCGGAACCGTCGACGGCCGCGCGGTGCACGGGGTTTCGCTGCGGCTCGGCGAGGGCCGGCACCGGATCGGCGCGGACACCGCCCTGCGCTTCCCGGCCGGGTCCCGCGTCCCCCTGCCGGACCGCGCCCCCGACCGCACCGCGCCCTCCAGCTGGGCCAAGCCCCTCTCCTCGGACCGCGAACAGCACAGCCTGTACTCCACCTACGGGCTGATCCTCGCCACCTTCCTCGGCACCATGGGCCTGCCGCATGTCGTCGTCCGCTTCTACACCAACCCCGACGGCCGTGCCGCCCGCCGCACCACCGTGAGCGTGCTCGGTCTGCTCGGCGCGTTCTACCTGCTCATGCCCTTGTACGGCATCCTCGGCCGGCTGTACGCGCCCGACCTGCTGCTCACCGGCGACACCGACGCCGCGGTGCTCGTCCTGCCGCAGCGGCTGATCGGCGGGACGGCCGGGGACCTGCTCGGCGCCCTCGTCGCGGGCGGCGCCTGTGCGGCCTTCCTCTCCACGGCGTCCGGACTCACCATGTCCGTCGCGGGCGTCCTCGCCCAGGACGTCCTGCCGACGCTGGGCGTGCGCCACTTCCGGCTCGCCACGCTGCCCGCGATCGCGGTGCCCACGGCGGCCGGCGCGGTGGTCGGCGACCTGCCGGTGGCCGACGCGGTGGGACTCGCCTTCGCCGTCTCAGCGTCCTCGTTCTGTCCGCTGCTCGTCCTCGGCATCTGGTGGCGCGGCCTGACCCCGCCGGGCGCGATCGCCGGGCTCCTCCTCGGCGGCGGCTCGGCGCTCACCGCGGTGACCACCACCATCGCCGGCGGCGCCCGTTCGGGCTGGCTGCACACTCTGCTGGCGTGGCCCGCGGTGTGGTCCGTCCCCGTGGGCTTCGCGGCGATGGTCCTGATCTCCCTGGCCACCCGCGGCCGTGTCCCACCGGGCACCGCCGCCACCATGGCCCGCCTGCACCTGCCCGAACCGCCCCCCGACCCCCGCCCCGGACCGGCCACGACCTGACCGAGGAGCCGCCGTGCCCACGACCGCCACCCACCCGACCCTCCCAGCCCACCTCGCCCACCCCGACCCCGGGGCCCCCGCACCCGCCGACCGGCCGGACCGGGGATCGCGTGAGGACCGACCGAGCGCAGAACGCGCGGAGTCGGCCACTGCCGCGTGCGGACGAACGGGAGTGGGCCTCGGCCGTCCGTCCGGCCGGTGGCGTGCGGGCGGCGGCCGCCCGGGGCGACGGGGCGGGGGCGGCGCCGGGTCGGCTGCTGCGGTGCGCGGCGGGACGCGGGCGGGCGTCGGCCGGTGGTGGGGGCGACGCGGTCGTGGGACGCGCGGGGGCCCTTCGAGCGCGGGGAGCGCCGGACCGGCCGCTGACGTGGGCCGCGAGATGGCGGCGTGCGCCGGTCCTCGTGCCGCGGTGACGGCGGGGCGGGGAGTGCGCGGCCGCGACTCCGACCGGGACGGCGCCCCGCCGGCCCGACGGAAGGGCGTGCGTTCCGGGTGGGCCGGGCGCGCGGGTGGCGCCTCCGGCCGCGTCGTCGGCCCGGACCCGCGGCGCCCATGACCGTACTCGGTACCGCGGCCCTCGCCCTGGTCGGGCTCGCGCTGTTCGCGCTCGGTGCCGCCCTGGGGCATGGTGCGGCGCGGCGACAGCAGGAGCACTCGGCCGGCGGTGACGGAGCGCGGGCGCTCGCCCAGGCCCTGCACACCGCCGCGCTCGCCGCGGCACCCCTGCGCGCCGGACTCTCCCCGGACACGGCCCGCAAGACCGCCCGCAGACTGCGGCCGCTGCTCGGCACCCCCGCACTGGCGGTCACCGACGGCGCCGCCGTGCTCGCGTGGGACGGCACCGCCGAACACCACCGGGCGGAGCTGACGGCACAGCTCGCCCCTGTGCCCCGCACCCGGACCTTCCCGCTGTCCTGCGACGACGCCGACTGCCCCGTCCGCTGGGCCGCACTGGTCCCGCTCACGGCGGACGGCACGCTTCACGGCACCCTCGCGGTATGCGCCGGCGCCGAATCCACCGCTCTGCTCCGGGCCACCGAGGAGGCGGCCGGCCGGCTCTCCGTGGAACTCGAACTCGCCGACCTCGACCGGGCGCGCACCAGCGCCCACGCGGCCGAGGTCCGGGCCCTGCGGGCCCAGATCTCCCCGCACTTCATCTACAACTCCCTGGCCGGCATCGCCTCGTTCGTCCGCACCGATCCCGAGCGCGCCCGCGAACTCCTCCAGGAGTTCGCCGACTTCACGCGCTACTCGTTCCGCCGCGGCGGCGATTTCACCACCCTCGCGGAGGAGTTGCGCTCCATCGAGCAGTACCTGGAACTCGCCCGCGCCCGCTTCGGCCGGCGCCTCGGCGTCACCCTGCGCATCGCCCCCGAGGTGCTCCCGGTGACGCTGCCCTTCCTCTGTCTGCAGCCCCTCGTCGAGAACGCCCTCAAACACGGTCTGGAGGAGTCCGCGGAGCACATGAGCGTCACGATCACCGCCGAGGACGAGGGAACCGAGGCCCGGGTCGTCGTCGAGGACGACGGCATCGGCATGGAACCGGAACGCCTGCGCGCGATCCTGCGCGGCACGGCCGGCCCCGCCACCGGCATCGGCCTGAGCAACGTCGACCGCCGGCTGCGTCAGGTCTACGGCGACGACCACGGCCTGGTCATCGAGACGGGTGTCGGGGCGGGCACGAAGATCACACTCCGCGTCCCGAAGTTCCGCCCGGGCATCCAGGCCCCGCCACCGTGACGCCGGCCCCGTACCGGACGAGAGTCAGGGGCGCGCCGCCGGCTGCCGCGCGAAGCGGTGGGTTCCCCGTCCGAGGACGGAGGCAGGTGGAGGGCTCTCCATCGACCCGTGGGTGGTGGTGATCCTCTGCGTGCGCGGAGCACCCTTGAGGCATGGGCACCCTTCACTCGGCACTCGTCCTGATCACCGGCGTCTGCGTGGTGGTCTTTCTCGTCGCCTGGATCGCGGGCGCCGTGTATTTCGGCGTGAAGAGCGGGAGAGGCGTGCGCGGCTGGGCGCGCGGTCTGCGGCGCACACTGCCGCGCCGGCTGCTGCTGATCGCGGGCGTCTATGTGTTCTCCGCCGCACTCGGGCACTCCCGGGGCTTCTGGCGTCACCTGCGGTACTGGCAGCCCGAACTGGCGGTCCTCGGCGTCCTGCTCGCCGTCGCCTCCACCGCTCTGCTGCTGTGGGCCCGCTGGGTTCTGGGCACGATGTGGGCCAGCGTCCCGATGGTCCAGGAACACCATGAGCTGCGCACGGACGGCCCCTACCGGCTGGTCCGCCACCCCATATACACCGGACTGCTCGGCTTGATCGTCGGTGCGATGCCGGCCTTCGGCTTCGGTGTCTGGACGGCCGTGCCGGTGGTCGCCGTGCCCTGGCTGCTGCGCAGGGTCCGGATCGAGGACGCCCTCATGGCCGGGCAGTTCGGCGCCTCCTACGACGCCTACCGCGCCGATGTCCCGGCGCTCGTCCCCCGCATACGCCCCGCCGCCCGTCCCGGCTTGCGCCATGCGGGGAGCCGGCAGCGGTGACCTGGCCGCGGCTCGCGTCCGCCGTGGTGCGGGCGTCGGGAGGTGGCTCGTCACCTGGCGGGGCGTCCCTGGCTGACCGGGGGGGCGATCTGCCGTACCTGCGGCCGCGGGGTGACACCCCGTGGGCGACGGCCCGTTCGCTGAGGCAGACGTGCCGGTGCGGGACGTCACAGGGAAAGCGGACGAAGGCGCGGGCCGCGAGGTCCACCGGTTCGTGAACGGCCCGGTGCACAACGTACAGTGATGTGCCGAGGGGGTGCGGTGTGACGGGCTCCGGCCGGGTGCCGGTGCGCTCCGGGCGCGGCACCAGGGTTCGGAGCAGGGCAGACCGCGGAGCCCCTCGAGCAGGTCGCCCGAACGCCGATCGCCGGCGCACTCGAGCCCATGCCGGGGCGGGCGGCGACCGCACCCGTGAGACCCTCCAGCCGAGATGGCATGATGATCGGCGACATGGGCGACGGCGATCCGAGGAAGCCGGTGTGAATCCGGCGCGGTCCCGCCACTGTGACCGGCGAGCGACTTCCGGCAGGCCACCTTCCCCGACCGGGGTGAGAGGGCGGGACGGGCGACGATCCGGGAGCCAGGAGACTCACGCGGTCGCCACCTCGACGGACACCGGGGCGGATCTCCCCGGGAGGGGAGTGACGGGGCGTGCCCGAGAGGAGGCGACCGCGTGAGGCGGCGGGCGAGGCGGGGGCGGGGAGCGGTGCGGTGCCCTGCCGGGTCGTCGTGTGCCGGGACTGCTGCTGCGGCAGTCCCAAGGTGACCGGGGTCGATCACGCGGCGCAGACGGCGCGCCTGCGGGCGGAAGTACCGGTGCGCATCTCCGACTGCCTCGACGTGTGCGATCAGGCCAACGTCATCGTCGTACAGCCGTCCGCGGCGGGCCGGGCCGCCGGTGCGCGGCCGGTCTGGCTCGGGCTCGTCAACGATCCGGACGCGACCGAGGACATCGTCACCTGGGTGCGCTCCGGCGGCCCCGGCGTGGCTCCGCTGCCGGACATCCTCGGCCTGTACGCCTTCACTCCGCCACGGCGCCGGGCGGATTCCCTCTGACCCCGCTCGTCGCCGGGGGCCGCGCGAAGCGGGCCGCCCACCGCACCGGATACTCGGTGCACGACCGCGCGCTGCCCTCGCACGGCGGCCCCGGCGAGCACGCCGTCGAGAAGATCGTCCCAGACCCGTGTGTCGAACAGACCCTGGAAGGAACCGACGAGATCATGCGCGTCATCGTGGCCCGCGGCCTGACGGAGGCGTCCGGATGACCGGCACCGACGAACCCGTCCTCTTCCACACCGCCGGCCGGGCCGCCCACATCACCCTCAACCGGCCGCGGGCCCTCAACGCCCTCACGCATGCCATGGTGCGCAGCATCGACGAGGCGCTCACCGCGTGGGAGCACGACCCGGCCGTGGAGACCGTGGTCATCACCGGCGCGGGGGAGCGCGGCCTGTGCGCCGGCGGCGACATCCGCGCCGTCCACGACGACGCCCGCGACGGCGACGGCACCGCCTCGGCCGCCTTCTGGCGCGACGAGTACCGGCTCAACGCGCGTATCGCACGCTACCCCAAGCCGTATGTCGCCGTCATGGACGGCATCGTGATGGGCGGCGGGGTCGGCGTCTCCGCGCACGGCAGCGTCCGGATCGTCACCGAACGCTCGCGGGTCGCGATGCCCGAGACCGGGATCGGTTTCGTGCCGGACGTGGGCGGCACCTATCTGCTCGGCCGCGCCCCGGGTGAGCTGGGCACCCACCTCGCCCTGACGGGTTCGCAGATCGGCGCAGGCGACGCCCTGTTGTGCGGTCTGGCCGACCACTGCGTGCCGTCCGCGGACCTCGGCTCCTTCGTCGACGACCTGGCCGAGCTGCCCGTGCGGGACGCCCTCGCGCGACACGTACAGCCGCCGTTCCCAGGGGAGTTGGCCGCTTGGCGGGAGTGGATCGACGCCTGTTACGCCGCCGGCACGGTGGAGGAGATCGTCCACCGGCTGTTCGCGCACGGCGGCCCCGACGCCAAGGAGACGGCGGAGACCCTGCTCGCCAAGTCGCCCACCGCGCTGAAGGTCACGCTGGCCGCGGTCCGCCGCGCCCGGCGCCTCGGACCGCTGGAACGGGTCCTCGACCAGGAGTACCGCGCCTCCTGCGCCGCCCTGAGCTCACCCGACCTGATGGAGGGCATCCGCGCCCAGATCATCGACAAGGACCGGAGACCGCGCTGGTCCCCGGCGACCCTCGCCGAGGTCACCGACGCGGACGTGGCGCGCTTCTTCGCCCCGCTCGGCGACCGTGAACTGGGGCTCGCCGGGCCCGGCACCACCCGGGAGGCGGCCTGGTGAGCAGGACCGCCGGCGGGACGGCGGGGGGAGCGCAGGGGCGATCCTCGGGGACCACGTTCCCGGAAGGCGGCGCCCGACGCGAACTGCTCCTGTTCGACGCGGTGTTCGCCATCACCGGCCGACCGGAGGGCGTGAGTGCCTTCGCCGACGGGCGACTGCCGGAACACCGCCACCGCTGACACACGGGCCCCGTAGCGTCCCGCCTGGTCAGAGAAGAAGATCACCCGGGCGAAGGCCGTCTTGGCCATGCCCGTGTCGCGCGGTAGGGTCGGTCCGATATCGACGACGGCGAGACGGAAGCCGGTGGGAATCCGGCACGGTCGCGCCACTGTATGCGGAACCCCCCAAGGGGCCCGTGAGTCAGACCCGTGGCCGTCGTCCTGTGCACCACCGAGATGGGACGCGAACTCCCAGAGGAGGTCCTGCCATGGCGCAGACCGTCGCCCAGCCGACAGCCACCACTCCCGCCCTCCCCGCCAAGCTGCCGCTGAAGGCGATTGCGCCCTGGGCGGTCTTCTTCGGCATCCTGATGCTGGTCCTGCTCTACTTCGTCGGCGCCGAGCAGGGCGCCACCTCCGTGTTCAACGGCACGGACGTCCACGAGTGGGTGCACGACGCCCGCCACCTGCTCGGCTTCCCCTGCCACTGACGCGAGGGACGCCGCGCACCCATGAACTCCGCAACCGTACGGAACCTTCTCGTACGGGGCATGCTCGCCGGCCTCGCGGCAGGCGTGCTCGCCCTGATCGTGGCGTACGTCCTCGGTGAGCCGAGCGTCGACAAGGCGATCGCCTTCGAGGACGCCCACTCCCACGAGCACGAGATGGAGGTCGTCTCCCGCTCCCTGCAGTCCACCGCCGGCCTCGCCACCGGCGTCCTCGTCTACGGGGTCGCCTTCGGCGGCATCGCCGCGCTCGCCTTCTGCTTCGCCCTCGGCCGTGTGGGCCGCTTCAGCCCGCGCGCCACGGCGCTGCTGCTGTCGGGCTGCGCCCTGGTCGCCGTGTACGTCGTGCCGTTCCTGAAGTACCCGGCCAATCCGCCGTCGGTCGGCGAGCCCGACACCATCGGCAAGCGGACCACCCTGTACTTCCTGATGATGCTGCTCAGCGTCCTCCTCGCGGTCGCCGCCACCATCCTGGGCAAGCGCCTGGCGCCCAGCCTGGGCACCTGGTGGGCGACAGTCGTCGCGGTGGCCGCGTTCGTCGTCGTGATCGGCCTGGCCTACGAGTTCCTGCCCGCCGTCAACGAGGTGCCGAAGGACTTCCCGGCCACCCTGCTGTGGCGGTTCCGGCTCTCGGCACTGGCGATCCAGTCCGTCCTGTGGGGCGGATTCGGCCTCGCCTTCGGCGAGTTGGCGGACAGACTGCTCAACCCGAAGCCGACGACGGCCACGAGCGGGCGAGCCGTTCCGGCCGCGCGCTGACTCCCGTCCGGACCGTCCGGAGACCAGAGGGCCCTGCGGAACCACCGGGGCCCTCTGGAGTTCTCCGGGCACATCACCTCCGCTGACCGCGAGCCGGACGCTCTCTCCCGACGGCTGCGGCAACCGGCCGCCGCCTCAGGGGGACGCCCGCCAAGGGCACTTCCACGGATCGTCGTCGCACCTGCCCCGCCGCGACAGCCGCCGAGGGCGGCGCCGCCGGGTCACCGGGACCCGGCGGCCCGGACCGCAGGCGGCCGTCGGCGCCTACTCGGCCTCCGGCGCGGCCGGCGGACGCCCGAGGCGCAGGTTCCAGCGCCCGGCCCGGCCGCTGAGTTCGGTCATGGACAGCGGTGGCACATCCAGACGCCAGAAGACCGTGGCGGGCAGGCCCAGGGCGTCGACGACCGCCGCCCGCACCACCTCCGGCTCGACCACGGCGAGCGTACGGCCCTCCAGAGCCTGGGTGTCCACCAGCCACCGCCCGACCCGTGCGCACAGGTCCCGCACGGACTCGCCCCCGTGCGGCGCGCAGTCGGGGTCGGTCAGCCAGCGGCCCACCGCCTCCGGCTCGGCCGCCCCCACCTCGTCGAGGGTGCGCCCTCGCCACCGCCCCACATCCAGACCCGCCAGCTCCGGTACCGCGAGTGCCGCCACCCCGTCGAGGCCCAGCGCCGCGGCCGTCTCCCGACAGCGCAGGCCGGGTGACGTCCGAGCACGCGCCGCGGGGGGCAGCCCCCCGGCCGCCGCCCGGGCCCGTGCCGCACCGCCGTCGTCGATCGAGCCGCCGTCGTCGAACCGGGCCTGCCGCAACGACGCGCTCGTGGCGGCGGAGACGAGCAGGACTCGGCTGGTCACGGGGTGACTCCTGGTGCTGTCGTGGGTGCCGTCAACGGGTCGTCGTCCCCCGTCGCGCGTCTCCCCGGCCGGAGCCGCTCACCCGCGTGCGAACCTAGCAGGCCCCCGCGGGGCCGGCGTCCGTCGGTCCTACCGACCCTGGGCCGCAAGGGCCTGCTCGGTCCAGACCGTCTTCCCGTCGCCGGTGTAGCGGATGCCCCAGTTCTCCGCGAGCTGGGCGCAGATGAACAGGCCACGGCCGCCTTCGTCGACCGACCGCGCGTGGCGCAGCCGCGGGGCGGAGGTGCCGCAGTCGTGGACCTCGCAGGTGAGGCTGCGGTCGTTGATGAGGCGCAGTCGTACGGGCGGCGCGCCGTACCGCAGGGCGTTGGTGACCAGCTCGCTGACGATTTCCTGCGTGGCGTAGGAGGTTTCGTCGTCCACGCCCCAGGCGGCGAGTTGACGCCGGGTGCGGCGCCGTGCGACGGCGGGGGCGGTGGGCTCCTGGTTCAGCGGCCAGGTGGTGACGCGCTCGGTGGGGAAGGGGCGCGTGCGGGCGAGAAGGAGGATGGCGTCGCCGGACAGGGCGTCGGCGCTCAGCCGGTACAGGACGTCGTCGCACAGGTCCTGCAGGGGCCGGCCGACGTCGGCGAGCATGCGCCGGAGGGGCTGCGGGTCGCCGGTGGCGTCCTCGGGCCGCACGGCGGACAGGAGCGAGGTCGTGTAGAGGGCGAGGACGTCTCCGTCGGCCAGGGTGACGGCGGTGGTCGCGTACGGGGGGCCTCCTCCTCCGCCGAGGGCGCCACCGGCGGCCAGCTCGACCACGCGGGGGCGGGAACCGGGGGCGGCGACGATGGGCGGCGGATGTCCGGCGGAGGCGATGGTGCAGGTATGGGTGAACGGGTCGTAGACCGCACACAGGCACGTCGCGCTGAGGGGCTGCCTGCGCAGGGGATCGCCCAGCGGCAGCGCCCTCCGCTCCCGCGCGAGCCGTGCCATGGCGTCGTCGAGCCGGGCCAGGAGTTCGTCGGGTTCCAGGTCCAGTGCGGCGAGCGTGTTCATGGCGGTCCGCAGCTGACCCATAGTGACGGCGGTGTGGATGCCGTGGCCTGCGACCTCCCCGACCACGAGGGCCGTTCGGGCGCCGGGCAGGGCGCAGGAGTTGGACCAGCCGCCCGCCCCCCGGTCGTCGGCCACGTACAGGCCGGCGGTCTCGACCGCGGTCTGCGACGGGGGAGCCGGGGGCAGCAGATGGCGCTGCAGCGCCGCCGCGATGGTGTGCTCGCGGGTGTAGCGGCGGGCGTTGTCGATGCTCAGGGCGGTGTGCGTGGCCAGTTCCAGGGTGAGGGAGACGTCCTCGTCGCCGAAACCGTCGGACCGCTCGGTGCGGTAGAGGCTCAGCAGCCCGAGCACCTTTCCGCGGAGCGTCAGCGGTGCGACGAGCAGGGCACGGGCACCGGACGCGCGCATCGCCTCGGCACGCACCGGATCGGCCGCCAGCCAGGGTGTGTCCGGGCGCAGGACGGTCGCGCGGGGCTTGAGGTCGGCCAGCGCCTGCGCGTACGGGGTCGCGAACGGCAGCGCGCGGACGTCCCCGACCGGATGCGCCCGGGTCTGATGATCACCCCCACTGTGCCCGAAGGCGGCCCGGCGCAGCGGCACATCCCGTCCCAGAGGACTCAGCGGCGGTTCCTCGCCCCGCACCACGGGTTCCACCACTTCCACCACGGCGATGTCGGCGAACTCGGGGACCAGCGCGTCCGCCAGCTCCTGGCAGGTGGTCACGACGTCCAGGGTCTGTCCCACCCGGTCCCGGACGGACTGCAGGGCCCGGGTGGCGCGGCGCGCCTTCTCCCGGCACGTCACGTCGTGCGCCACGACCACCGCCCCCGGCGCGTCCCGCAGGGGAAGCACCGAGACGGCGACGTGCGTGTGCCGGGGATCGTTCCTCAGGTCCGTGCGGATGACACGGTCCGGTTCCGGCGCGCCGCCCGCCATGGCCCGGCGCAGGACGTGCTCCAGCTCACCGGGGGCGGAATGAGGCCACGCCTGGGTGAGGGGCTGTCCCTGGAGCCGCCGGGCGCTCGCCCCGGACAGTGCCTGCGCGGCCGCGTTGGCCGACACGACCCGCAGTTCCTCGTCCACCACGAACACGGCGTTCGATGTGTGGGCGGACACTGCCTCCAGCACGGCGGTCTCGAGACCGGGCACCGTCCCGCTCGCGGGCGGCAGGAAGATCCCCCACGCCACCGAACCGTCCTCACCCGGCATCGCCCGCACGCGCAGGTCACCGTGGGCAGCTCCCTGTGCGCCATCAGGCAGGTCACCCTGCCTGCGGCCCGGCGCGGGAAGGGGGCTGACCAGGTCGGTCGCCGGACGCCCGATCACCTCGGCCGCCGGCCGTCCCAGCAGCTCCTCCGCCCGGCGGCTCCACCGCACCACGACGCCCGCACCGTCCACGATCATCAGCGGCGTCTCACCGGCCACGGCGACCACCTCCACCTCCCAGCTTGCCCGGTGGTGAGGGGCTCCGCCGCTGGGCAACCCCGCGAGGCGCTGGGCAAGGGGGTGTACGACTGCTCCAGCGGACGGCACCGGGTCCGCGCCGCCTGGTGCGGGCGGCCGGGATTCCCGGGCGGATACGCGCTGCGCACCGCGGTTTCGGCGGGGCGCGCGGTCACCGCGCGACCAGTGCGAGGGACAGCAGATCGGTTCCGGCGTGGCCGGAGGGGGGGCTGCCACGCGGTCTCCCGCGTGCCGGGCGTTCGTATCGGGACCGTGCCCCGGGACCGAAGCCACGCGCGGCGAAGCCCTCGGCACCGGCGCCCCCCCCACCGGCGCTGTGGAGAGGGGACCGCGGCACCAGGACCCACGTGGCGCTCGGCTCGGGCGCCGCCGGGCCCGGCTCCGGGTCCGCCGGCTCCTGTCCGACGCGCCACCCGTCCCGACCGCTCACCCCCCGCCGGGCGTGGCGGCCTGGGCGGTCGCCCGGCTGGCGGGGTGGCGCGCACGCCACACGACGAAGACCGACGTGGCGATCAGGCACCACGCGACGAGCACCACATAGGGCTCGACGTGCTGGTTGTCCGGGAAATAGATGGCGTTGCGCTGGGCGTTCACCGACGCGCCCGGCGGCAGGAACCGCCCCAGGAAGCCCAGGACGGGAGGAAGCAGCGGCCAGGCGACCGCGCCCCCGGACGAGGGGTTGCCGAGGATGACCAGCAGCAGCCAGGTCGGCAGCAGCGCCCAGCGATTCAGGAAGGTGTGGAAGGCGGTGAAGATCATCCCCGCCGTGAACATGGTGAGCGCGCAGATGCCCCACGACTGGGCGAACGGCAGCCGCACCACGCCGAGCACCCAGTCGGCCATGACGCAGATCCACAGGCTGCCCAGCACGGAGTAGGCGGCGGTGGTGGCGACCCGTTCGGCGGGGCGCAGCCCCTGGGCGTGCACCCCCAGCTGGATGGCACCGACGAAACCGAGGATGTTCGATCCCAGGACGATGTAGAAGACCGCGAGCCCCTGAGGGTCGGTGGCCGGCAGCGGCTTGATGTCCCTGACCTGCACGGGGACGGGGAGCGTCCGGCCCACCACCGGGGCGCCCTGGCCGAGGACCCGGGCGACCGACGCACCCGCCGCGCTCGCCACATCGACCTCCACCCCGGCCGGCCGGCGCTGCAGGATCGCGAACTCCCGCTGCGCGTCGACCGCGGCGAGCGCATGGCCGTAGTCGGGGTACGGATGGAGGACCAGCGACGTACGGAGCGTGGTCTCCAGCGCATCGGTGAACCGGTCGCCCTTCACCGACTTTCCCGTCACCGCCACGGGGATGCGATGCGGTACGGGATCGGCCATGGCCCAGCAGTAGGCGCCGACGAAGAGCCCGGCCAGGGTCGCGACGATGAGCGAGATCACCACCGCCGGCACGAAGCGCGACGAAGGCAGCCGCCACCGTCCGCCCTGCCGCACCGCTGCGGATCGCCGTTCGCCCATGGCCGTGATCGTAGGTGCGGCGCTGGGTGACACCCGGCTCCCGCACCGGGCGCGTCACCGGCGAGCCGGAACACCGGGAGGGAGGAGGAGCGCCGGACCGCTGCCGGTGTCCCGGTGGCCGTCGTCGGCCAGGAGGGCGTGGAGGGGCGGCGTGGCCTGCGCCGGCGCAACCGCCAGGGAGTCAACGGCCCGCTGCACGCGCCCCGTTCGGCGCCGGCGTCCCTCAGCTGCAGTCGGCTGCGCGGCCGCCCGGCGAGATGCAGCCGCGCCGGAACGGCGGGGGCTCGCTGGCCTTCGGCAGGGCGATCGCACCGGCGGATCGACGGTCCGGCCCGGAGGCCCCCAGGAGGGTGACGCACCGTCCGCCGGGCGTGGCGGTCCCGCCGGCCTTGGCGGACGGGATGACCACGGCCGTCACCTCCTGGGAACTCGTCGGCCGGGCTGTCGCTACCGGGCGCCGAGACCGGCGTCCGTGACCTGGCCCTTGCCCTCGGCCTTGAGGACCTTGTTGAGCAGCGTCAGGTCGTAGATGCCCTTCAGATCGGGCTTTTCCAGCAGACCGGCCTTGACCGCGTGGTCCGCCTCGGTGTCGAGCGTGGAGGCCAGCGGGTCGTCGAGGAAGGTGATCGACTTCCAGGCCGGGTCGATGACATCGGCGGGCAACGCCTTGCCGGACAGCTTCTCCAGCGCCGCGTTGGCGGACGCCTTCGCCTTCTCCGGGTTCGCGTTGATCCACTGGTTGGTCTTCACCGAGCCGCGCAGCACGGCCTCGACCACGTCCGGGTGCTCCTTCAGGAACTTCTGCGACACGATGACGTTCGTGATCACGAACTTCTTGTCGGGCCACAGCGTCGACTCGTCGAGCAGCACCTTGCCGCCCTCGGCGACCAGCTTGGACGCGGTCGGTTCGGGCACCCAGGCACCGTCGATGGAGCCGGAGGCGTAGGCGTCCGGAGTGATCTTGTTGTCGGTGCGGACGACGGAGACGTCGCCCCTGCCGCTCTGGGCGTCGACCTTCCAGCCCTGGTCGGCGATCCAGTTGAGGAACGCGACGTCCTGGGTGTTGCCCAGCTGCGGCGTGGCGATCTTCTTGCCCTTGAGGTCCTTCACGGACCTGATCTTCTTCGGGTTGACGACCAGCTTCACGCCGCCGGAGGCCGAACCGCCGATGATGCGCAGGTTCTTGCCGTCGGACTTGGTGTAACCGTTGATGGCCGGGGACGGGCCGATCCAGCCGATGTCGATGGCCCCGGCGTTCAGCGCCTCGATCTCGGACGGCCCGGCGTTGAAGGTCGCCGTCTTGATCGTGGTGCCGCCGAGCTCCTTCTGGAACAGACCCTCCTGCACGCCCACGAGAGCGGTGGCGTGCGTGAGGTTGGGGAAGTAACCGATCTTGACCTCATCGGCGGAGAGCTTCTTGGCGCCCGCCGCGACCGCGGTCTTCTTGTCGTCGTCGGTGGCCTTGGAGCCGTACCCGCAGGCGGTCAGCAGGAGGGGGAGCGCCGCCACGACGGCGATGGTGCGCAGGGTGGTGAGCGGTCTTGCGGCAGACACGGGGTGTCCTCTCAGGGGATGACGATCAGGGAGGTACGGAGAAGCGGAAAGTGAGTCCCCATGGCACGCACCAGTGGTCCACTCGCCGGCCCTCGGCGGCGGGTACGCCGTCTCGGACGGGGGAGCGGGTCGTGGGGGAATGGATGTCGCGCCTGTGCCGCAAGCGCTCTGTCGCGCGGGAAGCACGCGGTCAGGGCAGGCGGTGGGAGCTCAGGCGGGCCGACAGATGTCGCTGGACGTGCGGCCGAAGTCGACGTGGCGGCGCGAGGTCAGCGGAGGCAGCGACAGGACTGCGCGGTGGAGCGATTCCACGGCCACACCTCACATTCCCTAGTTTTCCTACCTGGCTGCTAGGGATCGTGGCAGAAGGTGACCGCCACCCCAAGAGGGTGTTCGCATGATGGACATGCTCATCTCGCGTTCTGGGATGAGCGGTGGATTTTCCGGTGTGTCAGGGATTCGCCCAGGCTCCCGGGGTATCGGTCAGCGCGGACACCTCGGCGGGCAGCCGGGCGGAAGCGACGTCGGCGAGCGACACACCGTCGAGGATCTCGCGCACGTTCGACCGCAGCGCGATCCACAGGGGGAGCAGGGACTCGGCCGGTCCCGTGTAGGACAGCTCCGGTGGGCGGACCCCGCGCACCGAGACCAGTGGTCCGTCCACGATGCGGATGACGTCGGCGATGCTGATGGACTCGGCGGGTCTGGCCAGCCGGTAGCCGCCGCTGCCGCCGCGCTGGCTGACCACGAGACCGCCCCGGCGCATGTCGTTCAGGATGCTTTCCAGGAACTTGTGCGGAATGTCCTGTGCGGTGGCGATGGCCTCGGCCTTCAGTGGCCCGTCATCCCCTGACGCGGCGAGTTGCAGTGCGGCACGTACCGCGTAGTCCGCCCTTGCTGAGATCCGCATGTGCCCATTATCCCGTACGGGTTCGCCCGGCATCCGGCCCGCACGGGTGGGGCCACGGCGGGGTGCGGGGGGAGGCGTCGTCGTCCTTGATCACATGGCCACGGGCGCCGTCGACACCGGCCGGGGCGGCGTCCGTGACGGTCACCGGTGCGGCAGGCGCGGAAGGCCGCCGCGGGTGTGGTGCCGGGCAGTGGTCAGACGGGCAGGACGAACGGCGGGTGCGCGCCGTTGAGGAAGTAGTCCCCGACATCGCGGAGCCGGTGAGCGACCGGCTCGTACAGGGTATGGGTCCGGGCGTTGCGCCAGAACCGGTCGAAGCCCAGCCGCGAAGACGCGGAGCGGGTGCCGACGATGTCGAGGGCGCGGGCGGTGGACTCCTGCGCGGCCCGGGACGCGGCGGCTTCGGCCATGGCCACCAGGACGGAGATGTCCGCGTACTCGTCGTAGGCGAGGTCTTCGCCGCGAGCCAGCCCCCCGTGGACGGCTGCCAGCGCCTGATCGGTGAGTGCGGACGCGGCACGGGTGAGGACGGTGAGCTCTCCGTAGGCGGCCAGCACCTGCGGGTCCTGCGGAGAGCCCACCGGCCAGGCGGGATGCGAGGCCGAGTGGCCCGCCCGGCTGTACTCCCGGGCTTCGGCGAGGACTCCCTCGGCCATGCCGAGACGGAGCTGGACGGACACGAGCCGCCCGACCGGCGACACCATGGCGACCTGGGGCGACAGCACTTCCTCGTCCGCGGACAGGGAGCCGAGGATGTCGTCGGCGGCGACCGGTACGGCGTCGAACTCCACGCTCCCGCCGGCCGCGAGGCGCTGGCCGAAGGTGTCCGTGTCGCCGTCGACCACCACGCCGTACCGGGCGGGATCGACGACGACGGCGAGGGGTTCGCCGGTGTCGGCCCGCACGGCACGCACCGCGAGTCGGTCGGCGACGAGCACCCCGGTGACGTAGCCCTGCCGGCCGTCGAGCACATGGGCGCCGCCTGCCCTGGTCAGGGTCAGAGGGGGTTCCTGGTGGGCGAACCCACCACCCCAGCACCACTGCTCCGCCGTGGACCGTTCTTCGATCCGGGCGGCGCGAGCGGGCTCCGTGAAGAACCGCGCGCTCCACGACAGGAAGTAGTGACAGCCGAGCAGTTGAGCGATCGCGGCGTCGGCCGCGGCGATCTCCCGGACCACGGAGTAGGCCGTGGGCCAGTCCGCTCCGCCGCCCCCGGACTCGGCCGGTACGAGGAGCGTCAGCAGTTCCGCCTCGCGCAGCCGGGACACCTCGTCGAACGGGGCCTTGCCCGCCTGTTCCCGGGCCACCGCGTCCGTGGCCAGGTCGTCCGCCGTCTCGCGGGCCACGCGCAGCCAGTGCGCACGGCCGGGCCCGGTCCGCCCGGACTCGGAAAGGGGGCCGGACGGCACCGTGGCAACACCCATGGCGGGGGTCTCCTCAAGGTCAACGGCAAGGTGTGGTGGTGGTGTTCTCTCGCAGGTCGGGCACGTACTTGTAGCCCACGCGCCGCACGGTGACGATCCGGTGCCGGTGAGCCGCGCCCAGCTTGCGGCGCAGGCGCGCGATGTGGACATCGACGGTGCGGCCGTCGCCGATGTGCTCGTAGCCCCAGATGCCGGCCATCAGCTGCTCGCGCGCGTGCACCCGGTGGGGATGGCGAACAAGATGCGCCAGCAGCCCGAACTCCAGGTAGGTGAGGTCGAGTTCGCGTCCGCCCACCTCCGCGACACGTCGTGCGGGATCGATGCGGACCGTACCGCTGGCCGGCTGCCCCACGGGAGGCGGGTTCGTGTGGGGGACCGGCCGGATCTCCGGCCGTGTCACGTCCTTGGCGAAGAGCTCGGCGGGGTCGGTGCCCTCGGGGACGAGCACGAGGTAGCCGGCCAGAGGAGCGGATCCGTCCACGTCGCCGCTGCCCTGCGGGCCGGGTGCGCCGAGGTGGAGACGGCGCGGGTCGGGAAGCGCTGGAACCGCGGGGGTGGGCTGGGCCGGAAGTGCCGTGGTCATGGCGGTCGTCCTTCGGAAGTACGTCGGGCCCTCGGGCGCGGCGGGAAGGGATTCGCCTGATCACCCGGGAGGAGGGAGAAGGAGCGGAGCGGCACGCGCGAAGGTGTGACTGCGTGCCTACACGCGACAGCAGGCGGCACTGACGACGTGACCAAAGTCGACATGCCGACGACGAACGAGTCGTTGCTGCGCGTGGGGCATGCACCTCATCCTGCGCACCCCGCGGGGGACCGTCAATGTTTCCCTAGTAAATCGATGGGAAATGTAGGGAACGCCACACCGGGGGTGGGCCGGACCGCGGCGCTCACGGCCGGTACAGTCGCCCCGGCGCGTCGCGCAGGGCCGCCCGGGAGGTGACGCCCAACTTCGGGAAGAGCTGGTAGAGATGTGTCGAGACGGTCCGTGGGGACAGCAGGAGCCTCTCCCCGATCTGCTTGTTGGTCAGGCCGGTGGCCGCCAGGCGGGCGATCTCCCACTGCTGCGGCGTCAGAGTGGGACCACCGGGCAGGGCGCGGGTGTGCACCGGCATGCCGCAGGCGCGCAGCTCCTTGTCGGCCCGCTCCGCCCACGGATGGGCGCCGAGCCGCCGGAAGGCCGCCGCGGCGGCACTCAAGTGCCGGCGGCCCCGGGCCGGTGCTCTGCCGCGGCGAAGCCGCTCGCCCCATGGGCCCTGACATCACCCGCCGCCGAGTGCTCGCCACCGGTGCCGCCGCCGCGGGCACGGCGGCGCTGCTGGGACCGCTCGGCGCCACCGCTTCTGCCGAAGACCGGCCCGCGGCCGGAACAAGACCGACCGTCGTGCCGGTGCACGGCGGCTTCGCCGACGGCTCCTGCTGGAACGGCGTCATCGAACGCCTTCAGCGCTCCGGCTACCCGACCATCGCCCGCGCCAACCCGCTGCGCGGCCTGCCCACCGACGTTCCCTGCCTCGCCAGTGTCCTGAAGTCGGTCGAGGGCCCGGTCGTCCTGGTCGGCCGCTCCCTACGGCGGCGCCGTCATCACCAACGCCGCGGCCGCAGCCCCCCACGTCACGGCACTGGTCTACATCGCAGCGTTCGTCCCCGACCAGGGCGAGCAGCTCGGCGTCCTGATCGGCAAGTACGCCGGCAGCATCGTCCAGGCCGCGACGCGGGCGGTGGCCTACCCCGACCCCGACGGCACGACCGGCAGCGGCCTGTACCTCGTGGCCGGCAGGTTCCGGGCCGTGTTCGCCGCCGACGTGCCGGCCGCCACCGCGCGCCTCATGCAGGCCACCCAACGGCCGTCAGCGCCTCGTCCTTCACCGATGTCACCACCGCGGCGGCCTGGCGCACCATCCCCTCCCGGGCCTGGTCGCGGGCGACGACAAGGCCATCCCGCCCCCCTGAAACGCTTCTTCTACCAGCGTGCGGGCGCCCGCGGCGTCGTCGAGGTGCCCGGGGCGTCCCACGTCGCCATGATCAGCCACCCGGGCGCGACCGCCCGCCTCATCGAGGACGCGGCCAGGGCCACCACCTGACCTCCGCCCACCCGGCCTCGGTCCGCACCACGTCGGGCCGGGGCACCGGGCGTCACGTCCGCGTGCCCGTGGCCGCTGTGCGATCTCACAGCTGGACGGTCAGATGACGCGGGCCCCGCAGCATGGCGTTCTCGCGGTAGGGGGGCGGATCCTGGACCAGGCCGGCCGAGCCGAGATGGGGGATCAGCGCGCCGAGTGCTGCCTGGGCTTCGAGGCGGGCCAGGGGCGCGCCGTAGCAGAGGTGGATGCCGCTGCCGAAGCCGAAGTGCTCGATGTCCGGGCGGGTGGGATCGAACCGGTCGGGCTCGTGGAACCGCTTGGGGTCACGGTTGCCGGAGGCGAGAGCCAGGATGACGGAACCGCCCTGAGGGATGGTGGTGCCGGCGACGTCGAGGTCGACGTGCGGGATGCGTTCACGCATGTGGACCGGTGGCTCGTAGCGCAGCAGCTCCTCGACCGCGTGCGGCAGCAGCTCGGGTTCGCGCCGCAGCAGGTCCAGTTGCTCGGGCCGGCGCAGGAGGGTGAGTACACCGTTGGTGATGAGGTTGACCGTGGTCTCGTGTCCGGCGATGAGGAGCAGTACAGCGGTTTCGGCGAGCTCCTCCCGGGTGAGCCGCAGGGCCGGGTCGGGCTCGTTGGCGAAGGCGGAGAGCATGTCGTCGCTCGGATCGCCGCGGCGCTGCTCGGCGAGGTTCACCAGGTACCCGCCCATCTCCATCCGCGCCTGGTCGCCGGCCTTGTCGGTCTCCGTGGCGTCGTCCCCGGGCCTGACGTCGGCGGACGCGACGATCGCGTCGGACCAGGCCCGGAAGAGCGGCTCGTCCTCGCGCGGCACCCCCAGCAGGCGGCAGATCACCGTGACGGGCAGCGGGTAGGCGAAGTCGTCGACGATGTCGACCTGCCGGCCCGCCTCGAAGCAGGTCATCAGGTCCTTGGTGATCCGGTCGATCTCGCCGCGCATGCCGTCCACGCGGCGGGGGCTGTGCGGCGGGCCGAAGGGCCGCATCGCCAGCGTGCGAAGTCTGTGGTGTTCGGGATCGTCGAGCCGCAGGAAGGGCGGCTTGTGGGGCACTTCGCTGCGGCTACGGGTGCCGGTGCGGGGGTCGGCACTCATCCGTGGGTCGTGGAGCAGCGCGGCGATGTGGTGGTAGGTGCCGATCAGGTAGCTGCCGTCGGCCTGCCGCACCACGGGACCCGCCTCGCGGAGTTCCTCGTACAGCGGGTAGGGGTCGGGGCGGCTGGCGTGGTCGGTGATCCGGGCCAGCAGTGTCGCGGAGTCCATGGTGGCTCCTCGTGATGGGGCGGGACGTGGGCTACACCACCGTCAGCCGGCGGCCGGGCAGGTGACCGGTGAGCGCCACGGTCGGACCGTGGGACAGCACCGAGGGATCGGGCACATCGGAGGGGATCGCGACGTCGGCCGTCAGCGCCCGGTCCGCCGCACCGGGTGGGGGCGGGAACGGAGCGGCCGTCTCGATCAGGTGCCGGTAGTAGTCGAGCGACTTGGCCATGTCGACGGTGACCGCGGCGGTGACCCGTCCCCGGTAGCCGTAGACCATGGCCAGCCGGCGCGCCTCCAGGGAACCCTGGGCGACGGCCACGTGGTCGGAGTAGGTGGGTACGCCGACCGACTTGATGTTGAGCCCGAACTGGGTCGACCAGAACGTCGGGATCGACAGGTGCGGGCGCCGCAGCGGCCCGGGGTTGACCATGTTGTGGGCCGCCACCTCGGCCTGCTCGACCGCGTTCCCCCAGTGTTCCAGGGAGAGCATCTGGTACCCGAACAGCGGGTGGGGGAAGCGGGAGACGTCGCCGGCCACGAAGACGTCGTCGGTGACGATCCCGTACATGTCGAAGGCACGGCACCCGGCGTCGCAGGCGATCCCGCGCGGGCCTGCCGCGAGCCCGGAGTCCGCCAGCCACTCGACGTTGCGGACGGCGCCCAGCGCCACGACGCACACGTCCGCCTCGACGCGGCTGCCGTCGGACAGATCCGCACCGGTGAAGGCGCCGTTGCCGTTCAGCGCGGTGACCGTCACCCCGGTACGCAGGTCCACGCCGTGGTTGCGCTGCATGACGGCCGCCAGCTTCGACAAGGTGCCGCCGAGCGCACCCACCAGGGGCGCCGGGCCGCGTTCGGCGACCGTCACCTCGAGTCCCAGTTCCCGGCAGGCCGAGGCGATCTCCGAGCCGGTGAAGCCGGCGCCGATCACCAGCACCCGCTCCGGCCGCGCGGCCAGCCGGTCGGCCAGGCCCCCGCCGTCCTCGCGCGTGCGCAGCGTGAACACGCCGTCCAGGGCGCCCTCCTCCGCATCGGGCCAGGGCCGCGCCCGCGTCCCGGTGGTGATCAGCAGCCGGTCGTACGACAGCGCCTCCCCGTCCTCCAGCAGTACGCGTTTCGCCAGCAGGTCCAGCCCCGTGGCGCGGACGCCGAGGCGCCACTCGGCGTCCGGGTCCCGGCGCATCGGCAGCTCGGTGGTGTCCGCCGTCGCCCGCCCCAGCAGCACCTGCTTGGACAGCGGCGGCCGGTCGTAGGGCGGGTGGGGCTCGTCCCCGACCACGGTCAAGGAGCCGGTGAAGCCCTCGGCACGCAGCGCCTCCGCGGCCCTGAGGCCCGCCAGCGACGCACCGACGATGACGATGCGGCCGTCCTTGAGGTCACCGGGCACCACTGCTCACCTCTTCTCCGAGGAGGATCGCCTGCACCGGGCAAGCCGCGGCGGCCTGACGCACGCGCGCGACCTGGTCCTCGGGCACGGCCGTGGCGTACAGCAGCCCCTCCTCGCCGTGCAGCTCGAACACGTCCGGCGCGAGGAACACGCACTGTGCGTAGCCCTGGCAGCGTGTGAGATCGACAACGGTCCGCATGCTCACCACTTCCTCCGCCGTCACGCCCCCTCGTCTCCAGCATGGCCGGATACCCGGGCGCTCGCACGGCGACCGCTGCGAGGGCGCCGCCGGTCAGCCGTCAGCCCCCGGACGCCTGCGATGCCGAGGGAGGCGCTGACGAGGGCAGGGCGGGTGAACCCCCGGCCGTCAGCTCATGGTTCGCCGCGCGCCTCATCTCCCGCGCGCACAGGCCGAGATGAGGGGCGCAGGGAGCGACCGAGGCCCGCCCTCCGGGCGGGCGACGGGAGTTTGACGACAGGGCCTAGCCCGAGACGGCCTTGGCCCAGCCCTTGGCGACCGTCTCCTGCGCCTTCTCCAGCTGTGCGTCCGTCGGGAACTGCGGTGTTCCCTCAACCGCCGGCAGGCGTGCGGCGGCGGCCTTGTCGAGGGTGCCGTCCTGCCTCATGGCGTCCATGAGCACCGGGCGGGCATAGGCGTGCAGCCGGAGGTTCTGGCCCTCGGGGCTGAAGAGGTACTCCTGCCACAGGCGGGCAACCGCCGGGTGCGGGGCGGTCCTGTTGATCGCCAGCGCGAAGTACTGGGCGAAGCTGCCGTCGAAGGGGATCGCGACCTGCCAGTTCACGCCCTTGTCGCGCAGCTGGTCGGCGTAGTGGAGGTTGACGTAGTCCCAGTTGATGCTGATGGGGGTCCGGCCGCTGGCGACCGTCGCCGAGTTGGAACCGAGAGGGTTGAAATTGCCTCTCTTCGCGAGCTCGGCGAAGAAGTCGAGGCCGGGCTGGACGTTGTCGAACGACCCGTTGTTCGCCAGCGCGGCCGCGTAGACACCGGCGAAGGCCGTGGCGGACCCGGTCGGGTCGCCTTCGAGCGCGACCTTGCCCCGGTATCCCGGTTTGAGCAGATCGGCGAACGTCTCCGGACACGGCTTGACCCGGTTGGCGTCACAGCCGATGGAGATGTAGCCCCCGTAGTTGTTGTACCAGCGGGCCTTCGGATCCTTCTGACTGTCGGGGATCGAGTCGTAGGCGATGACCCGGTACGGCGCCAGCAGGTTCTCCGCCGCGGCCTTCCGCGCGAACGTGTCGCCCACGTCGATCACGTCGGGTGCCGTCGGCCGGTTCCCCCTCTTCCTCAGCGCGTCGATCTCGTTCTCGCTGTGGCCCAGCGGATCCTCGACCGTGACCCTGATCCCGTACTTCTTCTGGAATCCGTTGATCAGTCCGCCGTAGTTGGCCCAGTCGCGCGGCAGAGCGATCGCTCGGAGCGTGCCCTCCCGCTTCGCCGCGGCCACCAGCGCGCGCATGCCGCCCACGTTCGCGGCGGACGTGGCCACCGACGGGTTCGCGGGTCCGGCGGGTGGCGCGTGCTCACAGGCACTCAGGCCCAGTGCCGCGAGAGCGAAGCAGCCGAGGACCGCCGCTGCTCGGGCACACGGTGTGGTCACGACTGCTCCAGAGGTGCGGGGCCACCTTCCTTGCGTCCACCCCGTGGACGAAGTGGTCCTCGAGGCCAGCGTACCCGGCCGCCCCGATGCCGGAATCGCGCCCGGACGGCCCACGGCGGCGCATTTCACAGTGCCGTGTCGTCCCACTGCTCCAGCAGGGTCTCGCCGAGCCCTTCCGTGTCCGGCGTGGCGCCGCGGCGCAGGGACTGTTCGGCCCAGATGACCTTGCCGGTGGGCGTGTAGCGGGTCCCCCAGCGTTCGGCGAAGCGGGCGACCAGGAACAGTCCGCGGCCGCCTTCGTCGGTGACCTTCGCCCGCCGCAGCCGCGGCGAGGTGCTGCTGCCGTCCGAGACCTCGATGATCAGGGTGCCCGGGCCGGGACTGCCGATCGGGACCGTGCGGAGCAGCCGGACGGCGATGGGCTCGCCGCCGTGGCGGACGGCGTTGGTGATCAGCTCGCTGAGAATGAGTTCGGCGGTGAAGGCGGCCTCCTCCAGCCCCCACTCCGTCAGCCGGCGGGCGCAGGCGGCGCGCACCGGGGCGACCGCCGCCGGGTCCCGGGGCACGTCCCACTCTGCGACCTCTTCCGGTCCGAGCCGGCATGTACGGGCCACCAGCAGCGCGATGTCATCCCTGGGACGGTCGGACAGCATGGCCTCCATCACCGCGGCGCAGGTGGCCTCCGGTGTGCGACCGGGCCCCGTCAGAGCGGCGCGCAGCGCCTCCAGACCGGCGTCCAGGTCTCGGGTGCGGTCCTCGATCAGTCCGTCGGTGAAGAGCACCAGCCGGGCACCCTCGGGCACGGTGAGCTCGGCGGTCTCGACGGGCAGGCCGGCGCCGAGGCCCAGAGGCGGGGAGACCGGCAGCTGAGGGAAGTCGACGGTCCCGTCGGGACGGACCACGGCCGGTCCCGGATGGCCGGCGGTAGCGATGGCCAGCCCCCCGGAAGTGGGGTCGTAGACGGCGTACTGGCAGGTCGCCCCCGTGACCGTCGCCTGCCCGTCCGCCGCGGTGGCGGCCTCCTCGGCATCGATCTGTGCCACCAACTCGTCCAGCCGGCCCAGCAGCTCCTCCACGGGCAGGTCCAGGCTGGCGAAGTTGTGTACGGCGGTGCGCAACCGGCCCATGGTCGCCGCGGCGTGCAGACCGTGGCCGACGACATCGCCCACGACCAGTGCCACCCGGGTGCCGGACAGCGGGATGACGTCGAACCAGTCCCCGCCCACCCCCTCCCGGGCCGGCAGGTAGCGGTAGGCCACGTCCAGGGCCGACTGCTCGGGGAGCGCGCGTGGCAGCAGGCTGTGCTGCAGGGTGACGGCCATGGCGTGTTCGCGGGTGTAGCGGCGGGCGTTGTCGATGCACACCGCCGCCCGGGCGGCCAGCTCCTCGGCGAAGGACACGTCCTCGTCCTCGAACGGCGGGGAGCCCTTCGCGCGCCAGAAGTCGACCACTCCCAGCACCACGCCGCGTGATCGCAAGGGGACCACGAGCAGGGAGTGGATGCCGTGATCGAGGATCCGCCGGGCGTGTCCGGGTTGCTGGGCCTGCCAGTCGACGGAGACGCTCAGATCCTCGACCATGACCGGTCGGCCCTCGGCCAGCGCCGAGGAGACGGGGTGGGCCGGGACGAACCGGATCAGCTCGCGGACGCGGTGCAGCGGATGGTCCGTGTCGAGACCGGCGACGGCACTGCGGCGCAGCTCGGTGATCCCGTCGGCGGCACCGGAGGACTCCTCGCCGCGCAGGACCGCGTCCAGCAGATCGACGGTGGCGACGTCGGCGAACCGGGTCACCGCCACCTCGGCCAGTTCCTCGGCCGTGCGCTTCACGTCGAGCGTGGTGCCGATCCGCATGCCGGCGTCGTAGAGCGACTGCAGCCGTTCGCGTGCGACCTCCGCCCGGCCGGAGAGGGCCCGCAGCTCGGTGGTGTCCCGGAGCGTCACCACGCTGCCGGCCGGTCCGTGAGGCGCGGTGAGCCGCTTGCTGACCGCGAGCAGCCGGTCGGCCGCCAGGTACACCTCGTCGGTGGCGGGGCGGTCGGAGGTCAGCAGCCCGGTGAGGTTGTCGTCCAGGCCCAGATCGGTGACGTGCCGCCCCTCCGCGTCCGCCGGCAGGTCCAGGAGCCGTCGTGCCTCGTCGTTGGCCAGCAGCAGCCGGCTGTCACCGCCGACGATCAGCACTCCTTCCCGCACGGCGTGCAGCACCGCGTCGTGGTGCTCGTACATCCGGGTCATCTCCGTCGGCCCCAGGCCGTGGGTCTGCCGCCGCAGCCGTCGGCTGACCAGGCCCGACCCGCCTGCGGCGACGACGAGGGCCATGGCGGCGCCGCCGACGAGGACCGGGAGCTGCTGGTTCACCCGGTGCTGCACCGTCTCGACCGTGACGGGCACGGAGACGATGGCGATGACCGAGCCGTTCGGACCCCTGACGGGAACCGCCGAGATCACGGAGAGCCCCAGCGAGCCCTTGAACGTACTCGTGAACGACTTGCCACTGGCCGCCGCGGCGTACGGCCCGATGACGCGTTGGCCGATCTGATGCGGGTCGCTGTGGGTGAGGGTGATCCCGTTCAGCCCGTACACGATGATGGCGTCGACGCCCGCGGCCTTCCGGGCCGCCTCGGCGTGCGGCTGCAGCACCGCGCTCGGGTGCGCGCTGGTCAGCGCCGCCACGACGCCCGGAGAGTTCGCGAACGTCTGCGCCGTGGTGAGCGTCCGGTGGCGGGCGTCCGCCATGACGTCGCGTTGGGCCTGTACGACGAGCGCCACCAGTGCGGCGGCGACGAGGAGCATCACGACCGCCAGCTGGAGCAGGAAGACCTGGCCGGCGAGACTGTGCACGCTCAGCAGCGAACCGGGCCGCCTCGCCCTTCCCCCCTGACGGGACCGACCGCGTCGAGAAGTCCGCATGGGCGCATCAGGCACAGGGTGCCCGAATTGATCCGGAACTTCGCTCATGCTCCCTTTCTATCGTTTCCGGGCGGCACACCACGAAGCGACGGCGGCGAACCGGTGCCCGCACGGGCGACGACGAGCGCCCAGGAGGGGGTCAAGGGCTGTCACCCGCCGGAGCGAGGCCGCCGCGATCAGGCGGCTCCGCCTGTTCCTGCGGTCGCCCGATGTGCGAGGTCGCCGCGCGTGCGGAAGTATCGGTACGGGCGGGATGCAGCCTGCGCCGAAGCGCGGGATCCGGCGTCCGTACCGGAGCGTTCTCATGACGAAGCGCAACACGGGTTCGCCTTCGGCTTCCACGCCACCGGCGGCACGGCAAGCCGGCGGACCGCCGCTGTCCGCCGCCGACTGCGGACTTCTGCTCGTCCGTCTGGCCTTCGGCCTGTTCATGGCGGGGCACGGCTCGCAGAAGCTCTTCGGCCTCTTCGGGGGGCACGGCGTGACGGCCACCGGCAAGGGGTTCGACGCCCTGGGTTACCACCCGGGGAAGGTCTTCGCGGTGATCTGCGGCCTCTCGGAGTTCCTCGGCGGCCTCGGACTGGCCGTCGGGCTGTTCACACCGCTCGCCGCCGCCGCGCTGATCGGCGTGATGATCAACGCCATGGCGACCGTCACCGCGGCTCACGGCCTGTGGGAAACGGGCGGGGGAGTGGAGTACGGCGTCTGTATCGCGGTCGTGGCCCTGGCCGTCGCCGCGATCGGTCCAGGGCGGCTGGCCCTCGACCGGTTCTTCCGCTGGGGCGCCGGTGGCTGGCCGGAGGCCGGCTTCGCCCTGGGGCTCGGAGGTCTCGCTGCCGCGGTCGCCCTGAACCTGTGAAGGTGTCAGGAGCCCCGCCATCGAGTGCGATCCCCCGACCGGGGCGTCGTCTCCCCGCCAGCAGGTGGTCCCCTCGGCCGCGGCGGCAGGTCCGCAGGCGCCGTCACCGCGCAGTTCGACGCGGCGGGAGTCGGTCCGCGGGACGAGCACCGCCGAGGTCCTAATCGCTTCCGAGATGGTGCAGACGGTCGGCCGGGAAAGCCCGGTCGGCGGCGCAGACAAGCTCCGGGGCCTCGGGCCTCGAGGGGATTGAAGGGGGCGGTCGCGCGGCCGCAGCGGATGGGCGCGGTGCGCTCCCGCCCGCATCCGAACTCAGGTGAGTCCGGCGAATGGGGGCGAATCCACGGCGGCTCGCCGTATCTCCGGCAATGGCTTGGCCAAACTTTGCTGAAGGGGACCCCGGCAGCTTGTTAGGTAAGCCTTGCCTGTTCTACGGTCTGTGCGTTTTCTGTGCACGTCAGACCGGAGTCACCATGTCCAGCGGCAACATCGTCCTGCTCGGCGCCATCGCAGGCTTCACCATCTACCTCGGCCTGCCCGTCGGCCGCCTGCGCAGGCCCACCCCTCGCCTCAGGGCCGGTCTGAACGCCGTGGCCATCGGCATTCTGGTCTTCCTCGTCTGGGACGTGTTGGCCCACGCGTGGGAACCGGTCGACGAAGCACTCGGCAAGCACGCCTGGGGAACGGTCGCCTCCGGAGGCGGCACCCTGGCCGTGGGCCTGGCCGTCGGGCTCGCCGGACTCGTGCACTACGACGCCTGGATCGCCCGCCGCCGGACGGCCGGCGCGCGGCCCGCGGGCCCCGGCGCGGCCGCCGCCGCCGAGTTGGCCCCGAAGGCTCGCAGCCAGGCGAGTTCGCTCGCCCTGATGATCGCCACCGGCATCGGCCTGCACAACTTCGCGGAGGGCCTGGCCATCGGCAACTCCGCCGCCCGGGGCGAACTCTCCCTCGCCCTCCTGCTGGTCATCGGATTCGGCCTGCACAACGCCACCGAGGGCTTCGGCATCGTCGCCCCGCTCGCCGCGGAGGGCGAACGCCCGTCCTGGCTCAGCCTGCTGTGGCTCGGCCTGATCGGCGGCGGCCCCACCTTCCTCGGCACGCTCGTCGGCCGGCACCTGGTCGACGACACCCTGTCGATCGCCTTTCTCGGCCTCGCCGCCGGCTCGATCCTCTACGTCGTCATCGAGCTGCTGGCCGTGGCCCGCAGGACCGGCCTGAAGACGCTCACCACCTGGTGCATCCTCCTCGGCCTCCTGCTCGGCTTCGCCACCGACGCGGTCGTCACGGCCGCGGGCGCCTGAGCCGAGGCGAGTCGGCCGGTGCGAGGCTGCCCGCCGCCGCACCGGCCGCCGACCGCCCCGGTGGTGCCGGGGGCACGGGTCACCGCCGGCCTCCGGCTGCCCGGAAGTGACCGGCCCGCCGACAGTCCGAGGGCCGCGGTTCACCGGTTTGCGTGGATCTCCCGCACCTCGCGCACTGCGTAGTGGACGAGGACGTATCCGGCAGCCGGGTCCGCCCACCACCAGCCGAGGGCGCTGTTCAGGGCGAGGCCGAGGAGGACGGCCACGGCGAGGAGCCCGTCGATCAGGGTGACGCGGCCCTCGGTCCGCAGAACCGGATTGTTCAGCGCGGCGCCGGTGCGGACCTTTCCTGCCGCGAGCGCGAACATCACCGCGGCGGTGGCGGCGGTCCAGGCGATGCCGAGAGGCGAGTGTCGCGGGTGGAAGCCGGTGGCCAGGACGACGGTGGACTGGACGACCAGGTAGCCGGCGAGCAGGGCGAAGCCGACGCCGATCAGGCGCAGCGCGCGGCGTCGGCGGTCTTCGCCCGTGCCGGAGAGTTCCCAGATCACCACGGTGGAGGCGCCGATCTCGATCAGGGAGTCCAGGCCGAACCCGGCCAGGGCCACCGACTTCGCGGTGACGGCCGCGAGGGCCAGCACCCCGAGGCCGATCAAGTTCCAGCCCAGGGTGATGTATTCGAGTGCGAAGCCCCGGCGGAGCAGGAGCCTGGCGGTGTCGTGAGCGGTGGTCACCAGCCGATTCTCACACCGGACGTGACGTCGGGGAGCACCGCCTGTTTCCTCGCGGCCACGTCCCCGTTCGCCGACCTTCCGTGACGCGCGGCCGAGCCTCGTCCCGGGTGGTTCGCCATGCGGCATGAGGCAGTTGGTGACCGCATGAGTGTCAGGTCCGTACGCCGGTGGCGGGCCCTGCGCGCGGAACGCCGCGAAAAAAACTGGTCCAACCAGTTGACCAGTGTGCCCGCCGCGCTCACCCTGATCGCCATGACTCAGGGACTCATCCGGCGCGGGGCGGTCTCCGACCAGCTCTTCGCCGTGCTGCGCGACCGGATCCTCGGCGGGTACCTGCCGGCCGGTGCCGCGCTCACTGCCGAACGGGACCTGGCAGCCGAGTTCGGTGTGAACCGGCACGCCGTCCGCGAGGCCGTCAAACGGCTCCAGCAGGCACGGCTCGTCGAGGTCAGTCACGGCGGTCGCACGCTCGTCCTGGACTGGCGGCACACCGCCGGCCTCGACCTCGCCATGGGCATCGCCGCGGCCGACGCCGGGCCCTCGGTGGAGGACCTCGCCCGCGACGCCCTGGAGATGCGGGCGTGCATCGGCGCCGACGCCGCCCGGCTGTGCGCGCTGCGGTGCTCCGAGGCAACCGCGGGGGAGATCGTCGAGGCCGCGGGCCGGTACGCGCGCACCGGGCCCGATCTGGCCGAACTGGGTGAAGCGGACATCGCCTGGTGGCGGCTGATCGTGGAGGGTTCCGGGAACGTCGCGTATCTGCTGGCCTTCAACAGCCTGGTGGGCGGCACGCTCCCGGTCGCCGACGTGCCGGACGACCTGCGGACCGCGGAACTCCTCGACGTCGAAGCGCATCAGCGGCTGGCGGCGCACATCACGGCGCGCGAGTCCGCGGCGGCCGAACGACTGGCACGCGAACTGCTGTCCCGCAGCGTGCCCGCGACGCCGCGGAAGGCGGTGCGCTGACATGATCCCGGCCGTGGTCTACGCGATACCGGCGTTCGTGCTGCTGGTCGTCGTCGAGGCACTGTCCTACCGCTTCCTGCCGGACGACGACGAACGCGGCTACGAGCTGCGGGACACCGTCACCAGCATGTCCATGGGTGCCGGCAGCCAGGTCGTCGCGGTGCCGTGGAAGGCGGTGACGATCCTGCTGTACGCGGGTGTCTACACCCTCGCCCCCTGGCATCTGCGGCCGTCGTCCGCGTCGACGTGGGTGCTGCTGTTCTTCGGTGACGACCTGGCGTACTACGCCTTCCACCGCGCCCATCACCGGGTGCGGGTGCTGTGGGCGAGCCACGTGGTCCACCACTCCAGCCTCCGCTTCAACCTCTCGACCGCGCTGCGCCAGAGCTGGACACCGATGACGGGCCTGCCCTTCTGGCTGCCGCTGGCACTGCTCGGCATTCCGCCGTGGATGATCCTGTTGCAGCAGGCCTTCAGCCTCGTCTACCAGTTCTTCCTGCACACCGAACGGGTGGACAAGCTGTGGCGGCCGGTGGAGTGGTTCTTCAACACGCCCTCCCACCACCGCGTCCACCACGGCTCCAACAACGTCTACCTGGACCGCAATTACGGGGGCATCCTCATCGTCTGGGACCGGCTCCTCGGCACGTTCGAACCGGAGGGCGAGCGGGTGGTGTACGGCCTGACGAAGAACATCGACACCTACAACCCGGTGCGGGTGGCCTTCCACGAGTTCGCGGCCGCCTGGCGCGACGTCCGCGGGGCGCGGCGCTGGCGCGACCGTGCCGGGTATCTGTTCGGGCCGCCCGGCTGGGTGCCCGGCGCCGAGCTGTGACGTGCCGCCACCGAGCGTCGTCCCCCGCCGGGCGGGTGCTCTCGCCGTCACCGGTGGCGCGCGTCGTTCCGGCCCCGGCCCGCCTCGGTCGCGCCGCCGCCGGGAACGCCGCCCGGTGGGTGCGCGGGGCGATCTCGCCGCTCTTGGCGCGGGCCGCCCGGCGGGGCTCACCCGGCCGGCGGGGACGCGGCGAGAGGTGCGCATCCGCCCATGTCACGAGCGTGGCCAGGTGCGAGGGCGGGGTCGCCTCCGCGCGTCGGAGGATGGCAGGATGACGGAATGCGGTGGGAGTCAGAGACGGTCGTGCGGGTCCGACGGCACCGTCGAGTCTTCGAGGTCGTGGTGCGCGGCGAGATCGACTACGACGAGAGCGACCTGCTCAACGCTGCCTGGGACGAGGCGGACGAGTGCGATCTGCCGGCCACTGTCGTGGATCTCACCGGACTGACCTTCGGCGACAGCCAACTGCTCCGTTCCCTGCTCGACGCGCGTCGGCGCCATCAGGCGAACGGCCGCGCGTTCGTCCTCCTCGGCCCTCTGCAAGAGAGTGTCACCAGGCTGCTCAGCATCAGCGGCACCCTGGAGCACTTCACCCTCGCCGACTCCCGCGACCAGGCGGTGCGAACCACCGGCGGCTGGTGAGGGATGCCCGCGCGCCGCGAAGACCGGCGTGATCGCCGTACGGCAGGAATGTGCGGCGCAGGCGCGGGTAAACGGGCGTGGGCAGCAGATCGTCGCCATGGGCGGCGCGCGTACGAAAGGGGAGCGCCTTGACTGCGGTGGGCATGGCGAAGACGGACGTGTGTGCGGCGGACGGGACGGCGGAGGTGCCGGAACTCACCGACCCGGCCGCCGTGGCCCCCGAGGACGCCCGCGAGTTGTCGAAGGCGTTCTTCGCACAGCTGGCACGGCTGGAGGAGGGCACGCCGGAGTACCAGTACGCGCGCAACACGCTGATCGAGATGAACATGTCCCTGGTCCGCTTCGCGGCCGGCCGGTTCCGCAGCCGCGGGCCGGAGGAGATGGAGGACATCGTCCAGGTCGGCATGATCGGGCTGATCAAGGCGATCGACCGGTTCGAGCTGTCCCGCGAGGTGGAGTTCACCTCCTTCGCCGTGCCGTACATCGTGGGCGAGATCAAGCGGTTCTTCCGGGACACCTCCTGGGCGGTGCACGTGCCGCGGCGGCTGCAGGAGGCCCGGGTCCAACTGGCGCGCGCCACCGAGGAGCTGCGCAGCCGGCTGGGCCGTACCCCGTCCGTCAAGGAGCTGTCGGAGCTGATGTCCCTGTCCGAGCAGGAGGTGGTCGAGGCCCGGCTGGCGTCCAACGGCTACAACTCGGCCTCCCTGGACGCGGCGATCGGCGGGGGTGAGGACGGCGAGACCGCGCTGCAGGACTTCATCGGGACCGAGGACGCGGCGCTGGAACTGGTGGAGGACTTCCACGCCCTCGCGCCGATGGTCGCCGAGCTGGACGAGCGCGACCGGCTGATCCTGCATCTGCGCTTCGTGGAGGAACGCACCCAGGCCCAGATCGGCGAACGGCTGGGAGTCTCCCAGATGCACGTCTCCCGGCTGCTCTCCCGCACGCTCAAGCGGCTCAGGGAAGGGATGCTGGCCACGACGTGACACGCAGGGGCCCGAGGCATGGAGTCCGGGAAGCAGAGTAGGGGGGCCAGATGAACTCGGCGCGGACGACGTCCACGGTGTCCGGGAACCGTGCCGACGGCGGATGCTCCGTGCCCGCCGAACCGCTGGTCGCCGCCGCGGAGTTCGACGGGAGCGCCGGCTGCATCGCCGCGGCACGGCACCAGGCCGCGGGGTTCCTGACCCGCGCACAGGCCGAACACGGCGTCGCGGTCTCCGCCCGAGCCCTCGACCTCACGCAGCTCGTCGTCAGCGAAGTCGTCACCAACGCCTGCAAGTACGCCCCCGGACCGATCCGCATGGACCTGCGGATCGCCGCTGCCCGGATCGAGGTCTCGGTGTGGGACTCCGATCCCGTGCTGCCGGTGGCCCGCACCGCCGAACCGGGCCGGGTGGGGCAGCACGGCCTGGAGATCGTCCTGGCCGTCGCCGACGCGTTCGAGGCGCGGCGCGAGCCGCGCGGCAAGAGGATCACCGTCCGTATCGCCCTGTAGGACACCGGGCCCGCCGGAGACGAGGCCGGCCGAGGACCCGGTGCGTACCCGCGGGCGAGCGCGCCTCGCGCTTGGTGAGGTACCCGGCTCACGTACCGTGCCGGGACCGCCAGTTGCCCATGTCCCGCTCCCTCGCGCAGGAGCGACCCCCGTACGGGGTACGCGGCGCGCCAATTGTCACCCGCCGGGCGAAGCGGGTTGCGTCCGAGACCAGGATGCGGAACTGTTGCCACAAGGCATCTATTTCCGAGGGCAGGAAGGTGGTGCGGCGCGCACCACGCGTGCCCCTGCTTGTGTGCGCTTATCGCGGCTCCCCGGCAAGCCCGCGCGACGCCGCTGCCCGGGTCGGTGCGGCGTGGGGCGAGGCTCCCTGCCCCGTGCTGCTCGTCGACCGGCACGGCGGTCTCGTGCAGCTCAACCGGGCCGCCCGGGCCCTTCTGCCACAGGCGTGCGAGGGCGACCGGCTGCACGACATCGCTCCGGCCTGGCTGTCCGATGCCCATCGGCACGTGGTCGACGGCGGGCCCGGTGCCGCGCCGGGCCCGCTCACCGGTGCCATCGACGAGCGCGTCTTCGAGGCGTATCCCTCCCTGTCGGCCGACGGGGACGTGGTGTGGTGGCTGATCGACGACACCGACCGCCGCCGGGCCGAACAGGCCCTGCACAGCGCCCGGGAGCGGACCAGCGTCCTCGCGGAGGCTTCGAGCAGGCTCCTGTCGACGCTGAACGTACCGCGCTGCATGGAGGTGGTCGCCGCCATGGCCGCCGAGCATCTGGCCGAGGCGGCCGTGCTCGTGGCTCCCCCGCACGGCCGGCGCCACACCCTGACGTACGCACATCGCGGCGGCCCGGTCAGCCAGCTGACCCGGAAGATCGAACCGTACAGCGTGCACGGCCTCAGCGAGGCTCTGCAGGGGTTCCCGCCCGTTCCGGCGCGCTGGATCAGTCCCGACGACATCCCGGACTGGCTGCTTCCCGACGGGTTCACCGAGCCGACCGGTTCCGTCATCGTGGCCCCGCTGCCCGGCCACGGCGTGCCGGCCGGGGCGCTGTTCCTGCTGCGCTCCAGCACCAGGAAATCCTTCTCCGACGGAGAGGAGACCTTCGCCCGGCTGTTCGCGGCACGGGCCGGTGCCGCCCTGTCCGCGGCCCGGCTCTACACCGAACAGGCCGCCATCACCGCCACGTTGATGCGAGAGCTGCTCCCCCCGACCCTGGAGCGTGCGCACGGGGTCGAGTACGCGGCCGGATACCGTCCGGCCAAGGACCACGAACGAGTGGGCGGCGACTTCTACGACTTCCACCCGGGCGCCGACCCGGCCGAGGAGACCCTCGTGGTCCTCGGTGACGTCGCGGGCAAGGGCCTCGACGCGGCCGTGCTGACCGGCAAGATCCGCAACACCCTGCATGCGCTGCTGCCCCTCGCCACCGACCACCAGCAGGTCCTGAGTCTTCTCAACGGCGCCCTGCTGACCTCGCATCACGCCCGGTTCGCGACGCTGGTGCTGGCCTCGGTCCGCCGGCGGGGCGGGCGCGTGCAGGCACGGCTGACCAGCGCCGGACACCCGCCGCCGCTGATCGTCCGCAACAACGGCGAGGTGGAGCAGGTCCCCACCCGCGGCACCCTGGTCGGCGCCCTGCCCGTGGTGACCGCTCATACGGTCGAGAGCACGCTGGCGCCGGGGGAGACCTGCCTGCTGTACACCGACGGGATCACCGAGGCGCGCGGCGGGCCGCTCGGTGACGAGTTCTTCGGAGAGGCCCGGCTCAGGCGTGCGCTGGCGGAGTGCGCGGGCATGCCGGCGGAAGCCGTCGTGGAACGGGTCCAGATGCTCGCGGCCCAGTGGCTCGGCGCGGGCCGGCACGACGACATGGCCGTCCTCGCCATCAGCGCGCCCAAGTCCGGTCCGCTGTCGCTCGTGGGTGGCGACACCCGGCAGTCGAAGATCAGGAGAAGCAGGTGAGCCACTCCGCCCAGGCGGCCCCGCCCCGCGAGCGGCTGTGGGAGGCCGTCGCGGCCGGTGACGAGTACGCCGCCGTGGCAGTCGTCCAGGACGCACTGGCCGACGGGATCGACGAGGAGACGGTGCTGCTCGACGTCATCGCCCCGGTGCGGGAGAGGGCCGGCGCGGAATGGGCGGCCGACCGCATCAGAAGTCGCGCAGGAGCACGCCACCACGGCCGTCAGCGAACGGGTGGTCGCCGCTCTGGCCCACCGGCCGCGGGCGAGCGGAGCCGGCCGCACGTCCCGGGGCCGGGTGACCGTCGGTTGCGTGGACGGTGAGTGGCACGCCTTCCCGGCCCGCCTGGTGGCGGAGGTGCTGCGCCTGCGCGGCCGGCAGGTGGACTGCCTCGGCGCCCAGACGCCGACCCCGCACCTCGTCGCCCATCTGCACCACACCGATCCGCGGGCCGTGCTGCTGTCCGGCTCGCTCCCGACCCGGCTGCCGGCCGCTCACACGGCCATCACCGCCTGCCAGGCCGTCGGCGTGCCGGTCCTGGCCGGAGGCGGCGCTTTCGGTCGCGACGGCAGACACGCCTGAGCGCTGGGCGCGGACGCCCGCGGAGCGGCGGACGTGCCGGCGAACGGTCTCCCGCGGCCCGTCCCGGCGGCGGTCCGGCAGGTGGTCGACGATCTGCCGCACCTGGCCGACCAGGAGTACACGATGGTCGTCCACTCCCGTGGCCGGCTGGTGAAACAGACCCTCACCGGCCTGGTGGACCGTTTCCCCGCCATGCGTGCCTACTCCGACGTCCAGCGGGAACGGACCGCCGAGGACATCGCCCACATCGTCGACTTCCTGGCCTCCGCCTTCCCCGTACGTTGCGTCTCCTGCACGAGGGGAGCAGCGCGCTGGGCGCCCGTCCCGGCGACCTCACCGCCGGCCCCGACACCCGCGTATGACCGGATACGTTCCCCCCGACTTCAGCGTGCGGATCACGGAAGAGCGGGCGAGATGCACCGTGCACATCGCGGGTGAGCTGGACTACGACACGAGCGACGAGCTGGTGGAGACGGTCGTCCGGCACCTGCGGCACCGGCCGTACACCAGTGAGGTACGGCTGGATTTCACCGCCCTGACCTGGATCGATTCCTCCGGTGTGGCCGCCTTGCTCATGATTCACCGGACCACCAGCGCCCTCGGTGCCGTCCTGCGTCTGGACAACCGGCCCGGCTTCCTGGATCACCGGCTGCGCCTGACCGACGTCCTCGGCCATCTCACCGGCCCCGTGATTCCCGCCGAGCCTCCCGGTCGCGAGGCGGACGGCGACACCACCCGGGCCGGAGCCACCTGATCCGGAGTTCCCGGATCCCTCCGTGACCGGCGCGTGCGCCGGGAGGCTCACCGGTGCCGCCGAGAGGTGTGCCACACCCGGCGCGGGTCGGGCGCTTCTGGGGGTAAGCGGAGTCGTGGGGAGGCTGTGAGATGCCTCCACATGACCGTCACACGCTTACTGTTGTCGTTTGACAACTATAGCCGAATGGCAACAAAGTAGCCGTGTCGCATGTACACGGGGAAGGAACAGGGATGCTCCGGTCTGCGAAGGCCGCTCCGTGTGCAGGCCACGGTCCTTCGGGAACGACTGCGCAGGGCGGCGTGTTTCAGGCGGACTTGCTGCCGGACCCGTCCGTGTCGTCGTGTATCTGGGCGGCCGCCACGGCACAGAACGCCTCCAGTCCCTCCACGAGGGCGTTCCGTTTCGTCGCCGGCATCAGGTCGAGCACCGCCCGCAACTCCGCCTCCCGGCGTCCCCGCAGGTCGGCGAGGAAGGCGCGGCCCCGGCCGCTCAGGCCCAGCCGGACCTCGCGCCGGTCCTCCGGACTGTTCTCGCGCTCCACGAAGCCGGCCGCCTGCAGTCTGTCGAACAGCCGGCTGGTCGCCGGCGGGGTCGAGGCGAGGGATTCGGCGAGCGTGCGCATGTTGATGCCGTCGTGGTGCTCCAGGATGTGCAGCAGGCGCAGTTGGGACGCGGAGGCGGGCGCGGTGGAGGCCCGGCCCCACAGCACTTCCAGCAGCTCCGCCGCCGTGGAGGTCACGCTTGCGATCTCGTCGGGCTCCGGGCGGCGGTGGAAGGCAGTCACAGTCACACTCTCGCAGGCACTGGGGTGCCCGCCAGCGTACTAGGTGCAGGTGCCGGCGGCAGATGTCCGCGAGCGATCGGCACGCTCCCCCCGGGTGAGGCTCGCCTCGCGCCCGAGGCTCACACGTTGTCCGGCGACAAAGATTGGTTCATTGCGCATCGTGAAGAGATTCATCGCCGCTGAACGCGCCCTGCGGACGGCGGCCTCCCACCAGTTGCCCGACGCCGTCCGCCGCGTACTGACAGAGCAGTACGCGGCGGAGGCCGTCGAGTTCTTGATGGCCGACTACAGCCTGAGCGTGCTGCAGCCGGTCTCCGCGCCGCCGCGGCTGTCGCGGCCGGTGTCGGTGTACAACAGCCCGGCGGGCCGTGCCTTCGGCTCGCAGCGGTGCCACAGCGAGTACGGCCTGGACGGCCGGGTGCGTCTTCATCTGCCGGTCACCGTGCGGGGCGACCGGATCGGTGTGCTGTCGGTGACGCTGCCGGACCGTGACCATGCGCGCCGCGACGAGGCCGAACTGTGCGAGATCGCCGACGTGCTGGGCCGTGAGGTGCTGGTGGCCGAGCGCGACACGGACCTGTATGTGCAGGCACGGCGCAAGGACCGGCTGACGCTCGCCGCCGAGATGCAGTGGCAACTGCTGCCCGGCCGTTCGTGCTCGCGGCCCGAGTACGACCTGGCCGCCCAACTGGAGCCCGCCTACGCCATCTTCGGTGACACCTACGACTGGTCGGCCACCGCCGACCGCCTGATGCTGTACGTCACCAACGGCATGGACGAGGGCATAGAGGCGTCCCTGCTGACCAGCCTGGCCGTCAACGCCCTGCGCAACGCGCGGCGGGCCGGTATCTCCATCGCCGACCAGGCCGCCCTGGCGGACCAGGCCGTCTACGGCCACTACCGCGGACGCTGCCATCTGTCCGCCCTGCTGTTCGACTTCGACCTGGTCACCGGGCGCGTGAGCGTGGTGGACGCCGGCTCCCCGCAGCTGCTGCGCCTGCGCGGCGGGTCCGTGGAGCGGATCGTGTTCGACGCCCAACTCCCGCTCGGCATGTTCGAGGAGACCGACTACGTGGCCCAGGAGTTCCGGGTCGAGCCCGGGGACCGGCTCGTCTTCGTCAGTGACGGGGTCCACGCGGTGGCCTCGCCCCTGGGGGAACCCTACGGAGACGCCGCCCTGACCCGGGCGATCCACTCCACCCGGCTGCTGCCCGCCGCCGAAGTGCCGCGCTCCATCCTGCGCGAGCTGACCAGCCATCGGGACGGGGCCGAGCCGGAGGACGACGCGCTCGTGGTCTGTCTGGACTGGCGTGGAAGGCCGGACGGACACTGACCGCCCGATGCCGCCACGGTCCCGCACGGACGGCCGGAGCCGCCGGCCCGGCCGATGCGGCGGGGCTTCGCCGCCCGCTGCCGGTCGCGTGCCGCGAAACCGTTGTTCCAGGCAGTGCCGGGCCCCCGGACTCGCCTGTCCGGGCCTGCGGGAATGCCCGCCCCCGCGAGTGACGGCGTGTGCCGGAGCCTTCGCACGGTGGCCGGGAGACGGCGAGGCAGCCTGAGCCCGACTGCAGGCGCCGCCGGCGAGTGCCGCCGGACGACGCGGCTGCGCCCGGTGGGCTCGTGGGGGTCGACGGCGGGACGGTCCCGGCGGCGTCCGGCCGCGCAGGACGCACCTGTGCCCGGGGGGACGGGCGGCGGCACACGGAGCCTCGCCGGACGGCTCACCGCGGCCGGGCCGCGGCACCCAGGGGGTGCGGTTGACGACGTCGTGGGGCTCGCGCGTCCCCGTGGACGTCGTCCTCGTCGTCCTCATCGTGCCGGAGCCGGTGGCGGTCCGCTCGGCTCCGCGGGGACGTGGCGCCCGGTGACGTACCCGCCGTCGGCGAGGGAGCGGTGGCCGGCCCCGGGGGCTGCCGTCCGGCATGCCGGGGGCCCGGTGGCGCGAAGAACTCCTGGGCTCCGATGAGGGAGAGCAGCCGGTCGACCGCCGGGCTGCCGGCACCGATGAACACCGTCTTGCCCTGCCGTTCAGCACGCTGTCGCAGGTCCATCAGGATGCCCAGGCCGGCGCAGTCGCAGAAGTCGAGCCTGCTCAGGTCCAGCTCAAGGCCACAGGCCGACCTGGCAAGCGCTGCAAGCAGGTCGTCGCGGAGCCGATTGCCGGAGTCGAGGTCCAGCTCACCCGAGACTTCCACACGGATCCGGGCTCCGCTCGATGTGGACGAGACGGACGCCAAGCCGGTGGCCGACCGGCCCACCTCGTCCCCCTGACTTCCCGGACGGAGGAAGCCTGGCGTGACGAAGGGGCGGGACCGGCGGACGGGGTCATGCATGACTCACTCCCTCACCTGCGTGCCGAGGTCTGTTCCCACCTTCCCCGGCGACCCTGAAATACGTCAACCAATGCATGAAATCTAGTACGTGTTTTTGGGTGCGTGAACGCCGAGTCGGTAAACTCGCGGCATGGATGGAGTGCCCGAGTCCCACACCGGATGGACGTTCCTCACGAACCACGCCCGCGTACTCGCAGCCATCGCGGACAACCAGAACGCGCGCATTCGTGACATCGCCGCACACTGCCGGCTCACCGAACGCGCCGTGCAGAAGATCATCGTTGATCTGGAAGAGGACGGCTACCTCTCCCACACGCGAGAAGGGCGTGGCAACACGTACCTGATCGACCCCACCAAGATCCTGCGGCACCCTGCCGAAGCCGGTCTCGGTCTCACGGTCGCTTCGCTGCTGTCGCTGCTCGTCCAGGACGAGGCCCACCGCTTCGGCCCACCCGAACAGCCTCGACCGTCGGACGAGCGCGCTGGTCTGCGGTGAGTGCCCGGGGGACGCCTGGGCCGCCCGGGGACGCCGTCGTGAACGGGACCACCGTCCCGGCCCAAGCTGGCGCAGGCAACCGGCGGCGTGCATGCGGAGCGGCCACGAGCAGGCCCTGGTCCGTCACGGACCTGCAGGTCCGGCGCGAGCGCGGGCACCAGGACAGCTGCGCGGCCGCACCGGTCGCCGTCCGCGGCACCACGCGTCCGAGGGCCGGCCTCCGACCGGGAAGGCGGCCAGGTCCAGCGGGACCTGAGGCGGCGGCACGGGGGCGAGAGTCGTCAGGTGCGCTGCCGCGGCCGGTTTCAGTGCACCCGTGGGGCGTGCCCGACCGCGCCGTCCCGTGCGCACAGAGCGCGGAGCAGTCCGACGGCGTCACCGAGACCCGCGCAGCGGGGGAAACCGCGGACCGTCCGCCGGTCCCACCCCGGGCCGACCCGGCGGCACGGCCGGGCCCTCGCGTGCCCCGGCGGCTCCCCACCGCAGGCCCTCGAGGTGCCGGGGGAGGGGCGACGACGCCGTGGACCGGGTGGGACCAGAGCACCACGGCGGCAGGGCCGGTCCGCCGTACGCAGGCCAGAAGCGCTTCCACCGGCACCGCCGCCCCGAGCATCCGGGTGGTCACTCCCTGCCCGTCCAGGGCGGCGTGGAGGGCCTCGATCGGCAGGGAGTGCTGCTCACCGGGAGCACGGGCCAGGATGACCGGCGGAGCGCCGGCCGGGGGAGCGGCGCCGGGCAGCGGCAGCGGTGTGCTGCGCAGGGCCGTGGAGACGTGCCAGGACAGCAGGTGCTCCACCTCCACATAGCGGTCGGCGGAGGACTCCCACGTGCGGCCCACGGCCCGCAGGGTGGGCACCATCACTTCCTCCCAGGCCACGATCACTCCGTATGCCCTGATCACCGCCGACAGCCTGGACGACAGTTCCGTGGCGTCCAGCCGCACCGCGGCACGGGCGAGGCCCCTGCACTCCAGCCGCACGTCACCCAGCGGGACAACCGGGTCCTCCACCCGGTCACGCAGGGCAAGAAGTACGACCCGGAGGGCGCCTACGTGCGCCGCTGGGTGCCCGAACTCTCCGAACTGCGGGGCCCGTTGGTGCACGAGCCGTGGAGACTTCCCGCCCCGGACCGCACCGGCCTCGCGTACCCGGACCCGATCATCGACCTTTCCGACGGCCTCGACCGCTTCCGCCGCGCCCGCGGAAGGCAGCCGTGAGCGGCAGGCGGCCATGACGACCGCCGGCCAGGGGCCGCTGCCGCTTCCACGGGCCGAGCCCCCCTCCCGGACGGCCGCGATGCGCCCGGGGTCTCCGAGCCGAGCGGCCGCGCCGGGTGCCGGAAACACGCCGAAGTCGTCACCGCCGACGGCGGCTGGTCCTGCCTGCCCGACTGCCGTGCCCGGGTCACCGGCACCTTCGCCACGGGTCCTGCCCGGCCGGACGGCGTACCGGTCTGCGGGCTTGACCAGCACCGTTCCGCGGCTCCGGTCGTGCGTTGGGCGACATGGCTGAAGCTGTGCGCGCCATTGATTGACGCGAGCCGGAATGGAAACGGTCTCCGCGAGCGCCGACACACACTGTCGACAGGACGGAGACCAGGTGATGGCCACCACGGCGGGAACAGCCCCCGCGCTCGCGGCGGCGCCGAACAGTCTGCGGCTGCCCGGGATCGTGCTGGGGGTCGGGCTCGGTGGATTCCTCGACGGCATCCTGCTGCACCAGCTCCTGCAATGGCACCACATGCTCACCAGCACCAACCACGACCGCATCGGAGTGAAGTACTACGACCCCCACACGGTCTCGGGGCTGGAGATGAACACCCTGTGGGACGGCATCTTCCACGCGGTCTGCTGGATCGCCGTCCTGGTGGGCCTGGCCATCCTGTACTCCCGTGTCACGCACAACCGGCGATCGGTCTGGGGGTCGCGGGTGCTGTGGGGCTGGATCGTGGCCGGCTGGGGCCTGTTCAACCTGGTCGAGGGCATCCTGGACCACCAGATCCTGGGGATCCACCACGTCCGCGGCGGCCCGTACCAAGCCTGGTGGGACGCCGGGTTCCTGATCCTGGGCGGCCTGTTGCTGATCGGCGGACACCTGCTGCAGCGCAGCGGCCGGCCCCTCGCCCCCGAGGGCGCCCTCGGCACCGAACCGGCCGGGGACGAGGCCTGATGGGCCCCATGCACCAGCACGCCGACGGCGCGGCCGGCCTGCCGGAGGCGGTGCTGACCGCGCTGGCCCTGCTCGCCGCGGCCGGTGGCTACCTGCTCGCCGCGCACCGCGCCCGGCGCCGCAACCCCGCCCAGGGCTGGCACACCTGGCGGTCGGTGTCGTTCCTCGCCGGGCTGACCCTCCTCGCCGTCGCGCTGTTGCCGCCACTGGCCTCCGCCGCCCACTCCGACTTCCGGGCCCACATGGCCCAGCACATGCTCATCGGCATGTACGCGCCACTGGCTCTCGTCCTGGCCGCGCCGGTCACCCTCCTGCTGCGCACGCTGCCGCCGAAGCAGGCGCGCCGCACGACCTCGGCCCTGCACAGCCCACCGGCGCGGCTGGCAGCACATCCCGCGGTGGCACTCCTGCTCAGCACCGGAACCCTCGGAGCGCTGTACTTCACGCCGCTGTACGACACCGCCATGGCGCACCCCGCGGGACACTGGCTCATGCACGCGCACTTCCTGGCGTCGGGCTGCCTGTTCGCCTACGTCATCGCGGGCCCCGATCCCGCGCCCACCCGGCCCGGCGTGCGGACCCGGCTGGTGTACCTGGGCATCGCGATCGCCGCTCACGCCCTCATCGCACAGGCCCTGTACGGCGGATTCCTGATCGACGTCCACGCACCCGTCGACCAGGTGCAGCAGGGAGCGGAGATCATGTACTACGGCGGGGACGTCGCGGAGCTCCTGCTGGCCGGTGCCCTGGTGGCCACCTGGCGGCCCGAGCGCCGCACCCGGGCCGCCAGGTGGCGCGGCCGACCGGGCGTGGCCCGGCCGACGCCGCGGTGAACACCCCACGGCGCCGGGCCACCGCGACCGGCAGGCCTGCGGGACGTGCCCCGGGCACTGGGCCGGACGCGGTCGTCCCGGTGGCCGGGGAAGCGCTGCGCGGCGCCGGGAGACAGCCGAACCGACGCCCCGCACTTCTCCCCTGGCGTCCCGGCTTCGGGGATCACAGTCGGTGCCATCGGGCGCTGCACCACGAGAAGACACCGAACGCGGCCAGGCCGAGCGCGACGAGGCCCAGGAGCCAGGGGCCGGCCGGCAGATCACGGAAGGAACGCAGCGTGTCGTCCATACCCTTCGCCTCGCCAGGCCGGTGCCGGGCGGCCGCCACGACGGCGAACACGCCCGCCACGGCGAAGACGACACCACGCGCCGCGCCGCCGACCACGCCGAAGAAGTCCGTGATCCGCCTGGCCCTGGGTGACATCGCGCCGGTCCGCAGTTCCTCCTCGAACTCCTTCCTCACGGCCCGGACCGACATCCACAGACCCGCGACGACCACAGCCGCGCCGGCGATGCCCACGAGCCACTGTCCACCCGGCCACCGCAGGGCCATGGCGGTGACATCCTGCGTGCCCCGGTCGGAGGACCCACTGCCGCTGCCCCGGGTTCCGGCCGCGTAGGACAGCACCGAGAAGGACAAGAAGGCGGAGAAAACGCACCGGCCCGCTGCCGCGGCACGCCGCGACGGCTTGTCCCCCTCCGGGCCCGCCCCGCCGAACACCGCCTCCGACAGCCGCCACAGCCCCATCCCTGCCAACCCGGCGCCGACGATCCAGAGCATCACCGCCCCGAACGGCCGACCGGCCAGTTCCTCGAGGGCACCGCCCCGGTCGGCCTGCTGCCGGCCGCTGTCGTCGCCCAGGGCGATCCGCAGGGCGACGACGCCCACGAGGACGTAGATCAGTCCACGGGCGGCGAAGCCGGCCCGGGCCGCCACGGCCATCGCCGTACCGTCCGCGGCACGGCGAACCTGGCCGCGCTCCCTCAGCGCCGATGACTGTGCATCCATACTTCGCCGATGCCCCGGGGACCTGGTTCGACACCTCGGCGACCGGCCGGCCTCCAGGGCCGGACCGCCGACAGGCCGCTCGCGCACCGAGTCTTCCGCGAGGCCACGCGCTACCAGGGTCCGGCCGGTTCAGTCCCGCAGCGACGACAGCGCGGCGGCGACCAGTTCGGACGCCTCCGGCGGGGTCGAGGCGTGCGGCGAGAGCCTGAGCGAGTCGGCCCGCGCCGTCGCGGTGACACCCTCGGAGTTCAGCGACTTCGCGACGAGGGCCGGGTCCTGGTCCGGCATCCGGAAAGCGAGGATGCCCGCGCTCCGCGTCGGATCGGTGGGAGACAGGACATGGCCGCCGCACTCCCTGACGACCTCGGCGAGTTCGGCGATCCGGGTGGCGATCGAGGCCTCGATGGACGCGACCGTGTAGCGCCGTACGAGGTCCAGCGCGGCCGCGAACGCGGCAGCCGTCACGGGGCTGAGGTTCGTGAGCGACCAGCGTCCCGCCCCCGGGGCGGGCGGATGCTCCGTTCCGTCGAAGAGGCCGGGGTCCTCGACGCCCGTCCAGCCGGTGAGGACCGGCTCCAGGGATTCCAGCGCCCGGTCGGACAGCGTCGCGAAGCCGGTGGCCCACCCCGCGCGCAGCCATTTCTGCCCACCGGCCACCAGCACGTCGGCCGTGTCCCAGGGCATCTCGGCGATACCGAACGCCTGGATGGCGTCCACGATCAGCAGCCGGTCCGGCCCGATCGCCTCGCGCAGCGCCGCCAGGTCGGTGCGGAAGCCGGTACGGAAGTCCACGGCGCTGACGGACACCGCGACGACATCGTCGGTCAGCGCCGCACGGACCAGATCCGGGGTGACCCCTCCGCCCTGCGCGGGGTCGAGCCAGCGCGGAGTGGCGCGGCCGAGCCGTGCGGTCCGGCGCCACGGATAGTGGTTGGCCGGGAAATCGGTGCGCGGCGCGAGGACCACGCCTTCCGGGATGCCGAGCGCGGCGTGGAAAAGGCCGGTCGACGCGTTGGGGAGCAGCACGGTGTGCGTGGCGTCGGTGCCGGCGAGACGGGCCGCCGCGTCCCGTGCCGCCCCCTCCGCGCGCATCAGGCCGTCCACCGTGGTGTGGTCGGACCGGGCGGACTCCTCCATGGCTCGCGCGGTCGCCACCAGGGCCTCTCGCGACGGCGGACCGAACCGTGCGAAGTCGAGATAGCCCGGGGGCGCGTCGAAGTGGGCTGCGTACGACGAGAGCACGGAGGTCGTCCTTTCGGCGGAAGGCGCGGCCGGGCGGAAGGCGCGTGACCGCCCGATGCGTCGGACCAGGCGCGAGACACGGCGGGGTCGGGCTGTCGGCTACCCCCGCAGCACGCCTCTGCCCGCCCGCACGGTACCCGTTCCGCCCCACGCCTACCGCGGCGGGGCCCGCCGGGCGTTCCGCGGCCGCACCGCCTCGTCAGCGGGCGATCCGCTTCCTGCCCCCTCGGCCCAAGCGAATCCCGGCGTAAGCGAGATCGACGACGAGGACGACGGCGCCGATGACCAGCAGGAAGAAGAGGCCATGGACGGCGAACCCGATGATTCCCAGGATCACGGCCACAAGGACCAGCAGCAGGAACAGAATCATGGCGTCTCCCGGCGGCTAGGGCGTCAACGCCGGGCGAGGCGCCGTTCGTTGCCCGCACCCGGTGCGTACTGCAGGTCGTAGTGGGCGAAGACATCGGCTTCGTCCTGGAAGGGAAGCTCGCCGTCCGTGTCGATGGACGGGGCCTTCTTCACCAGGTCCTTGCTGTGGGCGACCTTCAGGTAACCGGGCCCCACCGTCGCCCCGGGCAGGGGTACGAACGCCAGGCGCCGACGAGTCGGCAGCCCTACGGTCACGGTGGCGAAGAAGGGCTGGTCGGTAGCGGTGTCTACGTAGATCGACTCCAGTACGCCGATCTTGTGACCCCCGGTGTCCAGCACATCGTGCCCCCGCCACGCACGAATATCGTCTGCCTCGAACATCCTGAGCCTCCTACAGCGGGAGTACCCCCGATGGCGCTCCTGATGTCACATCCAGGCGCGCGCCCAGACCCGCGCGCGGCTGAGCACCGCCCTCGGCTGGGCGTGGAAGCAGCCCCCAGGCGCCCGGCACCGCCGCCGACATCGCAGGCCGGTGTGTCGGCAGCCGGTCCAGGGTGTGTGCTCCGGGGTCTGGGTCGACGATGGATGAAGGCAGAACGCCCGCCGGTACGGCAAGAGCCGAGGCACCGAGCGGCAAGGATAATGAGGCATGGGCACGACGCACTCCTCCCGAGCAGGCCACGGCCGGTCGGTCGCAGGCCCCGCCGCGCCGCCCAGTGGCCTGCTCGATCTGCTCAGCGTCGCCGCGGTCGTGCTCAACGCGAAGGGCGAGGTGGTCTTCTGGAGCCCGAAGGCCGAGGACCTGTTCGGCTACACCGCCGCGGAGGCGCTGGGCCAGGACGCGGCCCGGCTGACGGTCCACGAGGAGCACCGGGACGCGGTCGCCAAGCTGTTCGCCGAGGTCATGGAAACCGGCACCGACTGGTCAGGAACGTTCCCGATCCGGCACAAGGACGGCAGCACCCGCCTGGTGGACTTCCGCAACATGCGGCTGCTGGACGACCTCGGTGACGCCTACGCCCTGGGCCTCGCCGCCGACCAGGCCGCTGTGGAGCGGATCGAACGAGACGCCGCCCTGGCCATGCGTCTGGTGTCCCAGTCCCCGATCGGGCTGGCCATTCTGGACCCGGACCTGCGGTACCTGGCGGTGAACCCCGCTCTCGAGCGCATCACCGGTCAGTCCGCCGCCGAGCGTCTGGGCCGGCCGGTCAGCGAGATCCTGACGTTCCTGGACACGGACCCCGAGGCACGTCTGCGCCGTGTCCTGGAGACGGGCGAATCGGTCGTGGACCGGCACATCGTGTGTCGTCCCCCCGCCGACCCGGACCACGAGCACGCCTGGTCCGTCTCGTACTACCGGCTGGAGGACTCCGGTGGGCGGGTGCTGGGCCTGGCCTATTCCGTCATCGACGTCACCGAGCGTCATCGAGCCGCTGCCGAGGTGGCGCAGGCCCGGCAACGGCTGGCACTGATCGCCCAGGCCTCCGCCTGCGTGGGTTCCACCCTCGACCTGGAGGCGACGGCCCGCGAGCTCGCCGACGTCGTCGTACCGGTCCTGGCCGATGTGGCCGCCGTGGACGTCCTCGACAGCGCCCTCGACGGCAGGACGGCGCCCCACGAAGGACCGGCCCTCTTCCGCGCCCTCGCCGTCAGCGCGGCCCACCCCACCGAGGCGGTCCGCGCGGCCGACCCGCCCGGGGGACTCGCCCACTACGACAGCGACCGCCTGATCACCCAGTGCGTGCGCACCCGCCGGTCGGTACTCGTCCCCCACACCACCCGTCAGGATCTGGAGCGCATCGCCCGCCACGGTGAGGCCGCCTCCCTCCTCGCGTCGGCCGGCGTTCACTCCTACCTGGCTGTACCGCTCGTGGCCCGGGGCGAGGTCCTGGGCGCCCTCGACCTCATCCGCACCCGGAATCCCGCGCCATTCGACGACGACGACGCGTTCCTCGCCGGGGAACTGGCCGCCCGAGCCGCGGTCTGCATCGACAACGCCCGCGGATACCAGGTCCAGCGCCAGGCGGCCCTCACCCTCCAACGCAGTCTGCTTCCGGAGCCCCCCTCGCACCTGCCCGGCCTGGAGGTCGCCTGCCGCTACCAACCCGCCGGTGCCACGAGCGAGATCGGCGGCGACTGGTACGACGCCATACCTCTCCAGGGCGACAGGACCGCCCTGGTCGTCGGGGACGTCATGGGCAGCGGCATCAGTGCCGCCGCCACCATGGGGCAACTCCGCAGTGCCGCCCGCGCCTTCGCCGAGCTCGCGCTCGCCCCCGCCGACGCACTTCACCATCTGGATCACCTGACCGAAGGTGTCGAGCAGACCATCACCACCTGCATCTACTGCGTCTACGACCCTCACCAGGGCACCTGCGAGATCTGCATCGCCGGCCACCTCCCTCCGGCCCTGACGCGACTCGGCCACGCGGCACAGCTTCTCGACCTGCCCACCGGCGCGCCGCTGGGCGTCGGCGGGGTGCCCTTCGAGGCGGCCACGATCACCTTCCGCCCCGGCGACGAACTGGTCCTGTACACCGACGGCCTGGTCGAGACCCGAAGCGAAGCCATCGACGCCCGCCTGGACACCCTCCTCGACGCCCTCACCGAGACACGCGGCCGCGACCTGGAAGCCACATGCGACCGCATCCTGGAGATCCTGCGTTCGCCCGGTGGTGAGGACGACGTGGCCCTGCTCATCGCCCGAGCCCGGTCCTGAGCACGCCACCATGGCGCCCAGGGGACAGGTTCCGGCAGCAGTGGCCGAATCGCGCTCCACTGTCGCGGTCTCATGTGAGCACAACGGCCGCGGGTGCAGCGTCCTGAGCGGGGGAACGGCCCGGATCGTGGGGCGTGCCCGGTGACGCATCGGCGTATCTCGGTGAGCCGGGGGGCCCGGACCAGGTGTGCCGGAAGGGCTGCGGTGCTGCGTCGGGTCACCGGCGCGGGGGGGGGGCGATCGGCCTTGTGTTAGCCTCATGCGTTTGCGTGGTCGTCGCGGTGGGCGATTCTGCCTGTTCGTTCGCTTGTGCGTGGGCTGTTCCATCTGCCGGGCCTTCCTCGGTACGTCCCCTCTGCGGAAGGCTGTTCATGAAGCATCCCGATGACTCCGGCACCGCTCACGGCGGTCCCGACCGGCCCGAGGCCACGACCCCGGCGCTGCCCGGGGCCGTCTCCTTCGCCGGTCTGAAACTGCCGGTGGAGGTGCTGCGGACCCTGGCCGGACACGGAGTGCGCGAACCCTTTCCGATCCAGGCCGCCACGCTGCCCGATGCCCTGGAGGGGCGCGACGTCCTGGGGCGCGGGCGCACCGGATCGGGCAAGACGCTCGCCTTCGGCCTGCCGCTGCTGACGCGTACGGCCGGGCGGCGCGCCGAACCGAAGCAGCCCCTCGCTCTGATCCTTGTGCCCACCCGGGAGCTGGCCCAGCAGGTCACCCAGGCGCTGGCGCCGTACGCCGAGGTACTGCGGCTGCGGATGGCCACGGTCGTCGGCGGCATGTCGATCGGCCGCCAGGTCGCCGCGCTGCGCCAGGGAGCCGAGGTGGTCGTCGCCACCCCCGGACGCCTGCACGACCTGATCGAGCGCAACGCCTGCCGCTTGGGACGGGTGAGAATCACCGTGCTGGACGAGGCCGACCAGATGTGCGACTTGGGATTCCTGCCGCAGGTTGCCGACGTGCTCGACCAGGTGCATCCCGACGGTCAGCGGATGCTCTTCTCGGCCACTCTCGATCGCGACGTCGATGAGCTGGTCCGCCGCTACCTCCACAGCCCCGTCGTCGACTCGGTCGATCCGGCCGCGGACACGGTCACGACGATGGAGCACCACGTTCTGGTCGTCCACGGCCCTGACCGCTACGCCGTCGCCACGGAGATCGCCGCCCGCGACGGCCGCGCACTGCTGTTCCTCGACACCAAGCACGGCGTCGACCAGCTCACCCGGCACCTGCGGGCCAGCGGGGTGCACGCCGGGGCCCTGCACAGCGGCAAGTCCCAGCCACAGCGCACACGGACCCTGGCACAGTTCAAGAACGGCCAGATCACCGTTCTGGTGGCGACCAACGTCGCGGCCCGTGGCCTGCACGTCGACGACCTCGATCTCGTGGTCAACGTCGACCCGCCCACCGACCCCAAGGACTATGTGCACCGGGCGGGCCGCACCGCCCGCGCTGGTGAGTCCGGCAGCGTGGTGACGCTCGTGTCGGCGGGCCGGCGCCGCGAGACGAGCCGAATGATGGCCGGGGCCGGTATCGAGCCCACCGTCACCAAGGTGCGCTCGGGCGAGGCGGAGCTGAGCCGGATCACCGGCGCCAGGGCTCCCTCCGGGACCCCGCTCGACGGAGGGCCCGCTGTTCCCCGGCCCAAGAACACCAATGCTCCCTTCCGCGGCCTCGGCACCAGCAAGGACACCTCCCGCGGCGCCGGCGGCAAGTCCCGAAAAGCCGGCGAGGCCCGCAAGCTCGCCGAGGCCCGCAGGGCCGCCCTCGTGCGTCGCAACGGCTGAGAGGCGCTGCCCCGGCGGTGAGTCTCCCGGCCGCGGGATCGACAACCCGCGGCCCGGCCCGACGCCGTCCTGTTCGCCCGTCTGCGAAGCGAACGCCCTCGGCCGCGAGAGGGATACCCGCCGAAACGGAGCAGGATGATGTCGCCGGCGCACCGTACTGCGCCCGGCATGACAAGCTGTGCTTGCCCACCCCGAACCCAGGAGGTCACCATGACCGCAGAGCCCGTGCCTACGGAAGGTTCGGAGCCGCCTGCCTCCGAGACGTCCCCTCTGGCGCCGGACAGCGACGGCAACTACGACCTCAAGCGCAAGTTCCGCGAAGCCCTGGCGCGCAAGCGCGGTGCGCAGGCGGACGCCGCCGATGTCGCCGCCAACCCGAATGCGTCGAAGGTGCGTGCCGCGCACGGCCCGGCTGCGAGCCAGCGGTCGTTCAGGCGTAAGAGCGGCGGCTGAGTCGATCAGCCCCGCGAGCCGGCCGGTTCACCGGCACTCGCGCCAACCACTCGCGCGCCCCGTGCAGTGGCCCGCAACGTGCGCATGCCCGTGCGTCGCGTTGCGGGCGGGGCGTGGCCGGCCCTCTCGCCCGTGGGAAGGGCCCGGCTGCGGTCGGCGCGGGTCGGTGGCGCCGCCGCGCTGGAGTTCCGGCCAGGACGTAGCGCGGACGGCCCGGTGCGGCGTCGGCGCGTCCGGCCACCCCGGCCGGAGTTACCACCGGAGTTACCGCCGGAGCCGGCCGAATCACTGATCATTCCGGGACGAGGGCACTGCCTCGTCCGAGGGCGCGCGGCCGCCGTGCTCGCCGTAGCGAGAATCGACGGCGGTTGTCCGGGCCTGACAGCAGGCTTCCGGCGCGGCAAGGACACGTGCTGCCCCGTTCTGCTGCCGCTGATCGACGCCGACCGGCCCGACCGGCGCCTATACCTCGATGTGCGAGCCCATGATGACCGTGCGGTTGCGGGGGAGGCCGAAGTACTCGGCGGCGTCCGCGGTGATGTACGAGGTGGCGATGAACAGTCGCTTGCGCCAGGGCGCCATCGTCGGTGCCTTGCCCCGCCGGAGAGCGATCTTCGACAGGAAGTAGGACGCCTGGTCGAGCTGCAACGGCCCTTCGGCCTGGGCCGGTGAGAGCATGGCCAGGGTGCTGGGCACGTCCGGTGTCTCCATGTAGCCGAAGCGGGCGGTGACGTGAATGATCCCGTCGTCGGCGTAGCCGAGAGCGTCGACGACGAGTCGCTGGTCGGCCGGGACGCGCGGCACCGGCTCGGTCTCGAGGGAAAGGATCACGACCTGGTCGTGACGCACGTGGTTGTGTTCGACGTTGGCCCGCATGGCCAGTGGCGTGGTCTGCTTGCCGCGGTTGAGGAAGACGGCTGTGCCGGGGATCCGCAGCGTCGGCACCTCGCCACTGCGGAGGCGGTCGATGAACTCGGGCAACGGACCCTCCTGGCGTACTCGTTCGGCGGTGACGAGTTCGCGGCCGCGCTGCCAGGTGGTCATGACGGTGAACACGGTGACGCCGATCAGCAGCGGCAGCCACGCGCCGTGGACGAGTTTCGTCAGGTTGGCTGCCACGAAGAGCAGGTCCACGAAGAGCAGCACGGTCGCGCCGACGGCGATCAGCCACTTGGGCGTGCCCCACTTGGCACGGGCGACGTAGAAGAACAGCAGGGTGGTGATGGTGATGGTGCCGGTGACCGCCATGCCGAACGCGAAGGCCAGCGCCGTCGAGCTGCGGAAGGCGAAGACGAGGGTGAGGACCGAGACCATGAGCAGCCAGTTGATCCAGGGGACGTAGATCTGGCCGATCGTGGATTCGGAGGTGTGCGCGATCCGCAGCCTCGGCAGATAGCCGAGCTGGGCGGCCTGGGAGGTGACCGAGTACGCGCCGGTGATCACGGCCTGCGAGGCGATCACCGTGGCCGCCGTGGCCAGCAGGACCATCGGCCACCTGCCCCAGTGGGGCACGAGCAGGAAGAAGGGGCTGCTGATGTTGTGCGGGTCGGCGAGGATCAGCGCGCCCTGGCCGAAGTAGCTCAGAACGCACGCCGGGAAGACGAGGAGCATCCAGCCGCGCGTGATGGCCCGGCGCCCGAAGTGCCCCATGTCCGCATACAGCGCTTCCGCGCCGGTGACCGCGAGCACGACCGCGGCCAGGGCGAAGAAGGCGGTACCGAAATGGCCGAACAGGAAACCCAGGGCATAACTGGGCGACAGCGCTCCGAGGATCGCCGGGTGATCGACGATTCCGGCCACGCCGCAGGCGCCGATGGCCACGAACCAGGCGACCATGACCGGACCGAAGATTCGGCCCACCGCCGCGGTTCCTCTGCGCTGCACGATGAACAGCAAGATGATGATCACCCCGGTGATCGGTACGACCGCGCTCCCCAGCGACGGCTGGACGACCTTGAGCCCTTCAACCGCGGACAGCACCGAGATCGCCGGAGTGATCATGCTGTCGCCGAAGAACAGCGAAGCGCCGAAGACGCCCAGCGCCGCCAGTACGGCCGTGGCCCGCCGGCTCCGCTGTGAGCCCCACCGCCGTACGAGGGTGATCAGCGCCATGATGCCGCCTTCGCCGTCGTTGTCGGCGCGCATCGCCAGCAGCACGTAGGTGACCGTCACAATGATCATCACCGCCCAGAACACGAGCGACACCACGCCGTACACGTTCTGGGTGCTGACCGGGACGGGGTGCGGGTCGCTCGGGTTGAACACGGTCTGGAGGGTGTAGATCGGACTGGTCCCGATGTCGCCGAAGACGACGCCGAGAGCACCGATGACCAGCGCGAGACGCACCGCGTCGTGCGAGCTCGGCCCATGGACCTCCGGCGCTCCCGATCCCAATCCACCGCCCGACGTGGCTCCGTGCCGGGGATCGGCCATGGCATCCTCCTCCGCTCGGGCCAGTGCGCTGCAGGCCAGGTGTGTCCTACCAGGTGCCTCATGCCGGACGATACCGATCACTTGCACAGCCGTTCGCAGCGCACGCCGCATCTGATCCCCACGGGATGCGGCGAGGGCTGCATCTGGTTCTCAGAGTGGGCTGGGCGGTGAGCACCTGACGGGCCGGCCGCCAAGGGATGAGGTTGCGCCGGGTCGACCCGGTCACGGCACCCCTGCGCGCTCCGTTGCAGGGGCGCGCTGGGTGAGCAGGGTGAGGAGGCCGGCTTCGGCGGCCGTCGCCCGGTCCGTCACGCGGGCGCACTCGGGCACCCCGCACATCGCTCGTCTCCCCGACGGCGGCCTGGACGCCGGCATCGGGTTCGCGCTCGCGGCCACTCCCGGTCCCTGGACCCAGGGGCGGACAACGATGTGGAGCCGGCCCGCCCACGCAGGCTCCTGGCAGCGCCGCAGAGTGCCACACGTCGCCGCGTCCCAGGCGGCCGACGAGGGCCACCCGGGACGTCGGGCTCAGGCGAGGTCGAACCGGTCGAGATTCATCACCTTGTTCCACGCCGCCACGAAGTCACGCACGAACTTCTCTCCCGCATCCTGGGACGCGTAGACCTCCGAGACGGCTCGGAGCTGGGAGTGCGCACCGAAGATCAGGTCGACGGCGGTGGCGGTCCACTTGGGCTCGCCGGTGGCGCGATCCCGGCCTTCGAACACGTTCTCCTCCGTAGCCGACGCCTTCCACTCCGTGCCCATGTCGAGCAGGTTGACGAAGAAGTCGTTGGTCAAGGCTCCCGGCCGGTGGGTGAAGACTCCGTGGGGGGTTCCCCTGAAGCCGGTGTTCAGGGCCCGCATGCCGCCGATCAGCACCGTCATCTCGGGGGCGGTCAGCGTCAGCAGGTTGGCGCGGTCCAGCATGAGGGTCTCCGGCGACAGCTTCTCGCCCGCCGGAAGGTAGTTGCGGAAGGCATCCGCCTTGGGCTCCAGCACGGAGAACGACGCCGCGTCGGTCTGCTCCTGCGAGGCGTCCGTACGTCCCGGGGCGAACGGAACCGTGACGTCGTACCCGGCGTTCCTCGCGGCCTGCTCGACGGCCGCGCACCCGCCGAGGACGATCAGGTCGGCGAGGGAGACCCGCGTTCCGCCGGTCTGCGAGAGGTTGAAGTCCTGCTGGATCCGCTCGAGCGTGCGCAGTACCTCGGTCACCTCCGGGAGGTCGTTGAGCTCCCAGTCCTTCTGCGGCGCGAGCCGGATTCGTGCTCCGTTCGCCCCGCCGCGCTTGTCGGTGCCGCGGAAGCTCGCCGCCGACGCCCAGGCGGTGGTGACCAACTGGGAGATGGAAAGGCCCGAGGCCAGGATCCTGCCCTTGAGGGCGGCGATGTCCTCGTCCCCGACCAGTTCGTGATCGACGGCGGGAACGGGGTCCTGCCACAGCTGCGGCTCGGGAACCCAGGGGCCGAGGTAACGCGAGCGCGGTCCCATGTCGCGGTGCAGCAGTTTGTACCACGCCTTGGCGAACGCCACCGCGAGCTCGTCCGGGTGCTCGTGGAACCTCTTGGTGATCGGGCCGTAGACCGGATCCATCTTCAGCGCGAGGTCCGTCGTCAGCATCATGGGGGCGTGCCGCTTCGACGGATCATGGGCGTCGGGCACGGTGTTCCTGGCCGCGGGATCCTTGGGAGTCCACTGGTGGGCGCCGGCGGGGCTGCTCGTCAGTTCCCACTCGTACCCGTAGAGATTGTCCAGGTAGCCGTTGTCCCACTGGGTCGGCTCGGTGGTCCATGCGCCCTCCAGACCGCTGGTGAGCGCGTAGGGGCCCGTGCCGCTGCCGTATGTGTTCCGCCAGCCGAGGCCCTGCTGCTCGATGGAGGCGGCCTCGGGTTCCGGGCCGATATAACTGGGGTCGACCGCGCCATGGCACTTGCCGAAGGTGTGGCCCCCGATGATGAGTGCGGCCGTCTCCTCGTCGTTCATCGCCATGCGCCGGAACGTCTCCCGGACGTCCCGGGCGGCAGCCATCGGGTCCGGGTTTCCGTTGGGCCCCTCCGGATTGACGTAGATCAGTCCCATCTGTACGGCGGCGAAAGGACCGGTGAGTTCCCTGTCGCCGCTGTAGCGCTCATCTCCGAGCCATGTGTCCTCGGGCCCCCAGAAGATCTCCTCGGGTTCCCAGATGTCCTCTCGTCCGAAACCGAACCCGAATGTCTTGAACCCCATGGATTCCATGGCACAGTTCCCGGCGAAGACCAGAAGATCGGCCCAGGAGATTTTCCGGCCGTACTTCTGTTTGACCGGCCACAGCAGACGGCGCGCCTTGTCCAGGCTCGCGTTGTCCGGCCAGCTGTTGAGAGGGGCGAAGCGCTGTGCGCCGCTGCCGCCACCGCCGCGGCCGTCCTCGATGCGGTACGTTCCCGCGGCGTGCCAGCTCATTCGGATGAAGAGCGGCCCGTAGTGACCGTAGTCGGCGGGCCACCATTCCTGGGATGTCGTCATCACCTCGAAGACGTCACGCTTCAGCGCGTCGACGTCGAGGGTCGCGAACTCCGCCGCGTAGTCGAAGTCCTCGTCCATCGGGTTGGACCGGGGCGAGTGCTGGTGGAGGACCTGAAGGTCCAGCTGATCCGGCCACCAGTCCCGGTTCGTCCTGGGTCGCCGAGTCGGCGTGGGCGTCGGTGAAGGGATTGCAGGATTCTCGCTTTCACTGCCGGACATTGCCCGTCCTTCTTCCTGTCTCGGTGTTCCTTCTGCTGGCTGCCGCTCTTGACGTCGTCGGCTTTGCAGGTGTCGAGCACGACGGCCCACACAATCGGCGCGCCGTGGCGCCCACCGGCTGGAAAAATGTGCTGGGCCGCGTCCGTATGGTCGCGCACCGCAGACCACACCTCTATGAAACACGCAGAGCACCCCGCATGACAGACGTGGGAGAAGAGGCGGCCTTTCTGCTCCCGTGCCGATTTCCCGGCGCAAGCCGAATCGAATACGACAGCCCCCGGACTCGCCGGAGGGGGCCTGACCAGTGGGCGAGCGATCAGGAATGACGAATGGCGTGAGTGAGCAGTCGTCCATCTTGATCGTCATCTGTCGGACGCCCACCGGACCTGGATCCGTGCGTCCTCGGGACTCATCCGACGCCGCCGACATCGGCGTCCGCCGGGCCCGGCGGACGCTCACGGAGAGCACAGGACACGCACTCCTCTTACGCGGCCATGCGGCCGCGTATGCCCGCGCAGCTGAAGGCGGCCGTCGTCGAGGGCAGCGGCAACGCCTTCCTGAACGGTGTGCACGCCGCCGTCCTGTGCCCAAGCCGATGTAGGCATGGCCGGTGCTGGCAGCGCGGCGACGCATCCCCTACGCCGTCCAGGCCCTCGCCCGTATGCGCAATCTCGCCCTGACCGGGTGATCGCCCGGGCCAGCGGCCTGCTTCCGGCTGCCTGATCACGGCCTCCTGCGACACCCGCCCTTTGGACATCCGCCGAGCGTGGTGGAGCGGTTCCTGGACGACCTGGAGGCGAATGGTGTGACCGGGGGCAGCCGGACGCACGGATGCCCTGCCCCCAAGTCGATGGCCTGCCTTGTCAACGGCGTACTCACCGGATGGGAGTACAGGGCGAGGCAGGGAGAGGGCGGCGGCGTGCCGGCTGGCCGGCGCTCGGGAATCCGGTCGTTCCTCAGCCCGTGGACGGTTGTCCGCGACCTACCGTGGGGCCCGGTCGCACGACCACCCTGTCGCCCGGCCCTCCCTCCTCGTGCTCAGCCCAGTCCGACCATGGCCGCCCTCCGCGGCGAACACGACCGGCTGGCGGGACCCGTCTCCTCGTGCGCCGGCAGCGTTGGGGTGTTACCGCAGTTCAGACCTGCACCCGTGGCAGGGGCCTGCTGCGCCGCCCGGCGCCATGCCCGGAAGGCTCGATGCGTGGCTCGACGGCTCGGAGTGCCCGTGTCGGCACCGGCGCGGGCGGCACCGGCCGCCGACGGTGGCCGGTATCGGTACATTTGTGACAGTAGGGATCACGACTGTCGGTCGTGCGGTTGTAGGCCCGTGCTCATGAACCTCGCAGGCGAGGCAGTATGTCCGACTTGAGTGCGCCGATCGTGGCCACGTTCCTCGTGTACGTGGCCGTCATGATCGGAACAGGTGTCTGGGCCTACCGCCGTACGCACACCTTCGCCGACTTCGCCCTGGGCGGCCGCAGGCTCCCCGCGTTCGTCGCCGCCCTGTCCGCAGGGGCCAGCGACATGTCCGGCTGGCTGTTCCTCGCCTTCCCCGGAGCGGTGTACGCGGCCGGTATCGGGGCCGGCTGGATCGCAGTCGGCCTGGTGCTCGGTACGTACCTCAACTGGTTGTTCGTCGCGCCGAGGCTGCGCACCTACACCGAGCGCGCCGGGAACGCGGTGAGCCTGTCGGCCTACCTGGAGGAGCGGTTCGAGGACCGCACCCGGATGCTCCGGATGGTCTCCGCGGCGGTGACCCTTGTGTTCTTCACCGTTTACGTCGCCAGTGGGCTGGTGGCCGGCGGGCTGCTGTTCGGGCACATCTTCGGTGCCGGGTTCAGGCTAGGGGTGGCCCTGACCGCCCTGGTGATCGTCGTCTACTCCTGCCTGGGCGGCTTCCTGGCCGTGAGCCTGACGCACGTCATGCAGGCCACGCTGATGTTCCTCGCCCTGCTCGTGCTCCCCGTCGTGGGTATCGCGACGCTCGGCGGTTTCGGTGCGCTTCGTGACGCCCTCAACAGCAGGACGCCCAGCCTGTTGGACATGGGTGCCAAGGTCGACTTCGTGAACGGGCGGTGGTCGGGAGGCGGCGGATCGCTCGGCGCCGTCGCGATCATCTCGTTGCTCTCCTGGGGCCTCGGCTATTTCGGGCAGCCGCACATCCTGGCCCGCTTCATGGGCATCCGCAGTACCGGGGCCGTGCCCGCGGCCCGCCGTATCCAGACCGGGTGGGTGGTCGTGGTACTGGCCGGTGCCACGTTCGTGGGCCTGCTGGGCATCGCGCAGTTCGGCACACCGCTCCATGACCCGCAGACGGTATACATCGCCCTGAGCCGGACACTGTTCAGCCCGTGGGGCGCCGGCATGCTGCTGATCGCCGTACTCGCCGCGATCATCTCGACCGCCGACAGCCAGCTCCTCGTGTCGTCGGTCGCACTGACGGAGGACTTCTACCACGCCTTCCTCAAGCGTCGCGCCTCGGACGAGGCACTGGTGTGGGTGGGTCGCGCCGCCGTCGTCGCCGTGACCCTCGTGGCCTCCGTGATAGCGCTGAGGGGCGGCGGGCTGCTGGCGATCGTGGGGTACGCCTGGGCGGGCTTCGGGGCCGCTTTCGGCCCGGTGGTCCTGCTTTCGCTGTACTGGCCGCGCATGACCTGGGCGGGGGCCATGGCCGGGATCGTGTCCGGCGCGGTCACGGTGCTCCTGTGGCGGGTGGTCAAGCCGCTGCACGGCCCATTCTGGTCGGGCATCTACGAGATGATTCCGGGCGTCCTGGTCGCCACGCTCGCGGCACTGGTCTTCGGCAGGTTCGTCGGACGGCCTCCGAAACGGGCCTTCTGGCGGATGCCGGGCGGCGGGGTGAGCCAACTGATGCTCAGCCCATTTCTCAGCCACGCACCGGTCGGCATCGCCGTCCTCGACACGGATCTGCGGTATGTCTGGGTGAACGAGCCGCTGGACCGCCAGATCCCCCTCAAACGACGGCTGGGGCGGCGGATGGCGGAGATCCTGCCGCAGGCCGAGGCCGACGCCTTCGAGGAGAAGATGCACGAAGTTCTCCGGACCGGCGCGCCGGTGATGGACTACGAGTACCGCGGTGCCGGCTACGCGGTGCACGACCGGAGCCGCGCGATCTCCGCCTCCTTCTTCGCGATGAAGGACCGCCACGACCGGAACGTCGGCATCTGGTACATGATCATCGACGTCACCGAGCGATGGCGGGCCCAGGAACGCCTGGCCCTGCTCAACGACGCCGCCGCGCGCATCGGCAGCACCCTGGACGTCACCCGGACCGCGCAGGAACTGGCCGACGACGCGGTGCCGGCCGTCGCCGACTTCGTCGCCGTCGACCTGCTGGACTCGGTCATGAGAGGCGAGGAGCCGACACCCGGGCCGGTCGGCATGGCGCCCGTCATCCGCCGTGCGGCCCAGCAGTCGGTCCGCGAGGGCTGCCCCGAGGCGTCACTGGCCGTGGGGGAGACAGTCCGACGTGCGCCCGCGACGCCCGTGACCCGCTGTCTGCTCGAGAGCAAGACCCTGGTCGAACGGGTCCTTGACCGCACCAACAGTCCGTGGGTGACCGTGGACGAGACGCTGGGCGCCTCGTTCCTGGACTACGACCTCCGCTCGGTCATGGTGGTCCCCGTGCGGGCGCGTGGGGTCACCCTGGGGGTGGCGACGTTCGCCCGGTCCCGGCGGCTGGGCCCCTTCGAGGACGACGACGTCCGCCTCGCGGAGGAACTCGTCTCCCGTGCGGCGGTGTGCATCGACAACGCACGCCGTTTCACCCGCGAGCGCACCGCGGCCCGCTCCATGCAGCGCTACCTGTTGCCGCAGGACCTGACGGGAGGGTCCGCTCTCGCCGTGGCCTCGTGGTACCTCCCGGCGGATGCCCCCAGCGGTGTGGGCGGCGACTGGTTCGACGTGATTCCGCTCTCCGGAGCACGTGTCGCCCTGGTCGTCGGTGACGTTGCAGGCCACGGCATCAACGCGGCGGCGACGATGGGGCGCCTGCGCGTCGCGGTACGCACGCTCGCCAACCTCGACCTCTCTCCGGACGAACTGCTGGCCCATCTGGACGACCTGGTCATCGGCCTCATGGGGGCGCACGCCACTGATGCGCCGTCGGCGGACACGGGTGAGGCGACGGGCACCGCGTTCCTGGGCGCCACCTGCCTGTACGCCGTCTACGACCCGGTCAGCAGGCTGTGCACCATGGCCCGGGCCGGTCACCTCCCCCCGATGATCGTCACCCCCGACGGCGCCGCCGACATCCTGGACCTGCCCGCCGGACCACCGCTCGGCCTCGGCTACCTCCCGTTCGAGTCCATCGAGACCGAGCTGGCAGACGGCAGCCTCATCGCCCTCTACACCGACGGCCTCATCGAGTCCGTCGACCGGGACATCGACGTCGGGCTCTCCCGGCTGGGCGCTGCCCTTGCGGCGCCCCTGCCGACCCTGGCCGAGACCGGCCAACGAGTGATCGACAACCTACTGACGGGCCCGCCTGCCGACGACGCGGCCCTGCTCCTGGCCCGGACCCGCGTCCTGTCCCCGGGCCACGTCGCCTCCTGGGACCTGCCCACCGACCCGGCTGCCGTCGCCGACGCCCGCAACCTTGCGGCTCAGAAGCTGACCGAGTGGGGCATCCCCGATCTGACGTTCACCACGGAACTCATCGTCAGCGAACTGGTGACCAACGCCATCCGCCATGCGACCGGACCGGTCTGCCTGCGTCTGATCCGGGACCGCGGCCTGATCTGCGAAGTCTCCGACGCCAGCAGCACCGCGCCCCGCCTGCGTCACGCGCGGACCACCGACGAGGGTGGACGGGGCCTGCTGATCGTTGCCCAGATGGCCCGCCGGTGGGGCACTCGGTACACGAGAACCGGCAAGATCATCTGGACCGAGCAGGTCATTGCGGCTGACGCGATCGGCTAGGGCCTCTCGTTCGGATCTTGGACGGCTCTGAGGCGAAGGTCGCTGAGTCCGGAGTCGTTCGCTGAGCTGAGAGAAGCGGTCAGCCATCTCGGAGTCAGGACCGAGGCGCCGCCAAACTTGCGCTTCATCGTCGTCACTGTCGCCCGCACGGTGGGCATACCCGCGATTGAGCGTGTCGTGGATGCCTGGGCCGCGGGCGTCGATGAGGTGGAGTGGTGGTTCGGCAACGGAGACCATGCAGACGCTTCCGCCGGAGCAGCTCAGGGGTCGGACCCAGATGATGATGCCCGCGGTGTGTAGTCCGGCCAGGTAAATGGTGGCGGTCTTCTCGTGGCGGGTGGCGATGCCGCGCCATGGCCGTCAGCAAGAACAGGCAGCGCGTCGCCCGCCGGGCCGAACGCCGGTTCGTCCCCGGATCCTCGCGGCAGGTGCGCGCCCGCCGGGCTGCCTTGCGGCTCGGGGGCTTCCAGGCGCGCGGCGTCTCGCCGGTGGCGCGCTTGTCGGTGGGCGACAGCCCTCCTCGGGACAATTCGGCGTGGTCCCGGCCTGGGTGAGCGCGAAGCCCGGCGTGGGCACTGTGTGCAGCAGTGCAAGACCCCGCAGGTCATGAACAGTTCGTGCAGGGGGGAGCCCGGCGATCCGGAGGGAATCGACATGCAGCCAAGTCCGCCGCTCGGCGCTACCTCCGCCGCCGCTCGCCTGAGCAGAGTGAGCGCGCCGCCACCGATTGAGCCGGTAGCCGCCTGGCTCGTACGGCGGTGCCGGCTGTGCCGTTCGCACAGCCTGCGGTCAGGACGGTGGCCGCCGTGAAAAGAGACGCTGCCGGGCGGTCGTACGGCACTGGTCTGCCGGGTTCCTGAGTAGGTCCCGTGGATCACGCAGGACCTTTACCAGCGAAGTCAGTGCAGGAACTCGGTCTCCCTGGGCTGCTCAGCTCCGCCGGACGGTGATCAGCCGCGCCGCCACAGCCAGCACCAGCCCGGCCGCGATGAGGTAGAGGCCAAGACGTTCTTCGGGCACCGCTTGTGACCACACTCGCCAGGCCGACGGGGTGTAGCGGTCGGCCGCCAGATAGTCGCTGTAAACCCTGGGGGGCGCGCTGGTCCGGTCGCGGATCCACAGCAGGGCGCCTATCGCCGCGAAGGTCGCGGATGCCGCGTACAAGGCCGTTGCGGAGCGCGGGGCCGGTCTGGACACGGAGTCTCCTGTCGTCGGGGTTTCTGTCCCTGACGGTACTCAAGCCGTGCGTGCACGCCGGGTAGGGCTGGAGGTCTGATGCGCTCTCAGCGGCACGCCCGGGCGTACGTCCCGGGCAGAGCTTTCTGACACCAGAGGACGCGGGGTGGGGTGTCGCCCGGTGGACGCCGACCAGGGCACCGTCCGCCAGGGTTGCTCGGTGCATTCATGTGGTCAGCGTCCAGTCCGAGTTCGCCCGTGCCGTCGCCTCTCTACGACACCTTCGCGCTTGGACCACGGGATGGCTCAGCTACCGGTGGCCCGGGTCTGAGCCCTGGTCACCTTCGCCGTCCGAGCTCCGGCGCCCCGGCTTCCCGGCCGAACATGGCCGAGGGGCAGGGTCGGCGCGTGAGGAGCCGAGGTTCACCAGGTGACCGACCATGCTGATCTGCACACCGTCCGAGGTGGCGCGTGCCGCGGTGAAGCCGACGTTCTCGGGGAGCTGGACCCGCCAGGTGGCCGTCGGCTGTCCGCCCCCGGGGAGGCTGAGGGAGATTTCATCTCCCTGCGCGAGCAGCGTGCCCGTGCTGTCCAGCCCGCGCCCGTCGACGGTGCCCGTGACCTCGACCCGAGCCGCCTTCCCCGCCGAACCCGCGGCCTGCGAGATGTGGATGGGGCCGCCGCTGTCCGCCAGCCGTGTGACCACGCCCGACAGCGCCTCGTACGAGAGCGTCAAGGTGCCCGTGGCGAGGTTCGCCCCGGCACTGTGTGCGGTCAGGGAGGTCACCTGCACGCCGTGCAGGTCGAGCTGGAGCTGCTTGACAGGCAGGTAACCACCCTGGGCATTGTTTGTGGTGTCGATGGTGAACTGCCTCGCACTCAGGCTGACATGGTCGAAGTTCTGGCTGAACGCCTGGGTCAGGAAGGGAAAGCTCTCGATGGACACGTCCAGGTGTCCGTCGGTGGTGTTCCGGTAGCCGTACTTCTCTGCGGCGAGTTGGGTGGCCTCCTTGTCGGCGTAGTGCGCGGCGACCCGGTCCGCGACGGTGAAGAGAACGGCCAGCACCGCCACCGTGACCGCGACGACCTCGACCCAGCGACGCCTCATCCGAATCCCGCCGTTGTACCGGCCACGGCCGAACATGATCAGTCAGGGAACCGATCATGCACGGTCGGCGGTTCGGGCACCAGCCTTGCAGAGAGGGTGACGTGAACGGCATCCACGACAGGCCGGTCGGACCAGGTTTCGCGTGGGATGTGGACCGCCAAGGAGGCGTCAAAGAGCCGTCGGGAACACATACTTGACCGTGCGGGAAGGTCTCGCGGTGATCCTGAGGGGAACCGGCAGGGTGAGTGGTGCGGGCGAGGGGCTGGGCAAGGTCGAGGTACGGCTCAAGTGGGACCCGAGCCCTCTCGGGGAAACCCCCCGGCATCTCGACATCATCGCCGCGACCTACTCGGTGGACGATCCCCATGGGCGGCCGGTGTACGTCGTGCACTACGACAGCCGGTCGCCGGACGGCACCATCAACATGACCCGGCACAGCCAGACCGGCATGGGCTTCGGGTTCGTCGAGGTGATGGTCCTGGAGTTCGACCGGCTGGCACCCGTGTACGGGCGTGTGGTGGTCGGCGTGGCCATCCACCAGGACGGTACACCCCGCACGTTCGGGGACATCTCCAACGCCGGGGTGGTCGTCGTCCAGGGGTACCGGCAACTGCTGGCGGACGACTTCTCACAGGTCGCCGATGCCACGGCCGCGACGGTTGCCGAGTTCACCCGAAGCTCCTCCGGAGTGTGGGGGATGCGGGAGATGATCCGGGGATTCGAGAGCGACCCGGTGCTCTTCACCGCGGAGATGGGCAGCCCGCAGCGATAACCGCTGCCCAGCACTTTCGATCAGCGGCCGTCTTCCTTACGGTTCCGGACAACACCACCGAAGGGTGCTGGTGCTCGTAAGGGGGGTGTCCTTGCAAGGCGACGAGGCGGGGACGGCGCGGGACGCTCCACAGGAGGATGTGGCGGTGGCGGCGCAGTCCGCTGCGGCGGACCAGTGATCTGATCGAGGCGTGGCTACTGCTCCCCGCGTGGGTCGTGGGCGTGCTGGGTGGCGCGACCGCGGGCACGGTGACCGCAGTGGCCGCCGACCAGGGCTTCCAAGAGGACCGCTCCAGCCGCCGACAGGTCGTGGCGGTCCTCCTGGAGCGCGCGAGGGAAGCGGCGCCCGCGCACGCGGATGTGAGCACCGACCCCAGGGCGACGGTCCGATGGGCGACGCCGGACGGCCGGATGCGCACCGGCCGGGCCGCCGTACCCCCGCACACCCCTGCGGGGACACGCGTGCGGCTTTGGACCAGTTCCCAGGGGGCCCTGGCCTCCCAGCCCCTGGGCCGATCCGACGCGGTGCCGAGGTCCTCTCTCGTCGGCGCAGGCGCGGCCATGGCTGCGGGACGCGGTCTGGGGCTCCGCACGAGCCGTGCGCGGGCCCGACCCCGTTCCGCCTGAGGGGCAGGGATCCGCGGGGCAGTGCCGCCCTGCGGCACCCACGAGAGCTGAGCGTTGGGGTCGTCCACGACGTCATCAGGTCGGTCCAGGGGCCGTACCGCGAGGAGACGGGTCGTTCTCTCCGCCCTGGACAACAGCCTTGTGCTGTTCATCGTGTCCGAGCTGCTCCACACCGTCCGCCTCACCATCAGGAACCAGACCCTCGATGCGGAGCCTTTCCTCGTCGGCCTGATTGCCGGCATCCGCAAGGTGCTCATCGTGACGGCCGAGGCGGAGAAGTCCTTCCGGAGGAACGTCGAGGGGATCGAACTGCTGATCCTGGCGGGTCTGATCCTCGTGATGGCGACAGCGGCGTACGTGTGGCGGCGCTCGACGCGGCCGGGAGACTGTTTCCCGCTCCAGGAGGCGCGGCGTCCTCCGCCGCCGCCGTCACCCACCTCGGTCCGCGGGCCCCGATCCGTCACCTTCCGCCGCCAGGGTCGCCCGCACCCGCTGCTCCTCGCGAGCAGAGCCGAGGTCCCGTTCCAGGGGTGTGCGGCTCACGGCCGTCGCGAGGTCTTCCAAGGCCCGTTTTTGCAGTTCCGCTTCGCGCCGCACGACCGGGCTCCGATTGCCGGCGGCGGCGTCCTCCCACGCGTGGAGCGCCTCCTCCACGCGTCCCCAGTCCGGATTCCTGTGCTCGCGCATGGCGACTGCTGCTTTTGCGGTGTCCGTTTCCAGGGCCTCGGCGAACCGCTCCGCCTCGGGGACGAAAGGACTGTCGGCCCGCGGGACGTGGCTCTCCATGAGCATCGCTGCCCGGCCGAACCCCTTGAGCGCCTCCTGCGCCTCCTGCGCCTCGCGCGACGTCAGACCCCTGGGGCGGACCGGTTCCCGCCTTGCCCGGTCGAAAGCCTCCTGCCAGGCGGCACGTGCCTCCCTGCTCTCCAGCAGTGCCCGGCGCATGTCGGCGTGATGCTCCCGGCTCGGTTCGGCGTAGTTGCGGAGCACCGCGGCCGCGTAGCGGCCGTTGGCGGCGAGCCAGTCCGCGAGCCGGCCCGGCAGTCGGGGTGTCTCCCATGCGGGGAACACCACGTACGCCAGCATCGCCAGGGCCCCGCCGAGCAGGGTGAGCACCACCCGCTCCGGGACTGTCTGCTCCCATGCCTGGCCGCCCATGCCGAGCAGGAAGACGACGTATGCGGCGGTGAAGCACTGGGAGTAGGCGTAGCCGGTACGGTTCAGCGTGTACGACAGGCCCGCCGAGACCACCGCCAGCGCGCCGGACACATGGGCGTCCGGGCCCAGCGCCCGCACCATCCCGGTGGCGAGCGCGACCCCCGCCAGGGTCCCGGCGAGACGGGCCACCGCACGCGCGTACGTCCGGTGGAAGTCCGGCCGCATCACCATCACCGAGGCGAGGGGCGCCCAGTAGCCGTGGCCCAGGGGTAGCCGGGCGGCGATCAGATAGCCGAGCGTGGCCACCGCCGCCAGGCGGACGGCGTGCCGGAACACGGGCGAGTCCCGGCGGAGCTCACGGCACACCGCCCGGACGACGACCGGGACCAGCCGGAACATGGTCGGGCGCACCAGGAACTGGGCGCCGGCGAGGCCGGGCGGCGTGGGCGTCCTCCCGCTCGCGCAGCCGCTCCCGGCGATCTCCAACGCCTCACCGAGCAGTTCGACAAGCCGCTCGGCGGCTTGCCGCGCGGGGCCCTCCAGCACCTCGTGCTCCTCGTCGACGCGCAGGACGTCCGTGCTCTCGGGCCGCACCTCGGCGGGAGTGCCGCGGCGGATCGAACGGGCGGCCGCGTCCAGGACGTCGGCGGCCGCGTCGAGCAACTCCCGCGCGCGGTCCCGCCCGGGTCCTTCCGCCGGGGCGCCGACGTCGGGGTCGGCGAGCGCGGCGACGACCGGCCGAATGCGCTCGGCCAGGCCCCGGGGGCCGTGGAGGACGGGGGGACGGGTGCGGGCCTGTGACGGCGTCACGGCGGCCGCGTCCCGGGCCGTCATCAACGGCTCCGGGTCGAACGGGGCGGTCGGGTCGTGCCGCAGCCGGCGGGCGTAGTCCGCCACGGCGGCCAGGGCGTCGGCGAGCGCGTCACGATGCGCTCCCCAACGGCGGATCGGGAACAGCAAGATCAGCACGGCCTGTGTCACGCCTCCGAGTGCGACGACCCCGGCGTGCTCCAGGGCTCGCCCGACGCTCGTGGGCAGGGTGATGGTCACGAGCATGCTGCCCACGGTCGTCGCTGCGACGATCCCAGCGGTCGATCCGACGGCCCACGCCGTTCCCGCGGCGAAGGCCCATACGGCCAGCAGCGGAAGGAACGTCACGAGTCGCCCCGCCGCAAGGTAGCCCACGAAGGTGCTGAGCGCCAGACCGGCGCCCGCGCCGAGCGCGACCACCTTGCGTGGACGCCAGCTGCGCTGGAAGGTGGCCCCACCCGCGGAGTAGGCGCCGAGGGCGGCGGACGCGGCATACGCAGGGGAGAACAGCCACAGCGTCGGCCCGATGACGATCGCCACCCCAGCGGCCGTGCGCAGCGCGAGCAGGGGCTCCAGCCGCGTCTCCTCGATCGTGAGCCCGGATCGCACGACCTCCCCGAAGGCCCGCAGCCACGTCACCGGGGTCCGCCTGGCCGGAACGCCCTGCCGGGTCGCGTCGGCCGGGTCGAGGTGCGGCAGCCGTCGGGCAAGGAAGCCTCCCACACGGCCCGCGAACTGGCCGGCGGCCGCAGCCGCTGGACGGGGTTGCTGCCACTGCGGACACTGCTGAGCGTCCGCCGTCCGTCCTCCGGGCCGGAGCGCGGGCAAGCGCTGTTGGTCCAGGTCCGGCCGGAGCGCGGCGATCGCCCCAGCCCCGTCCGGCGGACGGGCAGATCGCCACCCGTCCCCCGGGCCGGTCCGGGGCAAACGGCTGGCACGGCGGCCCCGAGCCTCTTACCGCTTGTGCCCGTTGCCGTGTCCGTTGGGATGCAGGACCACCTTGGTCCAGCCCTCGTCACGGGCGTCGAAGTGCTCGTAGGCGGTGGGGGCCTCGTCCAGGCTGAGCTCGTGGGAGACGACGAAACTCGGCTTGGCCTTCCCGCCGGCGATCAGATCCCGCAGCGCCCGGTTGTACTTCTTCACCGGCGCCTGCCCGGTCCCCATGCGCTGGCCCTTGAACCACATCATGCCGAAGTCGATCGGGACCTTGCCCTGAGCTTCCAGCTCCCCCTGGGCCTCCGCGCCGCCGGGGTCCTGGGGCAGGAACACGCCCACCACGCCGATGTCGCCCGTGAACCTGACCGAGTCGATCAGACCGTTGAGCGTGAGGCTGGCGTCCTCGTGTCCCTCGGGGTCGTGTGCCTGGTAGCCGACGCATTCGCAGCCGTTGTCGGCGCCCAGACCGAGGGTGGCCTCCTTGACGACCTCCGCCGGGTTCTGCTCGGCGGTGTTGATCGGGATGGCCCCGATCTCCTCCGCCTTGCGCAGCCGGTCGGGCTGGTGGTCGGCCGTCCAGACGCGCCCGGCGCCCTTGAGGAGGGCTGAGTAGGTCGCCATCAGCCCGACGGGACCGGCCCCGAAGACGATCGTCTGATCGCCCGGTTTGACGCCGGCCATCTCGGTGGCGTGATAGCCGGTGGGGAAGATGTCGGCGAGCATCACGTAGTCGGTCTGCCGCTCGGCGGCGTCCTCGCCCAGACGCAGCGCGTTGAAGTCGCCGTAGGGTACGCGCAGCAGCTCCGCCTGGCCGCCCTGGTAGGGGCCCATGTCGGCGAATCCGTAGGCGGCTCCGGCGAGGGCCGGTTCCGGCTGCATGGTCAGGCAGTAGTTGGTCAGACCCTGCTCGCACTGTTTGCAGAAGCCGCAGGCGATGTTGAAGGGCAGGACCACGTACTCGCCGACCTGGACCTTGCGGACGGCCGAGCCGACCTCCACGACCTGGCCCATGTTCTCGTGTCCCAGGGTGCGGCCGGACTCGAACGAGGTGCGGCCCTCGTACATGTGCAGGTCCGAACCGCAGATGTTGGTGGTGGTGATCTTGACGATGATGTCGCAGGGGTGTTCGATCTTCGCGTCCGGAACGTCCTTCACTGTGACCGTTCGCGGGCCTTCGTATACCGCTGCTTTCATGGTGGCTTCCCTTGATGTCGCGGTACGGCGGTGATGGGGAAGGCGCAGAGAGCCTGACTCTCGGAAGTGCTGCGGCGGGGTCCGGGGCTCCGGTACGCCTCTACGGGCCGTTCACCTGGATCAGATGGAACGGTCATGTGCCGCCGGCCCGCCAGGCGGAGCTTCGGCGCTCCGGCGGCGTTGCGTCCGGGTCCCCGTCGGCCCCGAGGCGAAACAATTACGCACCGACCGATCAGCGGAATCTCCGGACCCGGACGACCACCGACCGACGGCACATCTCCGACTGAGGTCACCGGCTAGTCAGTGTCGTCCTGCAGCACGCTGCGACGCTCCTGTTCGCGCTTGGAGTAGGCGGCTGCCCGGATCGCCTCGTCGCTCTCCAAGCCCGATCCCAGCGCGCCGCCCACCGTGGCGACCGAAGCAACGAACCATGACAACGTCCAGTACTGCGTGGTATGCAGCGGGGTTCGTGCCATGGAGGCGAACACCCGGTCGTTGAGGATGAACAGAGCCCACACGAAGTTGATGACCATCAAACCCACGTAGCAGACGAGCACCCCGATACCCACGGTCACGACCGTCGAGGCGTTGTAGAGCGCCGCCCTCTGCCTCGCCTCCGGCGAAACCTCATCGGTTCGATGCCACAGGTTCGCGTCCACGATCAGCCAGCCGATCATGAGCGCGACAGACCCGACCATGGCGATCACCAGGCGTGGCGTGCTCAGGGACGCGGCCAGGCTCCAGATGGTGGAGTTCACAGTGGCGACCGCTCCCGTGGCGAGCGCGGCCGCCAGGGCTTTCGACAAGCCCGGCACCAAGCGCCACGGCCGGTTGGCGCGGACCATACCGAGGAGCACCCTCAGGTAACCGCGCGGCCCACTGACGACGTACCGCAGATCGGCGAGTTCCTCCTCACCGACCTGGCCCGGATGGATGGGCGCGAGACGACCGATGAAGGGCCCCCGCAGCGGCTGACTTCCCGGAGGCCCCTCAGGCCCAGCGGCCTTCGGGCCCGCCAAGCTGAGCACGGCTTCTTCCACGGCCTGCCGGGCCCTGGTCTGCAGCCGGAAGCCCCCCAGCGTGGGGAGAGACAGCAGCGCCAGGCCGTGTTCGTGACTCAGATCCACCACGAGTTTGCGCCCATGTGAGTGCAGCGGAAGGTCGGTGAGGGCCACGACGATGTCCCAGTTCCCCTCGCTTCTGCGGTCCATGATCCGGCGCGTCAATGTGGACAGGTCCTCGGTCCCTGCAGTGAAGGGCTCACTGACCACCTCGACGTCGAACCGTCGTCCCTGGCCTGACCTGTCGGCGAGCCGATCAGGAAGCATCCGGGCCATGCGCTGCGCGATCTCCGTGGGCGCGTCCGGATCCGCCAGGAGAGCCACGACCGTAACGCGCTGAGACGACACCCGCATGACTCCTTCTCGTCGGCTGCCCCCGTGATCGCCCGTGCCCACAGGGTGCCCCCGAGGCAACGCCGACGCCGCGTGACACGCTGGCCCCCGCCAGCAGGTGGCAGGCGGTACGGTCAGCTCTCCTCGTGCTCTCCCGTGCAGGACCTGCCCCACCACCGGGCCACACGGTTGCGTGCGCCACGGTGAACACCAGTTCCGCGCCACCCCGGTCGGCACCGCACGCCGCGCCACCGGACACCCCGCTTCGGTGTCCTGCCCGGAAGTGCGCAGGCAGGGGGCAGGCGAAGGCCCCGACTGGTTCGGGGGATCCCAGCCAGGGCCGATCGAGAGTGGGCGCGAAGGGCGGTCGCCTCGCGGCGGGGGCTCCATGAGGCTTCAGCCGAACGATCGTCCTCATGGGCAAAGGGTGAGGCCCGGGGACACAGTTCCCTTCACGCCCACGTACCAGTCAACGGTGAAGCACTCTTTAATGTTCCCTGGGAGCGGGGCCCGGTGACGGCGCCTGTCGCGCGGTTCCCGGCGTGATCAGGTAATCAGTAACGGTGAACAGGGACGCGACCGACCCCTTCGTGCATGTCCGGGGCGCCGGTGAGAACAACCTGCGGAACATCGATGTCGACGTTCCGCGGGACGCGATGGTCGCCTTCACAGGCGTCTCCGGTTCGGGCAAGTCCTCGCTCGCGTTCGGCACGCTCTACGCGGAGGCCCAGCGGCGCTACTTCGAGTCCGTGGCACCGTACGCCCGAAGGCTGTTGCAACAGGTCGGCGCACCGCACGTGCAGGAGATCACCGGACTGCCACCGGCCGTGGCCCTGCAGCAGCGACGCGGGTCGCCCAGCTCGCGCTCGACGGTCGGCACCATCACCACGCTGTCCAATCTGCTGCGCATGCTGTACTCCCGCGCCGGCACCTATCCGCCCGGAGCCGCCCGGCTGGACGCCGAGTCGTTCTCACCCAACACCGCGGCCGGCGCCTGCCCGGAGTGCCACGGACTGGGAGTCGTGCACGACGTCGCCGAGGACCTGCTCGTCCCGGACCCCTCGCTGAGCATCCGCGAGGGGGCGATCGCCGCCTGGCCGGGCGCCTGGCAGGGCGCCAACCTGCGCAGTGTCGTGAGCGGCCTGGGGATCGACATCGACCGGCAGTGGCGCAGGCTCAGGAAGAAGGACCGGGACTGGCTGCTGTACACGGACGAGCAGCCCTCCGTGTACATCGAGCCGGAGGAGGACCGCGTCGACTACGGCTACCAGGGCAAGTTCTGGAGCGCCCGCAAGCACGTCATGCACGTCCTCGCCGACTCCAAGAGCGAGAAGATGCACGAACGGGCGCTCCGGTTCGTCAGGAGTGTGCCCTGCCCCGCCTGTCGCGGCAGCGGACTGCGACCCGAGGCGCTCGCCGTGACCTTCGCCGGACGTTCCATCGCCGAGATCAACGCGATGCCGCTCAACGGGGTCGTGGCGCTGCTGCGGCCCGTCGCGGGGCGGTCCGAGGCCGACGCCACCACGGCGACCGCACGATCCGGGGAGACGACCGAGGTCGCGGTCCGGATCTGCGGCGATCTGGTCGCGCGGGTCGACGTACTGCTCGACCTGGGCCTCGGATACCTCAGCCTCGGGCGCCGCTCGACGACCCTGTCGCCCGGCGAGGCGCAGCGCCTGCGGATCGCCACCCAGCTGCGCTCGGGGCTGTTCGGCGTCGTCTACGTCCTCGACGAACCCTCCGCGGGCCTGCACCCGGCTGACGCGGAACCGCTGCTGGACGTGCTGGACCGCCTCAAGGCGGCGGGCAACTCGCTGTTCGTCGTGGAGCACGACATGGACGTCGTACGGCGGGCGGACTGGGTCGTCGACATCGGCCCCGGTGCGGGCGAGGGCGGCGGACGCGTGCTGTACAGCGGCCCGGTCGCCGGTCTTGAGCGGGTCGGGGAGTCGGCCACGAGCCGGTACCTGTTCGGGCGCGCCCAGCCGCTCGATCACCGCCCGCGCACCCCGCACGGCTGGCTGCACCTGCGCGGGGTCTCCCGCCACAATCTGCACGACGTCTCCGTCGACGTACCGCTGTGCGTGCTGACGGCGGTGACGGGCGTGTCCGGCTCCGGAAAGTCGACGCTGGTGACGCAGGTGCTCGCCGAGGTCGTCCGCGGCCACCTCGGACTCGTACCCGAGGAGCCCGACGAGGCAGCTGGAGGTCGACGTCCAGGACGCGTCGGGGATCGAGTCGTTCGACCGGCTGGTCCGGGTCGACCAACGGCCCATCGGCCGAACTCCCCGGTCCAACCTGGCCACGTACACCGGGATGTTCGACACGGTGCGCAAGCTGTACGCGGCGACGGACGAAGCCAGGGCGCGCGGCTACTCGGCCGGGCGGTTCTCCTTCAACGTGCCCGAAGGCCGGTGCGAGACCTGCCAGGGCGAAGGATTCGTCGCGGTGGAACTGCTGTTCCTGCCCGGCACCTACGCGCCGTGCCCGACCTGCGAAGGCGCCCGGTACAACGCCGAAACGCTGGAGGTCACCTACCGCGGCAAGAACATCGCGGAAGTGCTGGCGCTGTCCGTCGACGCCGCCGCCGAGTTCCTCTCCGCCGTCCCGGCCGCCTCCCGCAGTCTGGAGACGCTGCGCGAGGTGGGACTGGGATACCTGCGGCTGGGCCAGCCCGCGACGGAACTCAGCGGCGGTGAGGCGCAACGCATCAAACTGGCCACCGAACTGCAGCGAGCCCGTCGCGGACACGCGCTCTACCTGCTCGACGAGCCGACGGCGGGGCTGCACCCCTCGGACATCGCGCTGCTGCTGCGACAGCTGCACCGGCTCGTCGACGCCGGCAACACGGTCGTCCTCGTCGAGCACGACCTGGACACGATCGCCACCGCCGACTGGGTCATCGATCTCGGCCCGGGCGGCGGCGACGCGGGCGGGCGGGTGGTCGCGGCGGGCCCGCCGGCCAAGGTGGCTAGGGCCCGCGGCAGCGCCACCGCGCCCTATCTCGCGGCCCGGCTCGCGCGCTCCTGACACCGGCGAGAGGTTGACCACCGGTCAGCCGTGTTCGGGGCGCAGGGTCGCGCGCGGCGCCGTGCTGCGTTCCGGCTTGTGGCGGATATGGCTCGCGAGGTGCCCTTGTGGGCCCATTCCGCCGGGTCAGCTGGGTATGGGTTGGTGCGCCCGGCCGAACTGCTCCACGACGGCGGCGCAGAAGGCGGGCAGGTCGGCCGGGCCGCGGCTGGTGACCAGCTGCCCGTCGACGACCACCTCCTGGTCGACGACGTCCGCGCCGGCGTTGCGCAGGTCGGTGCGGATGCTGGGCCAGGACGTCAGGCGACGGCCGCGCACGGCGTCGGCTTCCGCCAGGGTCCACGGGCCGTGGCAGATCGACGCGACCGGTTTCCCGCCGGCCATGAAGTCCTTGACGAACTGCACCGCGTCGCGGTCCATGCGCAGTTGGTCGGGGTTCATGGTGCCGCCGGGCAGGAGCAGGGCGTGGTAGTCGTCGACGGAGGCGTCGGCGACCAGGCGGTCCACGGGGAAGGTTCCGGCCGCGTTGAGGTCGAACTGGCGGGCCTGGATCTCGCCGGGGTGGAGCGAGAGGATCTCGGTCTTCGCCCCTGCGCCCTGCAACGCACCGCGCGGCTGGTCGAGTTCCACGCGCTCGACGCCGTCGGTGGCCAGGATCCCCACCCGCATCCCCTGGAGTTCCTGTGTCATGGTGTGGCTCCCTTCGCGAGTCGCAGGTCGGAGTCGGACGCCGCCGCGTGAGGGCAAGTGGGGTTGTTTTCCTGGCCAGGAGATCAGCCGCGGTCAGTCGAGTCCGGCGACACGCGCCGGGGCGAGACCGCTACAGCAGCCGGTCGAACACCGCGATCACGCCGTCCCAGTGGCTGGTCTGCGGGTTCTTGACATCCGGATACATGATTCTGAACGTCTCGGCGAGGGCGACGCTGAGACCGCCGATGATCTCGGGGTAACGATCTTCGGCCTCCTGGGTGGGTGTCCTGTCGAGGGGAGGGTGCGCGGCGAGCTGCTCCAGGATCGGCTTCAGCTCGACCTCCTCGTCGAGCCGCCGGAACCGGTGGATGCTCTCCTGGAGGCCCTTGGTGATCGGGAGATCCCAGGGTTCGACGGTATCCCTGCCGTTGGCCTTGGCCTCCGCCTGGCCGACGACCAGGAGGTCGTAGAGCTTGGCGTCGACGAAGTCGCCGTACCGCTTCAGGTCGTTCCTGTCCACGTCGAGGCTCGCCGCGGCGCGGAAGAACCTCTCGAACTTCGACACACCCATTACGCTCATGCCTCTCGCCTCCTTACCGGAAACGGACGGCCTCGTCCGCTCCCGCCCGCGCCGCCATCGGCTGCTACCCGGACGAGATTCGCAGAGCCCCCTGCCGAGCGCCTCCGCACTCCAGGCCGAAAAGGGACACCCCCTCTTCCCCTGGCAGAGCAGCATGAAGCGCGTGGGCATCCCTCGGCCGGCCGTCCGCGCGAGGCTGCACGGCGTTGCGACACCGCCCCGCACAGAGCGCCACCCTGTCAACTCCTTCAGAGCATCTCCAGGGGCGTGGGCCCGCTGGGCGGCGGGAACGCCTCGTCGAGAGCGTCGAGCGCCTCGGTAGGAAGGTGGAGGTCCACAGCGCCGCGGTTCTCCCGGACGTGGTCGGGTGATCCGGAACGCGGGATCGCGGCCACCCCCTGTTCCAGCACCCAGGCGAGTGCCACCTGGGCCGGCGTGGCTCCGAGGGCCCGGGCCACGGCACCCAAGGCCGCGACCTTCAGCAGCCGCCCCTGCTCGATCGGGGAGTAGGCCATGACCGTCACCCCGGCCTCGCGGCACCAGGGGAGCAGATCCCACTCGATGCCGCGCCGGGAGAAGTTGTACAACACCTGGTCGACGGCCACGGCGTCGCCGCCGGGGAGGGTGGTCAGCTCGACCATGCCGGCGACGTCCAGATTGCTCACGCCCCAGTAACGGATCTTCTCCGCCTCCATCAGGTCGGTGAATCCCGCGAGGGTCTCCTCGAGTGGCCACCGTCCCCGCCAGTGCAGCAGATAGAGGTCCAGCCGTTCCGTACGGAGCCGCCGCAGGCTGCCCTCGCAGGCGGCGACGGTGCCTTTCCGGGTTGCGTGGCCGGGCAGCACCTTGCTGACGAGGAAGACCTCTTCCCGGCGTCCCCGGAGGGCCTCCCCGACGAGTTCCTCGGCTGCGCCGTCGCCGTACATCTCCGCCGTGTCGACGACGGTCATGCCCAGGTCCACGCCCAGCCGCAGCGCGGCGATCTCCTGTCCACGCCGGGCCGGGTCCTCGCCCAGGTACCAGGTGCCCTGCCCGAGCGCCGCGATCTCCTCACCGGAGGGGAGCGCGATCGTTCTGGCCGATTCCGCAGACATCTCGGGCCTCCCGTCTGCCACGGATCCGCGTCACGCGCGCCCGCACCGGGTGCCCGGGTCCGCGCCTCCCAGACAACCGGTGTCGCATGCGCCGCAGGGAGGTCAGGAGGGGCGGGCGGACGGCGCCGAGAGCTCGCCCGGACCGGGTGCGCGGTCGCGCAACGCGACGGCGACCGACACAACCGCGCCGCAGGAGAGGACCGCCGCGAAGCCGATCATCGCGGTCTGCACGGCGAAGTGCCGCAGGGCGATGCTGAACAGGACGGAGGGCAGGCCCATTCCCAGGTACGCGACGACGAAGAACACGGCGAGGACCCCCGCGCGTGAGGCGGGCTCGGCCACTGAAACGGCACGTTCGACGCCTCCCTTGAACAGCAGCCCGGAGCCGGCTCCCGACAGGGACACGGCGACCAGGTAGAGCCAGAGCGCCGGGTGGTAGAGGGCGACGGCGCACAGGACCAGGCCGACCGGGAAGGCCACCGCCCCCACGGTCAGGAGCCGGGGCAGCTGGAGGCGGCCGAGCACCAGCTGGGCGGCCGCCGCGGAACCGAACATGAGGAAGGCCGCCAGGCCGACCACGAGGTGCGAGTCGGTGTGCAGGGTGCCGTGGAGCACGCTCGCCCCGAGAGAGGAGATCAGGCCGAGGATCGCGAAGGCGAAGGCGCCCAGCGCGCCGGCCGCGCCGAATGTCCGCCGGCCGCCGGGGCGTAGGACGAACCTGCTGGGCGGTTCGGCCGCGGGCAGCTCCCGGTCCACGGTCTCCGGGGTGGACAAGACCAGCACCAGGCACACTGCCATGGCGAGCGTGAAGATCGCCTGGGTGGTGATCAGGGGCCTGGGAAGCCACTCGGCGGCGGCTCCGGCGACCAGGGGCCCTGAGGCCAGGCCGCCGAGGTTGGCGGCGGTGGCCACGATGCCGGGCAGCACCGAACCCCTCCGGTCCGGGCGGGCCTCGTGGTGGAGGTCGTGCAGGTACGTCGTCGCGGTCGAGGCCATCAGCCCCAGTCCGACACCGTTCAGGATCCTGCCCGCTATCAGCCCCGGCAGATCCCGCCACACGATCAGTACGACCGACGCGACGATGCCGACCAGCAGCGCCGGGACGATGATGCGTCGCCGGCCGAGCCGGTCCGACAGGTGGCCCAGTCCGAGGAAGGCGGCCGCTGCGCCCACGACCATCGAGGCGTACGCCACCGTGACCGTGGTCGCGCCGAAGTGGTCCCGGGCCTCGTACAGCGGCCACAGCGGGGTCGGCGCGGTGCCGAAGGCCATCAGCACGGTGAAGGCCACCGCCACGAACCAGAAGCCGGTCGTGTGCGAGGCACGGCGCCGGGCGCGGGCGCGGGGCGGCAGGCCGGCGGGAGCGGGTGCTGGGATCCGGTGGGTCGGGTCGTCGGGAGCGTCGGCTGTGGGACGGCTCAGCGGCGTCGGAACGGCAGGCAGGGGTACCCCTCCTCGGGCGGAAGTGGATGGCGCTTTCCATCCTCCTCACCAGCCGGGATCAGTGCCAACGAATGTTTTTGCTGAGCTCGAGCAATGAAGGTGATACTTCTCGTGTGGAGCTACGTCAGCTGGAGCACTTCATCGCGGTCGCCGAGGAGCTGAGTTTCACCCGTGCCGCCCGTCGGCTGCACGTGGTGCAGTCCGGGGTGTCCGCCGCGATCCGCTCCCTGGAGCGCGAGCTCGGCTGCGCGCTGTTCGAGCGCACGTCGCAGCAGGTCCGGCTCACCGGGGCGGGCGCGGCGCTGCTGCCGGAGGCTCGGGCCACCCTGCACGCCGCCCAGGCGGCCCAGGACGCCGTGCGCGCCGCACAGGACACGCTGCGCGGCACGGTGAACGTGGGCGCCATGGCCTCGGTCGAGGTGGTGGACCTGCCTGCGCTTCTCGGGCAGCTGCACGCGCGGCATCCGGCGATCGACGTCCGGCTGCGGCTGGCGACGACCGGATCGGCGGGACTGGCGCACGCGCTGCTCAGCGGCGACCTGGACGTGGCCTTCCTGTCGCTGCCCGAACGCAAGCCCGCCGGGATCGACGCACGGGAGCTGGCCACCGTGCCGCTCGTCCTGGTGGTGAGCGCCGCCCATCCGCTCGCGCAGCGGGGGAAGGTGGCACTTGCGGACCTCGCGGGGGAACCCTTCGTGGACTTCCCGCCGGGCTACGGCAACCGCGAGGTGGTCGACCGGGCGTTCGCGGCGGCGGGCGTCGTACGCCGGGTGGCACTGGAAGTGCCCGACATCGGCATGGGGGCGGCACTGGTCCGGCACGGTCTGGGCGTCGCCTTCCTGCCCGCGTTCGCCGTTGCCCGCACCCCCGGCCTGCACGTCCTGGACGCCCACGACACCATGCTCCGCTGGAGCATGCATCTCGGCACGTCGTCGACCCGGCGGCCCAGCTCGGCTCTGCGGGCGCTGCTCGACCTGGTCGACCTCCACGTCATCGCCCTGTGACGCCCGGGCCGCGGCCCGATCCTCACCGGCCCCTCCGAGGCCGGTGCCGAAGGGCCCGCCGGTCATAGGGAGGGCGGTGAGGAACCAAGGCCCCCATCTTCTGGCGCGACGCGACCTCGCTGGATCAATCCGAGGAAGGGCCACCCACCCACTGCAGCGCTGTAGCGGGGCAGCCCGCCCCACTGCCACTGACACCGCTCGGCGCAAAAGCTCCAGTGAGGCGTCAGCCCGGTCCGCCCAGCACGATCTTCCACACTCGGGTCGCCACCTGGAGGTTCAGCCGGTCCTCGACGTTCGCGAGGTCGTGGCCGCTGATGTCGCGGATGCGCTGGAGCCGATAGCGCAGGGTGCTGCGGTGGATCGCGAGGGAGTCGGCGGTCTCGTCGTAGTTGCCGCCGCAGTCGAAGTACCGGGACAGGGTCTCCACCATGGCCGTGTGGTGCCGGGAGTCGTAGTCGATGAGCTGCCCGAGCCACTCGTCGACGAACGTCTCCAGTTCCCGGTAGTCGTTGCCGGGTCCCAGGATGCGGTAGAGGCCGAGCTCGTCGAAGAACGTCGTGCCGTAGCGCTCGCGGGAGTGGCGGCGCACGACCAGGGCGCGCTGCGCCTCCTGGTAGTGGTGGGGGATGTCGTTCAGGGAGTCGGAAGGGGCGCTCACGCCGATCGCCCCGGACCGTGTTCCGGTCTCCCGGGCGAGCGCCTCGTACAGCGCGCGGGCGTGCGGCCTCTCGTCGGCGATGAGGACGACGTGGTCGGAGCGGCGGGTCAGCAGCGAGCGCATGCCCACGGCAGAGGCCGCCCGCTCCACGGTCCGTGCGAAGGAATCGTCGGCGGTCCGGTTCGACCACCGCACCACGACGATGTAGTGGCTGCGGTGCAGGTCGTGTCCGACTGCCTCGGACCGGGCGTAGGCGCTCGGTTCGTCCGTCCCTGCCAGGAGGTCGTCGGCCAGCTCGCGGTGCAGCCTCAGCTCCGTTTCGGCCAGATTGCGCAGGTGCGTCATTTCCAGGGCGAGCGACGCGGCGGCTTGTTCCAGCGCGAGCACGGTGTGCTCGTCGGCCTCGTCCCGGGCATCGACCAGGGCCAGCACGCCCAGGATCTCGCCGTGCGGGCGGATCAGGGTGATCAGCCGGTCCCTTATCCGCACCGGCCCGGTCTCTTTGGCGACGGCGTGCAGCATTTCGTCCTGGCGCACAGGGTCCGGTTCGGGATAAGGGATGGGGCGGCTGGGGCCGGTCCAGGACCTCAGCCGACCGAAGCGGTCCTCGACCAGCGCGGGAAGTCCCGTGAGCCCGTGCAGTGCGCGGGTGACAGCTTCGTCGCCGCCACCCGAGGCAGCGACGTCGGCCATGAGAGCGTGAACGGCTCGCTCGTAGCCCAGCTCAGCCACCACAGAGATCAGCTGCCGCTGGAGGGCTGTGCGTTCCTCCCTGAGCCGGCGCAGCTCCAGCGCGTCCTCGCGTTGGCGGCGGTGTGCGAAGGCGACCGACAGTGCAGCAGTGGTGTGCCGGACGAGCAGGGCGAGCAGGGATCGCTCGGCCCCGGTGGGCCGGGAGCGGGACGTGACCACGAGGTAGCCGTGGAGTCCCCCAGGTCCCCGTAGCCCCAGGGCCCGGCCCCAGGGCCTGCCGGCTACGATCACGTTGCCGTCCTGCCCGGCCAGCTCCCGCACCCTCCGGCCCACGGCCAAGGCATGCGGCTGCCTGTTCCTCGGGCTGGGGACCAGGTCGCCGCCCACATTGAGGTATCCGGCCTCGGCGCGGTACGGCCCCGCGGCCACTACGTGGTCCATGGCCAGGCGCAGGATCTCGTCTTCGTCCGGGGCGTCGAACAGGGAGCGGGAGAGCGCCATCAGGCCGCGGGGGTCACGGTCGGCTGGGGTGCGAGCGGGTGGGCGGGGCCCCCTGCGTGCGGCCGTGGGGTGTCGCCCGACGCTGCCCCGCGGAAGGCTGCCCTTTCGATCGGAGTAGCGGTGGTACGGGCTGGATGCCCGTCTGCCGGCCATGGGATCACTCCGTCCTTCGGAGGTGAGCGGCTTTCGCGTACCCGCTCCCGGACCGGCTACCCGAGACGTGTGGGTGCTTTGTCTCGTCCTCGTGGGGCGACCGGACCCGTGCATTCCTGACTCGCCAGGCGCAGGCGTGGAGCCACCCGGTTCGTCACCCTGGGGAGTGCTCGAGACCCTCCGTGCGCACCTGTGGGAAACAGGCGGAGTCCCACCTCTACCTGAGCGAACGTGATCCGGAGAGTCGACGCAGGCGCTGCACCGGGAGGAGTTCCTCATGGCCAAGGCAGTGGGCATCGACCTGGGCACCACCAACTCGGTGATCGCCGTGTGGGAGGGCGGCGAGCCGTCCGTCGTGCCCAACAGCGAGGGCAACCGCACGACACCGTCCGTGGTGGCCTTCACCGACACCGGGGAACGTCTGGTGGGCCAGCTGGCCCGGCGCCAGGCGATCCTCAACCCCAAGGGCACCATCTACTCGGCCAAGCGGTTCATCGGCCGGCACTTCGACGAGATCTCCGACGAGGCCAGGGCGGTGGCGTACGACGTCGTCGAGGGCGACGGCGGGGCGGCCCGCTTCAAGGTGCGCGACAAGCTGTACGCGCCTGAGGAGATCAGCGCACAGGTGCTGCGCAAACTCGCCGACGACGCGTCCAAGCAGCTGGGGGAGCGGGTCACGGAGGCGGTCATCACGGTGCCCGCCTACTTCAACGACGCTCAGCGCACCGCCACCAAGGACGCCGGACGGATCGCCGGACTGGAGGTGCTGCGGATCATCAACGAGCCGACGGCGGCCGCCCTCGCGTACGGCATGGACAAGAAGGAGCACGAGACCGTCCTCGTCTTCGACCTGGGCGGCGGCACCTTCGACGTGAGCATCCTCGACGTCGGCGACGGCGTGGTGGAGGTGCGCTCCACCGCCGGTGACAGCCACCTGGGCGGCGACGACTTCGACCGGCGTCTGGTGGACTACCTGGCGGACGACTTCCAGAAGGAGAACGGCATCGACCTGCGCAAGGACCCGCAGGCGCTGCAACGACTGTTCGAGGCGGCGGAGAAGGCCAAGACCGAGCTCAGTTCGGTGACGCAGACGCAGGTCAGCCTGCCGTTCATCACCGCTGACGCCTCGGGCCCCAAGCACCTCACCGACTCGATCATGCGGTCCACGTTCGAGCAGATCACCGGCGACCTGGTGGAGCGTTGCCTGGGACCGGTCCAGCAGGCCATGGCCGACGCCAAGGTCGGCGAGAGCGACATCGACGAGGTCATCCTCGTCGGCGGCTCCACCCGCATCCCCGCCGTCCAGGCTCTGGTCCGCCGGCTGACCGGCGGCAAGGAACCCAACATGAGCGTCAACCCCGACGAGGTCGTGGCCCTGGGCGCCGCGATCCAGGCCGGGGTGCTCAAGGGCGAGGTCAAGGACGTCCTGCTGCTCGACGTCACACCCTTGTCGCTGGGCGTGGAGACGCGCGGCGGAGTGATGACGAAGATCATCGAGCGAAACACCACCATCCCCGTGCGCCGCAGCGAGACCTTCTCCACCGCCGAGGACAACCAGCCGGCCGTCGATGTGGTGGTCCTCCAGGGCGAGCGCGAGCGGGCCGCCGACAACCGGGTGCTGGGCCGGTTCCAGCTCACCGACATCCGGCCGGCGCCGCGGGGCGAACCACAGATCGAGGTCACCTTCGACATCGACGCCAACGGCATCCTCAACGTCAAGGCCCGCGACCGGGACACCGGCAAGGAACAGGGCATCACCATCAGCGAGAGCTCCAACCTGGACCGCAGTGAGGTCGAACGTATGGTCCAGGAGGCCGAGCGCAACCGGGGCCAGGACCAGGTACTCCGCGAGGCCGTCGACGCCCGCAACGAACTCGATGCCGTCGCGTACCAGGTCGAGAAGCGCCTCGCCGAACTGGGTGACGCAGCGCCCGCGCACGAGAAGGCACGCGCCGAAATGCTCGTGTCCGACGCCCGGGCGGCGGTCAAGGAAGAGGCGGGTGTGGAGCGCGTGCGGCCTCTGACCTCCGAACTCCAGCAGGTACTCGCCGGGCTGGCGGCCCATCAGGGCGCCGCCGCCACAGGGGGCGGTCCCGGCCAGGACGCCGCCACCGGCGGTCCCGCGAGTGGCGGTGGCAGTGACGATGATGTCATCGACGCCGAGTTCGACAAGAGCTGAGGCGCGCCATGCCCACCCACCCCCAGGAACCCGACCGGGCCGCGTCGGATCCGGGCGTACGGGTCCCGGAAGGCGCCGGACCTCCTCCTCGCGGGGATTTGCCCCAACCCGGCCCGCCCCGGCCCGAAGCGGCGAACCGCGAACCGGGACCCGATGCCGCCGGCCCCGCGCCTGCCGAGGACGAATACACGACCGCGATCCAGGAACTGGAGGACCGCTGGCGGCGCGCACTCGCCGACCTCGACAACCTTCGCAAGCGTCACGCCAGGGAACTGGAGCGCGAACGGGCGGTCGAGCGGTCCCGCACGGCGGCCGCCTTCCTACCCGTCCTCGACAACCTCGAACTCGCCCTGACCCACGCCGGCGCCGATCCGGGCGCGATCGTGGAGGGCATCCGGGCCGTACGCGACCAGGCGGTGAACGTCCTCGAACTGCTCGGCTACCCGCGGCATGCGGAGACCGGCGTCGCCTTCGACCCGGCCCGGCACGAGGTGGTCGGCGTCGTCCAGGACCCCGACGCCCCACCGGGCACCGTCGTCGAGGTGCTGCGCCCCGGCTACGGGGACGGCGAACGGCAGCTCAGGCCCGCCGCCGTGACGGTCGCGAAGCGGGAGTGACCGGTCATGGCACGGGACTTCTACGAGGTGCTGGGCGTGTCGCGGGCCGCGAGCCAGGACGAGATCCAGCAGGCATATCGCAAACTCGCCCGCAGGTACCACCCAGACGTCAACAAGGACCCCGAGGCGGAGGAGCGTTTCAAGGACCTCAACGAGGCATACAGCGTCCTGTCCGATCCCAGGACCCGGGCCCGCTACGACCGCTTCGGCGAGGATTTCCGGAAGATCCCGGAGGACTTCGACGAACGGGTCGCGGCAGGAGCGGGCGGCGGCTTCCGCGGTCGGAGGACCGCAGGCGGTGCCGGTCCTCGCGTCCGGTACGCCACCGGCTTCGGCGACGACTTCGGCGCGGAGGGCATCGACATCGAGGACCTGCTCGGCTCCATGTTCGGAGCCGGCGCCGTCCGAGGCGGCGTCCCCGGAGCGGACCAGGAGGCGGAACTGCCGCTCACTGTCGAGGAGGCGTACCGAGGCGGCCGTCGCACCGTCACACTCGCCGGTCCGACCGGGCAGCCGCGGCGGTACGAGGTCGACGTGCCACCGGGCGTCACCGACGGGCAGCGCATCCGGCTGGCGGGTGAGGGTGGCCAGGGCAGTGGTGACGCCGCCGCGGGCGACCTGTACCTGCGGGTGCGTATCCAGCCCCACCCCCGGTTCCGGCTGGACGGCCGTGACGTGCACGTCCAGGTCCCGGTCACCCCGTGGGAGGCGGCCCTGGGTGCGACCGTGCCGGTGCCCACGCCCGGCGGCGGCACGGCGAAGGTCACGGTGCCTGCGGGCTCGTCCAGCGGCCGGCGGCTGCGGCTGCGCGGCGAGGGCATGCCGAACCCTCGGGGCGCGAACGGCGACCTGTACGCCGAACTTCGCGTCATGGTGCCTCCCTCCCTCGGTGACCGGGAGCGCGAACTGTTCGAGGAGCTCGCCGCCACTTCCTCGTTCGACCCCAGGAGGACGCGATGAACGACCGACCCGCGGGAGCGGGAGGCATCGGCCGGGCCGGCGTGGGCGCCCGTCCGGTACGAACGGACACCGACATCACCGCCTCGACGGCCGTCCGGTACGCGCTCGTCCCCGTCCCCAGGCTCTCCCTGGCCGCCGTGGCCCTTCGCTCGGGCCTCCACCCCGATCTGATCCGCCGGTTCGTCGCCCTCGGCCTGGTCGACGCCGAACACGACTCCGCGGGGCGACTGGTGTTCGACCCCACGGCCCCGGCGGTTCTCGCCCGTATCCAGCGGCTGCGCACCGGACTCTGCCTCAACTACGCATCCATCGGCCTGGTGCTCGACCTGCTCGACCGCATCAGCCTGCTCGAAGCCGCCCTGCGCGGCCGCGGCACGAGGAGTGAAACACCCCCATGGACATGAACCGTCTCACCCAGAAGTCCCAGGAAGCCCTCCAGGAGGCCCAGAGCGCGGCCGTCGGCATGGGGCAGACCGAGGTCGACGGGGAACACCTGCTGCTCGCGCTTCTCGATCAGGAGGGCGGTCTGATCCCACGGTTGCTGCAACAGGCCGGCACCGAGCCGAAGGAGCTGCGCGCGGCCGTGCGCGAGGAACTCTCCCGCCGCCCGAAGGTCACCGGTCCCGGCGCGGCACCCGGCCAGGTCTTCGTCACCCAGCGCCTGTCCCGCCTGCTCGATGCCGCCGAGAGAGAGGCCAAACGCCTCAAGGACGAGTACGTGTCCGTGGAGCACCTCCTGCTCGCCCTGGCCGAGGAGGGCTCGGCGACCGCCGCCGGACGCCTGCTCAAGAAGCACGGCGTGACCCGGGATTCGTTCCTGAGCGCGCTCACCCAGGTCCGCGGCAACCAGCGCGTCACCTCCGCCAACCCCGAAGTGGCCTACGAGGCTCTGGAGAAGTACGGCCGCGACCTGGTCCTCGAGGCTCGGTCCGGGCGGCTGGACCCGGTCATCGGCCGTGATGCGGAGATCCGCCGTGTCACCCAGATCCTCAGCCGCAAGACCAAGAACAACCCCGTCCTCATCGGCGATCCCGGCGTCGGCAAGACCGCCATCGTCGAGGGCCTGGCCCAGCGCATCGTTCGCGGCGACGTCCCCGAGGGCCTGCGCGACAAGACGGTGTTCGCTCTCGACATGGGCTCCCTGGTCGCCGGCGCCAAGTACCGCGGCGAGTTCGAGGAACGCCTCAAGGCCGTGCTGTCCGAGGTGAAGGCCGCCCAGGGGCGCATCCTGCTCTTCGTCGACGAACTCCACACCGTCGTAGGCGCGGGTGCCGCCGAAGGGGCCATGGACGCGGGCAACATGCTCAAGCCGATGCTCGCCCGCGGCGAACTCCACATGATCGGCGCCACCACCCTCGACGAGTACCGCAAGCACATCGAGAAGGACGCCGCCCTCGAACGCCGCTTCCAGCAGGTGCTGGTCGACGAGCCGAGCGTGGAGGACACCATCTCCATCCTGCGCGGACTGCGCGAACGCCTGGAGGTCTTCCACGGCGTGAAGATCCAGGACACCGCGCTGGTCTCCGCGGCCACCCTCAGCCACCGCTACATCACCGACCGGTTCCTGCCCGACAAGGCCATCGACCTCGTCGACGAGGCATGCGCCCGGCTGCGTACCGAGATCGACTCCATGCCCGCCGAACTCGACGAGATCACCCGCCGCGTCACCCGCCTGGAGATCGAGGAGGCGGCCCTGTCCAAGGAGACCGACCCCGCCAGCAAAACTCGCCTGGAGGAACTGCGCAAGGAGCTGGCCGACCTGCGCGGCGAGGCCGACGCCAAACACGCCCAGTGGGAGGCCGAACGGCAGGCCATCCGCCGCGTGCAGGAACTGCGCCAGGAACTGGAGCAGGTCCGCCACGAGGCGGAGGAGGCCGAACGCGCCTACGACCTCAACCGCGCCGCCGAACTCCGCTACGGCCGCCTCCAGGACCTGGAGCGCCGACTGAAGGCCGAGGAGGAGCAACTGGTCGCCAAACAAGGGGAGAACCGGCTGCTGCGCGAGGTCGTCACCGAGGAGGAGATCGCCGAGATCGTCGCCGCCTGGACCGGCATCCCCGTCGCCCGCCTCCAGGAGGGCGAACGCGAGAAACTGCTGCGCCTCGACGAGATCCTGCGCGAGCGCGTCATCGGCCAGGACGAGGCCGTCAAACTCGTCGCCGACGCCATCATCCGCGCCCGCTCCGGCATCCGCGACCCGCGCCGCCCCATCGGCTCGTTCATCTTCCTCGGCCCGACAGGCGTCGGGAAGACCGAGCTGGCCAAGACCCTCGCGGCGGCCCTGTTCGACTCCGAGGAGAACATGGTCCGCCTCGACATGAGTGAGTACCAGGAGCGGCACACCGTCAGCCGGCTCATGGGCGCACCACCCGGATACGTCGGCTACGAGGAAGGCGGCCAGCTCACCGAGGCCGTACGCCGCAAGCCGTACTCGGTCGTGCTGTTCGACGAGATCGAGAAGGCGCACACCGATGTCTTCAACACCCTGCTGCAGGTCCTCGACGACGGCCGCATCACCGATGCTCAGGGCCGCACCGTCGACTTCCGCAACACCGTGATCATCATGACGTCCAACATCGGCTCCGAGCACCTCCTCGACGGCGCCACCGCCGAGGGCGAGATCAAGCCGGACGCCCGCGCCCTGGTGATGGGCGAGCTGCGCGGCCACTTCCGCCCGGAGTTCCTCAACCGCGTCGACGACATCGTGCTGTTCAAGCCGCTCGGCGAGCGGCAGATCGAGCGGATCGTGGAGCTGCAGTTCGACGAACTGCGCCGCCGCCTCGCCGAACGCCGCATCACCGTCGAACTCACCGAAGCGGCCCGGGAGTTGATCGCCCACCAGGGCTACGACCCGGTGTACGGGGCCCGGCCGCTGCGCCGCTACATCTCCCACGAGGTCGAGACGATGGTGGGGCGCGCCCTGCTGCGCGGTGACGTCCAGGACGGCGCGACGGTCCGCGTCGACGCCGAACACGGAGAGCTGGTAGTCACCTACGACCAGCCCGAGGACGTTAAGGGAGCGCGGGCGGCATGAGCACGATGCGGGCGACGACGGTCAGTTGTCCCCACTGCGGGCGCACCAACCGGGTGCCCGTGGCCGCGGAGGGCCGCCCCAAGTGCGGCCACTGCAAGCAGCCCCTACCGTGGATGGTGGACGCGGGCGACGACGACTTCACCGAGGTCGCCGAGCGGTCCGGCGTCCCCGTCGTGGTCGACCTGTGGGCCACCTGGTGCGGCCCCTGCCGCATGGTCAGCCCCGCACTGGAGAAGGTCGCCACCGATCTCGCCGGCCGGATCAAACTCGTCAAGGTCGACGTCGACAAGAACCCGCGACTGTCGCAGCGTTTCGAGGTCCAGGCCGTACCGACACTGCTGATCCTCGACCGGGGCGAGACGGTCGCCCGGCAGGCGGGGGCGGCGCCCGCCCCCGCTCTTCGCCGGTGGGTGGAACAGTCGATCACCGCCCGGAAAGGGTGATCCGGATGACCCTGCACGCAGACCCCCACCTCGCGCTTGTCCGGCCGGTCCAGCCGCTGACCCCAGAAGGGTGTCAGGAGTGTCTGATGCTCGGCTCCCCGTGGGTCCACCTGAGGCTCTGCCTGACCTGCGGGCACGTCGGCTGCTGCGACTCCTCGCCGAACATGCACGCGCGCAAGCACGCAGCTGCCGTCGCCCATCCGATCGTGCAGTCGTTCCAGCCCGGCGAGGAATGGCGCTGGTGCTACGTTCACGAGGCGTTCGTCTGATGTCCGGCGACCAGTCGCTGCCGGGCGAGGCACCGGTGCCGGAGAAAACGGACGAGGCCGCCTTCTGGGAGACCCCGGACACCTACGGCGCGTATCCGCGCCTCACGGAGGACCAGATAGCACGTCTGGCGGAGCACGGGCAACGCCGGACCATGGCTCCGAACGACGTGCTGATCCGGGAGGGGGAGCGCTGCGAGACGTTCTTCGTCGTCCTCAGCGGTACCGTCGCCGTCGTCGAGGACTACGGCACTCCCGAGGAGCACGTGCTGCGCGTGCACGGCCCAGGTCGCTTCATCGGCGAACTCGGCCTGCTGTACGGACAAGTGGCCTTCTACACCGCTGTCGCCAGGGAGCCGGGGGAGGTCCTTGTCGTCTCCTTGGACCAGTTGCGCCACCTGGTGTCCCAGGACTCCACCATCGGGGACATCGTGCTGCGCGCCTGTCTGTGCCGTCGCGCGCTGCTCGTCGGACAGGGCGCCGGATTCCGCATCATCGGCTCGCGCTACTCGCCCGACACCAGACGGCTGCGCGAGTTCGCCGTCCGCAACCGGCTGCCGCACCGCTGGATCGACCTCGAGACCGACGAGGAGGCCGAGGAGCTGCTGCGCCGCTTCGGTGTCGGCCCGGCGGAGACACCACTCGTCATCTGGCGGGACACCACCCTGTTGCGCAACCCCAGCAACGCCGAACTGGCCCGGCGCATCGGCCTGCCGTCACTACCCGCCGGAAACCGTCACGGCGACGTCCTCATCGTAGGCTCCGGACCCGCCGGCCTCGCCGCCGCGGTGTACGCCGCCTCCGAGGGCCTGAGCACCACGGTGGTGGAGGCGATGGCCACCGGCGGCCAGGCCGGCACGTCGTCCCGCATCGAGAATCTGCTCGGCTTCCCATCCGGCATCTCCGGCGCCGAACTCACCGAACGCGCCGTGCTCCAGGCCGACAAGTTCGGCGCCAGGATCAGCCTTCCGCTGGAGGCGACCGGTCTCCATCCCAAGGACGACGACCACTACGTCGTGGCGTTCGCCGATGGCAGCGAGATCGCCGCCCGCGGCGTCGTCCTGGCCATGGGTGCCCGCTACCGCCGGCTCCAGGTGCCCGGCATCGAACGCCTGGAGGGAACGAGCGTGCACTACTCGGCGACCGTCTACGAGGCCCAGCAGTGCCGCACCGACCCGGTGGCCGTCGTCGGCGGAGGCAACTCGGCGGGCCAGGCGGTGCTGTTCCTCGCCGGGTACGCGCCGAAGGTGCACCTGCTGGTCCGAGGAGCCAGCCTCGAGGCCAACATGTCCCGCTACCTGATCGACCAGGTCGAGCGCCATCCGCGGGTGGAGGTCATGCTGCACACCGAGGTCACCGAGGTCATCGGCCAGGAGGTGCTGGAGGCGCTCGACGTGGTCGACAACCGCACGGGCGGGCACCGCCGGCTCGCGGTACGGAGCCTGTTCGTCTTCACCGGCGCCGAACCTCACACCGAGTGGCTCGCCGGCATCATCGCCCTCGACTCCCGCGGCTTCGTCCTCACCGGGCCGGAGGCCCAGGAAGCCTGCGCCTACCCCGAGGTGTGGCACGGCCGCGGGCGCTCGTGCATGACCCTGGAGACCAGCCTGCCCGGGGTCTTCGCGGTAGGGGACGTCCGCAGCGGCTCGGTGAAGCGGGTGGCCTCCGCGGCCGGTGAGGGCGCGATGGCCATCCACTTCGTGCACCGGCACCTGGGGCACGCGGCCGTGCCCGGCACCACGGGCACGTCAGCTGCCGCGGGCCACTCGGACGTCTCCCCACGCATACGTCACAAGGAGTCCGCATGGCTCGCATGACGCATGGCGGACGATGAGATCACGAGAAGGAAGAAGGAGACGATTGCGATGGCCATGCCCGTCCGGCGCCACCGCGGTGGCGGCCTGCAGGAAAGGCCCGTCTGGGCACCCACCCCTCTCAATCCCCTGGTCGAGTTCGACGAACTGCTCAGCCAGATGAGTGGCCTGCTGGAGTCGACGGTCGGCGCGGCACCCGCGGCCGCGTGGACGCCTCTCGCGGACGTGTCGGAGTCCGAGGACGCGTTCCACATAGAGATCGAACTCCCCGGAGTGAAGAGCAAGGACATTGACGTAGAGGCCAACGGTCCCGAACTCGTGGTCACCGGAGAGATCAAGGAGCGGGAGCGCAAGGGTGTCCTGCGCCGCAGCACCCGCCGCGTCGGAGCCTTCGAGTACCGTTTGCGGCTGCCCGGAGAGTTGGACACCCACAAGATCAAGGCTGAGATGCAGGACGGAGTGCTCAGCATCACCGTCCCCAAGGCCGACGTCGCAAAGCCGCGACACGTCGAGATCAGCGAGACGAGTGAAAGTACCGAGAGCAACGGCTGAGACGCGAGCGCCGCGGTTCCGGGCACCCATCCGGGACTGCGGCCGGGCCGGTGGGGCTCGACATCCCTCACTGCGGCTGAGACGCGCTACGCGTCTCCCCACCGTTGGTGGTTGGTTCTTCCTGCTGGTCTCGCTGACGTTCTTCGTGGCGTACGCGGGAGCGAACTCGGCCTGTCTGACGGTGTGCGAGGTCCTGAAAATCGCCGGCCGCGCCGCCCGCCGCCGGGAGTAGCAGCGCGCCGGAGCCCGCCGTCACCGCCCGGGCACCGGACCGGGCAGCACCCTGTACTCGCCGAGGACGGCCGGCACCGTGGGCACGGCAAGTCGTACGTCCGCCATGGCCGAACAACGCCTCGACGACGAGATCGAACAGACAACCCGCGCGCTCCGCCCCGGCGCGCTTCCGCCGTGCCCTGCGTGAGTCCGTGCGGGAGTCTCGGGCCAAGGGCCTTGCGAACGGCAGCTACGCGCCGGCGGACGGACCCGGCCGGCCCGACGGCGCACCGGGCGATCCCCATGACCAGCGGTGACCAAGGCAGAAGGAAGTCAGCTATGAAATACGACGGATTCCTCGCCCGTGTGCGCGAGCGAGGCGAATACAACGACCAGGACGAAGCCGCGGACGTCACCAACTCCGTGCTGGAAGTGCTGGCCCAACGGATCAGCCCGGGAGAGGTCAAGGACCTCGCATCCCAGATGCCCGGCCCGCTGCGACAAGTCCTGGACGATGCCGCGCCGCAGCAGGCGCGAAGCTTCGGGATCGAAGAGTTCTACCGCCGGGTCGCCGAGCGCACCCATGCCCGGCCGCGTACGGCGCAGTGGGACGCCAGCGCGGTCCTGACCACCGTCGCCGACGCTGTCACCGGCGGAGAGCTGAATCAGATAATCAGCCAGCTCCCCTCCAGCTACGCGGTCCTGTTCGGCAAGGCCGACCTCGCGGACTGAGCCCGTGAGGCGCGGTGGTTGACGAGGGTGATGATCGTCTGACAGTCCTATGGGATGGATTTCCGTGGTTCTTCCGTCGGAGTGTGAGGGGTTCAAAACGCTCTGTCCGGAACGGAAGGGCGGCCGTGGATGACGTGGCATGGACGGGACCGCTCGCATTCCGTCGGTTCCCCTCCGGTGCGGCGCCAACCTGGACCAGGACATCTCAGGCAGCGAAGGGGGAACCCGAGAGCTCACTTCCACGAGGGACACGAACCGGGGAGCTCACCATCCTCGGACACCGCCATGCCCCGGCTGAACGAAGGAGTGACCGGCCTGATCCGCCAGGCGCCCGACGAGTTGCCGGAGGCACTGGAGGCCGTGGGGGATCTCAACCCGGCGCAATGCCGCAAGAGCGTCGTGGATCAGTTCCCGCCGGACGCCACGCCGTCCGAGGATTCGAGTCCCACTCCGTCACGCTGGTGGCGTCGCTCATCCTCGGCAAGGCGGCTTTCGGCCCGTCCGGCCCGGCGTTTCCCCTGCTCGTGCCCGCGATACGCGTGGTCACGGCGGGCATCGGCGTCCTGACCGTCACGCCCTACTTCTCATAACTGACGTATCGTCAAGTAAGTCGGCGTCTGGTCAGCATCAGTCCCCAGAGGGTCTTCCTGGCAGACGTCTGATCGGCGGCGTCACAACAGCCTGGTTCGCACGGAAGCGCAGGCAGGGAGCCTGCTCGCAGAGTGAAGCGATGTTCCGCACAATCATCGACTCCGACGCGTGCCGGTGTACAGTGAAGACCGCCCTTGACCTGCACAAAGCAGGCAGGGAGCCGTCTTCCAGGAGTCCAAAGTGCTGCGTACTCTGTTCAAGTCCAAGATCCACCGTGCCACCGTCACCCAGGCCGACCTGCACTACGTGGGATCGGTGACCATCGACGCCGATCTGCTCGACGCCGCCGACCTGCTGCCCGGTGAGCTCGTGCACATCGTCGACATCACCAACGGTGCCCGGCTGGAGACGTACGTCATCGAGGGCGAACGCGGGTCCGGGGTGATCGGGATCAACGGGGCGGCCGCGCACCTCGTGCACCCCGGAGACCTGGTGATCATCATCAGCTACGCCCAGGTCACCGACGCCGAGGCCCGGGAGCTGAAGCCGCGGGTCGTGCACGTCGACGGCGACAACCGGATCGTCTCCCTCGGCGCCGACCCGTCCGAGCCGGTACCCGGATCGGACCAGCAGCGCAGCCCACAGGCCGTCGGCGCCTGACCGTCGGACCGCACCGGACGGGGCGCGCATCGTCCTGAGTCACGGGGCTGGATCGGGGCGTTCCGAGCCCCGCCCCGCGCCTGGGAGTGTGGCGTGCTCGGGGCAGGACCGGCGCCTTCTGAGTCCCGAGCCGGACCGGGACCGTGCAAAGTCCCGGAGCGGGACCGGGAGCGTGCCGTGCTCGATGCCGGATCGAGGGTGTGCCGGGTCCGGGCGCGGGACCGGGGGTGTGCTGTACGGCGGGGGTGCCAGTGCCGGGTCGGGCGTGGGACGGGAGCGTGCCGTGGTAGATGCCGGATCAAAGGGTCTCCGGGTCCCCGGGCGCGGGACCGCAGGTTGCCGTACGGCGGGGCCGGACCGCCGGGTGCCTGGCCCGGAACGGGACCGCAGGTTGCTGTCCGGCGGGGCTGCACCGCCGGGTGCCTGGCCCGGAACGGGACCGCAGGTTGCCGTACGGCGGGGCTGCACCGCAGGGTGCCTGGCCCGGAACGGGACCGCAGGTTGCCGTACGGCGGGGCCGGACCGCCGGGTGCCTGGCCAGGTGCGGGACCGGGACCGTGCAGAGTCCCGCAGCGGGTCCGGGCGATGCCGAGCCCAGAGCGGGAGCGGGACCCAGGACGACCGGGCGGCGGGCCGCCTGGCGGCGTGGCGATGTGGCGTCAGGTCGCCCGGCCGGACGAGCCCCCGCCGCCGGCGTCCGCGAAGGACCGGCTGCGGGCGCGATCCCGCCCGCTGCCGACGGGCACCGGCTCCTCCTGTCGGGTGAGTGGCGGGTGAGTGGCCGCGCCGGGGTCGGGTAGGCGGGGGAGTAGTCCAGAGGCGACGTTCAGCGACTGCCCGGAGGACACCCCATGACGAATCCGCATCCCGACCCGGTCCCCCCGGGGCCGACACCGGGCCCGGGTCCCACACCACCGGACCCCTACCCGAGCCCCGTTCCACCGCCCGAGCCGGGTCCGCAACCAACTCCACCGCCCCAGCCGGGCCCTCAGCCCACCCCGCCGCCGGGCCCCGACCCGACCCCGCCTCCGGTACCCCCGGCGCCCGGTCCGCCGGAGCCCTCGCCGTCTCCGATCCCGCCGGGTCCGGAGCCCGTACCGAATCCCGAGCCGGGCCCACCCCTGACCTGAAAACACCGGGAGTCGCACAAAAGGGGTGCGGGGAACTGCGCGGCACGCCACGGCGGACCCGTGGCCGCACCGGGGCAGTCCCCCGCACCCTGTCAGGCGCGCGAACCCCTGCAGGTGGACAACCCCTGGAGGACCGACGAACTTCCGGCACCTGGACTACGCGGACACCTCCGACCGGTCCCCGCCCCACAACGTGTGGAAGGCGCCCTCCCGGTCCACCCGGCGATACGTGTGTGCCCCGAAGAAGTCCCGCTGTCCCTGGGTCAGCGCCGCCGGCAGGCGACTCGCCCGCAGCGCGTCGTAGTACGCCAGCGCCGCCGCGAAGCCCGGCGTCGGCACACCCTGCCGCGTCGCCGCGATCAGCACCTCCCGCCAGTCGTCCTGCGCGTCGGCGATCTCCCGGGCGAACGTCTCGTCCGACAGCAGGCTCGGCAGATCGGCGCGGGCGTCGTACGCGGCGCGGATCCGGTCCAGGAAGGCGGCCCGGATGATGCAGCCGCCCCGCCAGATCGAGGCCACCGCGCCGAGGTCGACGTCCCAGCCGTACTCCTCGCTGCCCGCGGCGATCTCGTGGAAGCCCTGCGTGTACGACACGATCTTGGACGCGTACAGCGCCTGCTCGACCCGGTCGGCGAAGGCCGCCGCCTCCTCCTTGCCGAGCGGCACGGCCTTCGGGCCCGCCAGTCCCCGCGACGCCTCGCGGAGCCCCGCGTGACCGGACAGCGACCGCGCGAAGACCGCCTCGGCGATGCCGGACACCGGCACGCCCAGGTCCAGCGCGATCTGGACCGTCCAGCGCCCGGTGCCCTTCTGCTCGGCCTGGTCCACCACCACGTCCACGAACGGCTTGCCCGTCGCCACGTCCACGTGCGAGAGCACCTCGGCCGTGATCTCGATCAGGTACGAGTCCAGCCGGCCCTGGTTCCAGGAGCGGAAGATGTCCGCGATCTGCGCGGGCTCGTACCCGGCGACGTCGCGCAGCAGCTGGTAGGCCTCGCCGATCAGCTGCATGTCGGCGTACTCGATGCCGTTGTGGACCATCTTCACGAAGTGCCCGGCGCCGTCGGGACCGCAGTGCGTGACGCAGGGCGCTCCGTCCTTCGCCTTCGCGGAGATCTTCTCCAGCATCGGGCCGAGGGAGGCGTACGACTCCGTCGAGCCGCCCGGCATGATGCTCGGCCCGTGCAGCGCCCCCTCCTCGCCGCCGGAGATGCCCGTGCCGACGAAGTGGATGCCCCGCTCGCGCAGCTCCCGCTCCCGCCGCCGGGTGTCCGCGAAGTGCGCGTTGCCACCGTCGATGATCATGTCACCGGGCTCGAGGAGCGGCGCGAACTCCTGGATCACCGCGTCCGTAGGCTCGCCCGCCTTCACCATGATCATCAGGCGGCGCGGGCGCTCCAGGGCCGCGACGAACTCCTCCGCGGTCTCGGCCGCGACGAAGTCACCCTCGTTCCCGAACTCCTCGACCAGCGCCTTCGTCCGCGCGACCGTACGGTTGTGCACAGCGACCGTATAGCCGTTGCGGGCGAAGTTGCGGGCGAGGTTGCTGCCCATGACCGCCAGGCCCGTGACACCGATCTGCGCTGAAGTGCTCATACCGCCTGCTCCCTAGCTGCCTCGTGACTACGGCTCCGTCAGTACGGCTCCTCGCCCATCCTGACGTGCCGCTACGGCGAGCGCACATCCGACCCGCCACGCTTGTGTACGCGGCGGCGGCGCTTTCCGCCTCAGTCTCCGGTGATACACGTCAAGCTGGGTCCGTTCCCGGCCACTTGGGCGGTGCGTGAGGCCGGTTTTCCGTCTTGTCATGGCCTGTTCGCCGCGCTTACTTTTGCCCCTCCTGACGCATGCCGAGGGGACATCGGACATGGCCGTACGCGGTCGGCACCGCCGGTACCAGCCGAACAGGATCAACCGCGCCTCACTCACCGTCACGGCCGGCGGCGCCGGCCTCGCGATCCCGCTGGTCGCCGTCGGCGCGGCCGGCGCGGCCGACGCCTCCACCTGGAACAAGGTCGCCGCCTGCGAGTCCAGCGGCAACTGGAGCATCAACACCGGCAACGGTTACTACGGCGGGCTGCAGTTCACCCGGTCCACCTGGGAGGCGTACGGCGGCACTCGGTACGCCCCGCGCGCCGATCTCGCGACCCGGGACCAGCAGATCGCCGTCGCCGAGAGGGTCCTCGACGGGCAGGGGCCCGGCGCCTGGCCCGTCTGCTCGGTGCGGGCCGGGCTGACCCGGGAGGAGGCCGGCCCCGGTGCGCACCCGGACAGTGCCGCGACCCGGCCCGCGCAGGCCGGGAGGAAGACCCCCGTACGGGACGTACGGCCGCAGACCACCCCGCAGTCCCGCGCCGGCCGGGCCGAGATGTACACGGTGGTGCACGGCGACACACTCTCCGGGATCGCTGACGAGCACCACGTGCGGGGCGGCTGGCGCGGGCTCTACGCCGGCAACCGCGCGACGATCGGTGCCGATCCCGACCTGATCCTGCCGGGCCAGCGGCTCAGCCTGCGCGGCACGGCCGCCGACACCACGTCCCGCGAGAAGACCGACACCAAGTCCCAGAGGCGGAAGGCCCCTTCGGAGCACCGGACCGCGACCCACCGGACCGAGTCCACCGGCCGCACGCTCGTCGCCCCGGTCGACGCGCCCATCGGCACGGGCTACCGCGTCGCGGGAGCGCACTGGTCGAAGGGCTACCACACCGGCGTCGACTTCCTCGTGCCGACCGGCACCTCCGTGCAGGCCGCCGAGGCCGGGCAGGTGGTGGCCGCGGGATGGGGTGGATCGTACGGCTACCAGGTGGTGATCCGGCACGCCGACGGCCGCTACACGCAGTACGGCCACCTGTCGGCGATCTCCGTGCGGATCGGGCAGGACGTCACCGCCGGCCAGCGCATCGGCCGTTCCGGGGCCACGGGAAACGTCACCGGCCCGCACCTGCACTTCGAGGTGCGTACCGGACCCGGCTTCGGTACGGACATCGACCCGCTCGCCTATCTGCGGGCCGGCGGGGTCAGAATCTGACGGGCGGACGCCGCAGGTCGTCCAGGACCGGCGGCGGGACCTGGACGCCCGAGGGCAGCGCGGTGAACGACGCCGGGAGCACACGGTCGGCTCCGGCGTGCTGCCCGCCGCCGGGCCCGGGCACGATCAGCTCCCGCAGCATCGGCTCGCCGCGGGTGCCGCCGCCCTCGGCCCGCTCCACCTCGGCCGGCGCCGGCCTTCGCTGCGGCGGCACGCCGAGCAGTTCTTCCGCGGCGGCGGAGACGGACGCGGACACCGGTTCCGGACCGCCGTCCGGCAGGGAGGGCGCGTCCGCGCGCTCGATCCGTTCGGTCGTCAGCATGACCAGGCCGCCCGCCGCCACCGCCCCGCAGCTCACGGCGAGCACCGCGCCCGTGCCGCCGTAGCGGAACGTCTCGCCGAACATCAGGATGCCGACGGCGGCCGCCAGCACCGGATTCACCACGGTCAGCGTGGCCAGCGGGGCCGCGAGGCCGCCGCCCCGGTAGGAGGCCTGGGACAGCAGGACACCGCCGGCCGCGAACAGGGCGATCGCGGCCAGGGCGGGCAGGTCGGCCAGGGCGACGCCGTGTGTCCAGTCGACGGCGACGGTCTTGGTGAACACCGACGACATGCCGAACGCGATGCCGGAGGCGGTGGCGAGCAGCACACTGCGCACCGCCGGATGCCGGTGCGCGGCCCGCCCCGCGCCCATCAGCGCCACGACCGCGCCGCCGGTGACCAGCGCGACCGCCACCCGCTGGGCCGCGTCGAGGGAACGGGTGTCGGAGGAACCGACCAGGGACAGCAGACCGGCGAGGCCCACGGTGGCCATGACCGCGCCGCGCCAGGCGGTCGCCCCGGCCCGGCGGCCGATGAACAGCGCCGCCATGGGCAGCGCGAAGACGATGGTGAGCGCGCCGAGCGGCTGCACCAGGCTGAGCGGACCGTACGCCAGCGCCACCACGTGCAGCACGCCGCCGAGACCGTTGAGGGCCATCGCCCCCCACCAGCCGGGCCGGCGCAGCGGCAGGTACGCGCTGTCCGGGTAGGACACCGCCACCTGCTCCTGCACGATCGCGCCGGCCGCGTAGGCGAGGGCGGACACGAACGACAGGACCACGGACAACGCGAGGGCGCTCATCGGCGTCTCCCTTGCGCGAGGCGGGGGCCCTGAGCCCGGCGCGGCGTACGGTCGGATTCCATGGCCAACACTCTGCCCGCCCGCTCTCTTCCCGTCGTCGTACCTGAGCACGCAATGACTCCTACTGCCGATGGAGTACACCGGCTGCGCGATCATCCTCGGGACGGGTGACGGAAGGACGACACCCCGGGCACGAGCCCGCGAACGCGCCTGGTACCTCTACTTGCCGTGCACCTCGATCCCGCTCTCGCCGCCCTCCGCCCGCTCGGCGGCTTCTTCGTGCTGCGTACGGTGCCGGGCCCGGCCGAAGCCGCCGGCGGACCGGACCCGGCGCGGCTGCCGACCCTCGCCGAGACCTACGCACGGGTGTCCCCGGACAGGCACCGCGACGCCCTGACGGCACGGGTGGCCGTGGTCGCGGACCGGCTCCGCACCGCCGAGCCGCGCGTCGCCGCCTCCATCGCCCAGCAGGGACTGGCCGCCCGGCTCTGGTCGGCGGCCCTCGGCTGCGCCGCGCTGTACGGGCGGTTGCCCGACCTCGACCCGCGCCTGCTGCGGTGGGACCACCTGGCCTCCGCTCCTGACGACCTGTGGCTGACCGAGCTGCGCCCGCTTCCCGCGGACGCGGCCACCCTCGCCGGCACCGTGCTGCACGGACACCTGGAACCCCTGGGGGAGACCCTGAGGGTCCGCTACGGCAGCGCGCCCGGACTGCTGTGGGGCAACGCGGGCTCGGCGCTCGCCGGGGCGCACCGGGAGCTGGACCGCTGGGCCCGTGCCCACGGCCGTACCGACGTGGGCGGCCGCGCCCGCGCCCTGACGGACGAACTCCTCGCCCACCCCCTGCTGCGCACCACGGGCACCCGCACCGGCACCGCCTTCCGGCGCCGCAGCTGCTGCCTGTACTACCGGGTGCCCGGCGGCGGGGTCTGCGGCGACTGCTGCTTCACCCGGCCGCCGCGCTCTTCCCCGGGAGCCGTATCTGGGTGACCATGAAAGGGAACCTGCCGCCGGTACAAGGGGGTTGTCGGGTGCGAGTGGGACTGCTGACCCGGGAGTACCCCCCGGACGTGTACGGCGGCGCCGGTGTCCATGTGGAGTTCCTGGCCCGGGAGCTGGCCTCCCTGGTCGACCTGGAGGTGCACTGCTGGGGCGAGGGACGCGGGGTGGGCGTCGTACGCCACCGCCCCTGGCCCGCGCTGGACGGCACCAACGACGCGCTGCGCACCTTCTCCGTGGACCTGTCCATCGCCGCCGCCCTCGAAGGCCGCGAACTCGTCCACTCCCACACCTGGTACGCGAATCTCGCCGGCCACTTCGCCAAGCTCCTGTACGGCGTCCCGCACGTGGTCACCGCCCACTCGCTGGAGCCGCTGCGGCCCTGGAAGGCCGAGCAACTGGGCGGCGGGTACGCGTTGTCGAGCTGGGCCGAACGCAGCGCGATCGAGGCCGCGGACGCGGTGATCGCCGTGTCCGGAGCCATGCGCGAGGACGTTCTCGCCTGCTATCCGGCGCTCGAGCCGGCCGCCGTGCACATCGTGCACAACGGCATCGACACCCACCTCTACCGGCCCGACCACGGCACCGACGCACTCGTCCGGCACGGCATCGACCCCGCCCGCCCGTACGTCCTGTTCGTCGGCCGGATCACCCGCCAGAAGGGCGTACCCCATCTGCTGCGCGCGGTACGGGACATCGACCCGGGCGTCCAGGTCGTGCTGTGCGCGGGCGCGCCCGACACCCCCGAGATCGACCGGGAGTTCCGGGAGCTGTTCCAGGAGCTGGGCCGGGTCCGTGAGAGGGTGTTCTGGATCCCCCAGATGCTGCCGCGCCCGGAGGTCGTCCAACTCCTCACCCGCGCGGCGGTGTTCGTCTGCCCCTCGGTGTACGAACCGCTCGGCATCGTCAATCTGGAGGCGATGGCCTGCGGCACGCCGGTCGTGGCCTCACGGGTCGGCGGGATACCCGAGGTCGTGGACGACGGACGCACCGGCCTCCTCGTCGATGTGGACGACGATTTCGAACCGGGTCTCGCCCGGGCCCTGGACGCCGTCCTGGGCGATCCGGAGGCGGCCCGGCGGATGGGGGAGGCCGGACGGGAGCGCGCGGCCCGGGAGTTCGGCTGGGACGCGGTGGCCCGGCGCACGGCCGCGCTGTACGAGCAGATCCTCAAGCAGGCTTAGTCCCGTCTGCTCGGGGCATCCATGGTTCATCCAGGGTGAGGGGAGCGGCCATGCGTCGTGGTGGGCCTTCGGTTCTCGGGATCGTACTGGCGGGCGGCGAGGGAAAGCGTCTGATGCCGCTGACCGCCGACCGCGCCAAACCAGCCGTCACCTTCGGCGGCACCTACCGTCTCGTCGACTTCGTCCTGTCCAACCTCGTCAACGCGGACGTGCTGCGGATCTGCGTGCTGACCCAGTACAAGTCGCACTCGCTGGACCGGCACATCACCACCACCTGGCGGATGTCCAGCCTGCTCGGCAACTACGTCACCCCGGTCCCGGCCCAGCAGCGCCTCGGCCCGCGCTGGTACCTGGGCAGCGCCGACGCGATCCTGCAGTCCCTGAACCTCGTGTACGACGAACAGCCCGAGTACGTGGCGGTGTTCGGCGCCGACCACGTCTACCGCATGGATCCGCGGCAGATGCTCGCCCAGCACGTCGAGGGCGGCGCCGGCGTGACGGTGGCCGGCATCCGGGTGCCGCGCGCGGAGTCCTCGTCCTTCGGGGTGATCACGCCCGGCTCGGACGGCCGTACGGTGGAACGCTTCCGGGAGAAGCCCACCGATCCGCCGGGCCTGCCGGACGACCCGGAGACCGTCTTCGCCTCGATGGGCAACTACATCTTCACCACCAAGGCCCTGATCGAGGCCCTGCACCGGGACGCCGAGGACCAGCAGTCCGTGCATGACATGGGCGGCTCGATCCTGCCCCAGCTCACCGCGCGCGGCGAGGCCCAGCTGTACGACTTCAACGACAACCACGTGCCCGGCGAGACCACCCGCGACCAGGGTTACTGGCGGGACGTGGGCACCCTGGACGCCTACTACGAGGCGCACATGGACCTGATCGCCGAGCGCCCCGCGTTCAACCTCTACAACCGCCAGTGGCCCATCTACACCCACTCGGGCCAGCTGTCCCCGGCCCGCTTCAACGGGGGCGGCATCGCGGGGGAGTCCATCATCAGCGCGGGCTGCCTGATCCGCGGTCAGGTCACCCGGTCGGTCCTCTCCCCGGGCGTGCTGGTCGACCCGGGCGCGGTGGTGCAGGGCTCGGTACTGCACGACAACGTGCACATCGGCCGGGGCGCGGTGGTCCGCGGCGCGGTGCTGGACAAGAACGTGGAGGTCCCGCCCGGTGCGACGATCGGCGTCAACCCGGAACGGGACGCGGAGCTGTACACCGTGTCCAAGGGCGGGGTGATCGCCCTGGGGAAGGGGCAGCGGGTGCCCTAGGGACACGGCCCCGGCACCGATGTGGGATATGCGGCTGAGCCCGGTCGGTGGGCTCAGCTCCGGGGAGTACCGGTCCTCCCGGCGACTGCGGCCGAGGGTTCCGCGGTCCGGGACCGTTCAGGGCGCGGCCGGCCTTCGACGCGGCCCGGCCGGGCGTGCTGCGACCGCGGAGCCCCGTTCCCCTTTCTCACGGAGTACGACCGGCGGGAGCCGGACGCGCCCCACACCCCTGGGACCCGCCCGCCGTCCTCGCCCTGCTCGCCGACGAGGAGAAGGTGGTGGACCCGGCGGCCGGACGCTCATGGACCGGGCCGTCCGGCGGGCGCGGGCGCGAGGCTGCGTGCAGGTTCAGCTCACCGGCGACAGGAGCCGTGCGGACGGGCGCCGCTTCTGCACGCCTCTGACGGACCGTCACTGCCCGCACCGTGCCGGGCGCGACGCGTTCGGCACGATCTTCGTATCTTGCCCGGATCTGACTCGTTCGACCTTCAGGATTCAGACACCGATGTCGAACCTGCGGAGGTCATCCGACATGAGAGGGACCCGGCGCACACGGCTGTGCCTGGCCGGGGTGATGGCAGCGTCCGCGCTGATCGCCACCCCCACCGCACGGGCCGCCGAGCGGACCGACGGCCACCTCACCGACCTGGTCAACCCCTTCATCGGGAGCCAGGACGAGGGCAACACCTTCCCCGGCGCGGCCGTGCCCTTCGGCATGGTGCAGCTCTCGCCGGACACCGGGCACATGACCGGCTACGACTACACGCAGAACCGCGTCCGCGGCTTCTCGCTGGTCCATCTCTCGGGCGTCGGCTGCCGCATCGGCGGCGACCTGCCCGTGCTGCCCACGACCGGCGACGTCACGCAGACGGACTACACCCGGTACGCGGCCGGCTTCTCGCACGAGGACGAGACGGCGAGCCCCGGCTACTACCGCGTCGGCCTGTCCTCCGGCATCCGTGCCGAGCTGACCGCGACCGAGCGCACCGGCGTGCAGCGCTACACCTTCCCCGCCACCGACAAGGCCAACGTCCTGCTGAACGCCGCCCAGGCGCTGCACAAGCCGGTCTCCAGCACCGTCGAGATCCTCGACGACCACACCGTGCGCACCGAGATCACCGGCCACGGCTTCTGCCGGGACACCGGCCCCTACACGGTCTACACGGTCACCCGCTTCAGCCGGCCCTTCACCGCCTACGGCACCTGGGACGGCCAGACCGTCACCCCGGGTTCCCGCAGCGGACCCGGCGGCGCCTACGTCCGCTTCGACACCACCAGGGACCGTACGGTGGAGGCGACCACCGCCCTGTCGTACGTCGACGCCCGCGGCGCGGCCGGGAACCTGGCCGCCGAGGGCGGCCGGTCCTTCGACGCGGTACGCGAACGGGCCCGCGAGGAGTGGGAGAGGCGGCTCGCCGCCGTCCGGGTCCAGGGCGGCACGAACACGCTGCGCCGGACCTTCTACTCCTCGCTCTACCGGTCGTTCCTCGCGCCGAACGTCGGCGGCGACGCCGACGGCCGGTACTTCGGCTGGGACCGCCGGGTCCACCACGCCCGGGGCTTCACGTACTACCAGAACTGGTCGCTGTGGGACACCTACCGCACCCAGGCCCAGCTCCTCGCGCTGCTCGCGCCGCGTGAGGCACGGGACATGGCCCGCTCGGTCGTCGCGATCGACGAGGACGGCGGCTGGCTGCCCAAATGGGGCTACGGCCCGGTCGAGACGAACATCATGAGCGGCGATCCGGTGACCCCGTTCCTGACCACGGCCTATCAGATGGGGCTGCTCAAGGGCTTCGAGGAGCGGACCTACCGCGCGCTGAAGAAGAACGCCGACGGGGTCCCGCCCACCGACTACCCGGGCATCGGCCGGGAGGCCAACGCCGAGTACCTCGCGCACGGCTTCGCCCCGTACGACAAGGGCCGCCCCTACGCCAAGATGGGCGACTCCGACTACCACCACGGCGCCTCCGTCACGCTGGAGTACGCCCTCGCCGACGCCATGCTGGCCCAGATGGCCCGCGGTCTGGGGCACGAGGACGACGCCGCCCGCTACGCCGCCCGCGCGCAGAACTACCGGAACATCTTCGACCCCGGCACCGGTTTCTTCCGTGCCCGTGACGCCTCCGGAGCCTTCACCGGCCCGGCCGACCCGGCCGGTGGCACCGGCTTCCACGAGGGCACCGCCTGGCAGTACCAGTGGCTGGTGCCGCAGGACGTGCCAGGCATGGTGCGGCTCATCGGCGGCGAGCGCTCGGCCAACGACCGCCTGGACTCCTTCTTCGCCTACGACCGGCTGCTCGCCGACCCCGCGAAGACGGCCCGCGAGGTGTGGGTGCACGGCGACGCGTACGCGTACTACAACGCCGACAAGTACAACCCGATGAACGAGCCCGACCTCATCGCGCCGTACACCTATCTGGCCACCGGTCAGCCGTGGAAGACCACCGACGTGGTGCACGCGGCCCTGACGCTCTTCACCGACGGGCCCACCGGCATCACCGGCAACGACGACCTTGGCACGATGTCCGCCTGGAACGTGCTGTCGTCCATCGGGCTGTTCCCGATCCAGCCCGGCTACGGCACCTGGGGCCTGTCCACGCCCGTCTTCGACCGCGTCGACCTCACCCTGGACCACCGGTACTGGCCCGGCGGCCGGCTGACCATCGCCGCGCCCGGCACCTCCGCGACCGACCGCTACATCCAGACCGTCCGTACCGACGGCACGCCGCACGGGCGGACCTATCTGACGACGGGCGCGCTGCGCTCCATGCGCTCGCTGGCGTTCACGGTCGGCCCGCGCCCGTCCGAGTGGGGTACGTCACCCGAGTCGGCGCAACCGGTGCTGAAGTGACCTCACGCGTCACCTGCGTCCCGCCCCTTTCGGAGGGGCGGGACTTAATCTGCTGTTAACTGAGCGTAGCCTGATCATACTTGACCGTAATCGGGTGTCGGAGTTTGACTGCAGATCCACCCGTCGTCGACGCGCGCGAGGCAAGCCCTTGACTTCCGACCTGCTGGCTCCACTCGACCTGGCGTTCTGGAACATCGAGTCCGAGCGGCACCCGATGCACCTCGGCGCGCTCGGCGTCTTCGGTGCCCACTCACCGACCGCCGGCGCCCATGCCGCCGACCTGCTCGCCGCTCGCGCCGCCGCGGTGCCCGGGCTGCGCCTGCGCATCCGCGACGTGTGGCAGCCGCTCTCCTTCGGTGGCGCCACCCGGGAACCCGACCCGGACTTCGACCCGCTGAACCACGTACGGCTGCACGCTCCGACCGCCGACTTCCACTCGGTCGCCGGGCGTCTGATGGAACGCCCGCTGGAGCGCGGCCGGCCGCCGTGGGAGGCGCATGTGCTGCCCGGCGAGGACGGGGTGTCCTTCGCGGTGCTGTTCAAGTTCCACCACGCCCTCGCCGACGGGCTGCGCGCACTCAAGCTCGCCGCGGGCGTGCTCGACCCGATGGACCTGCCCGAGCGGGCGCCCCGCGCCGTCGAGCCGCCGCGCGGGCTGCTGCCCGACGTGCGCAAGCTGCCGGGACTCGTTCCGGCACTCGTCAGGGGCGCGCTGTCCGACGTGGGCCGGGCGCTGGACATCGGTGCCTCGCTCGCCCGGTCCACGCTCGGGATGCGGCCCACCTCCGCGCTCACCTCGGCGCCGAGCGGCACGCGGTGCACGGCCGGAGTCGTCCTCGACATCGATGACGTGCACCGGGTGCGCAAGACCGTCGGCGGCACCGTGAACGACGTGCTCATCGCTGTCGTCGCCGGTGCGCTGCGCAGCTGGCTGGAGGAGCGGGGCGACCGCACGAAAGGGGTGGCGCCGCGCGCCCTCATCCCCGTCTCGCGGCGCCGCCCGCGCACCGCGCATCCACAGGGCAACCGGCTCTCCGGCTATCTGATACGGCTCCCGGTGGACGAGTCCGATCCGCTCGGCCGCCTCGCCACCGTGCGCACCGCGATGGTCCGCAACAAGGACGCGGGGCCCAACCGGGGCGCCGGTGCCGTCGCGCTGCTCGCCGATCACGTCCCGGCCCTCGGCCATCGGCTCGGCGGGCCGCTGGTCGGCCAGGCGGCCCGGCTGTGGTTCGACATCCTGGTCACCAGCGTGCCGCTGCCCGGGGTGGGGCTCAGGCTCGGCGGGCACGAACTGAAGGAGGTCTATCCGCTGGCCCCGCTCGCGCCGGGGCAGTCACTGGCGGTGGCCATCTCGACGTATCGCGGCCGTGTGCACTACGGGCTGGTCGCCGACGCGCAGGCCGTGCCGGACCTGGACCGGTTCGCGTACGCGGTGTCGGCCGAGGTGTCGACGCTGCTGGCGGCTTGCCGGCTCTGACGAGGGTTCCCCCGGCGTTGCCACCCGGGGGGGGGGGGGCTCCCACAGCGGGCTCTCGCCGGGGGCCCTCCCACTCGCACCGCCCGTCCGGCTTTCGGTGCCGGGTGCGGGTGGCCCCAGCGGGGGTGATCGCGGTCGGCGGTCGCGGGCCGGCGGGGGCGGGTGTTCCACCCGCACCGCCCGCGCGGCCTTCGTCGTAGGGCGCGGGTTAGGGGTGGCGTGGGCTCGGGCGCTGGTTCGAGCGGGTTTGGCGGCGAGCCGGTCCGCTCCGTAAAATTCCCCGTTCGAAGGCGGGCGCGAGTCGGAGCGCTGCGCGGGTGATCAGGGAAGCGGCAGCGCGATGACGGTGACAGAGGACGGCTCCATGGCCTCCATGACCACGGACGAGGTGGTCTACGGGCCGGGCATCGACCCCGAGCGGCTGGCCGTCTGCCTGAGCGTGCTCGAAGAGCTCGACCAGCTCGAAGTCGACCACCCGGACGCGATCAAGGTCCGCCGGGCCACCTCGCACATCTACCGCACGGTCAAGCAGCGCCGTCGCCAGGAGCGCCGGGCCGCCAAGACCGCGCACGACAAGGCGGTCACCGAGGCCACCGCGACCGGCTCCGCCGAGCGCATCGACGACGAGACCGAGGGAATTCTGCCCAGCTCCAAGGTCGAGGAGGGCAGGATCGCGGGCATACTCCAGCGCCCGCGCTCGTGCTACACGTGCAAGGGCCGCTACGTCGAGGTCGACTACTTCTACCACCAGCTCTGTCCCGACTGTGCCCGCACGAACCGGGCCAAGCGCGACGCCCGCGCCGACCTCACCGGCAAGCGCGCCCTGCTCACCGGCGGCCGCGCCAAGATCGGCATGTACATCGCGCTGCGCCTGCTGCGTGACGGTGCGCACACGACCGTCACCACGCGCTTCCCCAAGGACGCCATCCGCCGGTTCAAGGCGATGGAGGACTCGGCGGAGTGGATCCATCGCCTTGAGGTCGTCGGCATCGACCTGCGCGACCCGGCGCAGGCCGTGGCGCTGGCCGAGCAGGTCGCCGAGGCGGGCCCGCTCGACATCCTGATCAACAACGCGACCCAGACGGTGCGCCGCCTGCCCTCCGCGTACGCGGCCCTGGTCGAGGGAGAGACCGCCCCGCTGCCCGCCGGTGAGCTCCCCGCCCATCACGTCATCGGCGCCTTCAACTCCGGCGCTGTCGACGGCATCGCCGCGCTGCCCGTCGGCACCAGCGGCCTGGACGCGCAGAAGGTCGCCGACCTGGCCCTCGTCGCGGGCAACGCCAGCGTCGCCCGGCACCTGGAGGGCACCGCCATCGACGCCGGCGGCCTCGTCCCCGACGTCGTGGACTCCAACACCTGGGTCCAGACCATCGAGCAGATCTCCCCGGTGGAGCTGCTGGAGACCCAGCTGTGCAACTACACGGCGCCGTTCATCCTGATCAGCAAGCTCCGCCCCGCCATGGCCGACGCCGCGAAGAAGGCGGTCAGCGGGCGCGCCTACGTCGTCAACGTCTCCGCGATGGAAGGCGTCTTCGGCCGCGGCTACAAGGGCGCCGGGCACCCGAACACCAACGCCGCGAAGGCCGCCATGAACATGGTCACGCGGACCAGTGCCCAGGAGATGTTCGACACCGACGGCATCCTCATGACCTCCGTCGACACCGGCTGGATCACCGACGAGCGCCCGCACTACGAGAAGCTGCGCCTCGCCGAGGCCGGTTTCCACGCACCGCTCGACCTGGTCGACGGCGCCGCCCGCGTCTACGACCCGATCGTCCGCGGCGAGGCGGGCGACGACCTGTACGGCGTCTTCATGAAGGACTACGCCCCCGGCAAGTGGTGAGGGCGCCGGATTCGTGACCGGGCGACCGTCCCCGTCCGGGGTGGAGCGGTCATCCGGGATGCCCGTGCGCAGGTCACGTGTCCTTCGTGGCCCATGGCAGAGCCCGGCCGGCGCAGTGGCTCTTCCGGGCGGACGGGTGACCGCCCGGCCGCCGGGCGACCCGCGCGGGCGGCATCGCGGGGCGGGCCGTGAGTCGCCCGAGGGGCCGCGCCGGAGGTGTCAGTCGACGGCGCCGAGGCGTGCATGGCGAGCCGCCACCAGCTCCAGCACGGTGCGCCAGTCCTCCAGGACGCCCGCGTCGAAGCCCGCCGCACTGCTCTCCTCGTCCGCCTGCCGCAGCCGCACCATGTCGTCGTCGGTGGCGCCCCTGTCCCCGCGGACCAGCCGGAAGACCCGTTCCCCGAGCAGGGAGCGCACCGCCTCGGCAGCGCTGAGTGCCCGGCCCGCCTCGTCGCCCGGGCACAGTACCGCTCCTATGCCACGGACCAGCGCCGCGACCTGGAGCTCCTTGTCGGCGGGGCGGCTGCGGCGCAGCAGCGCGGCGGTTCTCAGCGCGTGCTGGTGCCGGCCGGTGTACAGCAGATCCATCAGCTCCTCGACGCTGCGCAGCTCCATGCGTCAGTCCTTCCGCGAGACAGCCGTTGCCGCTCATCAGCAGATCATGGGGACCTTGCGCCCCGGCCAACGGGACCTGAACTGCACCGGGGCCGGTCCGGACGCCCACCCGGGCTCGAAGAGATGTTCGCCGACGTAGGTCGAGTGGGTGATGTGCCGCACTGCCAAGTGATGCGCTTTGTTTCAAATGGCTGCATATTGAGGGGTATTGAGATGAGGCAGGGTGGGCGATAGTTACACCTTGTTTGCATTCCCTATCGAGCGGGAGGCCGCTCATTTGGTTACCCTGGAAGGGACGGACAGCAGTACGGGGTCCTACCCACACCCATCGTCCGTCCCGGAGCGAGCCGGCCGACGAGGGTCTGCTCGGCACGAGGTACCGGCGCCACCGCGTCCGAACTGGCCTTTTATCCAGACCTGAGCGGGCGTTCAGTGCCGGGGCGCAGACTGTCCGGCACGCCCTCGAGGGTGACCGACACATAAGGAGTGCGCGGTGACACCGGAGAAGACGAATCGCGAAGACCGCCCCAAGGAACGCACGGAGCGCCTGGGCCGACGACCCGGAGAGCTCGGAAGTCTCGACGTCTGGGCCCGGTCCGCCCCGATCCGCCTGGCGGGCTACGAGGACGACCTCGCCGAACCCCACATCCTGCCCAGCGTGGACTGACCCCCGGGTCGTACCCATCGCGATCGCCGCACGCATGGGCGTGACCTGACAGACTCACGCCCATGCTGATCAGAGAAGCCGTGGCGGAGGACTGGCCGCGGATCTGGCCCTTCTGGCACCGCATCGTCGCCGCCGCCGAGACCTACGCCTGGGACCCCGCCACCTCCGAGCAGGACGCCCGCGCGCTCTGGATGAACCCGGCCAAGCGTGTCTACGTCGCCGAGGACGCGACCGGAAGCGTGGTCGGCTCGGCCTACCTCGCCCCGAACTACGGCGGCCCCGGCTCCCGCGTGGCCAACGCCGGCTTCATGGTCGACCCGGACCGCACCGGCGAGGGCATCGGCCGCGCCCTCGCCGAACACGTCCTGGCCGAGGCCCGGGCCCACGGCTACCGCGCGATGGTCTTCAACGCCGTGGTCGAGACGAATCCGGCGGTCGGCCTGTGGACCTCTCTGGGCTTCACCGTCCTCGGCACGGTCCCGGAGGCCTACGACCACCCCCGGCACGGCAGAGTCGGGCTGCACATCATGTACAGGTCGCTCGAGTAGCTCAGGAGGCGGCCACCCGTGCCGTCCGCTGCCAGGGGCGCCGCTTCTCCAGCTCCTCCGCCAGCCCCAGCAGGACCGCCTCCGTACCAGGGCGCCCGACCAGCTGTACGGCGCAGGGGGCGCCCGAGGGCAGGGAGCCGAAGGGGACCGACATCGCGGGCCAGCCGGTCAGGTTCCAGGGCGGGGTGAACGGGGAGTACGCGGTGTTGGCCAGGATGTTCCGCAGCCAGCCGCGTTCGTGCCACGGTCCGGCCGCGGGGGAGCGCCGGGCCAGGGCCGGGGTGAGCAGGACGTCGTGCTCGGCGAAGAAGGGCGTCAGCCGGGCGCGCAGCCGCTCGCGGCCGTCACCGGCTCGGACCGAGTCCACGAACCGCCGGCCCACCGCCGCGTGCACCCGGGTCCGCCGGGCCAGCCGCGCCACGTCCAGCCCCTCGGCGTCCACGGCCGTCCCCGCCGTCCAGTGCCGCAGCGCGGTCACCCCGAGGGAGAGCGGATACGGCGGCTCGGCCCGCCGCACCTGGTGCCCGCCCCGCGCCAGGACTCCGGCCGCCTCGCGGACCGCGGTCGTATACGACCTGCTGACGCTCACCCCGGCGAGCGGGCTGCGCAGGGCCACGGCGACCCTGAGCGACGCGGGCTCCGGTGCCGCGGACGGACCGGTGTCGGCGAGTACCCCCAGCATCAGCCGCAGGTCCTCGACGGTCGTGGCCAGCGGCCCGTTCTCCGCCATGCCGAACCAGTCGCCGTTGCCGATGCCGGCCGGCACCACCCCGTGCCCCGGCTTGAGGGTGACCAGACCGCAGTTCGCGGCCGGGATGCGCAGCGAGCCCATCCCGTCGTTGCCCAGTGCGAGCGGCACCAGGCCCGCGGCCACTGCGGCCGCGCTGCCGCCCGAGGAGCCGCCCGCCGTGCGGGAGAGGTCCCAGGGATTGCGGGCGGTGCCGTACGCGCCCTCGGTGGTGCCGAAGACGCACAGCTCGGGAACGTTGGTCAGACCTACGACGACCGCCCCGGCCGCCCGCAGCCGGGCCACCGTCGGATGATCCGCGCCGGCCGGGATGTCGGGGGTGGCGGCCGTACCGTCGCGGTGCGACTCGCCGCGCACCGCCAGGTTGTCCTTCACGGCCAGCGGCACGCCCGCGAGCGGGAGTTCGGGCAGATCGGCACGGGAAGCCAGTTCGTCGGCCTCGGCGAGCGCCGCCTCCGTGCGCACCTTGCGGAAGGCCCCGATACGTCCGTCGAGCCGCTCGATCAGCGCGAGGTGCTCGGCGGCCACCTCCCGTGGCGTCACCCGCTTCTCGCGTACGGCGGCGGCAATCTCGGCGGCGGTCCGCCCGGCCCAGTCACCCACGGGCACTCCTCGCTCGGTCGTCGGCTCCTCGCTGGTACGAATCAAGGCGCGGGGAGAACTGTGCCTGGTCGGAGGCGGTACGTCGAGAGGTCGCCTTCGGTGACGTGCCGGTGGTCCGATCAATGTGTCGTCCAGGGTTCCTCTGCAGCCCCGTTGACACGCGCGAAGCGCCACCACAATCATCAGACGTCCGATGAATCGGAGTATGTGGGAGCCGCTCATGAGCACGTATCCCAGACGTCTGTTCCTGGGCGCGGCAGCGGGCGTGACCGCCGCGAGCGCCTTGCCGCTCACCGCCACGACACCCGCTCGCGCCGCCGAACAAGCCGGTCAAGCCGGTGAAGTGGGCCAAGATGGACCGTGGGCCGCCGTCCCCGATCCGGTGCCCGTCCCGCTCGACGCGCTCTACGACAACGACGGCATCGACACCGCCTCCGCACGCGGTGGCGACTTCGACGGCTCCGGCTACACCTTCCCGGGCGAGGAACTCCCCGCGGGCCGGGTCGAGGTCGACGGCATCCCCTTCGACTTCCCCCCGTCGACGGCGGGCGCCCGGAACAACGTCGTCGCGCTCGGCCAGCGCATCGAACTGCCCCCGGGCCGCTATCTCTCGGCCGTCTTCCTGACCGCCGGCAGCTACGGGAACGCCGCCGGCACGGCCACCGTCCACTACGCCGACGGCTCCACCACCGCCGCCGGCCTGGGCGGCGCCGACTGGTACGCGGCGGGTGGCGCGCTCTCGGCGCCGTACCGCTACAGGCCGGACGGCACCAAGGACGACCACAGCGTCGGGATCGGGACGTCGGAGGTGTGGACCGATCCGCAACGCGAGGCAGTCGCCATCACCCTGCCGGTCACCAATCCGGCGACGGCGAACATGACGTCCCTGCACGTCTTCGCGCTCTCCCTCCAACCGGTCGCCCAGGGGCGGGCGTTGGTCCTGCGCGACGCGCACTCCACCGCCTCGCTGCTGGACTCCAGCGGCGCCCAGAGCGTCGAGGCCACCGTCGTCAACGCGGGCATCGTCGCGATCCTGAGCGGCGACGAGGTCTCCGTGCGCGTCGAGGTACCCGGCGCCCGCACCGTCGAGCCCGCCCGCATCCGCCGCCTGGACCCCGGCGAACAGGCCCGCGTCCGCGTCGGCATCCGCAACCGCGCCACTACGGCTCCCGGAACGCAGCGGGACGGCACGGTGACCGTCCGCGGCCGCGGTACCCACGTCGCCTCCAGCCGGAGCAGGTTGAGCCTCGGCACCGCCGACTACCGGCCCACCGAGGCCTCCCTCTCCGGTCACCAGGCGCCGTACTGGTTCCACGGCGCCAAGTTCGGCATCTTCATCCACTGGGGCGTCTACTCGGTGCCCGCCTGGGCGCCGGTGGGTGTGCAGTACGCCGAGTGGTACTGGGACCAGATGCAGGACCCGGGCAACCCCACGTACACGTATCACCGCAACACCTACGGCGAGGACTTCGCCTACGACGACTTCATCCCGCGCTTCACCGCCGAGAAGTTCGACCCGCGTGCCTGGGTCGAGCTCTTCCGGGACGCCGGCGCCCAGTACCACGTACTGACCTCCAAGCACCACGAGGGCTTCGCGCTGTGGGGCACCCGCGTCTCCGACCGCAACGCCGTCGCACAGGGCCCCAAGCGGGACCTGGTCAAGGAACTGTTCGAGGCCTCCCGGCGATACGCCCCCGAGCTCCACCGTGGCCTGTACTTCTCGATGCCCGAGTGGTTCAACCCCGACAACCCCTGGATGGGCCACGCCCCGCGCAACCCGTACACCCTGCAGCCGGTTCCGTACACGGGATACACCGCGGGCAAGGACTATGTGCGGGACTATCAGGCGCCGCAGATGCTCGAACTGATCCACGGCTACGACCCGGAGATCATCTGGTGCGACATCGGCGGTGCGAACGACAGCCTCCATGTCCTCGCCGAGTACTTCAACCACGCCAAGGACCGCGCCCGCCCCGTCGACGTCGCCGTCAACGACCGCTCGGGCATCGCCTTCCACGACTTCACGACGCCCGAGTACACGACGTACGCCAACACGGTCGTCGCCAAGTGGGAGGCCAGCCGTGGCCTCGATCCGCGCAGTTACGGGTACAACCGGGCCACGCCGGACGCCGCCTACATGACCGCCGAGGAGGTCGTGCACAGTCTCGTCGACATCGTGTCGAAGAACGGCAACTTCCTCCTGGACATCGGCCCGCGCGCGGACGGCACCATCCCGGAGATCATGCAGACCCGGCTGCGTGAGACGGGGCAGTGGCTGAAGGTCAACGGCGAGGCGGTGTACGACACGACGTACTGGTCGAGGATGGCCCAGCTGGGGGAGGACCTGCGGTTCACCGTCCGGCCCGACGAGGCGTTCTACATCCACTCGCTGGCCCGGCCCGGCTCGAAGCTGACCGTCGAGGCGCCGGTGCCGGTGCGGGCCGGGGACAAGGTGACCATGCTCGGCTACGACCGCCCCCTGACCTGGACCGTCTCGGGCGGCTCGCTGGTCGTCGACGTACCCGAGGCGGCCCGGAAGGCGGGCCGGTACGTGTGGGTGTTCAAGATCGAGTGGCGGTCCTGAGCGGTCGCCGGGCTGGGGGGTGCCGGCGCCGAAGGGGCTGCGGGCACCTCCTCCCGCCGCGTCCTCGATCGGCGCCCGCCCGCCTCGGGGAGTGGAGCCCCGCTTCCCCCCGGCCTGCGGCTCCGCCTCCCCGTCCGTCGGCTCCGCTCCCGCCCCGAACGGCCCCGGGGGGGCCGGGGCCCGGCACGCCGGGAGCACGCACCTGACGCCGCGAGGGCCGCCCTCCGGGCGGACGACGGGAGTTCGACGACAGGGCCTAGCCAGGCTAGGGCTCGTCCGGCGGATCACGGGCCGAGGCAGGGCCGGACCGAGGCGAGGGCCGGCCGGTGCCCTCATCGTGTTGACCGCCCCCGGCAGGCAATGCTGGAGTCGGCACGTGGACAGCATCCCCGCCAACCGGCGGCTCTGGAACCAGATCAGCAGCGCCTACCAGCACAAGCACGACCCGCAAATCGGCGCCACACCCCGGCTGTGGGGCATGTACTCCATCCCCGACGCGCACCTGCACGCCCTGGGCGACGTCACCGGCAAGCGCGTCCTCGAACTCGGCTGCGGCGCCGGCCAGTGGTCCAGGGCGCTCGCCGCCGAGGGCGCCACCGTGGTCGGGCTCGACCTGTCCGAAGCCCAACTCGCCTCAGCGGCCCGCGCGATGGGAGCGGCCCGCTACTCGCTGGTGCAAGGCGCCGCCGAACAACTCCCCTTCGCCGCCGACAGCTTCGACCTGGTGTTCTGCGACTTCGGCGGGCTCAGCTGGGCGCCCCCGCACCTGGCCGTGCCGCAGGCCGCACGCGTCCTGGGCCGGGGCGGGCGCCTGGTGTTCAACGTCGCCAGCCCATGGTTCGAAGCCTGCTACGACGAAGCCGCCGGCCGCGTGACCACGACGCTGCAGCAGGACTACTTCGGGCTGAACACCATCGCCGAAGACGACGGCGCGACCAGCTATCAGCTCACCTACGGCGACTGGGTCAAGGTCCTGCGCGGCGCGGGTCTCGTCATCGACGACCTCATCGAGCCGCGGCCCGAACTCGGAACACCCAACGGCTACAACGAAACCGACCCACCCGACTGGGCACACCGGTGGCCGGCGGAACTGCTCTGGGTAACCCACAAACCGTGAGTTCCGCCGCGCCGAGACGTGAAGGCATCCCCTCGCCGGGCAGGCCCAGCTAGGTGTGCTGTTCGGGCAGGCCGGTCCCCGTGGCGGCTGCCTCCGCGGTGCTGCCCCGACCCGTCAGCCGGGGCACCGGCACCCCCACCGAGCGGGCCGGGTTCTCGTCCAGCAGGGCCAGCAGTTCGCGTGCCGCCGTGCGGCCGAACTCCGCGCTGTCGCGGGACAGCGCGGACAGCCGGGGCGTGACCATGCGGCACAGGGCCGAGTCCTCCCAGGAGACCACCGACACGTCCCGCGGGACACGGAAGCCGAGTTCGCCCGCCACCGCGAGGCCCGCCACGGCCATCACGTCGTTGTCGTAGATCAGTGCGGTGGGAGCGGGGGAGCCCCCGAGCACCCGGCGGGTCACGGCGGCACCCTCCGTGTCGGAGTAGTCGGTGGTCACCGAGCGGACCTCGGTGAGCCCGCGCCGCTCCGCCTCCGCGCGCAGCGTGGCGATACGGCGCTGGGTGTGGGCCAGATCCGGCAGGCCGGCGATGTGCACGATGCGGCGATGGCCGAGCGCGGTCAGCTCGTCCACCACGGAGGCCATCGCGCCCGCGTCGTCCGCCCAGACCGTGGACAGCCCCGGATGGCACACGTCGGGCGCACCGCCGATCACCACGGCGGGCAACCCTAGTTCGTCCAGCAGGCCGGGGCGCGGGTCGTCGGCGCGCGGGTCGGCCACCAGGACGCCGTCGACCCGGTGCTCGGCCCACCAGCGCCGGTACACCGCGCACTCCTCGGTGACATCCTCCGCGACCTGGAAGAGCAGGCCCAAGTGCCGCTCGGCCAGTACCTCCTGGATGCCGGAGACGAGCTGGAGGAAGAAGGAGTCGACGCCCAGGGTGTGCGCGGGGCGGGCCAGGACGAAGCCGACCGTGGCCACGCCCTCGCCGGACAGGGCCCGGGCGGCCGTGCTGGGTCGCCAGCCGAGCTGCTCGGCGACCCGGCGGACCCGTGCCCGGGTGGCCTCGGAGACGCCGGGGCGGCCGTTGAGCGCGAAGGAGACGGCGCTCTCGGAGACTCCGGCCCGCCGCGCGATGTCCTTCATCGTGGGCCGGCGTGCGGGGGACCGCTTGGTCGCCATGCTTCTCCCCCTTCCTGACAGTGCTCGCTAATGCGCTTGAGTGTCAAGACCCTAAAGCGCATTAGCAATTGACCGCAAGGTCTCGGCCAAACGTGTTTGACCTGCACTAATGAACGGCCCAATTCTTTAGTTGGGCGGAATGCATTGACTTTCTCCGAACGGCGCGGGCAAGGTCTCTGGCGCCACCCGACCCCCGCCACAGCAAGGGAGCCGTGTCACCGTGCCCATGCCCCGCAGAGCCCTCGCCGCCGCTGCCGTCGCCCTCGTCCTGCCGCTGAGCGCCTGCGGCTCGGGCGGCGACGACGGAGGCTCGACCGACGCCTCCGGCAAGATCGAGGGCGACATCACCTTCCAGACCTGGAATCTGCGCGCGAACTTCAAGTCGTACTTCGAAGGCCTCATAGCCGGCTTCGAGAAGAAGTACCCCGGTACGCATGTGAAGTGGATCGACCAGCCCGCCGAGGGCTACCCCGACAAGCTCAGCGCCGACGCCGGCGGCGGCACCCTGCCCGACGTCGTCAACGTCTCCCCGGACCTGGTCGCCCCGCTCGCCAAGGCGGGCCTCGCGCTCGACCTCGACAAGGCGGCCGGAAAGTACAAGCACGAGTATCTGGACGGTGCCTGGGCCAGCCACCAGGTGCCGGGCATGAGCGGCACGTACGCCTTCCCCTGGTATCTGAACACCGGCCCGCTCTTCTACAACAAGGCCCTGTTCACCAAGGCCGGACTCAACCCCGACCAGCCGCCCAGGACGTACGACGCACTCTTCGCCGACGCCCTCCAGATGGCGAAGAAGAGCGGCGGCAAGGTCGCCACCCTCGCCAACGTGCCCACCGTCGAGGACTTCGGCCGCTACGGCGTCACCCTGATGAACGAGCAGGGCACCGCGTTCGCCTTCAACGATGCCAAGGGAGTCGAACTCCTCACCAAGTACAAGGAGTTGTACGACGCCAAGGCCCTGGACCCGCAGGCCCTGACCGCCACCCCGGAGTCCTCCGGCAAGAAGTTCCTCACCGGCGCCGTCGCCATGAACCCCGGCAGCGCCCTCGACCTCGACAACTTCAAGAAGAACGCGCCCAGCCTCTACAGGAACATCGGCATCACTGACCAGATCACCAGCACCGGGCACGTCAACATGTACGTGATGGGCGTGATGGTCAACTCCCGCACCAGGCACACCCCGGCCGCCGTCGCCTTCGCCCACTACGTGACCGACGCCCGGAACCAGATGTCCTTCGCCAAGAAGGTCGCCATCTTCCCCAGCACCGCCGGCTCCCTCAACGACCCCTACTTCAACAAGGAGGACGGCACCGACGAGACCCGGGTGCGCATCGCCGCCGCCAAGTCCCTGAAGAGTGCGGTCAATTACACGCCGGTGCTGTTCAGCGACCAGATGAAGACCGCGCTCCGCAACGAGGTGGCCAAGGCGCTCCAGGGCAAGGAGAGCCCCAAGCAGGCTCTTGATAACGCTGTCAACGCCGCCAACCGGCTGCTCCGGCAGGGCTGACGGCCATGGCGACCCCGGTCCGTATCCGGCGCCAACTACCTCTCAGCCCCTGGCTGTTCGCCGCACCGGGGCTGCTCGTCACCGGCGCCTTCGTGCTCTACCCGTTCGTCTCCACCCTGGTGAACTCCTTCACCGACCGCCGGACCCTGCTGCCGGGCCACTTCGTGGGCCTCGCCAACTTCCGTGAACTGCTCCACGACGACATGTTCTGGACCGGACTGCGCAACAGCACGCTGTACATCCTCGGGGTCGTACCCGCCCTGGTCGTCCTGCCGTTGCTGCTCGCGCTGCTGGTGCAGAAGAACATCCCCGGTATCACCTTCTTCCGCTCCGCCTTCTACACCCCGGTCGTCGCCTCGATCGTGGTGGTCGGGCTGATCTGGGTGTGGCTGCTGGACGAACGCGGCCTGGTCAACTCGCTGCTGGAGACGGTCGGGATCGGCCAGGTCGGGTTCCTCAGCGACCAGTGGCTGCTCCTGCTGAGCGCGATGGCCGTCACGGTGTGGAAGGGCCTCGGCTACTACATGATCATCTACCTGGCAGCGCTGGCGAACGTGCCGCGCGAACTGCACGAGGCCGCCGCCGTGGACGGCGCGGGCCCGGTGCGCCGCTTCCTCTCGGTCACCGTCCCAGCCGTCCGCTCCACCATGGTGCTGGTCGCCGCGCTCTCCTCGGTCGCCGCCTTCAAGGTGTTCTCCGAGGTGTATCTGATGGCCGGCCCGAGCGGCGGCCCGGCCGGCGAGGACACCACGCTCGTCATGCTCGTCCAGCGCACCGGCACCGGCCTGACCGGCCGCGTCGGCTACGCCTCCGCGCTCTCGGTCGTCGTGTTCGTCGTCACCGTCGCGCTCATGCTGCTGGTGCTGCGCGCCGACCGCCGGGAGGAGTCATGAGCGTCCTGGAGAAGGTGCGGCCCGAGCCGCCGGTCACCGTGCGCAAGGAGCCGCGCGTCACCGACGAACACGGCCGCCGTATCCGCGTCGGCGAGCTGGTCTGGCGCTATCTGCTGCTGCTCGCCGTCCTCGCCCTGACCGTCGGCCCGTTCCTCTGGCAGCTGTCCACCTCGCTCAAGGGCCCCACCGAGGACATCTACGGCTCGCCGCCGAGCTTCCTGCCCGCCCATCCCACCCTGCACAACTACACGCGGGTCGCCGACACCATCCCCGTCTGGGACTACGCACTGAACTCCCTGAAGGTCGCCACCGCCAACGTCGTCACCAACTGCGTCGGCTCGGCCCTCGCCGGGTACGCCCTGGCCCGGCTGCGTTTCCGCGGTCGGCGCGCGACCACGCTGGTGTTCGTGCTGGCCATGCTCGTGCCCGTCGAGGGCATCGTCATCGCCCAGTTCACCACCATGCGCGAGCTCGGCCTGAACAACACGCTCGTCGGCGTCGTGCTGCCCGGCGCCGTCGGCGCGATGAACGTGCTGCTGATGCGCAACGCCTTCCGCAACCTGCCGTACGAGATCGAGGAGGCGGCCTACGTCGACGGCGCCAACGTCCGGCAGCGGTTCCTGCGCGTCGCCCTGCCCTCGGTGAAGGGGACACTGGCCGTGGTCGCGATCTTCGCGTTCATGGGGGCTTGGGACGACTTCCTGTGGCCGCTGATCGTGCTCAGCGACCCGTCCAAGTTCACCCTCACCATCGGCCTCAACTATCTGCACGGCACCTTCGCCAACGACGAACGGCTCGTCGCCGCCGGCACCGTGATCGCCGTGGCCCCGCTCATCGCCCTCTTCGCCTGCCTCCAGCGGTACTTCTTCCGGGGGGTCGGCGAGGGCGCCGTCAAGGGCTGAACACCCGTACGCCACAAGGACACTCCATGCCCCCTGTCGTGCGCTTCGGCGTCAACTACACGCCCAGTGAAGGGTGGTTCCACCACTGGCTCGACTTCGACCTCGACGCGGTACGCGCCGACCTCGACGCGATCGCCGCGCTCGGCCTCGACCATGTCCGCGTCTTCCCGCTGTGGCCCTGCTTCCAGCCCAACCGGACGCTGATCCGCCCGCGCGCCGTCGAACAGCTCGTGGCCCTCGCCGACGCGGCCGCCGCACGCGGCCTCGACGTCAACGTCGACGGCCTGCAAGGACACTTGAGCAGCTTCGACTTCCTGCCGGCCTGGACCCGCACCTGGCACCGGCGCAATCTTTTCACCGACCCGGACGTGGTCGAGGGCCAGGCCGCGTATCTGCGCACCCTCGCCGCCGCTCTCGCCGACCGGCCGAACTTCATCGGCATGACCGTCGGCAACGAGGTCAACCAGTTCGCGGCCGGCCCCCACCCCGACCCCGACCGCATCACACCCGAGCAGGCCGAGCGGTGGCTCGTACGGATGCTGGCCGCCTGCGCCGAAGGCGCCCCCGGCCGGCTCCATCTGCACGCCTCCTACGACGCCGCCTGGTACCAGGACGACCAGCCCTTCACCCCCGGCCACTCCGCCCGCCTCGGTGAGGTCACCGCCGTGCACTCCTGGGTGTTCAACGGCACCGCCCAACGCCACGGCCGTGCCTCGGTGCCGGCCGAGCACCACGCCGCCTACCTGGTCGAGCTGAGCAAGGCCTGGGCGGACGAACCGCACCGGCCGGTCTGGCTGCAGGAGGTCGGCGCGCCCGCGCCGCTCGTGCCCGCCGAGCACGCCGCCGCCTTCGCCGAGGCGACCGTCACCCATGTCCTCGACTGTCCCGACCTGTGGGGCGTCACCTGGTGGTGCTCCCACGACGTCTCGCGCGACCTCGCCGACTTCCCCGAACTCGAGTACGGGCTCGGGCTGTTCCGCAACGACCGGCGGCCGAAGGACATCGCCCGCGCGCTGGCCGAGGCGGCACGCCGGCCGTACGCGGCCCCCGTTGTGCGCTCCACGGCCCTCGTCGTACCCGACGATCCGGCCCACCGCTCGCGCTGCGCCCCCGGCGGAGCCGTCTTCGACGCCTTCTTCCGGCTCGTCGCCGACGGCGCCCGCCCCACCACCGTCCTCGACACCCGCGCGGACGACAAGGTCCACCTCGACGCGCGCGGCATCACCGAGGTCGTCAGTCCCGATCAGGTACTCCCCACCCCACACGGAGGCACCCGCTCGTGAACCCCACCAGACGCACGGTCCTGGTCGCCGCCACCGCGGCCGCCCTCACCCCGTCCCTGCCGGCCGTCGCGGCCGCCCGCCCCAAGGCCGGCGCCACACCGCCGTACGCCTCCTACTGGTACCCGGACTCGCTCCCCTCCGGCAGCCCGGGCCCCGGCATCACCTGGCGCAGCCTGAAGGGCTGGCGCGCGGCCGACGATCCCGACCTCGCCTTCAACGCCGCGTCCGTGCCGCTCGCCGCCCGCTTCGCCCCGACCCCGGCGAACACCACCGCCCGCTCCGGCCAGGCCCGCATCCAGGCCCTGGTGTCCTTCGGGCCGACGTCGAGCAACCCCTCCCAGGGCTCGGCCACCGCCGACTACTACGCCCTCACCCACTGGGCCTACCTCGACGAACTGGTCTTCTGGGGCGGTTCGGCCGGCGAGGGCCTGATCCTGGCGCCCAACGCTCCGATCGTGGACGCGGCCCACCGGCACGGCGTCCCGGTGCTCGGAAACATCTTCCTGCCGCCGGTGGCGTACGGCGGACAGCTCCAGTGGACCCGGGACCTCGTACAGAAGGACGCCACCGGGCACTGTCCGATCGCCGCGCAGCTCGTCGCGGTCGCGGCCGCCTACGGCTTCGACGGCTGGTTCGTGAACGCCGAGACCGGCGGCGGGAACACCGCGCTCGGCCAGGCCATGCTCGGCTTCGTCAAGGAGCTGAAGGGGCTCGCGGCCGCACGCGGACAGCGGGTGACCTGGTACGACGCGATGACCGTGAACGGCACGGTCAGCTGGCAGGGCGCGCTGGACAGCCAGAACCAGGCCTTCTTCCAGGCCGCCGACGACATGTTCGTGGACTTCCGGTGGAGCGCGGCCACGCTCGCCTCCTCGGGCACGAAGGCCGAACAACCGGGGCGGAGCCGCTACGAGTTGTGGGCTGGGATCGACGTCGAGTCGAACGGGTCCGACACGTCGGTGGACTGGGACGCGATCGTGCCGACCGGCGAGCCGCACATCACCTCGATCGGCCTCTACCGGCCGGAGTGGACCCGCAACCACCTGCCCGCCGACCAGCGCGCCCCGGAGGCCTTCCACGCCGCCGACGACCGGTTCTGGACGGGGCGGTCGCCGGACCCGTCCCGTCCGGACCCGAGCGATCCATGGCGGGCACCGGCGGTGTCGGTCGCCGACCGGTCGACCGTGACCTCGCTGCCGTTCGCGACCGTGTTCAACACGGGGCACGGGCTGCGCTGGTACGAGGACGGGGCCGTCACCTCGGACGCCGCCTGGAACCACCTCGGGCTCCAGGACCGGCTGCCGGCGCGGCGGTGGGTCGTGCGCACGGCGGGGGCGCGGCCGGCGGTCTCCTTCGACTTCGCCGATGCCTGGCGGGGCGGGAGCAGTGTGCTGGTGGACGGTGCACTCGATCAACCGGTCGTGGTGGATCTGTACGCGACCCGGCTGCCGGTCGGTGTGAACACGGTTGTCGAGCTCACGCATAAGACCGACGCCGGCGCTGTGAACGTCGAGCTGGCGGTGGCGACGGCCGAGCCGAGCGGGGCGGGGGAGACTCCGCCGTACACCTATCTGGCCGTGAACCCGGTCAACAACAGCATGCGCGTGAAGTCGGTCAACGGCTGGCAGACCCTGGCACTGCCGCTCACCGGGTTTTCCGGCACCGTCCACGCCCTCGGCATCCGGCTCACCGCCGCGGAGGGCCCGGTGCGCTGGCGCCTCGGCGGCCTGGCCGTCCGGGACACCGGTACCGCCCCCGCAGCCCCCACGGGCGCCCGTGTCACCGCCGCGACCGGCGGCGACCTCCGGCTCGCCTGGAACGCCGCCCCCGGCGCCGTCCGCCACTACGAACTCCACCGCCTCCTGCCCGACGGCACCCGCCGCTTCCTCGGCGGCACCTGCCAGCGCGCCTACTTCCTCACCGGACTGCAGCCCGAGCAGGGCGAGACAGCCGCACGATTCGAACTGCGTGCCGTGGGGGAGCTCTACAACGCCTCGACCCCCGTCACCGTCACCCACCCCTGGTGACCACCGCAATCACCCGGAACCCGCAGGGAGCACCCCGCATGCATGACGACCGCACGCTGGTGGAAGCCCGCCTCAGGCGCGTCCTCGACGAACGCATCCGCCCCGCCGTGTACCCCGAGTCCGTGCCGCTGCAGGTCGCGGTGTGGCACGCGCCCGGCGAGCCCGTGCCCGTCGAGGAGGGACTCGCGGCCGAGGCCCAGCCGATCGAGATCGGCGCACGCTGGGGCGCTCCCTGGGGCACGAGCTGGTTCCGGGTGACCGGGACCGTGCCCGAGGCGTGGGCCGGGAAGACCGTCGAGGCCCTGCTCGACCTGGGCTTCGACGAGAACATGCCCGGCTTCCAGTGCGAGGGCCTGGTCTACCGGCCCGACGGCACCCCGGTGAAGGGCCTCAACCCGCGCAACCAGTGGGTGCGCATCGGCGCCCCGGTGGCGGGCGGCGACGAGGTGGCCCTGCACATCGAGGCCGCTTCCAACCCGGTCATCCTCGACTACCACCCCTTCCAGCCCACCCGACTCGGCGACAAGGACACCGCCGGGCACGAGCCGCAGTACATCCTCACCCGCATGGACCTCGCCGTCTTCGACGAGCCGGTGTGGCAGCTGGTCGTGGACCTGGAGGTGCTGGGCGAGCTGATGGCGGAGCTGCCCGTGGACTCCGCGCGCCGGCACGACATCCTGCGCGCCGTCGAGCGGGCCCTGGACGCCGTCGATCTCCAGGACGTGAACGGCACCGCCGAGCGGGCCCGCGCCGAGCTCACCGGTGTGCTGGCGGCTCCGGCCGTACCGTCCGCGCACCGGATCAGCGCGGTCGGGCACGCGCACATCGACTCGGCCTGGCTGTGGCCGCTGCGGGAGACGGTCCGCAAGGTGGCCCGTACGACCTCCAACATGACCGCGCTGATCGAGGACGAGCCGGAGTTCGTCTTCGCCATGTCCCAGGCACAGCAGTGGGCCTGGGTGAAGGAGCACCGGCCCGAGGTGTGGGCGCGGGTGAAGAAGGCCGTGGCGGAGGGACGGTTCGTGCCGGCCGGCGGGATGTGGGTGGAGTCGGACACCAACATGCCCGGCTCGGAGGCCATGGCCCGGCAGTTCGTGCACGGCAAGCGGTTCTTCCTCGACGAGTTCGGCGTCGAGAACCAGGAGGCCTGGCTGCCCGACACCTTCGGCTTCGCCGCCGGGCTCCCGCAGATCATCAGGGCTGCCGGGTCCAAGTGGCTGCTCACACAGAAGATCTCCTGGTCGCAGACGAACAAGTTCCCGCACCACACCTTCCACTGGGAGGGCATCGACGGCACCCGGATCTTCACCCACTTCCCGCCCGTCGACACCTACAACTGCTCCATGAAGGGCAGCGAGATCGCCCATGCGGCCCGGAACTTCAAGGACAAGGGCCGGGCCCGGCACTCCCTCGCGCCCACCGGCTGGGGCGACGGAGGCGGCGGCACCACTCGCGAGATGGTCGCCAAGGCGGCCCGGCTGCGCGACCTCGAAGGCTCGGCCACCGTCGCCTGGGAGACACCCCGCGCCTTCTTCGAGAAGGCCGAGGCCGAGTACCCCGAGCCGCCCGTGTGGGTCGGCGAGCTGTACCTGGAGCTGCACCGCGCCACCCTCACCAGCCAGGCGAAGACCAAGCAGGGCAACCGCCGCAGCGAACACCTGCTGCGGGAGGCCGAGCTGTGGTCGGCCACCGCGGCCGTACGCGCCGGATTCCCCTACCCCTACGAGGAGTTGGACCGGATCTGGAAGACGGTCCTGCTGCACCAGTTCCACGACATCCTGCCCGGCTCGTCCATCGCCTGGGTGCACCGGGAGGCAAGGGCGACGTACGAGCGGATCGCCGGGGAGCTGGACGAGATCATCGCAGCCGCTCAGCGGGCCCTGGCGGGGGAGGGGCACCGGCACCTCGTCTTCAACTCGGCACCGCACGGCCGTAACGGTGTTCCCGCCGGCGGGGCCGGAGCGGCGCGCCGGCCTCAGGGGACGCGGCTCGCGCCGCGCGCCGCGGGCGGGCACGTCCTGGACAACGGCCTGCTCCGCGTCGAGATCGACGCCCGAGGCCTCGTCGTCTCCGCCCACGACCTCGACGCCGACCGCGAGACCATCGCCCCCGGCCGGGCCGCCAACCTGCTGCAGCTCCACCCGGACTTCCCGAACATGTGGGACGCCTGGGACGTCGACTCCTTCTACCGCAACACCGTCACCGACCTCACGGACGCCGAGTCGGTGGAGGCCGGCGAGGACGGCGCTTCGGTGCGGATCGTACGGAGCTTCGGTGCCTCCCGGGTCACCCAGGTGCTGTCGCTGCCGTCCGGCGAGCGGCGGCTGCTCATCGACACCGAGGTCGACTGGCACGAGACGGAGAAGTTCCTGAAGCTGGCCTTCCCGCTCGACCTGCACGCCGAGAGGTACGCCTCCGAGACCCAGTTCGGGCACGCCTTCCGCCCGACTCACACCAACACGTCCTGGGAGGCGGCCAAGTTCGAGGCCTGCAACCACCGCTTCGTCCACCTGGCGGAGCCCGGCTGGGGCGTGGCGGTCGTCAACGACTCGACGTACGGCCACGACGTGACCCGTACCGTGCGCTCTCACGGCGACCGCGGTACGACGACCACGGTGCGCGTCTCCCTCCTGCGCGCCCCGCGCTTCCCCGACCCCGAGACCGACCAGGGCGTCCACCGCTTCCGGCACGCGCTGGTCCCGGGCGCCTCGATCGCCGACGCGGTCCGCGAGGGCTGGCGGATCAACCTGCCGGAACGGCGCCTGACCGGCGCCCGTGAGGTCGCGCCGCTGGTCACGGTGGACAACGACGCGATCGTGATCACCGCCGTCAAACTCGCCGACGACGGCAGCGGTGACGTGGTGGTCCGCTTCCACGAGGCCCACGGCGGCCGGGCCCGGGCCACCCTCACCGCCGGCTTCGAGGTCACGGAGGTGACCGCGACGGATCTGCTGGAACGCCCCCTGTCCGACGCGGGCGCCCCGGAACGCGACGGCGACCGGATCACCGTACGGCTGCGGCCGTTCGAGCTGACGACGCTGCGACTTCGGCGCTGACCGGCCGGGCTCGCGCCGGTGAGCCGGGGTGGCACGGGCGGCGACGGATCTCCGGCTGGGCGAACGCCCGCAACCGGTCGACCTGTTGGGCGGACCGCCGACCGCGCGGGGAGTGACCCTGGCGGGCCGCACCCGTCCTGCGTCCGGCCACGACAGGACCTAGCCGCCGAGCTGCGCCCGCAGCCACTCCTCCACCTCGCCCACATGGGCCGCTGCCGCCGCCCGTGCCGCCTCCGGGTCGCGGGCGGTGAGGGCCCGGTGGATCGCGGCGTGCTCGCGGCGGGTGCGGGCGAAGGCGCCCTCCTCCTGGTAGCCGCGCCAGACACGGGCGCGGAAGGTGCGGGAGGACAGCCCCTCCAGGATGGCGGCCATGGTCTCGTTGCCCGCGGCGGCGGCGATCTCGCGGTGGAAGGCGAGGTCGTGGGCGAGGATCTCCTCGGGGTCGTCGGTGGCATTCATCGCCGCCAGGTGCTTCTCGACCGCGGCGAGTTGCTCCTGGGTGATGCGCGCCGCGGCCAGCGCGGTGGCCGTCGACTCCAGGATCCGGCGCACCTCGAGCAGCTCGACCAGCCGCGGGCCCCGGGACAGGTCCGCGACCACCCCGAAGGTCTCCAGCAGGTCGCCGGCCTCCAGCGCGGTGACATAGATCCCGGAGCCGTGCCGGGCCTCCAGGACGCCCATCACGGTCAGGGCGCGGATCGCCTCGCGCATCGAGCTGCGGGAGATGCCCAGCCGGGCCGCCAGGTCGCGCTCGGTGGGCAGCCGTTCGCCGGGCTCCAGCCGGCCCCCGGCGATCATCGCCTTGATCTCCTCGATGGCGCGCTGGGTCACCGTGCCTTTCTGTGGCACTTCCTCCTCGTCCACGCCACTCCTCCCTCTCCCGGTGCGCCGCAGTCTAACCGGCCAAGTGGTCCGACCACTACGGCCAGTGTCTCGGAATTTTCCCTGCACGAGGGTGTTGACTCGGCTTATTGGTCTGATAAGTATGCGGCGTCTGCTCGAACACCCTCGACGAGGAGCCGCGAGATGCCCGCCAGCACTGTCAGGAAGCGCAGCAGGTCCCGGATCATCGGCGCGGCGGCCCTGGCCGCCTGTGCCTCGCTCATGCTCGCCGCCTGCGGCAGCACCAAGGACACCGCGAGTGCGGGCAGCGGCGGCACCGGCAAGGTCGGCGTGATCCTGCCGCTGCTGACCTCGCCGTTCTGGCAGTCGTACAACGACTACGTGCCCAGGATGGCCAAGTCCGAGGGCGTCGAGGTGCTGAAGACGGTCAACTCCAACAGCGACCCCTCGCAGCAGATCACCGACATCGACAACGAACTCACCCAGGGCGTCAAGGGGTTGGTGGTCGCACCGCTGGACAGCGCCGCCATCCAGGCCGGACTCGACCAGGCCGAGCGCAAGGGCGTCCCGGTGGTCGCGGTGGACGTCGCGCCCGACAAGGGCAAGGTCGCCATGGTGGTGCGCGCCGACAACGTGGCCTACGGGGAGAAGGCCTGCGACTACCTCGGCCGGCACGTCAGCAGCGGCAAAGTCGTGCAGATCATGGGGGACCTGGCCTCGGTCAACGGCCGCGACCGCTCCGAGGCCTTCCGGTCCTGCGTGAAGAAGAGGTACCCGAAGCTCAAGGTGCTGGAGATCCCCGCCAAGTGGGAGTCCGACACGGCCGCCGCCAAGCTCGACACGCTCCTCAACGCCAACCCCGACATCAAGGGCATCTACCTGCAGGCCGGCGGTGTCTACCTCGCGCCGACCCTGCAGACCCTGAAGTCCAAGAACATGCTGAAACCGGCCGGGCAGACGGGCCACATCACGATCGTCTCCAACGACGGCATCCCGCAGGAGTTCGACGCCATCCGCAAGGGCCAGATCGACGCCACCGTCTCCCAGCCGGCAGACGCCTACGCCAAGTACGGCCTGTATTACATCAAGGCGGCGATGGCCGGGAAGACGTTCAAGCCGGGCCCGACGGACCACGGCTCCACGATCGTGAAGCTGCCCAACGGCATCCTGGAGGACCAGCTGCCCGCGCCGCTGGTCACCAAGAGCAACGTCGACGACCCCAAGCTGTGGGGCAACACGGTCGGATGAGTACCCCGCTTGTTGAAGCCGAGGGCATCGTCAAACGGTACGGCCCCACCCTCGCCCTCGCCGACGGCCGGCTCACCGTGCTGTCCGGCGAGTCCCACGCCCTGGTCGGCCGCAACGGCGCCGGCAAGTCCACCCTGGTCAACGTCCTCACCGGCCTGCAGGCCCCGGACGCGGGCACCGTACGCTTCGACGGCGAGCCCGCGCCCGCGCTCGCCGACCGGGACGCCTGGCGCCGCAAGGTCGCCTGCGTCTACCAGAAGCCGACGGTCGTCCCGGAGCTGACCGTCGCCGAGAACCTGTTCCTCAACCGGCAGCCGGCCGGCCGCGGTGTCATCAGCTGGCGCCGGCTGCGCCGCGAGGCCGGCGACCTCCTCGACACCTGGGACGTGCGCGTCGACCCCGAGGCGCGCACCGCCGACCTCAGGGTCGAGGACCGCCAAATGGTGGAGATCGCAAGGGCGTTGAGCTTCGGCGCCCGGTTCATCGTGCTGGACGAACCCACCGCCCAGCTCGACAACCGGGAGATCGAGCGGCTCTTCACCCGCATGCGCGCGCTGCAGGACTCCGGTGTCACCTTCCTGTTCATCTCCCACCACCTCCAGGAGGTGTACGAGGTCTGCCAGACGGTCACCGTGCTGCGCGACGCCCGCTGGATCACCACCGCACCCGTCGCCGACCTGCCGAAGGCGGCGCTGGTGGAGGCCATGGCGGGGGAGTCCATCGCCGAACAGGCCGTACCCACCAGGCAGGCCGGCGACGGCGCACCCGTCCTGCTGGAGGCGCGGGGGCTCACCTCGCCCGCGTACGAGGGCGTCGACCTCACCGTCCGCCGCGGTGAGGTCGTCGGACTGGCCGGCTCCAGCGGGAGCGGCAAGACCGAGCTGGCCGAGTCCTTCGCCGGACTGCACACACCGACCGGTGGGACCGCCCGACTCGACGGCACGCAGCTGCCGTTCGGGGACGTACGGGCCGCACTGCGGGCCGGGATCGGCTGTGTCCCGCGCGACCGGCACGAGCAGGGGCTGGTGTCCGGCATGAGCATCGGCGACAACGCCACGCTGAGCGTGCTGGACCGGCTCGGACGGGCCGGTTTCGTCGCCACCGACGCCAGGCGCCGCTTCGCCGCCGAGCTGATCGCACGCCTCGACATCCACGCCGAGGGCCCCGACCAGCCCGTGTCGGACCTGTCCGGCGGCAACGCGCAGAAGGTCGTCATGGCCCGCGCCCTCGCCTCGGACCCCCGCCTGCTGGTGCTGATCAACCCCACCGCCGGTGTCGACGTGAAGTCCAAGGAGTCGCTGCTCGCCCGCGTGGACAGCGCCCGGGACGACGGCACCGCCGTCCTCGTCGTCTCCGACGAACTCGACGATCTGCGCCGCTGCGACCGCGTCCTCGTCCTCTTCCACGGCCGTGTCGTCGCCGAGCACCCGGCCGGCTGGCGCGACCACGAGCTGATCGCCTCCATCGAAGGAGTTGACCATGGCCCCAGCATCTCCCGGGGGCAGCCCCCGGACCCCCGGCCGACCCGCAGGGGGCCGGGGTGACTGAGATGAAGGCCTCGGCGCCCGCCGCCACGTCGCCCACCCTGGACCGGCAAGGCACCGGTGGTTCCAGGACCGTCCTGCTCCGCCGGGCCCGCGAACTCGCCCTGGTCCCCGCCCTGTTGCTGCTCATGGTGCTCGGCGCGGTGGTCAACGACTCGTTCCTCACCGAGCGGAACCTGATCTCGATCCTCGGCGCCTCCGCCGCGCTCGCGATGGTGGTTCTCGCCGAGTCCCTCGTGCTGATCACCGGCAAGTTCGACCTGTCCCTGGAGTCGGTGGTCGGCATCGCACCGGCCGTCGGCGCCCTGCTGGTGCTGCCCGCCGGCGAGTCGGGCTGGGGCACGGGCTTCCCGACCGGGCTCGCCCTGTTCGCCATTCCCGTGGTCGGCGCGGTCCTCGGCGCCTTCAACGGCGTCCTCGTCGTGAAGTTCCGGCTCAACGCCTTCATCGTCACGCTCGCCATGCTGATCGTGCTGCGCGGCCTGCTGGTCGGTGCCACCAAGGGCAAGACCCTGTTCGGCATGCCCGACAGCTTCTACTCCCTGGCCACCACCACCTTCCTCAACGTGCCCATGTCGGTGTGGCTCGCCGCGGTCGCCTTCGCGGTCACCGGGTTCGTCCTGAAGTACCACCGCACAGGCCGCGCCCTGTACGCCATCGGCGGCAACGCGGACGCCGCCCGCGCGGCGGGCGTCCGCGTGGACCGGGTCATGCTCGGCGTGTACGTCGTCGCGGGCGTCCTCGCCTCGGTCGGCGGCCTGCTGCAGACCGGGTACGTCGGCGCGATCAGTGCCAACCAGGGCCAGAACATGATCTTCACCGTGTTCGCGGCAGCGGTGATCGGAGGCATCAGTCTGGACGGTGGCAAGGGCACCATGTTCGGCGCCCTGACCGGCGTCCTGCTCCTGGGCGTCGTACAGAACCTGCTCACCCTCGCCCAGGTCCCGTCCTTCTGGATCCAGGCCATCTACGGCGGGATCATCCTCGTCGCCCTCGTGATCGCGCGCGTGACGACGGGCCGTGCCCAGGACTGACGTCCCCCCAACCACCCGCCGACGGAAAGGACTTAAGTGTCCCAGGCTCCCGCCCGCGTCACCGCGGTCGACACCCACGACATCCGTTTCCCCACCTCGCGCGAGCTGGACGGTTCCGACGCGATGAACCCGGACCCCGACTACTCGGCGGCCTACGTCGTGCTGCGCACCGACGCCGCCGACGGGCACGAGGGACACGGTTTCGTGTTCACCATCGGGCGGGGCAACGACGTCCAGGTCGCCGCGATCGACGCGCTCAGGGACCATGTGCTCGGCCGGGACGTGGCCGACCTCTGCGCCGACCCGGGGTCCCTGTTCCGGGAGATGATCGGGGACAGTCAGCTGCGCTGGCTCGGCCCCGAGAAGGGCGTGATGCACATGGCCATCGGGGCCGTCGTCAACGCCGTCTGGGACCTCGCCGCCCGGCGGGCGGGCAAGCCGCTGTGGCAGCTGCTCGCCGACGCCGAACCCGAGTGGCTGGTCGGCCAGATCGACTTCCGGTACATCGCGGACGCGCTCACCCCGGAGGCGGCCCTCGAACTGCTGCGGCGCGGCAGAGCGGGCGCCGCGGAGCGCCGGGCGCGTCTGCTGGAGCGCGGCTACCCCGCCTACACCACGTCACCGGGCTGGCTCGGCTACGACGACGACAAGCTGACCCGGCTCGCCGCACAGGCCGTCGCCGACGGTTTCACGCAGATCAAGCTGAAGGTGGGCGCCGACCTCGACGACGACGTACGGCGCTGCCGGGTCGCCCGCGCGGTCGTCGGACCTGACATCCGGCTCGCCGTCGACGCCAACCAGCGCTGGAACGTGGACGAGGCGATCCGCTGGACCAGGGCCCTGGCCGAGTTCGCCCCGTACTGGATCGAGGAGCCCACCAGCCCCGACGACGTCCTCGGCCATGCCGCCATCCGCCGCGCGGTGGCCCCGGTGAAGGTCGCCACCGGCGAACACGTGCACAACCGGATCATGTTCAAGCAGCTGCTCCAGGCGGGCGCCCTCGACATCGTCCAGATCGACGCGGCCCGCGTCGCCGGTGTCAACGAGAACCTCGCCATCGTGCTGCTCGCCGCGCAGTTCGGCGTCCCGGTCTGCCCGCACGCGGGTGGAGTCGGCCTGTGCGAACTCGTCCAGCATCTGTCGATGTTCGACTACCTGGCCGTCTCGGGCACCACCGAGGACCGGGTCATCGAGTACGTCGACCACCTCCACGAGCACTTCGTCACCCCGGTCGTCATCCGCGACGGCCACTACACGGCACCCGCCGCGCCCGGCTTCTCCGCCGCCCTGCGCCCGGAGTCCATCGCGCGGTACACCTACCCCGGCGGCACCTACTGGGCCGCCGACCCCGACACCCAGAAGGGACAGGCTGCCTAATGCTGATGTCAAGCGATGAGGCGGAGTTGGGGACGTCCTTCGTAGGGCTTGCGATCGCGGAGCATGGCGTAGACGACGTTGACG